>JBCCBP010000015.1:0-71027 GCA_039033995.1 Pseudomonadota bacterium | reverse complement strand
CATCGACAACAGCACCAAAGCCGCAGCACGGTGTATGCGTTGCCTGCCGAGTTAGATACGTGGCTGAGCGCGCGCTCTGTTACAACCGGAGACCAGAATGCGTCAGGGCCGCGTAGCCGGCTCCGTATCGTCTGGTCGCTGGCGTGTATTGGCATACTCATGATGCTAGCCGTCGGCTGGCGCTGGGTGCAGCCGCGCAGCACAGAATTGGCGATTTCGCCGGCCGCTAGCGAAGATGCGATTGCACGCGATCTCTACGAACGCGGCCGCAGTTTGTGGCGCCAGCGTGGCGAGGTACCGAATGCACGTGCGATCAAATTGCTGACGGAAGCCGTGGAGCGCGATGACAGTTATGCAGAAGCCTGGGCGGCACTGGCGTCGGCGTGGCTGACTTACCCAACTTACACAACCACAGTCACCGAAGCGCGCGCTGTTGATGAGGCATTACTGGCCGCCGATCGCGCGGTGCGTCTCGATCCGTCGCTGGCAGAGCCGCGCTCCGTGATGGCGACCGTAGCCAGGCGCCGCGGAGACTGGCTCGGCGGAGAGCGCGTGTTCCAGGAAGCGCTGGATGCAGACCCCGACAACACGACATTGCTGCTATGGTTCGCTGGCCACTATAGAGAACTGGGCTTAATGGATCGTGCGAGTGCGCTGACACAGCGCGCCAACGAGCTTGAGCCAAATTCGCCGCCGATCCTGACCGAGATTGCGATGAATGAAAGTACTTTTGGTCGATTATCGGAAAGCCTGCAGATGCTCGACTTTCTTTGGATGGATCTTGGTGTGGAGACCCCGGTGGTCTGGGTCGGTCGCTGGATGGGTATGACCGAGCTCGGCGAATATGATCGCGCAATAGCGTGGGTCGACGAGACGCCTTTCGAGCCGTATCGGGCGGTGCTGCGCGCTTATGTAGAGCGGCAGCGCGAGTCCGCCGATCAGCCGGACAGTCTATTCGCCAGCGACGTTAAGGCAGCGCACGACCAAGGGCTGCCCGCGTGGCTCGCTTTTCATATGCTCGATCAGAGTGGTCTGCCAGACGCTGCGCTCGACGTGCTCGAGGCAGAGTCTGCCGACAATCTGTTTGATACGTCGGTCGTGTTGTTCTTTCCTCGTGGTGGCAGCGCGAGATCAACTCAGCGTTTCGCCGATCTGGTCGCACGGCTGGGCTTCTACGAATTCTGGCGCGCGCGCGGAGGGCCGGATGTGTGTCGTGACGAGCCAGATACACCGCTGTGCAAAGCGATCGACGGCTGACGTATCACGCAGCTTGTTTGTAGCGTTCGCCCAGTGCATCCAGCACGTGCCCCCAGACGGTCGGGTTGAAACCCAGGCCGATATGGGAACCGCGGACTTCGATGTGGCGCACGTTTTTTGAGTAGTAGTCCTGCGCGGCAGTCCAGCCAACGACGCCATCGGTCTTACTGTAGATCGCTGTGATCGGTTGTTCGATTGGGCGCGACTCCCGCTTGGCGATTTCAGCTTCGATCCAATCGAGATCTTGCTTGCGGGCTTTAAAAAAGCGCGCGGCCGTCGTGTATTTCGGACCACCGACAATCGGGCTGCCCATCGTGACGACCTGGTCGACGATATGCGGCAGGTCACGGGCTGCCTCGCGCGCGAGATAGCCACCGAGCGACCAGCCGATCAGAGTGATCGGCGTTTGCACCTCCGCGTAGCGTTCGCGTACCCGTTCGATGAGTCGATCACACAAGTAAGGGACACCGCCTTCGCCGTTATAAGGTTCGCGTGGTTCGACGTCCCAGCGCGGGTCGAGATCGTCCAGCGTATGCGGCAGATCGGCGCCGGCGAGATTTCGTCCCAGGCCCCAGCCTTCCGCGCGATAGCCACGATTTTTCAGAAAGCGGCGCAGCGGCAGCGTCGAGCGATCGTCTGCGCCGAATCCGGGTACCACCATAATGAAGCGATCCTGTTTCGGCGTTTGTTTGGTGCATTCACTGGCAGCGAGCGGCAACCACATACGTGCCAGATCGATGGCGGCCCGGCTCTCGCCGAGAAATGCAAAGCGAGATGGGGCGGCAGGAGCCAAGCGTTGCGGTGCTGAAGTCATCATGTTTCCCTTATCGCGTCACTGGCGATGGTGGTGGGGTTTAAAGTGTCGAGGTGCGATGACATGTGGCGCATGTCACGCGTCATGATGTTCAGCGCCGCATCGCTGAACGGTGCCAGTTGCTGGCGAATAAACGTGTTGGCCGCACGGTCAGCGCGTTTGAGTCGTGCGTGTGCTGATACGGTGAGTGCGCATAGAAACGAGCGCGCATCTTCCGGGTGCGGCCGAGTTGTTACCAGATCATGTTCTTGTAGACGCTTGAGCAGCCCGGTCACATTGCCCCGAGTGACCAGCAGGCGGTCCGCGATCGCACGTGGCGTGGCCGCGTCGCCCAACGTCCGGATGACGTTGAGGGCGTCATACTGCGCGACCGTGAGGGATAGTTCCGACAGCATCGCAGCGTATTGGCGGCCGCATTTTTCATAGGCATCGACCACCGCGAACCATGCGGTCTGTTCCAGTTTTTGGCGCGCGTCGTGCAATCCCGTCGGGCCCTGATCATCATGTGGCGCAGCAGTCTATCGGCATTTAGTTTATATATCAACTAAATAATTTTGATCGAATAAATTCAATAATATCGATCAAAGGAACGCTAGCCTGTGAAAGCGGCCTTGGCCTTTTTGCGCCACGCATGCAGCAACGGTTCCGTGTAGCCGCTTGGCTGATCCACGCCTTTGAAAACGAGGTCATGGGCCGCGCCAAAAGCGAAACTGGCCGCGAAGTCCGGCGCCATCGCACGATAGAGCGGGTCGTGTGCGTTCTGTGCATCGACAACGGCAGCCATGCGGCGCAACGTTTCTTCGACCTGCTCTGCACTGCAAATACCGTGTGTCAGCCAGTTTGCGATGTGCTGACTCGAAATCCTGAGGGTTGCGCGGTCTTCCATCAGTCCGATGTCTCGGATGTCGGGTACTTTCGAGCAGCCTACACCCTGATCGATCCAACGCACGACGTAGCCGAGCAGTCCCTGCACATTGTTATCGAGTTCACTTTGCACATCGGCTTCGCTCCACGCTGATGGATCGGCTGCGAGCGGCAGTGTCAGGATGTCATCCAGTGACGCGCGTGTTCGCGTGGCCACTCTATCTTGCACCGCGAACACATCGACGCTGTGATAATGCGTCGCATGCAGTGTCGCTGCAGTCGGCGACGGCACCCATGCACAGTTCGCGCCCGCCTCAGGGTGGTTATGCTTGGTTGCGAGCATGCCAGCCATTTCGTCCGGCATCGCCCACATGCCCTTGCCGATCTGTGCTTTGCCCCGCAGCCCGCAGGCGAGACCAATGTCGACATTCAAACGCTCGTAGGCATCGATCCACGGTTCCCGTTTCATATCGTCTTTGCGCACCATCGGGCCCGCGAGCATGGCGGTATGGATTTCGTCGCCGGTTCGGTCGAGGAAGCCGGTGTTGATGAAAACGACGCGGTCCGGAATGGCACCAATGCAGGCATCCAGATGCAACGTCGTGCGACGTTCTTCATCCATGATGCCAATCTTGACGGTCGCTTTTGGCAGCCCGAGCGCTTGCTCGACGCGATCGAACAACTCGCCGGTAAACGCGACCTCGTCTGGACCATGCATTTTTGGCTTAACCACGTAGACACTACCCGTGCGCGAGTTGCCAGGCTCACCCGCTTGCTTACGCAAATCGTGTAACGCGAGGGTGGTTGTGACCAGTGCGTCGAGGATGCCCTCCGGAATCTCATTGCCGTCGCCATCCAGCACCGCATCGTTGGTCATCAAATGACCGACATTACGTACCAGCAACAGGCTGCGGCCAGGCAGGCTAAATGGGCTACCGTCGACGGCTTCATAATGCCGATCATCATGCAGCCGCCGTTCGATCGAGCGGCCCGCTTTGTCGAAGGTGTGCGTCAAATCGCCGCGCATCAGTCCCAACCAGTTGCGATAGACCACCGTCTTGTCATCCGCATCGACGGCCGCCACGGAGTCTTCGCAGTCCTGAATGGTCGTGACCGCGGATTCGAGTATGACGTCGGCGATACCAGCCGCATCATCGGCGCCGATCGGATGGGTGCGGTCGATGATGATCTCGATGTGCAACCCATGGTGGCGCAGCAGGATCAAATCGGGTTGTGCCGGCGTGCCGCGTAAACCGGCCAGTGCACCAGGGTCGGAGAGGCCAGTGGTTGAGCCGTCGGCGAGGGTGACTTGCAGCGCGCCTCCGGTGATCGCGTACGCGACCGCATCGTTATGACTGCCGTTCGCAAGTGGCACGGCGCTGTCCAGAAAAGCGCGCGCCCAGGTGATCACCGTTGCGCCGCGAATCGGGTTGTAACCCCCGGCGCGCGTCGCACCATCCGCTTCGCTGATCGCGTCGGTGCCATACAAGGCGTCGTACAAACTGCCCCAACGCGCGTTGGCGGCGTTCAATGCAAAACGCGCATTCATGACCGGTACCACCAGTTGCGGTCCCGGTTGTTGTGTAATCTCGTTGTCGACATTCGCCGTCGTAATCTGCGGCGCTTGCGCTGGCGGCTCCAGCAGGTAACCGATTTCTTTCAGGAACGCGACGTACTCAGCCTGATCATGACCGCTACCCGCATGCTGCCGATGCCAGTCATCAATAGCGGCCTGCAGTCGCTGCCGCTCAGCGAGCAGATCACGATTCTTTGGGGCCAAGTCGGTAAACAGCGCGGCGAGTGAGGACCAGAACTGATCAGCGTCAATGCCTGTGCCGGGCAGCGCCTCGGTCTCGATGAAGGCACAAAATCCGGCATCAATCTGTAATGCTGACCGTGTCGTACGCGGGTTCATAGCGGGCACTCCGTGAAAATCGGTGTCCAAGTCTGGTGGCGAAATCTTTATAAGTCTATCTGATCGGACTAATTCCGATCATTCACGTCGGGAATAGTGTTGGCCGTCGCTGCCTGTGCCACGTCGCGGAAACAACGCCTGAGCCACCGATGGTCCATATTGTTGTGCAGCAATGGACTCCAGGCCATCGTCAGATCGATCGGTTCGATCGAAAAAGGGGGCGGCATGACTGTAACGTCGGTGCGGGTTGCGAGCAGGGCAGCCGCGCGGCTCGGCACTGTGGCAATCAGGTCTTGCTGTGCTGCGTGTTGCATCGCCACGAGGTAGTGCCGCGTGAACACCGCGATATTGCGCCGATGGCCAAGTTCGGCGAGCGCATTGTCGACCCATCCCAGCCGCTGGACGTCTTCCGGATCGACGCCGACGCCGACCCCCATACCCGTTTTGCTCACCCAGACATGTCGTGAGGCGAGATAGGCGTCGAGGCTCAACGTGTCGAGGTTGCGCGCTTTGGCCACCAGACAAGAGAAATCATCTCGCCACAGGATGGTTTGGTGAAACGAAACAGGCAGCTCATCGAATCGGTTGATGACGAGATCCACTTTGCCTTGCTCGACGTCAAGAAACGTCACATCGCTCGGAGTCATCACGTCGATCGTCACATTCGGCGCTTCCTTGCGCAGCCGACCGAGTAAGCCCGGCAACAGCGTGACTTCCGCGTAATCGCTGCACATGATTCGGTAGACCCGCTCACTCGTGGACGGCTCGAATTCGGCGACCGGCTGGATAAATTGTTCGATCTGCCCGAGTGCCTGACGAATCTCTGGCTGCAGGGCTTTGGCACGCTCGGTTGGCGCCATACCTTCGCTGGTGCGTACCAGCAACGGATCGCCAAAGACATCGCGCAGCCGGCGCAGGCCGTTGCTCATTGCGGGCTGGCTGATGCCAAGCTGCTGCGCGGCTCGCGTGACATTGCACTCGCGGAGCAATACATCGAGATACACCAATAGATTGAGATCAGTCTTCGCGAGGTTCATGGCTCTAACATTCACAAAATGAATGTTGAGTATACAGATAATAGGCTGGCCTTATATATGATCAGGTGGCTAAATGTGTTCATCTTCTTCACCGCAACCACGGAGAATTCCGATGACCACCGGCAACTATGATCGCGCAGCAGAACGAGAACGGCTTTTGGATGATTGGGCCAATAACCCTCGCTGGAGTGGCGTGCAACGCCCGTATTCCGCAGAGGATGTTATCCGGCTGCGAGGTTCACTGAAGCAGGAGAACACCATCGCGCGGCGCGGTGCTGAAAAGCTGTGGTCGCTGGTCAACGGCGGCGCTGAAGCGCGTTTTGGCAAAGACTATGTGAACTGCCTCGGCGCACTGACGGGCGGTCAGGCCGTGCAGCAGGTGAAGGCCGGTGTACAGGCCATCTATCTGTCCGGCTGGCAGGTGGCTGCCGACAATAATTCCGGCATGACCATGTATCCCGATCAGTCGCTGTACCCGGTTGATTCGGTACCGAAAGTCATCGAGCGTATCAACAACGCGTTTGCACGAGCTGACCAGATCCAATGGCAAAAAGGCATCAGTCCTGACGACGAAGGCTATATCGACTATTTTGCACCGATTGTCGCTGACGCGGAGGCTGGTTTCGGTGGCGTGCTGAACGCTTTTGAACTGATGAAAGCGATGATTGGCGCCGGAGCCGCCGGCGTGCATTTTGAAGACCAGCTCGCGTCGGTCAAGAAATGTGGTCATATGGGTGGCAAGGTGCTCGTGCCGACCCGAGAGGCGGTACAGAAACTGGTAGCAGCACGTCTCGCATCCGACGTGGCGGATGTGCCCACGATCGTGCTGGCGCGCACCGATGCCAACGCAGCCGATCTGTTGACAAGCGACTCTGATGAGTACGACCGTCCGTTCATTCTGGGTGAGCGTTCACCGGAAGGCTTTTTCCGTACGCGTGCCGGAATCGATCAGGCCATCGCGCGTGGTATTGCCTACGCACCGTACGCCGACATGATCTGGTGTGAGACCGCAACACCGGATCTCGAAGAAGCTCGCAAGTTTGCCGAGGCCGTGAAAGCGGAGTACCCGGATCAGCTGCTGGCGTACAACTGCTCACCGTCATTCAACTGGAAGAAAAACCTCGATGACGCGACGATTGCCAAATTCCAGCGCGAACTTGGCGCGATGGGCTACAAGTATCAGTTCATCACACTGGCGGGCGTCCACAACATGTGGAACAGCATGTTCAATCTGGCTTACGACTACGCGCGCGAGGACATGACAGCGTACGTTCGCTTGCAGTAGCAAGAGTTCGCCGATGCTGACAAAGGCTACACCTTTGTGGCGCACCAGCAGGAGGTTGGCACAGGCTACTTCGACGACGTAACCACAGTTATTCAAGGCGGCCAGTCGTCGGTGACGGCGTTGTCAGGTTCAACGGAAGAAGAGCAGTTTTCGCGCGCTGGCTAGGCGCTACTTAAAGTTCTCGTCGGTCGCGCTCTGGGCTACAGCTCGAGCGCGACCGGTGAAACCACCACACCATTATTGTCGGCATAGACCCAATCGTCAGGGGTGAACGTGACGCCGCCGAATGTCACAGGGACATTCATATCGCCAAGACCGCGTTTGTCTGTTTTTACGGGAATCGCCCCTATTGCCTGAATGCCTAGGTCGGTATTCGCCAGGGCATCGACGTCTCGAACGTAACCGTAAATGACGATGCCACTCCAGCCGTTTTCCGACAGTTTCAATGCGATTTGATCGCCGAGCAATGCGCGCCTCGGGGACGCGCCACCATCCACGACCAGCACACGACCTTCGCCGGGTTCGTCCGCTTGAGCCTTGACCAGAGAATTGTCTTCAAAGCACTTCACGGTAACTATCTGACCACCAAATGCCGGTCGTTTGCCGAAATTTCTGAGCAACGGGGCGAGTACGCTCAGGCGATCGCCCGCCATGTCACTCAGGTCAGGTGTTGAGATTGTGGCCACCGGTGTTGTCTCCCGCAATGTGCGGGCACCATCAGCGCAGCCCGCTCAGTTTTAGTGTCGCCTTGACCTCGTCATCTTTGCGCGCTTCGACGACAACCGCAAGCCAGTCCTCGGCCGGTACTGCCCACATCCGTGTTCCCGCATTGTTGGCGGGATTGGTGATGTCGACCGGTATTGCGGCGAATTGGCCCGTCGGGGTGTCGATAGCGCCTTCCGTGCCAACGTTGACATCGAATTGCTTGAGCCCGGCATGATCGAGGATGTTGTAGACCTCTGGTGTTTCTCCGGCAGCCATATCCTGCATCAATGCGATTTGCATCAGCAGCGGATTAAACGTGTTGCGGGGAATCGTGACGGTTTTTTCCTGACCTTTGAATTTGACAGTAGCTTCGTTTTCCAGCGGCCGGTAGTAGACCTCGCAGCTACGTTCCTCCGGGCTCAAGTTATCCTCTCGCACCAGTGATTCCGCAAGAATTTCACCGTCTTCGAAACGGAATACCGCGCGCTCGTCGATATTGCCGCGTTTGAACAGACCGAAGAATCCTGTCACTCGTGTTTTTGAGACGATCTCATAGCGAGAGTCGCCGAGACTGTTGAGCTCCACAACGGCGGCGGCACTCGCCGGCCCGACACTGACCTTGTACTCGGCAACGAAAGGCTCGATGGACCAATCCGACGCGGCGATCGCACCCGCTGAATGGGTCGCAAGCATCGCCGCTACGCATAACATTTTTCGCCACATGACAGATTCCTTTGTGTATCAATCTTGGTCAGTACTTCGTCAGGCGTAGCTGATCAGATGCGCCAGCGGGACGCGTAAGCGTTGTGTACACCGCTTTGTCGAAAGAATGTTCGGCGACCAGAGGGCTTGTCACGCCAGATCTACCGACGGTTGCCCGATCGTCGCCACGGCGACTGGCAGCCTGTTCACCGATCTATATTGGTTTGCGTTCGACGCGGGTTTCACCGTCTGAATTCCGCTATCCTTAACAGATGGTCCAGCAATTCAGAGCACGCCAGCGCGTCGGCAAATATCGCATCAAGGCGCGGCTGGCGAAAGGTCCGCTCGCGACCGTTTACGAGGCGACAGACACGGTCCAACAACAACCGGTCGCGTTGAAAGTGCCGCACCTGCGCACGCGTTTGCTCGACGATGTATCCGATTTTGTGAGTGAGGTTCGTATCGCAAGTAAGCTCGATCACGACAACATACTTCGCGTCGCGAACGCTGACTTTGTCGGCGATTGTTTTGTTATCGCGATGCCACTGGGTGAGCAGTCGTTGGCCGAGCGCATGGAGCGACGCATCGGCAACGCGCGAGCCATCGAGTTGTCATTGCAGGCACTGCGGGGTCTCGCCTTTGCACACGGCGTGGGTGTCATTCACTGCGACATCAAACCCGAGAACTTCATCTTGTTTTCTCCGCTAACGCTGAAACTTGCCGACTTCGGTTTTTCGAAAGTCGCCAAACGCACAGTGCAGGGCAGCGGCTCTGGCACGATCGATTACATTGCGCCGGAGCAGGCGCTCGGTAAACCGCGCTTTGCGTCCGATGTCTTTTCGCTCGGTCTTGTGTTGTACCGGTTGTTTAGTGGTCGGCTGCCAGAGTATCCGTTCGACTGGCCACCGCCTCGACTCGACCGTGTTCTGGCGCGGACCAACAAGTCGTTTGTGCAGGTGCTACGCAAAGCGTTACAGCCAGATCCACGACGACGTTATCGGGACGCCGGCCAGATGTTGACGGCGACACAACGCGCATTCGATGCGCTGTAACAGGGACGTGGTTTGATCCGGCTGGTACACACCGCGGTTGGCTGCCAATCTCGTAGTTTGTGGGTGCTTTTAACCAATATCGGCGCAGATGCGGTATTGTTTGGCTGTCGGGCACCCTTGGGGAAGTGCCCGGCAGATACGACAGGGCCTGAGACTCTGTCGTTATAGCTTGGGTGACACGTGTCTGGAGTCGGTGAATGAGTATTGGCGCTAATCAACAACATCATGCGTTGATTCTATGAATATACATCCACCGGAACCACAGGAGTTCAGTGCTGGCAAACTCGTACCCGAGCAAGACGGGCCCGATCGTTTCAGTGTCGCCGTCGGCGGCGGTACGGCCGAACTGTATTGCTCCATATCGCCCGACAAATCTGTCGACAATCAGGATAGCTTACTGGTCATCGAACTCGATGACGATCGTTGTGTGCTGGCCGTTGCGGACGGTGCAGGCGGCATTCAAGGCGGGCGACGCGCAGCCCGTCTGGCGCTACAAACGATGCGGGACCAGATCCTGTCTGTACCGAACGAGGGCGATGAGCTCAGAAGCGCCGTGATCCACGCCATGGACATCGCCAATCAGGCGGTCGTCGCCGAGACGCGCGGCGCAGCATGCACGCTAACCGCGGTTGCTATTGCGGGACGCATGGCGCGTGTGTTCCATGTCGGCGATAGCGTGGCGCTGATCACCGGACAGCGCAGCACTGTCAAATTGCACACGGTGGCACATTCTCCCGTCGGATTCGCACTCGCAGCCGGCTTCTTGAATGAGCAGGACGCAATGTTCCACCCGGAGCGTCACGTCGTTTCCAATTTCGTCGGTACCCATGAAATGATGATCGAGGTTGGATCGCCGATTAAGTTGGCCCGCCACGATAGCGTGCTGCTCGCGTCCGACGGTCTCACAGATAATCTTTTCACGGATGAAATTACGGACATCATGCGGCGCGGTCAGATTGCTACCGCCGTTGATCGGCTTGTGGATCGAACCCATCGACGTATGTTGCGTCAGGATCAGACAGTGCCAGGCAAGGCCGACGATCTTGCGATAATTCTGTATCGCAAACCCGATTAACGGCTGGCCACATTCTGGTAGGCTAAGCCTTCGACGTCAGGGAATTTGGCGCGCGCTCACTTGAACCATACGCACGCTGAAAGACTCTAATGAGTTAACGGGTCTAATTTTTCAGACCATGCCGCTTTCTGTGAGGAACCCGCAATGGGCGATGCTATAAATAGTCGAAAAAACCCAATAGTCACTCGTTGGTTGAAGATAACCGCGCTCACCTCAGCGGCGGTTCTCATGGTCGCGTGCGCATCTTCGTCGCCGCCACCATCATCAGGCGGCAATCAAGGCAGCAGCGGCAGTTCCGGCGGTAGTTCGGGCAGTTCCGGCGGTGGCGGTCTCCCTGGCGGTAGCTCAGGCGGCGCTGGGGGCAGTAGTGGCAGCTCGGGTGGCGCCGGTTTGCCCGGTGGCAGCGCCGGCGGTGGCAGTACCGGGGGTGGCACGTCGGGTGGTAGTACCGGTGGTGGCACATCCGGCGGTAGTACCGGGGGTGGCACGTCCGGTGGTAGTACCGGCAGCGGTAATACCGGTGGCGGCGTTGGTACCTCCGGGGGCATTGGTGGCCCAGGCATCGGTGGTGTCGGTTTTCCTGGCGTTGGCGTGCCCGGCGTCGGTATGCCGGGTGTCGGCCTGCCTGGCGGATCGGGTAGTGGCGGCGGCGATGGTGACCGCAATGGAAGTGGCAGCGACGGATCCGACGGCACCGGCACATCTGGCGACGGATCCAACGGCACCGGCACATCTAGCGACGGCAGCGGACCGAATGGCACTGGTGGAGGCTCAGGTACCGGCGCCGGATCGGGACCGGGCGGTAACGGCGGTCTTGACGATGAATTCGAAAAATCTATCGAAGACTTCGAGGGCGTTATTGCCGGAGAACAAGAAGAAGTGACTCAGGTCAATCGCGAGCTTCCTGGCGGTGCACCACAAGGCAGCGGTGGATCTGGACGCTCTGGTGGTGGCGTGATCGTCGCCAATGAAGGCGCTGCCAATGACGGCAATGGCGGCGGTGGTGGCGGCGGCAACGGTGGTGGTGACGCATCGGTGGCATCGGTGCCGGACGAAGTGATCGGCGAGCGAACGCCTGAAGACATACCGCCACCGACCAATGACGATATTGTCGCGCGCCAGCTGCGGGAAGCGGCGCAAGCCGAAGAGGACCCGGTCATCCGCGAGAAGTTGTGGGACGAATACCGCAAATACACAGGGCTCTGATCAGATTGATCGGTAAAGGAACCACATGGTGAGGTACACATTTGACGTTATCAGAGTAGGGCTGGTTGCCACCTTACTGGCGCTGACCGGTTGTGCGACCAAAGACTACATTGCACCGGATATCGATTTGACTCGCGAGCCCGACGCAGTCGCGGAATCCGAGTTGCTTGACATCGGTATTCTGGAACTCGATGCGGGCTTACCCGGGCCTGATAAGAAATTGGCCGACGATGTTTATCCCGATATTCGCCGCGCCGAGGCGCGCTATTTTCCGTATCACCTGAAGAGCACGTTACAGTCGACCGGCCATTGGGGTGCGGTTCGTGTTGTACCGAGTGACCAGGTCGTTGCGGATGTTATGGTTGGTGGCACGATTCGCCACTCGGATGGCAATCGCGTCGACATACAACTCTATGCGCGTGATGTGAGTGGTGATCGCTGGTTTCAGCGGCGCTATCAGACGCGTACCGATCGCAATGACTACGGACGTGACCGCGACAGACGTCTGGACCCTTACCAGAATATTTTTAACGAATTTGCGAATGACCTCTACGAGCACTATCAGACTCTCGGTTCGGATGATATCGAGCGTCTTCGGCGCACCGCGCGCCTGAAGTTTTATGCAGACATGGCACCCACCGCGTTTGGTGACTACGTCGAGGAAGACGGACGTGGCCAGCTGACGGTTGTGCGCTTGCCCGCACCGGATGACCCGATGGCGCGTCGCCTCGAAAAAATTCGAACGCGCGATGCGTTATTCCAAGACACGCTGAATGAGCACTATGCCAACTTCTACTATGGCATCGCCCTGCCGTACGCGGATTGGCGAGAAGCGTCACGCGAGTCTGAGCTCGAGTACCAGCGGTTGCGGCGATCGGCGTTACTGCGTGGTCTGGCGGGAGTCGCCATGGTCGCCGCAGCGTCAGAGATCAGTCGTGGCGACGCGGGCGATAGTGGCACCGAGCGACGCACTCGATCAACGCTGAAAAACTATGCGATCGCTGGCGGCCTCGAGACTGCCTTCAGCGCTTTCGGTCAGTTAGCTGAGGCAAAGGTGCAGCGGTTGGCCATCTCGGAATTGTCCGAGTCTTTCGGGCAACTGGCGGCACCGATGGTGGTTGAAGTCGATGGTCAGACGCAGCGATTGACCGGCACTGCCGCCGCGCAGTATGACCAATGGCGAGAACTGTTGCGGCGTATCAATGCTCAGGAAACCGGCTTCGATGATGATCCAAGAATCGGCATCAATGGCCGCATGTCCGACGGCGAGAATGATGCTGGCTGATGCGATCGAATGCTGTACACGACAAGGAGCGATTTGCTGATCGCTACGTACTGAGCGAGCGACTGCATACCGGTGCGACGACCGAGGTATGGCTCGCGCACGATACGCGTGCGGACATCTCCGTCGCACTGAAAATCCTGGACGCCAATGCTGCAGAACGCGACGCGACACAGGCGGCTTTCGAGCAAGAATGGCACATCGCACGGGCACTCAATCATCCGCACACCGTGCGCGGCCTGGGATGGCATCCGGGTGCGCGCCCGGCGTATGCCATGCAGTATATCGATGGCACCGACTTCGGTGATTTGTGCAAGCAGCCACTCACCGTCTGGGGCCCGCCTCTGTTGGTGATGATCGATACGCTTATCTACTGGCATCGTAAAGGCGTCGTACACGGTGATATCAAGCCGAGCAATCTGTTACTGAATCGACAGGGTGTGGCCTACCTCGCCGACTACGGTGCTGCGACGATTGTGGACGATGCCTCGGCCAATACACCGCGCGACGCAGGCACTGCCGCTTATGCAAGCCCCGAACGTGCCGACGGCGCGCCGTTGGCGGCGAGTGACGATGTCTATGCGATTGGACGCGTTATGGTCGAATTGGCGACCGGAGACCCGGATAGCCGCGAGCGTGGTGATCTGCCGCTGGCGATCGTCGAGTTGTTGCGCCGTGTATTTCAACCTGTGGCATTGCGTCCGCCGATGACAGCTGTGCGCGATGCGCTGGCTCAGGCTTCGATCGAACGCGGTCAGGTTGACTTGCAACAACTCAACATCGCGGTACGCCGACCCGCAGCTGTAATTGCGAGTGGCAAGCCACCGCTGACGCCGCTGCCGCACGGCGCCTTCGAGAATGCACCGGCACCAAAGACCGATGAAGCCGACGGAGTTAGTATTCGCCAGTTGATGATCGGGCTCGGTGTGATCGCGGTGTTCGCCGTCATCTTTACCTTGGCGCTTCGCTGGTTGGCCGCAGACAGTGACAATGTCGGGCAACCTGTTGTGACACAACAAACCGGCACGCCGGAGCCTGTGGAGCCCGAGGTAGTCCCCGAGGACCCTGTGACACCGGTCTTGTCGGAACAAGACCGGCTTGAGGCTCGTGCGCAAAGCGAGGAGATACTTGGGCAGTTGTTGTCTGTGCTTAAAGTGTTGGAGCAACGCGCCGCTGACCAGTGGGCTGGTGCGGCATACGAACAAGGCATCGCCGTATATGAACGTGGCGACACCGCCTATCTGGCGGCTGACTACGCTCAGGCAACCGCTCGCTACAACGAGTCGCTGGCTTTGTTGCGTCCATTGACGGAGCAGGTCAACGATGTGTTCGAGCAGGCCATGCGCGACGGTGACCAGGCGTTGCTCGACGAAAATTCCGTCGTGGCGATTCAAGCTTTCAAACTGGCGCTGGCGATCACGCCCGGCGACGAACTTGCCACGGCCGGTCTGGCGCGTGCTGAAAATCTGGATGAGGTGTTGCAGCAGATGGCGCTCGGCGATATCGCGGAACGAGACGGTGATCTCAATACCGCGCGCGCGGCGTATCAACAGGCGCTGACACTCGACGCCGAATGGTTGCCGGCGCAAACCGCACTGACGCGTATCGATGACGCGCTCACGGGCATTGAGTTCCAGCAAACTATGTCGCGTGGTTTTCAGGCGCTTGACGACGGGCAGTTCGCCGTTGCCACCGCGGCCTTCGAGAGCGCACGCTTGCTGCGTCCCTCTGATCGCGGCCCGCAGGATGGCTTGACACAGGTGCGACTCGCACAGCGTCTTGAGCGCATCAATGGCCTGATGGAGTCGGGGGCGAATCTCGAGTCGGAAGAGGCCTGGACCGACGCGCTGGAGCGATACGAAGCGGTATTGGAAATCGATGGCAGCCTGGACCCGGCGCGTCAGGGTGTGTCGCGTGTGCGCAGCCGCATCGCGCTGCGTGATCGTGCAACGCGGATCCTGACAAATACTGATCAGTTGAGCGATACGCAAACCCTTCGCGATACGGCGGCGCTGCTCACACAGATGGAGGCACTAACGCCACGCGGCCCAGCGTTGACCGCACAGATCGATGCGTTAACTACCGCGCTGACCGTTGCAGCGGTGCCACGCCCGGTCGTTCTGCAGTCCGACGGGCAGACCAACGTCGATGTGCTGCGCGTAGAGCGGCTCGGTACGTTCCAGCAAAAGGAGCTGCGTTTGCGGCCTGGGGTTTACACAGCCGTCGGCCGGCGACGGGGCTATGTCGATAAGCGCGTTCAGTTTCGCGTCGCTGCCGATCAACCTGTACCGACGATCATCGTGGCTTGTGACACACCGATATGAGTAATGCAATCGATACCTTGATATGGCGGCACGGAGGCTCGGAGATCCGCTTCGAGCATGCTCAGTTTCCTGTTGTCATTGGCACAGCGAGCGCTGCTGATATCCGACTGGCAGGGCCGGGCGGTCAGACGCTCGCACAGCTCGACCTGTTGCAGGGCAATGTGTTCATCCAGCCTTTACTGAAACCGTCGCCGGTGACATTGGACGGCGAGTCGCTGACCGGCAATACCTTTTTGAAACCGGGCCAACAGATCGAGGTGTTTGGCTTGAATCTGCAAGTCACGATGGACGATCACGTCGTGGCGCTCGATCAGGACAGTCGTGCCGGCGCATTTACGACGCAGCCGCCGCAGCTTCAGACGCAGGAAGCCGACGACATTCTGACCGCAGCAGATTGGCAGCCCGCCACAGCGGCCGTGCAGCCGGAGCAGCGTTCACGTACCGTTGGTGTGATCGCGGCGAGCGCGTTGGCTGTGTTGGTCGCCGCCGTCTGGTGGTTGACCACCGCTGTGTCGCTGCGCATCGAAACGCTGCCCGCGACACCGGACAGTATCGTAATTGAAGGGCCTGGTTTGAGTATTCCGGTGGCCGGGCGTTGGCTGTTACGACCGGGTGTACATCGCGTGCGATTGCGCTCTGCAGGCTATGCAGATCTAACGAGAGACATCGATGTCGATAGCTCACTCGGCAGTGTGCTGTTCGAGCAGCAACCGTTGCCCGGCAAATTGATCGTGTCGGCGCAGGCGGCGAGCGGCACGGTGCGGCTGACTGACAGCGAGGGTAACCAGTACGAGCAAGCGCTGCCCGCTCGCTTCGAGGGTTTGTTACCTGCGACTTACGATGTGGCTGTATCCGCCCCCGGTTATCTTGATTGGCAGGATCAGATTCTCGTGACAGGGCTGCAACAGCGTCAGCAGCTCGATGTGGCGTTGATCAGTGATCGAGCGAGGATCAACGTGCAGACCGAGCCCGCCGGTGCTAGCGTGTTTGCCGTCGCCGATGGCGCGGCGCTTACCGAAACGACACCGGGCGCTATTGAGCTAGCGGAAGGTCGGCATGAGGTGCTGTACCAACTCGATGGCTACAAACCGGTCAAGCGAACGTATGTCGTGTTCGCGAATACATCGGTCAGTGCGGCTCCGGTAACGTTTGAACCGGCGGATGCACTGCTCTCGGTATCGTCGGTACCGAGTGCAGCGAGCGTTACGCTCGACGGTCAGTACCAGGGACGCACGCCGATCAAACTGGCATTGGAGCCGGATCGTCGCTACGAATTACGATTAACGCGTCAAGGCTATGCCTCGGTGACGCGTCGGGTGAGTTTACCGGCGGCAAGTCAGGATACGTTGTCGCTTAACTTGAGCGCACGGCGCGGTGAGATCACTATTCGCACTGTACCCACGGATGCTGTGGTCTTCGTGAATGGACGCGAGTTGGGCCGTGGTACCGTGCAAGCTGATCTGCCAGCGGAGCCACAGCGTATCCGCGTGTCACGTCAGGGGTATGTGGATTACACGACCGTCGTCACACCGCGGCCAGGTTTCTCACAAACGGTTGATGCGCGGCTGCAAACACCCGAGCAGGTCGCACTCGCGAAAATTGACCAGGAAATTACGGTCTTCAATGAACACACGATGCGTTACATTCGTGGCGGCACGTTCCAACGCGGGAGTTCACGACGCGAGGCCGATCGACGCAGCAACGAAACGCTACGCGACGTTCGTATCACCCGTGCATTTTATGTCGCGACACAGGAAGTCACCAACCGGCAGTTCGCCGCGTTTAGGCGCAATCACGACTCACGTGGCGATGTATATGCGTCACTAGCCGGCGATCGCAATCCAGTCGTCAACGTTAGTTGGCAGGATGCAGCGGCGTACTGCAATTGGCTGAGTGAAAAAGAGGGCCTCACGCCCGCGTATGTGGGGGAGTTTGGTGAGCTCTCACCGGTCGACGAACGGGTCGATGGGTATCGCTTGCCGACGGAGGCAGAGTGGGTGTGGATCACAAGATATGCGGGGCGACCGGGCAATCCGAGACGCTTTGGTTGGGGTGATGCCCTGCCGCCCCCGGAAAAAACAGCCAACATCGCCGATGACAGCGCGGAATCACTGTTGGACAATCGTTTAAATGGATACCGCGATAGCTTCCCGGCCTCGGCGCCGGTTGGTAGCTTCGCGGCTAATGCAGCGGGTTTGTTCGATCTCGATGGCAATGTGGCGGAGTGGATGCACGATATCTACGAAATTAATCCGAGCGTGGATGGTCCATTAATAGACTACCGTGGCCCTGCCAAAGGGACAGTGCATACCATTCGTGGTGCCAGTTGGCGCAGCGCCAATATCTCGCGATTGCGCCTGGCGTATCGCGAAGGGATTTCAGAACCGCGCGACGACATCGGTTTCAGGATTATCCGCGATGCCGGTAACTGACAGGAGAGAGACGTGTCACCCAGATTATTGATTGTGTCGTTGTTTCTGGCTGCACTCGCGGGCATCGCGCTCGGGCAGGTGTCGACGACGGACGACCAGCCGACGACCGAAGCCGCCGCCGAGGCACCGCCGATCGAAAAGAGCACAGCGGAAGAAGATGCTGAACTGGCCGCCGAAGATGCTGCTGTCGATCAGGTATTGAAAGATGCCGAATTGATCTACGGCGATGACGATGAAGATTTTATTCCGTCGCAGAATGTCTCTGCGGATCAGTCACTCGATTATCCGGTGGATATCTGAATGAACAAGAAAAATATACCCGTTGAATTTGTCTACCAATTGTTCTCGTTGGTCGTCGCCGTAGTCATCGTGCATGCGAGTTATGTCACGGTCATTCGGCCAGCGGCGGCAGAGGCGATCGCGGCACAAAATCTCGCTGCCGAACAAGACCCGGATTACGTACGCGAACGCTCGGTCTGGGTCCTGATCAAGGATTTCGAGCAGGAGGCCTGCTTTATCCTGATGTTATGGGCGCTGGCCATCATGGCTTATAAGGCATGGATGATTATCAAAGAGCGTGATCTGCTCGACCGGAATCTGGTTACGGTCGCCGAGGGGATGCGGGTTTTGCCGGAGGATACCCGGGAGTACTCCCGCCAGATTCAGGCGCTTGAAACACCGCTGCGACGCATGCTGCTACCCCGCGCACTATTGGCGGCGCTGCAACGATTCAGCTCGACGCGAAATGTACAGGATGTGGCCTCATCGACGCATACCATCTGCGAGTCCGAGGCGGATCGGCTGGAGTCCGAACTGTCGATGATTCGCTATATCTCGTGGGCCATTCCGTCGGTTGGCTTTATCGGCACCGTCCGCGGTATCGGAGAGGCGCTCGCACAGGCGGATCGTGCGGTCGAGGGCGACATTGCCGGCGTCACCCAAAGCCTCGGCGTCGCGTTTAACTCGACCTTTATCGCCCTGTTGATCAGTATCTTCCTGATGTTCCTGGTTCATCAGTTGCAGCTGATGCAAGAGCGCCTCGTATTTGATACCGAAGCCTATTGCGACGAACGTTTGATTAGCCACATGTACGCCGAGCATAACGCCTGACGATGCGCCAGATTCTCGACATCACCGATGCACGACTCACCGTTTGGTCGGATGGCCAACGTGTGACGCAGCCCGGCGTCGTGCGTTTTTTGAGGGACGAGGTGATCGCCGTTGGTGACGAGGCGGTCGGTGATGCCCGCCGCCATCCGCGACAAAGCAGCAATGATCACTGGTACCGCCCGGACACTGACGCATTGCCTGGTACATCGCTGACGCGAGCTGATCTCGTCAATGCGCAACTCAACCAACTGTTTGCGAATATCCCAAAGCGCGACGAATTGGTGCTGGTGTTGCCAAGCTACCTGGACAACAACTCCGTATCGTTGTTGCTCGGGATTCTGTCAGCCAACCAGCTGCAACCGGTGGCCATTGTCGACCAGGCGATCGCCGCGACAGCCAGCCGCTACAACGAACAAGCGCTCGTGCATATCGATATCAGTTTTCACTGCGCGAGCGTATCGCGGTTCCACCAGACGGTGGATCAGAATACCTTGACCGATGCGCGGACCCTGGACGGCAGCGGTTTATTGGCCATGCGGGAATCCTGGATCAAGTTCTTCGCACAGAAGTTTGTGCAGGACTGTCGGTTCGATCCCCTGCATAGCGCCGATACCGAGCAGGCATTGGTCGATCAGATGCCGCAGTGGCTGAAAGAACTCGACAAGCAAGATAGCGCGACGATCAGCATGCAGCACGCCGGTCAGGAACACGTCATTGAAACGACACGCGTCGATGTCGTGAATGCGGTCGCGGCACACTACCAGCGGATCAGTGATATGACACGCGCAGCGTTGGCTGGTGGTGACACACCGGCGCTGCAAATGTGCGCAAGCGTTGCCGAGTTACCAGGCTTTGCGGCCTACCTGACGGCACGTGTTGGCGGGCACTACTTCGTAATCGTGGACGACGCGGCTGTACAGAATCTTGCGGCGCTCGACAACGCGGTACCCGCGGTGTCAGGCAAGGTGCAGAAAGCGCTACCCCTTCGCGGTGTGCAGGTGGAGCCGCCGGAAATAGCAGCGCCGGTGGCTACATTCGCACCAACCCATCTGGTCAATGATGGCGTCGTCGTCGCGTTGTCCGACGCACCACTCGCTATTGGCGCGGCCGGTGACGCGGCGTCTGCGCGCATCATTACACTCGAGGGGCAGCCGCCGGGCGTCTCTGCGTTGCATTGCGAGATTCGGCTGGAGGGCAATCAATGCATCGTGAACGATCACAGCCGTTACGGCACCTTTCTTAACGGCAACCGTGTGAGTGGCAGTGCTTCTTTGCAGGCCGGTGACGTGCTGCGAGTCGGTACACCGGGTGTCGAGTTTCAACTTGTCCGGGAGGTCTTGTTGTAATGCGTAAGAAACGCCGTACCGATATTTTTAGCCTATCGTTTCTCGATTGTATGAGTTGTGGCTTTGGTGCTGTGATCCTGTTTTTTATGATCATCAACGCCACGGTGTCGGAGCAAGCCGACAAGGAAACCGTGGAAGAGCGCAGTGAGGTTAGCAAGATCGAGCGTGAGGTGTTGGAGGGACGTAAGGATCTTGTGCAACTTCGCAATGCCTTAACCGAGGCGAAAGACGATATCGTGCGTTCGGAAGGCGAAACAGCATTGTTGCTGAAGCGTATTCAGGAGCTGCAAGAACGTCTATCCCAGTACGACGGATCCACGCTAGCCAAGCGTGACAGCGAAGAGAATCTCCGCTCCGACATCAAGCAGCTGGAAGAGGCCAAACGGCGATTGGCGGCGGCGACACGCGACAGTGGTCCCGCGGGCAATCAGGTCCGTGCGTTCACCGGCGATGGATCGCGCCAGTATCTGACCGGCCTGCGATTACGTGGCGAGCGAACACTGGTATTGGTGGACAGCTCTGCGAGTATGCTCGACGAGTCCATCGTCAATGTCATACGGCGCCGAAATATGCCGGTAGCGGATCAGTTGCGGTCGGCCAAGTGGCGACAGACGGTCGCGTCGGTTGATTGGATCACAACGCAGTTGAGTCCTGACTCACAATTCCAGATTTATCGGTTTGGCGACAAAGCGGAACCGTTGGTCGCGGGCAGCGAAGGCGTGTGGTTGGATGTTGGCGATGGCACGCAGTTATCGCAGGCGGTCAAGGAGTTGGGCAGCACGCCGCCTGCGGGTGGTACCAATCTGTACGAGGCTTTTGATGTCGCACGGCGATTGTCACCGAGGCCCGACAACATCTTGCTGCTGGTTGATGGCTTGCCGACAGTCGGCGAGAACAAGCCAGCAAAGAGCACCGTTTCGGCGGGTGAACGACGCACGCTGTTCGGTCAGGCGGTTCGACGCCTGCCGCGCGGTATCCCGATTAATGTCCTGATGTACCAAATGGAAGGCGATTACCTTGCGCCTTCCGAGTACTGGCGATTGGCCTATCGCACTGGCGGCTCGTTTATGAGCGTCAGCGACGACTGGCCGTAAACGAGGGGAACGGCATGGCACGACGTGTAAGACGCGATCCGGATGGCTTCAGCCTGTCTTTTCTGGACTGCATCTGTTGCGGTTTCGGCGCCATCATTTTGCTGTTGGTGCTGACCCGTATTTATGAGCCGACGACGATCGAGCTCACTCGCGTGGACCTTAATGGAGTGATCAAGGAGTTGGAAAAAACGCTGTTCGACATTCGTGGCGAGTCCGAACAACTTCGTCGAGAATTGAGCGTCATTACTCAGGAGCAGACCGACAAGCAGGAACTGGTCAGTCGCTTGAGCGGCGATCTCTCGAAACTGCGCGGCGAGTTTGAGGCAAGTAGTCAGGAAGCGTCTATCGCCAGCGAAGAAGTCGGTGCGCTGCGTGCAGCGCGGCAACGTCTGACGGAAGAGATGCGGCGGTTGCAGGCCAGTGCGCCCAATCGCACCAATTCGGTGATCGGGGGTATTCCCGTTGATAGCGAGTACATCATTTTCATTATCGATACGTCGGGCAGTATGCAGCGCTTTAGCTGGAGTCTGGTGCAACGCAAAATCAATGAAACACTGGACCTGTACCCGACGGTCAAGGGTATCCAGATCATGAACGACAACGGTGCTTATTTGTTTGGTTCGTTCGCTCGCAAATGGATGAAAGATTCGCCGGAGTTACGTTCAGCGATCCGACAGAAGATGGCGACGTGGCGCGCGTTTAGCGACTCGAATCCGACGCAGGGGATCAACGCTGCGATTCGTACCTTCTGGGCGCCTGACAAGAAGATCAGCTTGTATGTATTCGGCGATGATTTCAGCGGCAACTCGGTCGAGGCGGTGGCGCGCACCGTCGATCGCATTAATCGGCCGGATGAAACCGGGCGACCTCGCGTGCGCATTCACGCGGTCGGTTTTCCATTGCAGTTTGGACAACCCGGTCAGGCGCAGATCGCAGGGCAACAGTTCGCAGCCCTGATGCGCGAGTTGTGTCGACGCAATGGCGGCACTTTTGTCGCACTCACCGATCGCTAGTCTCGCCATAATTCGTCATATTTGATCGCAAATACGGTCGTATTCCGTCCGGTCTGGTCCATTTCCTGATGTTCAACTAGTCAACGTTGAAACACGTTCTTGGTTGAACATTAAGGAGATGGTCATGAGAAAACACTTCATTACAGGCGTTTCGGTGGTTGCATTGGCAGTTAGCGCCAGCGCGGCACAAGCCGAGCAAGCGTCCAAGAAAGAAATCGCCGGTGTCGGTGCCGGTGCTGCGGTTGGTGCCGCAGTCGGTGGGCCGCCGGGCGCCATTATTGGTGCAGCGATCGGCGCATTTGCGGGTGACCGCTCGCATCAGAAAGATGTGACTGTTGAAAGTCTTGAGAGCGATGTCGCAAGGCGCTCGGCGGAAGTCTCGCGACTGAACGCGGCAATGCGCGAACAGCAGGTTGAGGCGGGAGAGGTTTTGAATCACCTGCAAACGCTCGAGCAGAGCGGCGTGATTGAGTTACATGGTTTCCTGCAGCAAGGCATCGAAATGGACATGCCATTCCGCACAGATGGTGTGGAGGTCGCGGCAGACTGGGAGCAGCGACTGATTAACCTTGCCGAGGTAGTTAACGAAGCCCCGGGGCTTGCGATTCAGATCGATGGCTACGCGGACCCCCGCGGGAGTGTGGAATACAACGCGACATTGTCGTTGCAGCGCGCTGAAGCCGTGCGCGCGATTCTGGCTAAGGCGGGCGTTGCCGATGAAAAGATGAGCACGTTTGGCCATGGAGAGTCGATGCTGACGACATCGAACGCCGACGACCCGGACCAATTTGCGATGCAGCGTAAAGTCACGCTGACGATCTATCGTGACGATGCCGGTACCGAGCTCGCCCGACTGACGCACTGATCAACAGAGGTTCGCCACCTGGCCGTCGCGGGTCAGGAGACTGGGCAGCAAACAACCACGCGGCCGTGATGTGCCCACCCCGGGTGTTCCCCGCATCACTCTGTGGCTGTTGCTACCCTTTCTTCTGGTCCCCGGCGGTCTTTTTGTGGGCGTGACGACCGGGGTCACATCGATTAGTCTGACGATATGAATCGCAACGTTTCGATTATCCTCATTGTTGTCGCACTGATCGGTTTGGCGACCTTTTTTGTTGGAGGTGAGGAAGGTGATCTCGGCCTGGGGTCTTCCGCTACCCCAATGTCCGCGACGGCAGAGCAGCCTGCGTCGGCCGCTGCTGCATCCGCACAGCCATCCGCACAGTCAACCGAACCCGCTTCAGAACCGGTGGCTTTGGTTGAAACAACAGCGGAAAAAGACTGCAAGCATCCTTTCGATGTGTTTCCCAGCGAGGACTTTGAGCACGAGCGTGCACGTATCGAGTCAATGGCTGCGTTTGGAGACGGCGGTCCTATTGAGAGCCTTGTGCAATTGTCTTTTGACGACGTACGCAGTTTTGCTGAGCAGGGAGATTCTGCAGCGATGGTGGTCCTGGCGAAGATGCACTTGCTGTTGGCGAGCGATGTTTCACCGACGCGTGTGGGAGAGTATATGACCATGAACGGTCTACGCACTCAGCAGGCGGATTGGACCATTGTGTCGCCAAAGAGAAAACGTACTTCCGAACAACGCGAATTGCTAAGGAAAGGGCGAGACTGGGCTTGGCTCGCCGCGTTGCACGGGCGTTACATGGCATTGCGCACTGTGGGCGAAATTGAGTACGTCTTGGGAGAGTCTGCCGCCACGAAGGGCTGGGTGACAGAGACATTCCTTAACGCTCAGGATTGGTCCGTCCGGCATAACGACTACTCACTACAGAATGTCTATTTGGCGGCTATTCGATTGATCGACCCGGATGCTGCGACAGGCGGTCAGGACTTCTTGCTAAAACTGAGTTTCAATACTCAAGCGACGCGCGACATGGCAATGTACGTCGCAGACGAGTTTGACCTCAAATTGGAAGAACTCGGGTTGCCAAGGCCTGTTGTCGAGACATCTCGACTCGGCGATATCAAAACAACGCTGCGCTCTATCTGCGATGAGTACAAACACCTGCTGTAGCGAGCGTTATACTCAAACTATGACCGAGTCTGAAACCATTACCAGCGCAAGCCTGCGCGAGAAAAAGTGTGCGCCGTGCGAGGGCGGTGTTGATCCACTGAAATCTGCCGAGGTTGAGTCACTGATGCCAGCCTTACACGGCGACTGGCGCCTCGATCCTTCAGCCAAGCGCATTGAGCGACGCCTACAATTTCCAGGCTACTCCAGGACGCTCGCGTTTGTGAACGCGGTGGCATGGATCGCCAATGTCGAAGGACATCACCCGTTGATCGAGTTCAGCTACGGAGTTTGCACGGTGGTGTGGACGACCAACGCGATCGACGGGCTATCGGTCAACGACTTTATTTGCGCTGCCAAAACGGATGAGCTACTGGTTGCGCTCGAATAGCAGCGTCGCATGCAGGGCGGTATGCAAGCAGAGAACGAGGGGGAGAACGATGAAAGGACTATTGCTGTGGGCCTGGCTACTGATGCCGGGCATCGCGCTGGCTGAGAGTATTGCGCTGGTCGGTGGCCGACTGATCGATGGCTACGGACACGCACCGATTCAGGACAGCGTCATCCTGGTCAAAGACAATCGTATCGTCGACGTGGGTACCGTTGAGACACTGCCAGTACCCGATGAGTATCGTATTGTCTCGACAGAAGGCATGGATCTACTGCCCGGTCTCTGGGAGGCGCATGCGCATCTGATGCTGAATGGGCATGCCAACTACCCGCATTGGCAACGAGCGTATGCGGACCGATTGGCCGATGAAATCATGCCGGCCAGTGCGGCACAGTTGCTGTCGGCGGGGGTGACGTCGGCACGCGATCTGGGTGCGCCGCTCGAGGCGACCGTGTCGGTAAAACGCCGCATCAACGCTGGCGAAATTCCGGGTCCACGACTCTGGACGTCGGGCCCTTTTCTGCAGGCAGAAGTGGACGATTGGCAGAAGGGCTATCGTTGGTCGGTTGCTTCTGTCGCCGACGCGCGATCCAAAGTCGATCGATTGCATGCAGCGGGCATGGAAATCGTCAAGCTGATCGATCAGGACAAGATGTCGCTGAAGGTGGCCCAGGCGATAGTGGATCGCGCCCATGAGCATGGCATGAAAGTGGTTGCGCACTCGCACCGGCCGGATGAGGTACGTGTGGGTCTGCGTATCGGCGTCGACAATTTTGAACATACCGGGCTCACGACGGCGCCGGAATATCCGCCTGATGTGATGGCGATGTTGCGTGAGCGAACGGCGACCGGCAGAGTGGCTGGTGGTCCGCTGTATTGGACCCCGACCGTGGAAGGCCTGTGGAATTTCGACCGCACTGTTGCCAACCCGGAAAAACTCGACGATGCGTGTTGGCAGCTAGGTTTGAAGTCGGACACGATTGCCGATATTCAGCAATCGATCGCGGCGCCTGGGCAACTTGGTTACACGCGACTAACGCCGCTGCGTAAACCGACATTACAGCGCAAGATTGCGCAGCTTCGCGAAGCCGGTGTCGTGTTTCTGATCGGCACCGATAGCGGCATTCCCATGAAGTTTCATTGCCAGTCTACATGGAACGAGTTGGATGTTCTGGTGCGCGTGATGGGGCTCCCCACGATGGATGTCATTCGCGCGGCTGTGTATTGGCCTGCCGTCATGATGGATGTGGAGGCAGATCTCGGTACGGTGTCGAAAGGCAAGTATGCGGACATCATCGGCGTCAGAGGCGATGTTCTGGAGTACCTCAATCTCCTGCAAAATGTCTCTTTCGTCATGAAGGATGGCGTGATCTATAAGCAAGATGGTCTGCTCGCGATGGATCGTTTTGGAGCGCTTTGAAAGATCAACGCAGACCGGTGTAGCAACGAATTCCATATATGTGAAATGACGCACAAGATGCTGTGAGGTGCGGGTCACAAAATCACTGTAAAAACAGGGTTTGTCGCCATTATGTCGACAATTTGTGACCGGTACGGCATAAATCTCGGAACATGCTGAATACCATGGCATGCATGAAGATGCGGTATTCGAATGCAGGTCTCACCCGATGGCTCGGCGCGATTGTGCTGAGCTTGTGGTGTGCCGTTGTTTCGACCGCAGAGGTGCTGCCATCGATCGACCAGGAAATCGATCGGGTGAGTGCGTTGTTCTCAGACGAACAGAACACGCTCGCGTTGGCTGATGCGCTGCAATTGCAGGACCGCGCCAATGAATCAGGCACCAGCGAACAACAGGCACGTGTCCTGTCCATGCTCGCTGAGTTTTACGTGAATCATGGTAACCCGCGGATGGGGCTTGAGACCGTCAACGATGGGCTGGGGATCGACGTCAGTCTCGATGTTGACGTCCGCACAGAGTTGACCGTCGTTAAAACGATGTCACTGGTCCGACTCGGTCGGTTCGAACTGGCACAGCGGTGGGCGGAAGAAGTGATTCGCCTGGCAAGCCTGTCGGGCGATGATGAAATGCTAGGCATGGGTACTTATCTGCTGGCGAGTACGTATGCACGCTTGAACCGTCCGGACGATGCGGTCGCGAGCTATCGAAAGGCTGCGACCATTCTCAAAGCCGGTGGTTACTTCGATCAATACATGCGTGCAGTGAACGATCTCGCGATGCTGCAGAAGTTTCGTGGTGAATATCAGGCATCGCTGCAGCTCTTCAATGAATTGCTACCTTTCGCGCAGGCCATGAATGATCAGATGGTTATCGTCTATGCGCTGCTTGAAATCGGTGACGTTAACCGTTTGCTCGGCAACCTGTCCGAGGCCGAAACAGTATTGCTTCAAGTCGATCGCATCATCGGCGCGGAGAGCAAACCGCAGTGGGAGGTTTTTGTACACACCTACCTGGCCGATTTGTATCGCCAGATTGGCGATGTCGATACTGCACTGAAGCACAACAATGAACTCGCGACACATCAGGCTGCCGTGCAAACCGAAAATGCGGTGGCTCGAGCCGCCGAGTTAGAGTTCAAGCGCATGGCTACGGAACATCAGTATCAGATGGCGTTACTCGATAAAGAGCGAGAGATCGCGGAGATCGCGGCACGCAGTAACCGCGCCGTGCTCGTGGCAGTACTGTTTGGCATGGCCTTGTTGAGTCTTGGCGTGACGTGGATGTACCGTCGTATGCGTGAGCAATCACGTGCTAACGAAGCGTTACGGGCCTCCAACCGATGGCTGGACGAAGTAGCTCGGACGGACGCACTGACCGGCATGGCCAATCGGCATGCATTGGCGGAGCGCGTGGCCAGGCTGCAGCGTCGCAGGATCGATTACGCGATGATCCTGATGGACATCGATCATTTCAAACAGATCAATGACAAGTTTGGTCACGATCATGGCGATGCCGTGCTGATTGAGTTCGCACATCGTATTCAGACGCGAATCCGCCGCACGGATCTCGGTGTACGCTGGGGTGGAGAGGAGTTCCTGATCCTATTGCCGGAGACCAGTCAGGCAGAGGCACATGACGTCGCGCAACAGATTCACGCTTTCATCCGGCGTGAGGCGATCATTGTCGACGGCCACCATCACCGAGTCACAGCAACGTTTGGGATCGCCTGCGTCGCCGGTCACGATGATTTTGAAGCGGTATTCAAGAGCGCAGATGAAGCGCTCAATCTCGGAAAGCGCGAAGGCCGCGATCGTGTGGCGACGACCGATATTTCAGCGACGGGAAGCACCCGTTCCATTAGTCTGGTCGCGTCGGCCGGTCGCTAGTCCGTTGCATCTGGCTGCCGACAGTTAGCGATTAAGCGGGGCGCTGGCTGGCAGTCAGGTCGGTAACTTTACCGCCATCTTTGGTCGACAGAATGGGTGCACAGATCGTTTGATTGCGACCATCATTCTTGGCGTTGTATAACGCGACATCGGCTCGCTTGAGCCAGTCGTCCGTCGATTCACCTTTGTTGAGCTGAGCCACCCCTACAGACAGCGTGACCTGGCGTTCTTCGATAATCGGCGTTTCGGCGACCAGGGCACGAAGCTCTTCTGCCAATGTCGTCGCGAACACGGCACCGGCATTCTCAGCCACAATCACAAACTCTTCACCGCCAAACCGATAGATGCGATCTGTCGTACGCAGACGTTGCTTCAACAATGCGACGACACCGATCAGCGTATCGTCACCGACCGCATGTCCGAAGTCATCATTGATGCGTTTGAAATGATCGAGGTCGATCAACATGATGGAGACGCTAATCGGATTGCGCTGGTGCGAGTCGACCAATTCCGTGAGTCGCTGGCGCAGCGCGCGACGGTTGCCGGCGCCCGTCAGTGGATCTTGTGCCGCCAGTTCCTGCACTTGTCGCCGCTGTTGTTCTGTGACGTAGGAAAACGCGTAGGAAAACGCGATCGTCACGGCGAGCGTCGCATAGACGGTCGTCAATGACAGCACGTTCAGCGCGTCGAACAACTGCGGTGAAATAATCGCGATTGCGAGCAGGTTAGTGATGATAGCTTCCGACGGCCTCAGCAGGTAGTAGGCGATCACGACGGCGGGATACATCCAGTAAAGCTGGGCGATGCCGGCAATATAGATTGTCCCGACGATCGCGACCTGACACAGCAAACAAACGGCGATGCTGGCGATACGGTGATCGTGCGTCTTGATGACATACAGAGACAAACCAGCCAGTCCGAAAATCAGCCCGGTGTCCAACGTGAACAAGAGCCACTCGCCATTGATAAAACGGATAAATGTGAATGGCAACACCGCCACAATGCCGGAGCCGGTCAACATCAACAGGATGAATTCACGGAACGTGAAATCGGTGCGCTTCATGCTTGTGTCCCCGCATCACGTCGCCGTGATGCTTCCTTTCCCCAGATGCCAGATTAGCGAGCCGACTGTAGCCGCGCAAATATTGGTTTCACATAATGCGAATCCAGTGCCGGGAAACAGAGTGGTCTGCCGCATGTGGGCA
Source organism: Pseudomonadota bacterium (assembly GCA_039033995.1). GTDB lineage: Bacteria > Pseudomonadota > Gammaproteobacteria > Steroidobacterales > Woeseiaceae > CALBPI01. The sequence continues at coordinate 41,592 of JBCCBP010000015.1, read as the reverse complement.
TCGCGTCTCGTATTCTCAGCGTGCGTGACAACGTCTTCGCAGTTTGGCTGCTACACGCGGCGGATTTATCTCACCGACGAACGTCCTGTACGGTGGGGTTTTCGGTATGGTCGCGTTAACATGCGGCATGCCTTCAAACCCGCTCCCTACCGATTTCATCCAACGTATCCATCTCGCAGAAGAACGATTGCGAGCGGTCGTTAATGCGACACCGCTGCTCGAGTTCGCATCGTTGAATCAGCGTGTTGGTGGTCGCGTTTTGCTGAAGCCAGAAAACCTGCAACGTGCGGGCTCTTTCAAAATACGCGGTGCCTACAATGCCATCGCCGCGTTACCGGCAGCGAACAGACAGCGTGGGGTTATCGCCTGGTCGTCAGGTAATCATGCCCAAGGCGTGGCACTCGCCGCTGCATTGTTCGAGGTTCCCGCGACCATTGTCATGCCCTCCGATGCACCGCGCGTAAAACGCGAGGCGGTAGTAGCGCTCGGCGCAGAGATCGTGGCTTACGATCGCTACAGCGAGGACCGTGAGGCGATCGCCAAGGCGTTGGCGCGCGAGCGGCAATGCCCTTTGATACCTTCATATGATCATTGGGATGTGATTGCCGGTCAGGGCTCCATCGGGCTTGAGATCATGCGTGATCCCGCGTTACAAGGGCGCGCGCCGGACCAGGTTTTCGTGTGCTGTGGTGGCGGAGGTCTGGCAGCGGGCATCGCGACGGCGGTGCACGAGAGTGCGCCAAAGGTGTCGGTCTTCGCCGTCGAGCCGGACGTGGCAGACGACACGCGTCGCTCATTGAAGGCAGGGAAACGATTGAGCAATCCCGCAGCGACGGCATCGATCTGTGATGCGTTACTCACACCGACACCCGGTCGACTGACTTTTCCGGTCAACCAGCGTGAATTGTCGGGTGTGTTGACCGTCAGCGATGAAGCCGCGTTGCGCGCCGTCGGCTATGCCGCCGCCGAATTGCGTTTGATCGTTGAACCCGGCGGAGCCGTCGCGCTGGCCGCTGCGCTCGGCAATACTGACTTGTGTGCTAACAAGACGACCGTCGTGACGCTATCCGGTGGCAATATCGATAGTGCGCTGCTGGCAAAAGCTATCACGGCGCAACGTGGCGAATCATCGGGCCGCTCTGACTAGAACGATTCTGTCTCGCTGACGTCTTTGCTGTCGTCGGCCTCGCGACTGGCAATAAACTCGCCGGTGATCATTTCCGAGTAACTCTGTCCCGGACCAACCATCGGGTAAACCGATGCATCCGGATCGATAATCACCTCGAGGAAGGCGGGCCCATCGAATGTGATGAAATCGTGAATGGTCTGTTGCAACTGGTCGGGATGATCGAGTCGTACCGCATAGTCGAACCCGTCGGCCTTGGCGGCCTTGACAAAGTCTTTTCGGTGTAGCGATTTGTCGCTAGCTGACAACCGCCCTTTGTAATAGAGTTTTTGCCATTGCCGCACCATGCCATCGCCGTAGTTGTTTAGTACGACGACTTTGATCGGCAGATCGTACGTTGTCACGGTTTCCAATTCGCCGAGATTCATTCGGATGCTAGCGTCGCCATCGATATCGATTACCAACTTGTCCGGTCGTCCGAGCTGTGCGCCAACGGCGGCGGGCACTCCGAATCCCATCGTGCCCATGCTGCCTGACGTTAGCCACAAACGGGGTTCGCGAAAATCGAAATACTGTGCAGCCCACATCTGGTGTTGACCGACGCCTGTGGTGACAATGGCCTCGCCCTTCGTTAGTGCATTGATGGCCTCAATCACGGCATACGGCTGGATCAGCGCGCTATCCCGATCGTAGTTCAATGCGTGGGTTTTCTTCAGGTCGGCAATGTGTTGATGCCACGGCGTAAAGTCTTTCTCGTACTCGACACGTTCGGCGTAGGCAAGGACGTCGGCCAGGTCCTGCGTCAGCACGCCGGTGTGATGCCATGAAACGGATTTGACCTTGTCGATTTCCGACGGGTCGACATCAAAGTGTGCGACGTGACGCGCGTTCGGTGCGAAGCGCTGCGGCACGCCGGCAACGCGATCGTCAAACCGTGCGCCGACCGCGATCAGAAAGTCACAGTCTTCTACGGCGTAATTCGCATAGGCCATGCCGTGCATACCCAGCATGTGCAGTGACAATGCGTCGGTGGTGTCTTCGGCCCCGATGCCCATCAATGTCGTGGTGACCGGGATGCCCAGCCGTTCGCTGAGCCGGCGTAAGGTATCCGACGCGTTGCCGTTGATGACGCCGCCGCCGGCATAGATGAGTGGGCGCTCAGCGGCGCTGAGTAGGCGCAGGAACTGCTGACAGTCTTCGTCTGTCAGGCGGTTCTCGAGGACGCGCGCCAGTCGTTTACGATAGCCGGGAATCGGTAGTTTGATATCACCCTGAAAAACGCCGCTCCAGTTCTGCACGTCTTTGGGCACATCGACAACAACAGGCCCCGGTCGACCCGTGCGTGCAATCTCATAAGCGGTTCTGATCGTCGCTTCCAGGCGTTCCGGATCCGTGACTAGAAAAACGTGTTTGGCGACCGAGCCCATGACGGCGGTGATCGGTGCTTCCTGAAAGGCATCGGTGCCGATAGCCGCGCGTGGTACCTGACCACAAATGACCACCATCGGGATGGAATCGGCAGCGCTGTCACGAACCGGCGTGACCATGTTGGTCGCGCCTGGCCCCGACGTCACCATCACCGTCCCGACTTTGCCGGTCGCGCGCGAATATCCGGCGGCCATAAAGCCGGCCCCTTGTTCGTTGGCCGGGACGATCAACGGCAGCGCCCCTTGGCCCGACTCGCCCGGGTGCTTGACGTTGAATCGGAACACGGCATCGTAAGTCGGCAGAATCGCACCGCCGCTGTAGCCAAATACGCAATCGACGGCTTCGTCAGCGATAACTTGTACGATCATCTCGGCGCCGGTCATCGTTTGGCCGGCCAACGGATGCCGGGTGGCGGCAGATTGGGCATTCGCGCTCATGCAGGTTTCTCGATCAGTTGGTGAGCTCATGCTGTCGCGACACAGCGGTTTGAGTGTGTGGCATCGTATTGTGCATTGCAATAGCGCGGTCCATCGGCGAACATCCGCGTGTTATTGATCATTTGTGCGATCAACAGTTTCCAGAGAAACGGACAACCCACCATGCGTCATGTCATTTCCGTGCTCATGCAAAACGAAGTCGGCGTGTTAACACGGCTGACCGGCCTGTTTTCCACGCGCGGCTACAACATCGAATCATTGAATGTAGCGCCGACCGAAGATCCGGCGATTTCTCGGCTCACTTTGGTCACGAGTGGATCAGACGCAGCGCTCGAGCAGATCACCAAACAGATCGGCAAACAGGTCGATGTCGTCGACATGCTGGACATGACGCTGGGCGATCACTTCGAACGCGAACTCGTACTCGTCAAGTTGCTTGAGAGTCGTGTCGATGTGAGCGAATTGGTGACGCATTGCACGGCATCGAACGCCCGCGTTCTGGATGACAATCCCAACGCTTTCACAGTGGAGTTCGCCGGTTCGACGGCTGACGTCGATGCGTTCGTCGCCACACTGCGCGCCAAAGGCAGCATCGGCGCGATGGTCAGAAGCGGCAGTCTCGGAATCTCGCGCGGTGACCGCGTGTTGGAAGGTGAGTCCTTGCCGGATGCCGGAGTGATTAGATGAAACCCCGGGCGCACGACTACCTGACGTCGTGCCACTCTATCGTCATCAAGATCGGGTCCGCGATGTTGGTCGAGGACGGGGCATTGCGTCGCGACTGGCTTGTCGCGCTGGCAGCTGATATTGCTGAGCTCGCTACAGACGGCAAGCGGGTCACGATTGTATCGTCGGGTGCCGTCGCGCTCGGTACATCGGTGTTGGGTGGTCGCGCGTCTTTGTCGACTCTGCCCGAGAAACAGGCAGCCGCGGCCATCGGACAGATTGAGCTTAGCGTCGCTTGGCGTGAAGCGCTGCAAGACGCCGGGTTGCGGTGCGCGCAAGTCTTGCTGACCCCGGAAGACACAGAGCATCGGCGTCGACACCTAAACGCGCGCGATACACTCACCACGCTGGCGGCTGCGGGTGTCGTCGCCGTGATCAACGAGAATGACACGGTAGCGACAGACGAATTGCGTTACGGCGATAACGACCGCCTCGCGGCGCGTGTCGCGCAAATGATCGGGGCGGATGTGCTCTTGTTGCTGAGCGATGTGGATGGCTTGTATAGCGGTGATCCGACGCACACGTCTTCTGTTGAGCATATCCCTGAAGTCGCCCAGATCGATGATGCGCTAATGGCGATGGCGGACGGACCGACTAATGCGGTCGGAACCGGTGGTATGCGGAGCAAGTTATCGGCCGCCCAGATAGCCACACAAGCCGGCATTGCGATGATCATCGCTGCGGGTACCGATGCGCGCCCCCTAAGAGGCCTCAAACAGGGTGCCAAGCACACACTGTTTCTGCCGGCCGTCACGCCGCGTCGTGCTCGCCAGCGCTGGATAGCGGCTTTCCTAAAGCACGCGTCGCGTATCGATATCGACGCCGGCGCGCTGCGCGCATTGGAAGCGCGCAACAGCTTGTTGCCGATCGGAGTGCGGGCGGTCAGCGGAGAGTTTCGGCGGGGCGATTGCGTTGCGGTGTACTGCGATGGAGACGAGGTCGCGGCGGGGTTGGTGCGCATGAGTAGCGATGATGCCCGCGCTCGGATGCAGCAGGCTAAGCGAGGTGAACGAACCGATGCGCTTATCCATGCCGATGATCTGGTCTTACGACGGCGAGTGAGATCATCATGACGGTTGATATGTTGGCCATGGGGCAACGCGCACGACGCGCGATGCGACAACTACAACACGTCGACGCCGGTCAGCGTACGGCGATGATTCATCGCATGGCTGAGCGAGTGCGGTTGGCGAGTGACGAGATCCTTGCGGCTAATGCAGGCGATGTCGCAGCAGCGGAGGCACGCGCGTTGTCTTCCGCTATGATCGATCGGTTGATGCTGACGTCAGCGCGCGTCACGGCGATCGCAAATGCGCTCGATGTGATCGCAGCGCTGCCGGACCCGATCGGCCGGATAATCGCAACGAATAGGCCGGGCAACGGCCTCGACATCACGCGTGTTAGCGTGCCGCTGGGTGTCATCGGCATCGTGTATGAGAGCCGTCCGAATGTGACAGCCGATGCGGCAGCGATTTGTTTAAAGTCGGCCAATGCCGTGATTCTTCGCGGCGGCTCCGAGAGCGCCGGGAGCTCGCATGCAATCGTGAGTGCGGTGCGCAACGCATTGCAGGATGTTGGTGTTGATCCGGATGCGGTACAAATGGTGCCTAGCCAGGATCGCGCGCTGGTCGGCGACATGCTGACCGGGCTCGGTGGCTGCCTCGATGTCGTTGTGCCGCGCGGCGGTCGTTCACTGGTAGAACGCGTACAGCGCGAAGCCCGTGTGCCAGTCATTGGTCATCTCGAGGGTTTGTGCCACCTCTATCTCGATGCGGCCGCCGACGCGCAGAAGGCCATCGATATTGCACTGAATGCGAAGCTGCGCCGCACTGGTATCTGTGGTGCCGCTGAGACCTTGTTGATCGATGCCGCATTGCCGCAGGCAACCGCTATCGCGACGTTGCAAGCGCTCGCAGACAACGGTTGCGAGATTCGTGGCTGTGAGCAGACGCGCACACTGTGGCCGGGCGCACTGGCTGCGAATGAGGAAGACTGGCGTACTGAATATCTCGCAGCGGTGATCAGCGTCCGTGTCGTCGATGGTGTTGAAGGCGCCATCGCACACATCGCTGAGTATGGCTCCGGGCATACCGACAGCATTATCACCGAGGACGCTGCGAGCGCTGAGCATTTTCTCAATACCGTCGATAGCGCGATCGTAATGCACAACACATCGACCCAGTTCGCCGATGGTGGAGAGTTCGGTATGGGTGCTGAGATTGGTATATCCACGAGCCGCATCCATGCGCGTGGTCCCGTCGGCGCCGCCGAGCTCACCAGTTATAAATACCGCGTTATCAGCGCCGGCAAAACACGGGACTAACGCCGATGCACGTGGCGTTATTTGGAACGGATGCAGTACTCGTCGAGACGGTACGGGGCTGGCTGGCCGACGACGGTCATCTCGTTCGTCAAACCGACAGCACGCAGGCGCTGACAGATTGGCACGAACAACGTCCGTTGCAAGCCATCATTTGCTGTGGTCGTTTGCCAGCCTCGTTGGCAACGGCATGCGCAGCGATTGAGGCGTCTTCTTCAAAACCGCTGCGGCTAATCGCGATTGACGCCGATGCAGCGTCGCCATGGCGGGCACTGGCTGAGCCGTTACGACGGCGTGTTCTGAAAGCGACGCTTAACTCGGCGTGACAAAGTGTCCCGGACCGGCGTGCTCGCTCCATTGCTTGGACTGATAGGGTACGACTTCTGGCATATCGCCAGACTGTAGCTTGCGCTTCAGACGGATCCAGTAGTCGGGATCCAGCAAGTCCTTGTGGTGTTTCACGAATGCTTCGCGCGCATCCTGGCGAAAACCTAGGAAGCGGACAAACTGCTCCGGGAAGATGTCGTTCGGGCCGACATAAAACCAGGCACCTTGCCGCATTTCATCCATTTCGTCCTCCGCCTCAGGAAGCCGTCGAAAGTTACACTCGGTGACCAGGCAGAGCTCGTCGTAATCGTAGAAGATGACACGGCCATGGCGGGTGACCCCAAAGTTTTTCAGCAATAGATCACCCGCGAAAATGTTGCTCATCGCGAGATCGCGAATCGCTTGGCCGTAGTCGATCGCCGCCTTGCGTACGGCGTCTGGCTCAGCTTCTTGCAGATAAAGGTTCAGCGGCGACAGCCGTCGCTCGATGTAACAGTGTCCGACGATCAGTTTGTCGCCTTCGATGCTGCAAGTCTGTGAGCACCCGGTCAGCAGTGCATCGAGTAACTCCGGCGTAAAGCGGTCGCGATCGAACTCCAAACGGCGAAACTCCTGCGCATCGACGAGACGTCCTGCCCGATCGTGATTGAATACGAGATGATACTTGTCGAGAACGTCCTGGCGTGCCATGTCTTTCGGATACGCGAACTTGTCTCGAATGAGTTTGAACACGACCGGGAATGAGGGCAGCGTGAACACTTCCATCACCATGCCTTTGTCACCGCGCGCGAACTCAAAGAGGTCGTCTGAGTGAGTCATGTGACTGACCAGTGTTCTGTAGCGTTCGGTTTTACCCTGTTTGGCGCGACCCAGCACGGTGTAGATTTCTGCAATCGGCTTGGCCGGCATGATCGATTTGAGAAATGCGACAGCCGCACTGACGCGCGATACATCCGCGTGAAAGTAACTGCGTGTGAAGCCAAACAACATGCTGACATCATTTTCGGACAGAATAACGGCGTCCGCCGCGATACCCTCATCGGTGTGCTTGAGCGCAATCACGAGCGGTGATCTCCAGTCATTGCCGTCGATGCGTCCGACCAGATAAGCGCGCGTCGAGCGGAAAAAAACGGTTCGCATCAGGTCGATTGACTGAACCCGCCTGCGATGACCAAGGCTTGCGGTATACGCCTCCACCTCGGCCGTCACATAGTCGATCGTACGATCAATATCCCGATAAGGTACGGCGAAAGAGTAGTCCGCCAGCGCCTCGTCAAACAGATGGCGCAATGCGCCGCGATTACGATAGGTGCGGGTCTCAAGCTGTTGGCGTGTATGTGCGGTCGGTGTCACGTCGGTGGCGACGAACTCGACCTGTTCGTCCACACCGACTGTCTTGAAAATACGGCGCGTCACCGAGTTAAAAAAGGTTTTGAAAAACTCTGTATCAGGGTAGTTTTGTATCTGTTCTGCATAGCTATCGCGGATCTGCTGCCACAACGCAGTCGCATCATTGAAACCGGCGGTGATGTCACCGACTTCGCTCACCGCCGCCGTGACACATTTTCCGTACAGGTCTATTCTTTCGACAGCGTCCGCACGGTTATCCTGCCAGCGCTTTTGTTCAAACCGTCGTTTGGCGCGACGCGTGATCTGTCCAAAGCGCATGTTGTAGTCGATGAACGCATCACGCAGGGTATGCGCCGCCTCGGCCACCAGTGCCGGTGGTACACGTGTTGCCGAGGCGGTCGTCATCGTAATGGTCTTCGCGCGCGCCAGTTACATGTTTGAGATCATGGCGTCGGCGAACTCACTGCACTTGACCTCTTTGGCACCGTCCATCAGGCGTGCGAAATCGTAGGTCACGGTTTTCTGTGCGATCGTCTTATCCATGGCATTGATGATGGCATCAGCAGCCTCGGTCCAGCCCAAGTAGCGCAGCATCATCTCTCCGGACAACACGAGTGACCCCGGATTGACCTTGTCGAGATTGGCGTATTTCGGCGCCGTTCCGTGTGTGGCCTCGAATACTGCGTGACCGGTCTGGTAGTTGATGTTGCCCCCCGGCGCGATGCCGATGCCGCCGACCTGTGCGGCGAGCGCATCCGATAGGTAGTCACCATTCAGGTTCATCGTCGCGAGCACATCGAATTCAGCCGGGCGCGTCAGTACCTGTTGCAGCGTGATGTCTGCGATCGCGTCCTTGATGATGATCTTGCCATCCGCAATCGCCTGGTCCTGTTCCGCATTTGCTGCGTCCGAGCCGTGTTCCGCCTTGGTGCGATCGTATTGATCCCAGGTGTAGGTGTGATCCGCGTAATCGCGCTCAGCCATCTCGTAGCCCCAGTTGCGGAATGCGCCTTCCGTGAACTTCATGATGTTGCCCTTGTGGACAAATGTGACGCTCTTGCGCTTGTTGGCAATCGCGTATTCGATCGCCGCTTTGACCAAACGACCCGTGCCTTCCTCCGAGACCGGCTTCAAACCGATACCGCTGGTTTCCGGAAAGCGAATCTTGCCGTATTCCGCCGGAAAGTTTTCCTTGAACAACTCGAGAAATTTCGCGTTGGCTTCGGAGCCTTTTTCGAATTCGATGCCGGCATAAATGTCTTCGGTGTTTTCGCGGAAGATGACCATGTCGACCTCGCCGGGTGTACGTACGGGCGACGGTACGCCGTTGAACCAGCGCACCGGCCGCAGACAAACATACAGATCGAGCATTTGCCGCAAGGCGACGTTGAGCGAGCGGATACCGCCACCGATCGGTGTTGTCAGCGGGCCTTTGATCGATACCAAGTATTCGCGGCAGGCGTCGACGGTCGATTCCGGCAGCCAGCTGTTGTACAGATCGTTGGCTTTCTGACCGGCAAAAATCTCAACCCACTCAATCTTGCGTTGCTCGCCGTAGCTCTTGCTGACCGCTGCGTCGAGCACCCGCACGGTTGCTCGCCAGATGTCCGGACCGGTGCCGTCGCCTTCAATGAACGGAATGATGGGCCGATCCGGTACGTTGAGTGTGCCGTTATCGATGGTGATCTTTTCCCCGTTGGCCGGCGGCGTAATGGTCGGTTCTGACATGTTGTGCTCCCAATAATCGTGCAGCCGGCGATCACCGGCCTGATTCCCAATTATCCGCTATCCGGTGCATAGGTGCCAATGCTGGCGCGCTATACTGCCCGCCATGGGGAAACAGTTCGATAGTCGGTGGGCGGCCACAGCGATACTATGGTTGGCGCTATGTTCGACGGCGGTCGCGGACAGCCAGTCGCAGGCAGGTGCGTCTACGACGGTCGAAACCGCACGGCCGCGGATTGCGTTGGTGCTATCTGGCGGCGGCGCGCGTGGCGCTGCACACGTCGGCGTAATCCGGCGCCTCGAAGAAATGCAGGTGCCCGTCGATCTCGTGGTGGGCACCAGCATGGGTGCCGTCGTTGGCGGACTCTATGCCAGCGGTCTGAACGCGAATGAGCTCGAACAGGTGATTCGCGACATCGACTGGCTGGACGCGTTTGTTGATGCACCACCGCGTAGTGATCTGACCTATCGTCGCAAACGCGATGACGACGATTTTCTGGTCAATTTCGAGCTCGGGGTGCGGGACGGTAAAGTCCGGCTGCCGAAAGGCCTGATCCAGGCGCAGAAGCTTGCCTTGTATTTGCGCGAGTTTTCGCTGTCGACCTCATCGATCAAGAACTTTGACGACCTGCCCACACCGTTTCGCGCAGTCGCGGCCGACATCGTCACCGGAGAAACTGTCGTCATCGGCGAGGGCGATCTGGCGCAAGCGATGCGGGCGAGTATGTCCGCACCCGGAGTGTTTGCGCCGGCCGAAGTGGATGGCCGGACGCTGGTCGATGGCGGTATCGCGATGAATTTGCCGGTGGAGGTCGCCCAGGAGCTCGGCGCCGATATCATTATTGCGGTCGATGTGGGTTTTCCGTTGTTGCCGGCGGAGAGTATCGACTCGGCACTGGCAGTATCCAACCAAATGCTGACGATTCTGATCGAGCGCGAGACGCGCGAGCAGCGTCGCTTGCTCAGCGCCGGCGATCTGTTGATTCAGCCGGCGCTGGGTTTGTTGTCGTCGACCGATTTCCTGTCCGCGCTGGATGCGATCGAAATCGGCTATCAGAGTGCATTGGACGCGACGCCGGGGTTGCAGCGCTATGCGTTGACAGCGGATCGCTACCAGGCGATGACCGCGACGCGCCGCAAACGCGCAGGCCTTGACTTCGTGCCGGCATTCGTCGATCTGCGCACCGATGCTGATATCTCGCCGCGGGTCATCCAGGCGCGGATAGCGACTGCGCCGGGTGCGCCGCTGTCGACCGAGCAGTTGCGTGAGGATCTCGCCAAAATCTATGGCCTCGGGTTGTTTGAACAGGTGGACTATCGCGTCGTGAGCCACGGAGATGAGACGGGGCTCGAGATCGATGCTCGCGCGAAATCCTGGGGGCCGGGCTACATGCGCTTTGGTATCGCGTTTGAAGAAGATTTCGAGGGCTCTGGTGCGTTTGGCGTGTCGGCGCGCTTCCTGCGTACGGCGGTCAATCGGCTCGGCGCAGAGTGGCGGACGAGCCTCGACTTCGGCACCAACACCCGCGTTGAGACAGAGTTCTTTCAGCCACTGAGCTTCGACCTGCGTTATTTTGTCGCGCCGATCGTGAACTTCGAACAGACCAATGTGAATCTGATTTCCGACACTGACCCGTTGGCGCGCTATCGCCTTACCGCCGCCGAGGCTGGGCTGTTTTTCGGGCGTGAAATCAGCAATGTCGCCGAACTGCGGGCAGGCATTTATCGCGGCAATGGCGATGCCAAAGTCCGCGTGGGTGACCCGAATCTGCAGCGTTTTGATATTGATCAAGGTGGGCTGCGCGGATCGCTCGGCTTCGATACCCTCGACGATTCAGCCTTCCCGACCCGCGGGTCACGCTATGAGCTGGTCGTCGACTGGGCGCGGGAAGGACTGGGTTCGGAACGGGATTTTACGACCTATTTCTCGACCTACAGCGGCTATCGCACCTGGGGTCGGCATACATGGTCGGTCGGTCTCGATCTGGCGACCGCCAACAATGCCGACAATGTCGTCAATGCCGCCTACCGTCTTGGTGGGTTTCTGAATCTGTCCGGTCTGGACCGCGTGGCGATCGCGGCACCGCATGCGGCATTGGGTCGGCTCGTCTACCAGCGTCGTACCGGCAGAACCGGTGGTGGATTGTTCGACTGGCCACTGTATTTTGGTGCCTCGGTCGAGGCGGGCAATGCGTGGGCCACACGTGATGAGGCCGACTTCGATGATCTGATCTTCAACGGCAGTCTGTTCCTGCGTTTCGATACCTTCTTCGGGCCGCTGTTCCTCGCCAGCGGCTTTGCCGAGGACGGGGAGAGCACCCTCTACCTATTCCTTGGCTCGCCGATCAACTAGGCACGCTTTAGCGGGCGGTGACTACCGACACCACGCGGTAAACGGTCGACCGTTCGGATGCGGATGTCCGACTCGTGCTGGCAGTTAGTTGGTGCCGACGCGGCGCGAGATTTTGGTCAATACCTGGCTCGGATCGTCGCCGATCCGGTAGTAGCCATGGCGCTTAGCCATGTCGCGAAAAGCGCTGTCGCGGTCAGATTCTGTCCGAAACCAGTGATCGCGGTGCCAGTCCTGCCCAATCAGCCGGTTGATCGGGTCGCTCGCTGGCACTGTCACGCGGATCCCGAAGGGCTTTTCGGCCGCGATCTGGCTGTCATCGACAAGATTGTGACTGTGGCAATAACTCATAAAAGTCCCCGGATATATCCCCCGGCGCGAATTCTACACTTTTTCGGGCCGTTTGCTTGTTGGAAACCGATGATTTTCTGTATACTTCGCGTCCGCCGTTCTGGCGGAAACAATTTGTTCACTCCTTGCCGCACCGCTTGACGGGTGGCAAAACCGAAAGGAGCGTCTCTTGAGACACTACGAAATCGTGTTTCTGGTCCACCCTGACCAGAGCGAGCAGGTGCCTGGCATGCTCGAACGCTATCAGAATCTGATCACCCAATCCGGCGGTACTGTGCACCGTCAGGAAGACTGGGGTCGCCGCCAACTCGCGCATTCGATCAACAAGGTGCACAAAGCACACTATCTGCTGATGAACGTCGAAGCGGGCCCTGAAGCGATGGAAGAACTGCGCGGCGCGTTCAAATTCAATGATGCGGTACTGCGTCATTTGATAATGAAGACCGAGAACGCCGAGACGGAAGCGTCGCCGATGGCGAAAGCCGTCGAAGACGAGAAAGCGAAGGAACGAGAATCTGCTAAACGTCGCGAAGCTAAGGCTGCCGCCGAAGCCCGCGCTCGGGAAGCCGAAGCTGCCGTTGAGAGCACCGAGGAACCCGCTGAGACAGCGGCTGAAGAAGAGGAAAGCGCATGAGCCGTCATTCACGCAGACGTAAGTTTTGTCGGTTTACCGCTGAAGGCATCGAACAGATTGACTACAAGGATCTGAACCTGCTGAAAGCCTATATCACCGAAACAGGCAAGATCGTGCCGAGCCGGATTACCGGTACCAAGGCACGCTATCAGCGTCAGCTCGCGACCGCCGTCAAACGCGCGCGCTACCTGGCGTTGTTGCCGTACACGGACCAGCACTAGGACGCGTGGTTCGCCGGTAGGCTCGGTATAGCGAGCGTACCGGCAGCCATGGTGTGATGCAGGATTTCGCCCTCTGGATGATGCGTTCCCGCTTGCGTCAGCTGTTGCTGATGCTGGTCGCCGTGGTGTTGTTCATGCCGTTTGCCGGTGCAATTGCAGTCGCCGTGACGTTGGCCTCGGGGTTTGTTGTAAGCGTACCGATGACGGCCGCCGTGATGATTGCAAGGACCGCGTTAGTCCTGACGAGCGGCAATGTCTCCGAAGTCGCATTTGCGGTCTTGACGATGGAAGCGTTATATCTGGCTGGTGTTTTGTTCGCCAGTTTAATACTCGCCAGAACTCGATCGCTGAACTTCACACTTCAACTGTGTGCCGTTGCAATGGTGTTATGGATAGCGGGCGTACATTTGTTCGTCGGAGACGTTGTTGCATTCTGGGCGCCTTGGGTCGAATCGTTCCTGCAGTTGATGGAACAGGTATCCGGGGCTCAACAGAACCTTACGCAGGGGTCGAGAGAAGAAGCGGTTAGCGCACTTGCGGTCGTTATGACCGGACCGATTGGTGCTTCCTTCTGGATGGCTGCGGCGATAGCGCTCGTTCTCGGACACTCGTGGTGGGCCGAAGCCAAGGCCATCGAGAGTGATGATCGATTGGGTAGCTTCCATCAAGTCTGGCTCGGACGTACCCTGGCCGTTGCATTGATGATCGGTGGTTTAGTCTTTTCAGTCGCGCCGTCGGTACTGATTGTTAACGTCGCCATGGCACTGCTGCTGACGTTTTTGCTCGAGGGCTTGTCAGTAACGCACTGGCTGATTAAGCGTCGCGGCATCATGCCCGGTGTGTTGGTGCTGATGTACGGCCTGATGTTCACGCCGTTGGCGCCCTTCATTATTGTCGGGCTTTGTGTCGTCGGCTATGTCGACGCATGGTTTAATTTACTGCCGGGTCGAATCCCGGCACGATAGACGCTCCGAGACGGAGCAGAGGAAAACGTAATGGACGTTATTTTGTTGGAAAAGGTCGAAAACCTCGGCGGCATTGGCGACAAGGTCTCTGTCAAATCGGGTTATGGCCGCAACTTCCTGTTACCGCAGGGCAAGGCGACGCTCGCGACGCCGGAGAATCTTGAAGCGTTCGAGGCGCGTCGTGCTGAATTGGAAGCTCGCGAGGCGGAAGCGCTGTCGGCTGCGCAGAAGCGCGCCACAACACTGAAAGATGCGCGCGTCGAGATCAAGGCGCTGGTCGGTTCGGAAGGCAAGTTGTTCGGCTCCATCGGTACGATCGACATTGCGCAGGCGTTCGTCGACGCGGGTATGCCGATCGAGCGGGCTGAAATTCGCCTGTCGGACGAGGGCACATTCCGTGAAGTGGGTGAGTACCCGATCGGTTTGCATCTGCATTCTGACGTTGACGTCGAAGCCACGGTTGTCGTGGTTGCTGACGAAGGCTAAGCCACTATGTTGAAAGCCCGGCGTGCCTAGCGCTATCGAAATGAGTGATTTGGCGGAGCAGCAGTTACGCGTTCCGCCGCACTCGGTCGAGGCTGAGCAATCGCTGCTCGGCGGGCTGATGCTTGACAACAATGCCTACGATCGTGTCGTCGACTTTGTCGGCGCCGACGATTTTTATCGCCATGATCATCGCTTGATTTTCGCGGCGGTGGGTGCGCTCGTGCAGCAGGGTCAGCCTTGCGACGTCGTGACTTTATCAGAGCATCTGGACAATCGTGGTGAGCTCGGTGATGCCGGTGGATTGGGCTATCTCGCGACACTCGCGAACGACACACCGTCCGCCGCTAACGTAAAGGCCTATGCCGAGATCGTGCGAGAACGTTCGATCTTGCGAGCGTTGATCAGTGCGGGCAGTGATATCGCGGGTAGTGCGTTTGGCAGCGATGGCCGTAAGGCCGTTGAATTACTCGACGAGGCTGAGCGGCTCGTTTTCGAGATTGCCGAGAAAGGCAGCAAGCGTGGCGGGTTCCAGGCGCTCTCCGACGTATTGCCCGAGACCATCGACCGAATCGAGAAACTGCAGAAATCCGGCGGTGACGTCACCGGCGTTGCGACGGGGTATACCGAATTCGACAAGATGACCGCCGGGCTGCAGCCGGGTGATCTCGTTATCGTCGCTGGCCGTCCATCGATGGGTAAGACCACGTTTGCCGTTAACATCGCGGAGAATGCGGCGATTGGCAGCCAAGTCCCCACGGCGATCTACAGTATGGAAATGGGCGCCGAACAGCTCGCATTCCGCATGATTTCATCGCTCGGTCGGGTGGATCAGACGCATTTGCGTGTCGGTAAGTTTTCCGATGATGACTGGGCGCGTATCAACACTGCCGTGCAGTTGATGTCCGAGGCGCCCATCTATATCGATGATACGCCGGCATTGTCACCGACCGATGTGCGCGCACGCGCGCGCAGGCTTAAGCGCTCACACGGCCTTGGCCTCATCGTCATCGATTATTTGCAGCTGATGCAGGTACCTGGCAATACCGAAAATCGTACCGCGGAAATCTCCGAGATATCTCGCTCGCTGAAAGCGTTGGCGAAGGAGCTGCAATGCCCGGTAATCGCGTTGTCCCAGCTCAATCGCAGCGTCGAGCAACGCACTGACAAGAGACCTGTCATGTCGGACCTGCGTGAGTCAGGTGCGATTGAGCAGGACGCTGACCTGATCTGCTTTATCTATCGAGAAGAGGTTTACGACCCGGACACGCCGCGCAAAGGTACGGCGGATATCATCATCTCCAAGCAGCGTAATGGGCCAATTGGCGAAATTCCGCTGACGTTTGTCGGCAAGTACACCAAGTTCGAGAACTGGGTCCCTGACACCTACGCGCAGGACATGGGCCCACTCTAAGTCGACGATGTATTTCACCGCAACGGCGCGTGTCGACCTGGCAGCGCTGCGCCACAATCTCGCACAGATTCGATCGCACAGACCGGGCATGCCGATCATGGCTATGGTCAAGGCGAATGCCTATGGTCACGGGCTATTGCCGGTCGCCAAGGCGCTGACCGATGCAGACAGCCTCGCCGTTGCCCGCACCGAGTCTGCAGCGCAACTACGAGACGCCGGGATTACGCAACCGATTGTGTTGCTCGAGGGCGTATTTGATCCGCCGGGTTTACAGACTGCGGCGGCGCTCGATTGCGAACTGGTGGTGCACACCACAGAGCAACTGGATCTGCTGGAGCAGCACCCTACGGTGTCGATCGGTGTGGTCTGGGTCAAGGTCGAAACCGGCATGCACCGCCTCGGCTTCGACCCCGCCGAGCTGCCGGCGGTTTTCTCAAGGCTTGCGGAGACGCAGCAGGTTGCCGAGGTACGGTTGATGACACACTTCGCCAGTGCCGACGTGCCGGATGGCGGCAGTATGCAGGCGCAGCTCGCCCAGTTTGTCGCGTGCAGCGAGACCTTTGACGGCGCGGTCAGTCTCGCGAATTCAGCCGCCTTGTTTCAATCGGACGTGTCGCTCTCCAATGCATGGCCCGGCGCGCGGCAATGGTTACGCCCCGGCGTCGCGCTGTACGGCATTTCGCCATTCGGCACAGCGTCAGCGGCCTCGCTAGGGCTGAAGCCGGTTATGAATTTCGAGACGCGCCTGATCGCAGTCAAGACTATCGATGCCGGCGCGCGGGTTGGTTATGGCGGGCGCTTTGTTGCGCCGTATGAAATGCGTATTGGTATCGCGGCAGCCGGCTATGGCGACGGCTATCCGCGCATGCTGCCAGACGGCACGCCGATCATGGTTGACGGGCAACGCTGCACGCTCGCGGGACGGGTGTCGATGGATATGTTGGCGATCGATCTGTCCGCGGCGCCAGACGCCGACTACGGCAGCATCGTACAGATGTGGGGCGACCAATTGCCCACTGAGTCAGTGGCCGACAGCCTTGGTACGATCTCCTACGAGCTCGTGACACGGGTATCCGAGCGAGTTCGACGCGACTACCGCTAGGCCCTTTGTAGAGCGGGCAGGGCTGCGAGAGCGACCACCGAACACTCAGGTCAGATAGAAGCCCATCTTGACGCCCGCGAGTTCCACAACATCATTGTCGAGCAGCTTACGCGCTTGACCGGTCAGTTCTTCGCCATTGACCGACGGCATACCGCGACCATCGCCGCTTTCAACGTGGACAATAAAGAAGCCTTCTGAGCGACGCGTGATCGCCGCGACCTGAATGCCCGGACGACCGAGTGTTGTCAGTGCTTTGCTAAGCTCCAGTTCGCGACCCGCGAAATTGCCCGACAGAACCTGCAGCTTGGCCGTTGGCAGCGCATTGGGCTTTTCTTTCGGGTCGAGCATCGCTGATGTTTCCACAGCGCTGGTGCCGGTGCCGTCGTTTTCCGGAGTCGCTTGCTGCAGCGCTTCTGCGGCCGCTTCGATTTTCGCAGGATCCGGCTTGGTCTGCGAAATGACCATCGTGGCCTCAAATTCTTCCTGCTCCGGATCGGCATTCTGCGCGTCGACATAGCGCAGCTGATGGTGGCCGATCGTGATCGTATCGCCGTGCTGCAATGCGTGCTTCTTGATCAGCTTGCCGCCGACGTAGGTACCATTGGTGCTGTTCAGGTCCTCAAGAAATGAGTCGTTCAGGATGTTGATGATCAGACAATGGTGACCACTCACGGACGGATTGTCGATCCGTACGTCGTTATCGGGCAAGCGCCCAATCGTGTAGCGCTCCTTGGTCATGTTGTACTCTGCGAGCACCTGATCACCCAGGCTTAATACCAGCCGTGCCATAGTCTTTTCACTTCTTGATTGTGTTGATCTGTGCAACCGCCGGCTTACCCGCAGCTGCCCCCAAGTAACTTATTGCTTCCATGTGCCGCAGCTATTTGCCGAGCCACTTTCCAATCTTTTTCAATATTCCCGTCTTCGCCGGGAATGAATCTTTGACATGAGCCAGCATCACCGAGATGTTGTCTCTGCCGCCATGCTCGTTCGCTAGCTTTATCAATTGCTTAGACGCTGTATCTAGGTTATCACTAAACGTGGTTATGGTTAAGTGTATATCTTCGTCCTCAACCATGTCGGGTAACCCGTCGGAGCACAGCAGGTAGATATCGCCAACCTGGACCTCGGTCTCCTGTATTTCTACTTCAACCTGGGCCTCGACGCCCAGTGCCCGCGTCACATAATTCCTGTTTGTCGAGCGCTGTGCTTCTTCTTCTGAGTAAAATCCGCGATCGATCAGTTCCTGTAACAGCGAATGATCCAGCGTGATTTGCGTCAATTCGCCACCGCGCAGCCGGTACAGCCGAGAATCTCCCACATGCGCAATCGACAAGCGGTTGTCGTAGAACAGCCCGGCGACGATGGTCGTGCCCATGCCTTCGCACTGCGGCTGGCTTTGGGCGGTCTGGTGAATGATCTTGTTGGCGCGCCGGACTCCGTCGCGCAAAGCGATGGTTTGTCGCATCAATCCGGTGGTCGACTCTATCTCGCCGCGTTTCTCGCGTAACACCGCATCGCTGAGCAGGCCATAGACAGTCTTTACGGCAATCCCGCTGGCGACTTCGCCGGCATTGTAGCCGCCCATGCCGTCAGCCAGCACCAGCAGCCCCGCCTCGGAATTGGTCGCGATCGCATCTTCGTTGTGATCGCGTACGCGTCCCGTGTCTGTCAGCGCAGAAAACTTGATCTTGCCCTTGATGCTCATGGCCTTACTACTCGTTGACCACTCTGCCGAACATTGCGGAGACGCACTCCCGCAGGGCAAACGCCATATCGTTGCCATCCACGAAGCGGTTCTCTGGCTGCTTCGCTAATGCCTTTTGCATGAAATTATCGAGTGCCTCAGGCAGGCCCGGTCGCACCGAAGAGATCGCTGCGGGTGTTTTCTCTGTGATCGCCGTCATCAATTCTGCGATTGACTTGCCGTGAAACGGCACGTTCCCCGTTAATAACTCATATAGGGTAACACCAAGTGAGAATAAGTCAGAACTGCCCGTGACAACGTCGCCACGTGCCTGCTCAGGCGACATGTAGGAAGGTGTGCCGAGAATGATGCCCGTTTGGGTGCGCTCGGCATCAACCAGTTTCGCCACGCCGAAGTCCGTTACTTTGACAGTTTCGCTCTGGGCATCGAACAGCAGGTTGGCGGGCTTGATATCGCGGTGTACGACATGTTCGCCGTGCGCGTAGTCGAGCGCCTCCGCAACCTTGATGCCAATCTGCAATACCGTGACCGGATCAAGTAACTTATCGGTCGCCGTATGCAGCGTCAGCTGTGTGCCGGGCGCGTATTCCATGGCGATATAGCCGAGGCCTTCCTCTTCGCCAGAATCATAGACAGCAGTGATACAAGGGTGGGTTAGGCGTCCAACTGATTCGGCCTCACGGAAGAAGCGCGAGCGCATCTCAACCATGACAGATTCGTCGTCATATTGCCGGAAAGAGACAAGTTTGAGTGCGATCAATCGATTGATGCGTGGGTCTCGCCCAAGAAACACACCGCCCATGGCACCTTTGCCAAGCGCCCGCAAAATCTCGTAGCGGCCGAGGCGTTCCGGTACTTCGTCCGCCAGTGCCTCGCGCCGTGGGTTGCTCGGTGCTGCCGGCGGGGTCCCCGGCAGTTTGTCGCGACGGCCCATGTAAGCGAACACGGCGCGTGCCTGCTCCGGCTGATTGCGCTTTTCAAACGCGATCGCAAGCTTGTACAAGGTCGGCATCAAAGATGGATGTGGCGGGCAGGCACGCAGTACACGGAAAGCCGCATCCAGTCGACCCGCACGCAGATACTTCAAGCCGCTGCGAAAGCTCTCACGACGTTTTGATTTTCGGTCTGGCGTCAGCCAAAAACAGATGATGCATCCCGACACCAATGCGACCAAGGGCCTCAAGATATCGATCTGCAGCGCGAATTGGTTGGCCAGAAACCACTGAGCGACCAGCATGAACACTGCGAGTGTCAAGGCGCCGATCGCGATCACGTGGCGTGATTCGCGCCACATCGCGGACACCAGCGTGAACATGCCAACAGCGATGATCAACCAACTGAGCGTCATGGCCCACTCGGGTTGTAACAACACCTCGCCGCTCGCGAGCGCCGCATGAGTTTTGCCGAAGCGAATGAGGCGCGCATCAACGAAGTCGCCGCGCGCGGCGTTCGTTGTGCCAAGCTCGCCAACGAACACATGCTTGTCTCGCACCTGCATGTCGACTTGCGCATCGTCGCGCGCGAGCAAAGCGGTCGCCGTGATCGGCTCGAGGGGGGCGACGCGATTCTGGATCAGTCGTGCCTGCGGGTAGAGGTAAATGCGCTCATTGTTGCGACGCCAATTCTCGCTGGGCAGCAGGGGTTGTAGCGCTGCGCTGCTGCGCATGACACTGCCGGATAATTTCCAAGCTTGCAGGCCCTGATGTCGATCGCGACTATTGCCGGGTAATACCGCATGACCCGTGTCTCGCGCTGCAGCGCGGATCTCCGCATCGCTCATATTGCCGTCCTTGTCGGTCCGATCGGTGACATAAACGGCACCGTGGTAACGGACGGCTTCGACCAGTGCCGGATCGCTGCCGACAATCGGGTCGATTAACGTTACGCTCTTCGCGCGGTCGAGTTTGCTAACGAGCGCGGTCAGCTGTTCATTCGTGATGGGTGCCGGATCGATTGCGACCAGCAAAGGCTGCTGGTGATCGGCGACCTGCGCATTGGGCGTTGTCAGTTGTCGCAGACCGAGGTCCAGTCGCTCGAACCACTGGCTAGCGGGGCCAAAACTAAGCGTCGCCGGCAGTAGCACGAAAACGCAGACGGCCAGCTGAATCTGACGGCCCAGTGGTATCGCAAGTTGTTTCTTCATAACCGCGGCGAAGTTTAGATTTTTCGTCAAAAACTTAATGCGAAGCAGTTAGCATTTTGACGTATTCTGTAAAGCGGGCGATAGTTGCGCCTTTCGTGAACCAGTTCCGCTTTTCCCCTATGCCGAAGTCTTCTACACGCTACAGTTGTACCGCTTGTGGTGCGATCGCGCCCAAATGGCAAGGTCAGTGTCCGGATTGCGGCGCCTGGAATACGCTGGAGGAATTGGCGCCGGTGGCGGCTGCCAGTCTGACCGGTTCGCGCAGCGGCTATGCTGGCGACCGGAGCGTAGCCCAGCTGGCTGAGGTCGCGACATCCGATCCGCGTACGACGCAGCGTCGCGCCACCGGTTTCAGTGAGTTTGATCGTGTGTTGGGCGGTGGCGTTGTCGATGGTGCTGTCGTCTTGTTAGGTGGCGATCCCGGCGTCGGTAAGTCGACCCTATTGCTACAGGTCACCGCCAATCTCGCGGGACAGGCCAAAGCGCTCTACGTGACAGGCGAAGAGAGTGTGCAGCAGGTCGCGGCACGCGCCAAACGACTCGGCGTCGCCGATCAACCACTGACGTTGCTGGCCGAGACGGCGGTGGAGAGCATCATCGCGACAGCGGCGGCACAACACGCCACGGTCTTGGTCGTCGACTCGATGCAAACACTGGTATCCGAGAACCAGTCCGGCGCTGCTGGCGCTGTTGCACAACTTCGAGAGTGTGTCGGTCAATTGACGCGTTTCGCCAAGACCTCTGGCACCAGTGTATTTATCGTCGGCCACGTGACCAAAGAGGGTGTGATCGCCGGGCCGCGCGTCGTCGAGCATATGGTCGATACCGTGTTGTACTTCGAAAGCGATCCTAGCAGTCGCTATTCCATCGTCAGAGCGGTCAAGAATCGCTTCGGTGCAGCGAGCGAAATGGGTATGTTCGCCATGCAGGACAATGGCTTTCGAGAGGTGTCAAACCCATCCGCGATTTTTCTCTCGCGCGACAACGCGGCCGTACCCGGTAGCGTGGTGACAATCACCTGGGAAGGGAGTCGACCGGTGTTAATCGAAGTGCAGGCCTTGGTGGCTGACGCTTTTGGTGGCCACCCGCGCCGCCTGGCGCAGGGCATTGATCAAAATCGCCTGTCACTGCTATTGGCCGTGTTGCAGCGGCATGGTGGTATTTCGCTGGCGGGTGAAGACGTATTCCTGAATGTTGTCGGTGGTATTCGGATTAATGAAACCGCCGGTGATCTGCCGGCTGTGCTGGCCACCGTTTCAAGTTTTCGTGATCGCGCACTGGATCTCGGTTTAGCGAGTTTTGGTGAGCTCGGTCTGGCCGGTGAGGTGCGTCCGGTGCGGTACGGTGAAGAACGTTTGCGTGAAGCGGCCAAGCAGGGTTTTCAACGCGCGATCGTGCCAAAGGCCAACGCGCCGAGAAAGGCGATCAAAGGTCTCGAGGTGATTCCAGTGACGCGCCTGGAGGAGGCCTTGCACGCTGTCAGTTAAGCGCGCGTCGTCAATGCGCCTCAGACTCGGTGCGCATTCGCGCTTCCACCACCATACTGTCGTTACTTTCGACGATCTCGATGTGACAGTTTCCGACGGTTAGCTGCGTGCCGGCTTCCGGAATGGTTTCCAACTGCTCCTGCACAAGCCCGTTGACGGTTTTCGCGCCGTCCGTCGGCAGATCCCAGCTCAATTGTTTGTTCAGGTCGCGTACGTGTACGGAACCGCTGACGAGGTAGGTATGTTCATCCAGTGGCTTGATGGCCTCGGGGTCATTGCCCGGATCGGTTGTGAATTCGCCAACGATTTCCTCAAGAATGTCCTCGAGCGTCACCATGCCCTGGATATCCCCGTATTCGTCAACGACCAATGCGAGCCTTGATTTGCGTTTCTGGAACTGCACCAACTGAACACTGAGGGGCGTCCCTTCTGGCACGAAATAGGGCTCTGTGACTGCAGCGCGCACCGTGTCTTTGTCGAGGTCGGCCTTGGTGCCGTGGCGTACCAGTCTGCGCATGTGCAATACGCCGACAATCTGGTCGATGTTGTCTTCGTAAACGGGCAGTCGCGTATGTTGACTGGTTTCTATGACGGCGAGGATCTCGTCCATATCGTCGTCGAGATCGATGCCAACGATTTCGTTGTGTGGGACCATGACATCGTCGACAGAGACTTTTTCGAGGTCAAGGATTCCAGTCAGCATCGTGCGATACTTCCTGGAGATCAAAGCCCCGGCCTCATTCACAACGGTGCGTAATTCCTCGTGACTCAATGCCTGCCCATCGATCTCACTGGCGCGAACGCCGAATAACAGCAACACGCCGTTGGCGACCAGGTTGGTCAGCCAAACCAGCGGATACATGATCTTCAGTAGCGGGTAGTAGACATAGACCGAGGGCATGGCGATGCGGTCGGGATGTAATGCGGCCAGCGTTTTAGGCGTGACTTCGGCAAAAATCAGGACGACGAAAATCAGCAGCAGTGGCCCGAGCACCAGCGCAGCGCCGCCGATGCGTCCACTAATGTAGCCGACGAGCAGGGTGGCGACGATGTTGACAATGTTGTTGCCGACCAGGATCAGACCGATCAGTCGATCCGGTTTCGACAACAGCTTCTCGGCGATACGGGCAGAGCGCACACCGGATCGCGCACGATGCCGGAGCCGATAGCGATTCAGGCTCATCAGCGCCGTTTCGGTACCGGAGAAAAAAGCCGAGCACAGCAGCAACCCGAATAGAATCGCGAACAACAGGCTCAGCGGTAACTCGTTCAACAGGCGAAACCCTCTTCGACCGCGTCAGTGTAGACAGGGCGTGTGGATTAGCCCCATTGCTTGTCCAGCAAGACTTCCAAAACCAGTTTGCTGCCGAAATAGGCGAGTACGAGCACGACAAATGCGGCCAGATACAACTGCAACATGCGGCGTCCCCGCCATCCCGCGGCGCGTCTGCCCACCACCAACACGCCAAAAATGGCCAGTGCAACGAGTGATAACACTGTTTTGTGTGTGAGGTGTTGCGTGAACAGGCTCTCGATGAACACGAAACCGCTGGTAACGGATAGCAGCAGGAACACAAAACCGGATGTGGTCAGTGTGGCAAGAAACTGCTCCGTGGCCAACAGCGGCGGTAGCAGGTTGGTAAGGCGCGTGACACGGGCCGCGCGCAATTGGCGATCCTGCGCGAGCGAGGCGAGCGCCAGAATGGCACCGGCCGCAAGAAAGCTATAGGCCAGTAAGGACAGCATCGCATGCAGTTTCAGTTGCCAGGACAGCGGTGCGGTTTCGCTGACGCCAGCGAGATACTGCAGGGTCAGCATGGCAGCGCTGGCGGCTAACACGACGCCACCGAGTGCGCGAAAACCCGGCTGAAATGCGGCGAACAGCCCAATGACGGCAAATAACCAGCCGATGACATTGAGAACGTCCGCGAGGCCGATGCCCACCGTCGGGTTCAGAAGCACGCGGTTGGCCAACATGCCGCCATGGAACGCGATCGCGATAACTATCATTAATAACAGCAAGTTACGACCTTTATCGGCAGCGTGCTGGTCCGAAAACCGCGTAAATAGTGCGGCTGCCGAACCCAGGTAGGTGGCAAAAATTGTGAAGACAAACACAGAAAACCCGGCCCCGCTGCCATAACTTGCGTCTCAAAGGTGAATAATCGCACATGCTTGGCATCTTGGTAAGTCCGTACCACGCACCTATCAAGCGGTTTGGCGACGTCGGAAAGCGTGACGATACGCACGGCGTCAGGGGTGTAAAAACGTATGGATATTAAAGTGCTAGGATGCAGCGGCGGTATCGGGGGAGGTGCGAGAACCTCGGCGATGCTCGTCGATTCGGATGTGCTGCTGGATGCAGGAACCGGTGTGGGCGACATGCCGTTAGCCGACCTGCGCCAAATCCGCCACGTCTTTCTAACCCACGCGCATCTCGATCATATCGCCGGGCTACCATTCTTGATTGACAGCGTGTTTGACGCTCGCATTGGTGACCCAATGACAATCTATGGCCGCAGCGAGACGCTTGCGACTGTCCAGAAGCACATTTTCAACTGGGAGATCTGGCCGGACTTTGCCCAGCTGCCCGATGTTCATAATCCGGTCATTCGCTACCAGGCGTTAGAGCCGGGTGGCATGGTCGAAATCGCTGGTCGTCTGTTTCATGCGGTGGACGTGCGTCACTCCGTCCCGGCCCAGGGCTACTGCATCAGCCATGCCGATGGTGTGTTCGCGGTTAGCGGTGATACCGCGACCAACAACACATTGTGGCCGTTGCTGAATTCGCTGCCGGACTTGAAAGCGCTGGTGGTCGAGGTGTCCTTCCCCGACGAACAGGCTGCGCTGGCGCAAGCGGCAGGCCACTACTGCCCGCGCACGCTCGCTGAAGATTTGATCAAGCTGGATCACGAGCCTGCGATCTGGTTGACCGCCATGAAGCCTGGCGATGAGAGCACCATTTTCGAACAGGTGCAGGCGGCGATTCCCAGCCGCGATATCCAAATGCTACATACTGGCGCTTCGTTGAAGATCTAGCGTTCGCTGTCCTCGCCGGCTATCGGCGCTTTGCCGCGACTGCGCTATCATAGGCGCGCTCGTCAGCGTTGAGGTAGACCATGTTCGACAATCTTTCCGATCGTTTGCGCAGTGCCACCCAGGCGCTGAGCGGCAAGGGTCGTATCACTGAAGACAATGTCAAGGACACGCTCCGTCAGGTCAGGATGGCGTTGCTCGAGGCGGATGTCGCGCTGCCAGTGGTCAAGCAGTTCATCGAGCGCGTGCGCGAGCAGGCCGTCGGCGAAAAAGTATTGACCAGCCTGACGCCAGGTCAGGTGTTCATCAAGATCATTCACGCCGAGCTGACAGCGGTGCTCGGCGGCGCGTCTTCGCCGTTGGATCTGCGCGCACAGCCACCGGTTGTCGTCATGTTGGCGGGTTTGCAGGGCGCCGGTAAGACGACAACAGCCGCTAAGCTCGCTGTGCATCTGCAGAGCAAAGAAAAGAAAAAGGTCATGCTGGTCAGTGTCGATGTGCATCGACCCGCCGCAATCTTGCAGCTACAGACGCTGGCCGGAGAGGTTGGCGCTTTGTTTCATTCGAGCGAGGCCGATGAGGCGCCGGTCGCCATTGCCAAACGCGCCCTCGACGATGCGCGTCGACAATTTGCCGACGTGCTGATCGTCGATACCGCTGGTCGGCTGCACGTGGATGGCGACATGATGGCCGAAGCAGCGGCGGTCCATACGGAAGTCTCCCCGCACGAAACGTTATTTGTCGTCGATAGTATGGCGGGCCAGGATGCAGTGTCGTCCGCTGCCGCCTTTGATCAGGCGTTGGCCCTGACCGGGGTCGTGCTGACCAAGGCGGATGGTGATGCGCGCGGTGGTGTCGCGCTGAGTGTGCGCGAGACGATCGGCAAGCCGATACGGTTTCTGGGCGTCGGCGAGAAAATCGATGCGCTCGAAGCGTTTCACCCGGAACGCATGGCATCGCGAATCCTTGGCATGGGTGATGTCCTCTCGCTGGTGGAAGAGGTCGAGCAAAAGGTCGATCAACGTAAGGCCCAAAAGCTTGCTAATAAGCTCAAAAAGGGGCGGGGCTTCGATCTGGCGGACCTCAGAGATCAGTTGCAACAGATGCAGAACATGGGCGGGCTCGGTGCGCTGATGGACAAGATGCCGCTGCCTGGCAATGTAGACAGTGCTGCGCTGAAAAACCAGATGGACGACAAGCAGCTTCGCCGTCAAGTCGCGATCATCGATTCCATGACACCCGACGAGCGTCGTTTTCCGAAGAAAATCAACGGCTCACGCAAGAAACGTATCGCCCGCGGTGCCGGCCAACAGATTCAGGATGTCAACCGTTTGCTGAAACAGCACCTGCAAATGGAGAAGATGATGAAAAAGGTCTCGCGTGGTGGTCTGAAAAATATGATGCGCGGTTTGCCCGGCGCGGGTGGCCCTCCCTTCGGGCGTCGCTAGTGCGGTGATGTCGGTAGAATCCGGCGAGATCGCTCACAGCAAAAAGCTATTCCACTTTTCCTGTCAAAACAGTACAATGGCGGGCTTTCCGCAGTTCGGTGGCGGCTTGTGCGCGCCATGCGGTGCCTCATGCACTGGCGCGGACACAGACACAGCCGGCCTGGTGCTCGCCGCAGTCGTACTGCTCGCGACACTGGGCTGCGCATAAACCATTGTTTTTTGGGATTTTTAGATATGGTCACAATTCGACTGACTCGCGGCGGAGCGAAAAAGCGTCCGTTCTATCACGTGATCGTTACGGACAGCCGTAACCGTCGCGATGGCCGCTACATTGAGCGCCTTGGGTTTTTCAATCCGCTGGCAAAAGGCAACAGCGAAGGGCTGAGAATCGACATTGAGCGTGCGGATCACTGGATTGGCCAGGGCGCACAGCCGTCGGATCGCGTCGCGCAATTGCTGAAGCAATATCGTAAGGCTGCTAGCCAAGCAGCCTGATCGCTCATACGGCGAATCATTGCCATGGCGCAGCAGCCCCTGGTGGTGATCGGTGAAATTCGCGGTATCTATGGCGTTAAGGGCTGGGTCAAGTTGTTTTCATGGACCAGTCCGAAAGAGAACCTGCTGAACTACACCGTTTTTCAGGATCAAAACGGCCGGCAATGGCATCTCGCTCAGGCCCGGGCACATGGTAAGGGACTGATCGGTCGCTTCAAAAGCATCGATACGCGGGAGCAGGCGGCAGAGATACAGGGTTTGAGCCTGCGGGTGGCTAGAGATTCGTTGCCGCCACTGGCGGACAATGAGTACTACTGGGCGGATCTGGAAGGTTGTCAGGTCTTAACGATAAGCGGGGAGTTGATCGGCGTGGTTGATCATCTGCTCGAAACCGGCGCGAATGACGTGCTGGTGGTGAAAGATAAGCAAGGCACGGAAGAGCTGATTCCTTTTGTGCTAGAGCAAGTCGTGACGCTGGTCGACGTGGTCGATCAACGGATCGTCGTGGACTGGTCGGGTAGCGACCTCCGGGCATGAGCGATCACGCGACGATTGGTGTGGTGACCTTGTTCCCGGAGCAAGTGCAGCGCGTCGGACAATTTGGAGTAATTGGTCGTGCTGTCGCAAACGGCGAGGTCGAATTACAGTGTGTCAGTCCGCGCGATTTCGCGGATGATACGCACCGGACTGTGGATGATCGCCCGTTTGGTGGCGGCCCCGGCATGGTGATGCAATACGGCCCATGGGTCGCGGCGATTCGCTCGCTGAAAGCGCAGATGCCTGACGCGATGTGTGTAGCACTGAGTCCGCAGGGTCGGCGTTTCGACCAGCAGACGGCGGTGCGTGCAGCGGCGATGCCAGGCTTGGTTCTGGTGGCGGCGCGGTACGAAGGCTTCGACGAGCGAATCATCGAGGCAGAGATTGACGAAGAATGGTCACTTGGCGATTTTGTGTTGAGTGGCGGAGAGCTTGCAGCGATGGCGATGATCGATAGCATCATCCGATTGCGCCCCGGTGTACTAGGGCATAGCGAGTCTGCGGTGCAGGAGTCGTTCAGCGAGGGGTTGCTTGATCATCCGCACTACACACGCCCACCAATAGTGGAGGGCAGAGCGGTGCCGCCGGTATTGATGGGCGGCGACCATGCGGAGATTGCGCGCTGGCGACGCCAGCAGGCACTCGGTAGGACATGGCAGAGACGACCAGACTTACTGGAGCAGGTCGATCTCAGCGAGGAAGATAAGCGTTTGCTGGCGTCCTTCAGGACGGCGGCCAACAAACAGACAACAGGTGAATAACTGTCGCCGCGAGGCGAGTTTGGATGGGAAAACAATGAGCAAGATCATCGACGCAATTGACCAGGAACAAATGACGCGCGACGTACCCGAGTTCGGGCCCGGCGATACCGTGGTCGTACAGGTACGCGTGAAGGAAGGCGAGCGTGAACGTTTGCAGTCTTACGAAGGTGTCGTCATCGCGAAGAAAAATCGCGGCATCAATTCGTCTTTCACGGTACGCAAGATTTCGCATGGCGAAGGGGTGGAGCGTGTATTCCAAACCTACAGCAACGCGATTGGCGATATCAAAGTGAAACGTCGCGGTGATGTACGTCGTGCCAAGTTGTACTACTTGCGCGGACGCACAGGTAAGGCTGCACGTATCCGCGAGAAAATCTAGTCGCTGCGTGACGCGAGTCAGTTTCGATAGGTGGGCGACACGGAACTCTCCGTGCCGCCCGCTTGTCCATTAAGACGTCGAGTTTTCAGGATGGAGTCTATGCGTCAGAGGTTCGTTAGCAGGGTTTGCTTGGCAGGGCTTACGCTCTGGCTAGCCGGTTGTGGCGGATTCGTATCGTCAGCAGCGGGACGGTTTGCGGATAACCTCGGCGATGCTGTTCTGAATCATCCCGACCCGGAAGTGGTCCGCAATGGCGTCCCGTCCTACTTGCTATTGCTCGACAGCCTCGTGGAAGGCAGCCCGGACGATCCGGCGTTATTGGCCGCCGCTGCCGATATGTACGCTGCCTACGGTGCCGTATTTGTGCTGGATCCGCAGCGAGCGGACATTCTCACAGCGCGCGCTTTATCCTACGCAGAGCGTGCGGTCTGCGCCCGCTTCGAACAAGGTTGTGACTGGCCAACGGCCACGTTCGACGATTTTGAGGCATCGGTCACACGGCTTGATGATGATCATGCATCAGTCGCGTCGACTTACGCCGTGGCATCACTCGCCTACATCCGTGCGCACAGTGACGACTGGGCTGCGCTGGCGCGTCTGCCACACATCGAGCTCTTGCTGAAACAGGTATTGCCTTACACAGCCGATGATGATCTTGGCACCTTGTACGGCTACCTGGGCATTCTCAATACACTGCGCCCGCCTGCATTGGGTGGCGAGCCTGAGGTGGGCCGCGAGTATTTCGAGAAAGCGATCGCCCTGAGCGAAGGCAAGGACCTTTCGGTCAAGGTGGAGTTCGCACGCGGCTATGCACGCTTGTTGTACGAACAGGAGCTTCACGATCGACTGTTGAATGACGTATTGGCGGCGCCAACCGAGGCGCGCGGGTATACCCTGACTAATACGCTGGCCAAACAGGATGCTGCAGCGTTGCTCGCGAGCGGCGCAGATTACTTCTGAGCCGCGCGCGTCATGTTTGACCAAGATCGCCGGTCATCGGTTCTGGGCGGGCGTCAAGCGTCCGGTTCACGGAATGTTCATCTGATTGGCGGTACCATACGAAACACGACATGGAGCGTCGCGCGGAAACGTTACGGAGATTTAACTATGAGCAAAGTGATTCGACTGATCGCTGCGTTAACGGCTGTGTTGGCAGCGCAGCTGGCCAGCGCCGAGACATTAAAACTAGCGACGATCGCGCCGGAAAACTCGCAGTGGATGCAGGATATGCGCGCTGGCGCCAAGCTGATCCGCGAACGCACCGATGGTCGCGTGATCATCAAGTTGTTCGGCGGTGGCGTGATGGGCAACGACAAAAAGGTGTTGCGCAAGATTCGTATTGGTCAGCTGCACGGCGGGGCATTTACCGCAGGCAGCATGATGGATCGCTACCCCGATCTTTCCATTTATGGTTTGCCACTATTGTTCAACTCGCAAGGTGAAGTCGACTATGTGCGCGAGCGGCTCGACGCGCGTTTGAAAGCTGGCCTCGAAGAAGCTGGCTTTGTCAGTTTTGGATTCGCTGGCGGCGGCTTTGCGATGGTCCTTGGCAATGCACCGGTGACCGAACTGGCGGACTTGCAGGGTCAGAAAGTCTGGGTGCCGGAGGGCGATACAATCAGCTATGCCGGTATGGCGGCACTCGACCTGTCGCCCGTAACGTTGCCCATTACTGACGTTTTAACCGGGTTACAAACCGGGCTGCTCGACATTGTCGCGACACCGCCGGTGGGCGCGCTGGTGTTGCAGTGGCATACCAAAGTCAAATTCGGCACCGAGGTGCCTCTCGCCTATACGATGGCCTTTATCGCGATCGATAAAAAGCGTTTCGAGCGACTGTCTTCCGGTGATCAGGACATCGTGTCCGAGGTGTTGGGCAACATCTACGCGCGCTTCGAGCAAGTCAATCGAACCGATAACGATAAGGCGCTGACGGCACTCAAGAGCGTTGGTATCGAAATGGTCGACCTGAAAGCCGGGCAGATTGATCGTTGGCGCACCGCTGTCGATGAAACCAATGCGACGCTCGCGGCCGACGGCGTATTTTCCAAAGCACTCTACGACGAGGTTAAGTCGTTGCTGGCGGACTATCGCAGCGCGGCAGCCGCAGCGGACTAGCCGCGGCCAAGCGCCATGCAGAGATGGTTAGCGCGGGCCGGCGCCTTTGCGGAAGACGCCGCGTTGGTGCTCTTGCTGACGGCGATGATTGTGCTCGCCAGCAGCCAGATTTTTATGCGCAACGCGCTCGGTGACGGGTTCGTCTGGGTGGATGAAACGCTACGCCTGATGGTCTTGTGGCTCGCGTTGGCCGGCGCAGTGGCCGCCAGCCGTGCCGACAAACATATTTCGATCAACGTGCTCTCGCGGTTTTTGCCGGAAACCGGCCAGAAGCTGGCAAGAATACTCACCAACAGTTTTACCGCTGCTGTGTGTGGCGTGGTGGCGTTCTATGCGTGGCAGTTTGTGTCGCAGTCGCGTGAGTTCGAAGACCAGTTGCTGGGCACACTGCC
The DNA here is from genome assembly GCA_039033995.1 of Pseudomonadota bacterium. Classification (GTDB taxonomy): domain Bacteria; phylum Pseudomonadota; class Gammaproteobacteria; order Steroidobacterales; family Woeseiaceae; genus CALBPI01. Next base: position 10,129 of record JBCCBP010000015.1, on the reverse strand, counting down.
TGCCTGGTGGTTTCAAATCGTCATGCCCGTCGCTTTTGCATTAATGGCGTGGCGTTATGCCTGTTTTGTAACCGGCGATCTGGTCGGTTTATTCGCGCGTGATAACGAGGCTGATCGCGAGTCAGACGTGCAGCCATGATCATCGTGTTGGGTCTCCTTCTCGCGCTGTTGGCGCTGTTCGGCGCACCGTTGTTCGCGGTGATTGCCGCGAGTGCATTGTGGTCATACCACCGTGAAGACATCGATTTGTCGGCCCTGGCGATCGAGTTTTTCTCGATTGCCGAAATGCCGGTGCTGCTCGCCATTCCACTGTTCACTTTTGCCGGTTATCTGCTGAGTGAGAGTCAGGCGCCGAGTCGTCTGGTCCGATTGACGCGCGCCATTCTCGGTTGGATGCCGGGTGGACTAGCGATCGTTTCTCTAGCCGCTTGTGCCTTCTTTACCGCATTCACCGGGGCCTCAGGCGTTACCATCATCGCTATCGGTGCGATTCTGTTTCCGGCACTTGCCGAGGCGGGCTACGAGAAAAAATTCAATCTCGGACTGGTCACATCGGCGGGAAGTCTGGGCCTTTTGTTTGCGCCATCGCTACCACTGATCCTGTACGGCATTGTGGCCCAGGTGCCGATCGATGATCTGTTTGTCGCGGGTGTGTTACCCGGCTTGTTGATGCTTGTCATGCTCGCGGCGTATTGCTTGTGGAAGAACCGCGGCGAGGCACAGCAGACTGCACCGTTTTCTTGGCGCGCCGTCGGGGCAGCACTGCGCGAGAGTGTCTGGGAACTGCCTTTGCCGATCGTCGTTTTGGGCGGGATTTATTCTGGCTATTTTGCCGTGTCCGAGGCCGCGGCGGTGACGGCTTTGTATGCGCTGATTGTTGAGGTCTTTATCCTGCGTGAGATTCCTTTGAAACGCCTGCCGGAGATCATGCGCGAATCGATGCTGCTCGTCGGGGGTATTCTGATTATTCTCGGCGTCTCGCTGGCCTCGACCAATGTCATGATCGATGCGGGTGTACCCCAACAACTGCTGGCCTGGATCAGCGGTTTCGTCGAAGGCCAAACCAGCTTTCTGTTGTTGCTGCTGCTGTTCTTGCTCGTGTTGGGTGCGATCCTTGATATTTTCTCGGCACTTGTACTGGTCGTACCGTTGATCTTACCGGTTGCCTTGCAGTACGGGATTGAGCCGATCCATCTCGGCATGATTTTCCTGTCGGCGATGCAACTCGGCTACCTGACACCGCCTGTCGGTCTCAATTTGTTTATCGCGAGTTACCGTTTTGAGCGACCGATTACCGAAGTCTACGGAGCGACCTTACCGTTCCTGCTAATCCTGATGTTGTCGGTCGTTGTGATTACGTTCTGGCCGCAACTGTCCCTGATTTTCCTGCGCTAAAGCTCGGCGCAAGTGAGTCAGATGGCTCGCGATGCCCAGTTGCTGATCCATGCCGCGAAATCGGGTACGCTCTTCCTAATCGTGATTCGTATCGAGAGAGATTATGTCTGCTTCCACCAATCCACTGGTTCGCTTTTTTTCATGGATATGGCGCGGCTTTAATGGCCTGCGCAAGATTCTGCACTTCCTGTTGCTGGCTGTCATTTTCATGGTGGTGTTCGCTGTCATGTCGCCGAGCGCGCCGACGTTGCCGGACCGTGCGGCGCTGGTGATTAGTCCTCAAGGTGCACTGACGGAACAGCTTGCCGGCACGCCGTTCGATCGTGCGGTGGATGAACTACTGGGACAGGCCGAACCGCAGACCCTGGTGCGCGATATCGTCGAAGCCCTGGAGCTCGCGGCAGATGACAGCAACGTGCCGGCGGTTTTCCTGGGCGTCGATGGTCTGGCGAGCGGCAGCATGTCCGAGCTGCAGGCCGTCGCCCGCGCACTGGTGGCGTTCAGAAATCAAACTGACAAGCCGGTCATTGCTTACGGCAGCGTGATGAGCCAGCAGGCGTATTTCCTTGCAGCACACGCGGACGAAGTCTTGCTCGATCCACGGGGTGCCGTTTTGTTGCAAGGCTTTGGCCGTTTCAGAAACTACTATGCGGAAGCGCTGGATAAGCTTTCTATTGACTGGAATGTCTACAAGGTCGGCACCCACAAGAGTTTTGTTGAGCCGTATATCCGCAACTCGATGTCGGATGAAGATCGCGAGAATTCTGGTCGGTTGCTGACCGAGCTGTGGGCTGCGTACGTGACGGATGTAGAGGCGGCGCGCAGTTTGCCTGCGGGCACACTGCAAAACCTCGCCGACAACCTGGACGTTGAGCTGGCGCGTGACGAGGGTGACCTCGGCGCCGTCGCATTGCGTCTGGATTTGGTCGACGAGCTGGCCACGCGTAGCGATATGCGCAGCAAGATGACAGCACTCGTCGGTGCCGATGAAGACGACGAATCGACTTTTGCGCAGGTGAACTACCGTCGCTACCTGGACGTCACACGAGCGCTGACAATCGAGGAGGAGGCCGACAGTGTCGTGGCGGTCGTCGTGGCTTCCGGGTCGATTGTCGACGGCTCTGCGCCGCCAGGAATGATCGGTGGTGACTCCACTGCGCGACTGCTGCGTGATGCGCGCACCGATGACAAGGTCAAGGCGGTCGTGCTGCGGGTCGATAGCGGTGGCGGCAGCGCGTTTGCATCGGACATCATCAGCGACGAGATTTTGAATCTTCAGGCCGCGGGCAAGCCGGTTATCGCGTCGATGGGCGGTGTTGCTGCGTCAGGCGGGTACTGGATTTCGATGGCCGCAGACCAGATCCTGGCGGAGCCGGTGACCGTCACCGGGTCAATTGGCATCTTCGGTATGTTCCCGTCTTTCGAAAATTCGCTGGCACGACTGGGCATTTCAACGGACGGCGTAGGCACCGCGAATCTGGCGAACGCTCTACGGGCGGATATCACGCCGAGCGATCAGGTGAGTCGTATCTTGCAGCTCAACATCGAAAACGGCTATCAGGATTTCATCGGCGGCGTTGCCAAGTATCGCGATATGACGTTGGAAGCTGTCGACAGTGTGGGTCAGGGGCAGGTCTGGAGTGGCGAGGTGGCCCTTGGACACGGCTTGGTGGATGCGATGGGTACACTGGACGATGCTGTGGCGATCGCTGCTGAGCAGGCGACTCTCGATAGCTATGATGTACGCTACATCGAACCGACGCTGTCTGACGAAGAACAGTTCCTGCTGAACCTGATCGATGGTGCCGCCCGTCTGGGTGTGCCCGCATCCCTATTGGTGCGTGAACCGTCACAGCTGGAATCACTGATGGCGCGCGCTGAACAGGCGCTCGTGTCATTGGCGCGGTTCAATGATCCGGCCGGTGTATACGCAGAGTGCTTCTGCGAGATTGAATAGCGCGGCGTACGTTGGGTAGTGGTCAGGCGACCCAGTCGAGAATGACTTTTCCAGACTGACCGCTATCCATCGTGTCGAACGCTTCCTGGAAGTCGTTCAGGGCGAAGTGATGCGTGATGATGGGCCGTAAATCAAGACCACTCTTGATCATGCTCGTCATCTTGTACCAGGTGTCGAACATTTCACGACCGTAGATCCCCTTCATCGTCAGCCCTTTGAAGATGATCTGATTCCAATCCACTGCGGTGTCGTCCGGCGGGATGCCGAGCAGCGCAACGTTGCCGCCGTGATGCATGACCCGGATCATGTCTCGCAGCGCGTGACCATTGCCAGACATCTCCATGCCGACGTCGAATCCTTCGACCATCCCGAGCGTCGTCATCGCGCGATCGATACTGTCGCTTGAGACGTTCACCGTCATCGTGGCACCCATGGTCTTCGCGAGTTCGAGGCGGTAGTCATTGACGTCGGTGATGACCACGTGGCGCGCACCGGCGTGTTTGGCAATCGCGACCGCCATAATCCCGATGGGTCCGGCACCGGTGATCAGCACATCCTCGCCAACCAGATCGAACGACAGCGCGGTATGCGTCGCATTGCCGAACGGGTCCAGGATCGACGCGAGGTCGTCCGAAATATCGTCGTCCAGCGGAAACACGTTGGCCGCGGGCACGGCGATGTATTCGGCAAATGCGCCCGGGCGATTGACACCGATGCCAATCGTATTGATGCACAAGTGGCGGCGACCCGCCCGGCAATTGCGGCACACCCCACACGTGATATGGCCTTCCGCGGATACGCGGTCGCCGGGTTTGAAGCCGAACACTTCGCTACCGATATCGACGATAACACCGGAAAATTCGTGGCCAACCGCCATGGGTACCGGGATCGTCGACTGCGCCCATTCGTCCCATCGATAGATGTGAATGTCGGTGCCGCAGATCGCCGTCCGGCGAACTTGAATCAGGACATCGTTCGGGCCGATTTTCGGCTCCGGGATATCTTTTAACCAGATGCCGCGTTCGGCCTCGGCTTTGACGAGTGCTTTCATTGTTATCCGCCTATCACACCGTACTCTTTGCCAACTGTCTCGAAGGCTGCGATTGCCTCATCCAGATCCTCGAGGCTATGACCGGCTGACATCTGCGTGCGGATACGTGCCTGTCCTTTGGGTACCACCGGAAACGCGAATCCAACCACGTAGACACCATGTTGCAGCAGTGCGTGCGCCATATCGGTTGCAAGCTTCGCATCCCCGAGCATGACCGGAATGATCGGATGCTCGCCCGGTAGCAGATCGTAGCCCAGGGCGGTCATCTTCTCGCGGAAGTAGCGCGCATTCCGAAACAGGGCTTTTCGCAGCGACGGGTCGGTTTCGATCAGTTCAAGAACACTGACCGATGTCGCCGCAATGGTGGGCGCCAACGTGTTCGAAAACAGGTAAGGACGCGAACGCTGCCGCAGCCAACCGATGATCTCGCGACGACCGGTTGTATAGCCACCAGATGCGCCGCCCAGTGCCTTGCCCAGCGTCCCGGTGATGATATCGATCTTACCAATCAGGTCATGGTATTCGTGTGTGCCGCGACCACCTGCACCAAGAAAACCTGTCGCGTGACAGTCGTCCATCATGATCATCGCATCGTGACGATCGGCCAGTTCACGGATGCCGGGGAGGTTCGCGATCGTGCCATCCATGGAGAAAACGCCATCGGTGGCGATGAGGCGTGTCCGCGCCGAGCTGGCCTCAATCAGCTTTTGTTCGAGATCCTGCATGTCGTTGTGCTGGTAACGGAACCGCTGTGCCTTGCTCAGGCGAATCCCGTCGATGATGCTGGCATGATTGAGTGCATCGCTAATCACGGCATCTTCCGGTCCCAGAATGGTCTCAAACAGGCCGCCGTTAGCATCGAAACAGGACGGATACAGGATGGTGTCTTCGGTGCCGAGGAACGCGGACAGTTTTTTCTCGAGCGTATCGTGGATTGTTTGCGTGCCGCAGATGAACCGCACAGAAGCCATGCCAAAACCGAAGTCATCCAGTGCGGCATGTGCGGCCTCGAGCACGGTCGGGTGGTTGGCAAGTCCGAGGTAGTTGTTGGCGCAGAGGTTGATCACCGCTTTGCCGGCCACGGTGACAGCGGCCTGTTGTGGCCCTTCAATCAAGCGCTCGGTTTTGTAGAGCCCTTGTTCGCGGAGTTGTTCGGTATCGGTCGCGAGTTGGTTAAGATAATCGCTGATCACTGTGGCCATCCCCGATTGGCTGCATTACTAGAGCCTGAGATTATATCAATTGAAACTAACAACCCAGCTTCGCGTCGACAAATTTTTGTTCTTCACGCGGTTTTTCAAAACGCGCGGTCTCGCGTCTGAGGCCGTAGCGGGTGGGCACGTCACGCGCGCCGGAGAGCGCCTGAAGCCGTCTCACCCGGTGCGCGTCGGGGACGAATTGGCGATCACCAAAGACCGCTACATCTTCCGCATTCGTGTGGATCAGATTCCGAATCGCCGCGGTCCGGCCAAAGAGGCGCAAGCCTGCTATACCGAGTCGGAGGACAGCATCGCCGCCCGCGCCATGCTGGCAGACGCGCTGAAGCAGGATCGGCTAGGGATGCCATCGACACCAGGTCGGCCCGACAAGCATACTCGACGGCGTTTGCGAGCCTTCAAGGATGGTCAGTAGCCGCGACGACTGCGGTATAATTCCGGTCTCGACCAACGTACCGTTGGGCAGGCATGTAGGAGGCTGCTATGGCTGTTGCTGATCCAAACCCCGCCGTCAATCCGAGCGCCGGATCAACCCTGTTTGATACCGACTTCGCGCGCCCTGGCTCGGCGCACAGTATCAACGCTGCTTTTTTGCAATCGGAGGCGGAGGTCATCGATGCATTACTGCGCCTCGCGGCCGAAAGCGAGGCGGATACTGCGGCCGTACAGGCGACCGCAAAAGGTCTGGTCGAGCGGGTCAGGCAGCAAAACGATGGGCGCAGTGGCCTCGACGCGTTTCTACAGAAATACGACCTGTCCTCGCAGGAAGGCATCATGTTGATGTGTATCGCGGAGGCCCTGCTGCGTATTCCCGATGCCGATACAGCGGACGAACTTATTGCTGACAAGCTGTCGATGGCCAACTGGTCCGAGCACGTTGGTACCAGTGATTCGATGTTTGTCAACGCGTCGACCTGGGGGTTGATGTTGACCGGACGCGTACTGAGTCTCGATGACCACGTCCGAGGTAACCCGATTGGCACCTTTGACAAGCTCGTCAGTCGTGCCGGCGAGCCGGTAGTGCGCGCAGCGATGCGTTCGGCGATGCGGATCATGGGACATCAGTTTGTGATGGGCCGCGACATCAAGGCAGCGATCAAGCGCTCGCACAAAGGCGACAACAAAGCCTATCGCTATTCATTCGACATGCTCGGCGAGGCGGCCCTGACGCGTACTGATGCGGCGCGCTATTTCGATGCCTATGCTGCGGCGATCGAAAGAATCGGTGCCTCGAATTCGATCGACGATTTGTTCGCGGCACCGAGCATTTCCGTCAAGCTGTCCGCCTTGTATCCGCGCTACGAGTTTGCGCGCCGCCGCGAAGTGCTGGACGAGCTCGCGCCATTGATACTCGCGCTGGTGCAAAAGGCACGTGATGCCGGCATCGCGATCACGATGGACGCCGAAGAGGCCGACCGCCTCGAGTTGTCGCTGGATATTTTTGAGCGGGTCATGACAGATCCGTCGATTGCCGATTACGCGGGATTCGGACTGGCAGTGCAGGCTTATCAGAAACGCGCAGCGGGTGTGATCCGTTGGCTCACGCAGCTTGCTGATCGCGTGCGTCATCGGATTCCAGTCCGGTTGGTGAAGGGCGCTTATTGGGATACCGAAATCAAGCACGCGCAGGAAATGGGTCTTGACGGCTACCCGGTGTTCACGCGCAAGGTAAATACCGACGTCTCGTACCTGGCCTGTGCGCGATTAATGCTGGATGCCGGAGCACAGATCTATCCGCAGTTCGCGACCCACAACGCGCACACCATCGCCTATGTGCTGCAACACGCCGGCGGTCGCGAAGACTACGAGTTTCAGCGCCTGCATGGCATGGGGGAAGCGCTGTACGACGACATCATCGACGCTGATCGCTATGGGCGACAGTGCCGTGTCTACGCGCCGGTTGGCAGCCACGAAGATCTGCTGCCGTATCTCGTGCGCCGCCTGCTGGAGAATGGGGCCAACACCTCGTTCGTCAATCGTATTGTCGATGAGCGCGAGCCGGTGGATGCGATCATCGCGGACCCGATCGCGGAAGTGTCTGTGCAGAAACCCGTGGCACATCCGAAAATCCCGATGCCAGCTGCGTTGTTTGGTGAAGACCGCCAGAATTCTCATGGCATCAACCTGCCGGATCGTGACGTCGCGACCGCGTTGCTTGACGCGATGCGGCAACAAGCGGAGCAACGCTATCGCGCTGCGCCGCTGATCGACGGCAAACCGCAGGACGCGACGTGGCATGACAGCATTAACCCGTTCGACCAGCGCGAAACTATTGGTGAGGTTGGGTTCGCAGACGCGGCACAGACGACGGCAGCGATCGACGTCGCGGCGGGTTCCTGGCGGCAATGGGACAACACACCGGTCGCAGAGCGCGCACGTGCGTTACGGGCGGCAGCCGATCTTTTCGAAGCGCATACGGCAGAGTTATTGGCGTTGTGTGTGCGCGAAGCGGGCAAGAGCATACCGGATGCCATCGCGGAACTCCGCGAAGCTGTCGACTTTTTGCGCTATTACGCCGCGGAAGCAGAACGACGATTCGCACTGCCGGAAGAACTGCCCGGCCCAACTGGCGAGCGCAATGTATTCGGTTTGCGGGGACGTGGCGTGTTTGTGTGCGTCAGTCCGTGGAATTTCCCATTGGCTATCTTTACGGGGCAGATCGCCGCCGCGCTCGCTGCGGGCAATGCTGTTATCGCCAAGCCGGCCGAGCAAACGTCGATCGTTGCTTTTCGCGCCGTTCAGTTGATGCTCGAGGCGGGCGTACCATCAGGTGCACTGCAATTCTTGCCAGGTACTGGCGCGGAAGTGGGCAATGCTGCGACGGCCGATCCGCGGGTGGCAGGTGTGGCCTTCACCGGGTCGACGCAAACGGCGCTGGTTATCAATCGCGCGCTGGCCGCGCGCGACGGCCAGATTGGTGTACTGATCGCCGAAACCGGTGGGCAGAATGCGATGATCGTCGATTCTTCGGCACTCCCTGAACAGGTCGTGTTGGACGCCGTGCAATCCGGGTTCAATAGCGCGGGGCAGCGCTGTTCGGCGCTGCGCGTGTTGTGTGTGCAAGACGACATCGCTCCGCGGGTAATCGAGTTACTGAAAGGTGCGATGGATGAATTGTATATCGGTGACCCGTCGAACCTGGCGACCGATGTAGGGCCGGTTATCGATACGGCGGCACAGGAGCGACTTCGTGCGCACACCGAGCGTATGCGCAGCGAACAGACGGTGTTGCATCAAGCGAAACTACCAGCCGCCATATCGAACGGAATTTTCTTTCCGCCAACGCTGGTCGAGATCGATGCATTGGACGCGCTGAAGGAAGAGGTGTTCGGTCCGATCGTGCATGTGTATCGCTATCGTGGCAAAGATCTCAACACACTAGTCGAACAGATCAATGACAGCGGCTACGGATTGACGTTCGGTATTCATTCGCGCATCGACGGACGCGCCGGCGTGCTTGCCAAAGCATCGCTGGCGGGCAATGTGTATATCAATCGCAACATGGTCGGCGCAGTGGTTGGTTCGCAGCCATTCGGTGGTAGAGGTCTGTCCGGCACCGGGCCTAAAGCGGGCGGCCCAAATTATCTGACGCGTTTCGCTAGCGAGTATACGGTGAGCAACAATACGGCTGCTGTAGGTGGTAACGCGAATTTGTTGTCGCTGGATGATTGATCGGTTGGTGTTGCTGAATAGGAGCGAGCGTGACTCAAGACCGGCGTGTGATTGGCCCATCAGCGTTCTTCGGGAAGTCGTAACTAACCACGTCAATCGCTCCGAAAGCGAAACTCTGCCAGTCTGGCACATCCGCGCGCACGGTTAGCATGGCAGCGGTGGGCAGGTGATCTGTCAGACCGTCGCTCAATTGTTCAGCGACTTCAGATATGCCGGGATTGTGGCCGACCAGTACGATGTTCTTGAAGTCGTTGTCGTGCTCGGCAATGGTTTTCAGAATGCCATGAGCGCTCGCTAGATACAGTGACGCTTCACGATGAATGAACTCGATCGGGAAACCGATGGCCTTTGCGAATAGTTTTGCAGTCTGTGTTGTTCGAACGGCACTGCTGCAGACAATTAGCGAAGGTCGTACTCCGCTGGCCTTCAAACGTTTACCCATCTCGGGTGCGTCGCGTTCGCCGCGCGCGTTGAGCGGTCGTTGCCGATCCGTTAAGCCCTCGAATCCCCAATCGGATTTGGCATGTCGGAGTAATGTCAGCGTATGTGTTGTCAGTGACATTCTAGTCCACCTTGTGAGGGTGACATGTCAGTACATCATACCCGTTTGCAAGCGCGCTTCCTCGCTCATCATCATGTGATTCCACGGCGGATCGAAAACCAGTTCGACAGAAACATCCGAAACCGTCGGTACGATCGCGACTTTTTGCTGGACATCTTGCACGATGATGTCACCCATCCCGCAGCCGGGTGCAGTCAGCGTCATGTCGATTTCGATTTTGCGCTGCTGATCATTGTCCGTTTTGACGACCTCACACCGATACACAAGTCCGAGCT
>JBCCBP010000014.1:0-71143 GCA_039033995.1 Pseudomonadota bacterium | reverse complement strand
GGGACTTTCCGATAGGTTTTTAAGGACGCACATACCGCGAACTGCAGTAGCCATTTGACTTGGCGTAAGTGTCGTATCTCTCTCAGAGTCACTTTGCCACTGCCGATCTCGATATGGTGACCATAGTCGGATGCGTGACTAGCTTGCGAGAGTTGACCATAGAAAACTTCGTACTCTGCTGATCGCCCTACGGCTTTCGATATGGAACGCAGGCTCTTCTGACCAAGCGGTTTGTACCAAAAGGGATCAAATGGTGCGCTCTTTTTTACGCTATCAAAATGCTTGTTAATCTCAGTGAACTCTTGCTTACCAAGAAAACGCTCAATCCGTCTGATTTGAATCATGGCTTCTTCTTCCATGCGTTGACGATAGGGATCCAAGTCTTCAGCAAACTGACCAAGTTGATCAAAAAATTTCTTACTTTCTTCAGTCTCCGCTACCGTTCTCTTCGCCCATAGCAGCTTTCTGCGTACACTAGCGACGTAGTAGTACTTCGCTTTCAGCGGAGAATCACCCTCTAGAATCCAATCAAGCTGCAATGATGCTTCAAATATTGCTCTCACTTGGAGCATCGCTGATTCTGTACATGACTCCCCGATCAGGACTTCAAAACTGTCGAGGTTGAGTACTACTTGTCTAAGCAAGACCGCCACGACAATGATGTCTCTAAGCTGCTTCTCGGAGGAGTGCAAACAAGCTGGAATCATGTTTGAACCGTAGTTGACAAGGTCTTTAAGCAATTCCAACTGCGGCATGCAGTGTTTAGTCACATCAAACTTCGCAAGTTCGCGGTGCAACAGTGGTTTGTAAGGGCTATCAGGCATGTTGCGGTTACATCTGTATATAGCTACCCGCGTTGCAAAGGCGCCTATTCAGGAAGAGCTGGAAGTGCGAAATACTAGAGTTTCGGAACAGTCTCAACACAGCACCTCTGTCAGCTTTTGCAATAAGGGCGACACGTCACTTCCAAACACAGTTTTCTTGGCTTTACTGTACGTTGTAGCAACGCCAACTAGGGGGAATCCTCGAGTCTTACTATTCGCCTCAGATTCGTCAAACAACTCCCAGATTGGTGACCCACTCATGCCTTGTGGTTTCGGGAAATTCACTAGTCTACCGTCGGGATCGAATCCCGCTCTCAAATCTAGGGGCAGGGCAATGTGTTGCGTCGAATGAATGCCCAGTGACTGATACTCGGAGTCCGAAATGGAGTGAGCGTGATATGCGTAGGTCACTGCCTGTATGTTGGTGATATTGAGTTTGGCTCGGTTCTTTGTTTCAGGATACCCGGCAATAAGATAGCGTTTGTTTTGTCGAGGCGCCCTAGACGCATGCAGGTATTTCAGGGGATACGCAAGTTTGTCAACGTCGGGCCACGGTAGGGCAATGGTTTTTGTTAACACAAATCCGAGATCGACGCTGGAACTGTTCGACAAGTACCTTAAGCCGTCTATGGCGACGACCTGATTGACTTTTCTATATACGAGGATAGGGTTGCTGCTGGAGAACTGTTCGAGAACGTGTCGCGCTGATACGAGTGCTGTCTTGCCCTGGTACTCTACAAAGAAGCCGCTACCGACTAGTATTGGTCTAGACTTCACGCCAGCGTAGAGCGGGATCACGAATCGGCAAAGCAAATTAGTGGCTTCGGCAATCGTGCGACCTAAATCGATGGTTTCCTTGCTATCCATTCTTATCGACGTTGATCCTTAGAAGCCATCCTAGCAATTTGATAACAACCTCGATCGTGCCCGGGTTACATACAGGTTCTGGGACTGTCTGAGCATATACCTGTCAGGTTCTACCGCCTAATGTCATAGCACTACTGATTCACCAACCCCGCAAACGCATCCCGCGTCAGATTCTCCGGAGTCTGCCCATTCACCCGCACGTTGTCTTCGATACGAATGCCGCCGAACGGTTTCAATGCATCGATCATCTTCCAGTCGAGTAGTTCGCTGTCGTCGCCTGCGCGAATCGGTTCGAGCAGCATATCGATGAAGTACAAGCCCGGTTCGATCGTCACGACTTCGTTGTCGGCAAGGCCACGCGTCAGGCGAAGGTTCGGGTCCTTCTCAGGTCGCTCAGTCGCTGTGCCTTTTTCGTCGGCCAAGTGGCCCGCGACATCATGCACCTGCAGGCCAAGGTAATGGCCAAGGCCATGCGGTAGCAGCGCGCGCGTGATGCCGCGTTCGAGTAGCGCATCAGCGCTGCCGCGACCTAAACCCGAGTCGACCAGCAGTTTCGCGAGCTCTTGATGCATGACTTCGTGCAGGTCCGGGTAGTGCGTGCCGGCGGTCACGCGTTGGCAGAGACCCTGCTGCAGACGCACCATCGCCTTGATCAGATCGGCGAACAGGCCGTCCGACGTCGTGTACGTCCGCGTGATGTCACTCGCATAACCACCCGACCGCGCGCCAGCATCGATCAGGAATGAGCGCACCTCGGCCGGCACCTCGCGCTCGCGGTGCTGGTAATGCAACACGGCGGCGTTCTCGTTCAGCCCAACGATGCTGTGGTACGGCAAATCGTTGTCGACAAAGCCAATGCTCTCGAGATACGCGAGATGGATCGCATATTCGCTGGCGGTTTTCGTATGAAACGCAGCGGCGGCGGCCCGGTGCGCGATGGCGCCGAGGCGGTTCGCCTCGCGCATGTGTTCAAGCTCGTATTCGGTCTTGGTCACGCGCGAGATGTTGAGCGAATTCAGTCCCGCACTCGGGTTGATGCGTTCGATGCCAAGCGCCTGTTCGTCGTTCTGTAATTCGCCAAGCAATATCGGCGAGCGAATGCCATCTGGCAGTGATGCCTTGGCGTCGGCGACGCTTTGAATGGGAATCACATCAAAATGGTCTGCCCAGTACGGATCTGGGTCACCCGGTACGGCATGCCAATAGTCGGCCGGCTGGTAGTACAACAGCGTCGGCTTCTGGCCGGTGCGATACACGACGTAGCTGTCTGACAACTCGGGCAGTGGCAGCCAATACAAAAAATGCGGGTTCGACCGGAACGGGTAGCTGGAGTCATCCAGAAAGTAGTAGTGCAGGCCACCGGCATAAACGACGGCCGTATCTGCACCGGCGCGGTCCATCGCCTTATCAAAGGCATTGCTGACGTAATGCAGATGCGCTGCGTAGCGCTCGGGTGCGGGTAGGAAAGCACTCATCGGGGCAACTCAGTATTCCGGCGACACGCTGGCGAGTATAGCGAATCTGGCTGGCGCGGTTCTAAGTTTGGCGGCGAACAGGCACAATACGGGGATGCCTCAACAACGTCGAATACCCTGGAGGAACCGCGTATGTTGTCTCGAAAATCCTGCGCACTGCTCGCGCTGTGCGCTGCGCTGCTGAGCCCGCTGACTGTGACGGGCTACGATCGTTTGGTGTCGCCGTCGGCGTCGCGTTCTGAGGTGATTGCGCCGTCCGTGATGGCGGCGACGAGCCAACCGCTGGCGACCGAAGTCGCACTGCAGGTCATGCGCGCCGGTGGCAGTGCCGTGGATGCCGCGATTGCGGCGAATGCAACGCTGGGCCTGATGGAGCCGACCGGTTGTGGTATCGGCGGCGACTTGTTCGCGATTGTCTGGGATGCAGAAAGCGAAACACTGACCGGTCTCAACGCCAGTGGCCGCTCGCCAGAATCGTTGACGCTGGCCTATCTGCAAGGCCAGGGCCTGACAAGCATCCCGCCGCGCGGTCCGTTGCCGGTGAGCGTACCTGGTGCCGTCGATGGCTGGTTTGAGCTGCACGCCAAGTACGGCAAGTTGCCGATGACCGAGGTGCTGGCACCGGCCATCCAGTATGCGGAGCAGGGCTTCCCTGTCAGCGAGTTGATCGCCTACTACTGGGAGCGTAACGCCCGCGTGCTGGACGAGTATCCGGGCTTCAAAGAGACGTTTATGCCGAATGGTCGCACGCCGGCCAAAGGCGAGATGTTCCGCAATGCGCGCCTGGGCGCGACGTACCGTGCGATTGCTGAGGGCGGTCGTGATGCGTTCTATCGCGGTAAAATGGCCAAGGTGATGGCCGACTATGTGCAGGAGCAGGGCGGTTTTCTGACCGAGGCAGATCTCGCCAAGCACCGCTCGGAGTGGGTCGAGCCGGTGTCCACCAGTTATCGCGGCATCGAGGTGTTCGAGCTGCCGCCGAACGGGCAGGGCATCGCCGCACTGCAGATCCTGAATATCCTCGAAGGCTTCGACATCGCGAGCATGGGCTACGGCAGCCCGGAGTACGTACATGCGTTTGTCGAGGCGAAGAAACTCGCGTTTGAAGATCGCGCCAAGTTCTATACCGACCCAGACTTCTCCGATATCCCGGTCGACTGGCTGGTCTCGAAAGATTACGCGGCCGAGCGTCGCAAGCTGATCGACCGCAAGAAAGCATCACGCGCATTGCCGGCAGGCGATGCACCGCTGCAGGATGGCGATACGATCTATCTGACAGTGGCGGACGCTGACGGCAACATGGTGTCGCTGATCCAGAGCAACTACCGCGGCATGGGCTCGGGTATGACGCCGGGCGATCTCGGTTTCATCCTGCAGGATCGTGGCGAACTGTTCGCGCTGGATCCGCAGCACGCCAACGTCTACGAGCCAGGCAAGCGCCCGTTCCACACCATCATCCCGGCGTTCGCGTTTAAAGACGGCAAGCCATGGCTGAGCTTCGGTTTGATGGGCGGTGGCATGCAGCCGCAAGGCCACGCACAGATCATCGTCAACATGGTCGACTTCGGTATGAACCTGCAAGAGGCCGGTGATGCGGCACGCATCCGCCACGATGGCTCGTCAGAGCCAACCGGCGAGACGATGACGGACGGCGGCACCGTGTTCTTGGAATCCGGCATTGGCGAGCCGACGCGCGACGCGCTGCGAGAGATGGGCCACGACGTCAAACCCGGCAACGGCGGCTTCGGTGGCTATCAGGCGATCCTGTTCGATCACGAACAAGGCGTGTACTACGGCGCGACAGAATCCCGCAAAGACGGACACGCGGCAGGTTATTGATGAGCGACAAACAGACAGCGCCAGTATGGCTGACAGGCATTACCACGACGGGCACACCACACATCGGCAACTACGTCGGTGCGATCCGCCCGGGCCTCGCGTCGAGCCAACGCACCGACCGCAAGAACTATTATTTTCTGGCGGACTTGCATGCGCTGGTTAAGAGCGAAGATCCCGAGCGCATTAATCGCTCGACGCTTGAGATCGCAGCGGCATGGTTGGCGCTGGGCCTTGATACAGATACAACGGTGTTTTATCGCCAGTCGGATGTGCCCGAGATTCCGGCGTTGACCTGGATCCTGTCGAGCTTGACGGCGAAAGGGCTGATGAACCGCGCGCACGCCTACAAGGCAGCAGTCGCGGCAAATGAAGAGAACGGCCAGAGCGATCCCGACCGTGGCATTACGATGGCGTTATTCGGCTATCCGGTGCTGATGGCCGCCGATATTCTGATGTTCCACGCGACGCACGTGCCGGTGGGGCGCGACCAGAAACAACACGTCGAGATGGCGCGTGATATCGCGCAGCGGTTCAACCATCACTACGGCGATATCCTGACTTTGCCGGAAGCGGTTATCAGTGAATCGACGGCCACGCTGAAAGGTCTCGACGGTCGCAAGATGAGCAAGAGTTACGGCAACACGATCCCGATGTTTGAGCCGCAAAAACGACTGCGTAAACTGATCATGAAGATCAAAACTAACTCGCTGGAGCCGGGTGAGCCGAAAGACACAGAAGATTCGACGCTGTTCGAGATGTATCGCGCGTTTGCGACCGAGGCCGAGACGGCGGAGATCGCGCAGCGTTACGCAGAGGGTATTGCCTGGGGCGAAATGAAGCAGGTGTTGTTCGAGAAGATCGACGCGGAGCTCGCGCCGGCGCGCGAAGAATACGAGCGCTTGATTGCTGATCCGGGTCACGTGGAGCAGGTGTTGTTGCAAGGTGCGCAGAAGGCACGCGCGGTCAGCGCGCCATTGCTCGACAAGGTTCGGCACGCGGTGGGGCTGCGTACGCTGAAAGCCTGATCGCGCGTCGTCTGGGATGGCGTTGCGAAGCGGGCTCGAGTCTGAGGGAGGCGTATGGCGATAGTTGGACTGTTCACAGACCTGATGATCGGTTTTTCGATCATCGCAGCCGTCGTCCTATGGCTTTGCTTTGTGTTTTTCATGCCGCAGCTGCAGAAGAGCGCGATGAGCATCGCCGCTTGCACGCTGCTGCTTGGTGCGCTGATTGGCTTGCAACTGTTCCACTATCAGGTCTGGCAGACCGAACCCGCGCTGTTCGACAACACGCTGTATGTCACGCTGCTATTGATCGCGCCGCCCAGTTTCTATTTTTTCAGTCGCTACGTGTTGCTGCCGGACGCTCCATTCGCACCGTGGCAGCTTGTGCACTACCTGCCCGTACTGAGCAGTGCGGTGCTACCGAGCGACATGGTGTTGACGGTGGCGCTGGCGCTCGGCGCCGGCTATTCGCTGTGGTTTGTGTATTTCGTGTACGGCATGCGCCGGACCGTGGCACGCTATCGCTTCGAGCTGTTTTTCTTTGTGTTCTTCGCCTGCGAGGCGGTGCTGGTGTTTCTGCTGGCGATCGCGCTGCCTTACATCGACCCGACGCTGTTCCATGTGTTGTATGCCAATTTCACGGCGATCGCGTTTGTGCTGATCGTCGCGACGCTATTGATTTTCCCCGAGGTGATCGATGGTCTGAAGGCGGCGGCAACGCGCGCCTATGCCAAACCGACCCTGGACGACGATCAGGCGACACAGTTAAGCCAGCGCCTCGATGCGCTGATGCGCGACGACAAGCTGTACCGCAACGAGTCATTGAGCCTGGCAATGGTCGCGGAGCAGCTCGAAATCGGTTCTCATCAGCTTTCCGAGCTCGTCAACGTGCATCACGGCTGTAGCTTCAGCACCTATGTGCGGCGTTGTCGCGTCGATGAGGCCAAGCAGTTGCTGGTGGATGACGAACGCGCGTCTGTACTGTCGATCAGCATGGCAACAGGCTTTCGATCACAGTCCAATTTCTACGTCGCCTTTCGAGAAATCACCGGCGAGTCGCCGGGCGCGTTCCGCAAACGCCACCAATAACTCCTGTTTCACCAAACAGGAGCCGCCTAACCCGTTGATTCTTCTGCCTGTCTGATATTTCTATTCCTGTCCCACCAAGCCGGAAGCTGAGAGCCGACGGCCATCGCTA
Organism: Pseudomonadota bacterium; assembly: GCA_039033995.1. Lineage (GTDB taxonomy): Bacteria > Pseudomonadota > Gammaproteobacteria > Steroidobacterales > Woeseiaceae > CALBPI01. The sequence goes on along the minus strand of JBCCBP010000014.1, from coordinate 63,936 downwards.
TCGTGACCTCCAACATTGATCGCCCGCTTCGGGCGGCTCGCATAAGGAGGAAAACCCATGCTGACGTCCATCACCTATCTGACCTACATCGGCATCAGCGTGCTGATTACGGTTCTGGTATCGCGCACGCTGAGCAAGAACGGCCTGACATTCCTGATCGCCGGTTTTCGCGGCGATGACGCGCTCGCCCAGTCCACGAATCATCTGCTCGTTGTCGGCTTCTATCTCGTCAATCTCGGTTTCGTGTTGTTGCGTATGCGCACCGGTGTCGAGATCGCCGACATCAACGCACTGATCGTCTACCAGGCTTCCGGTATCGGCCTGGTGTTGTTGATCCTCGGCATCATGCATTTCTTCAACATGCTGGTGATCCACCAGATTGCGCGCAACGGCACATTGGTATTGCAGGCGCCTGCGAAGCCAGCAGAGGACAAACCGGATTCGTCTGGGTCGGAGAAGCCGGCCGCAGACCCACGCCCCGACCGTGGCGTTTGGATTGACTAACGCCGAGGAGAACACTCATGAACAATGTACAAGCCGACGACATGTCGGCGGTTTGGGTCGCGGTGCTGACGATGATTGGCGCTACACTGCCGGCCACGCTGTTGATTCCGATGGCGCTGATGGGTTTCTTTTTCGGACTCAGCGCCGTTTTTTCGGCACCCGGCGTGGCACTACTCTTGCTGGCATGGGGTGGTGCGGGTTGCTATGGCACGGCCGCGCTGTGGGCGGCGACGTTCGGCTCGCGGCGCGGTTGGGTAGTTGCAGGACTGACTGTAGGCCTGATGGCCATTTTCCCATTGTCGCTTTTCGGTATTTCCGATCTTGGATCCAACCGTCAAGCTATGGATGCCATGGAAGTGCTGACGATGCTCGCAGCTATCACGCTACCGCTCGGCGCAGTAGTACAGCTGATCCGTATCGGGTCCGCTGGCATAGACCACAGCGACGAAGACTCAGGCGCCACCGAGTAGCGGCTTGAGAAAGCGACCGGTCACCGAGTCCGGGTTGGCGGCGACCTGTTCCGGTGTGCCGGTCGCGACAATTTGTCCGCCACCGTCACCACCATCCGGTCCGAGATCGACAATCCAGTCGGCGGTCTTGATCACATCGAGATTGTGTTCGATCACGATGATCGTGTTGTTGCGGTCTCTCAGTTCCTGCAACACACCCAGCAGTTGTCGGATATCGGCGAAGTGCAAGCCGGTCGTCGGTTCGTCAAGCAGGTACAGTGTGGATCCTGTATCGCGTTTCGAGAGTTCGCGCGCGAGTTTCACGCGCTGTGCCTCGCCGCCGGACAGCGTCACGGCATTCTGGCCGAGCGTGATGTAGCTCAAGCCCACGTCCATCAGCGTCTGTAGTTTCTTGTTCAGCGTCGGTACGTTTCGGAAAAAGCCGAGTGCGTCCTCGACCGTCATGTTTAACACTTCCGAAATCGTGCGGCCCTTGTATCGGATGTCCAGCGTCTCACGGTTGTAGCGCTGGCCGTTGCAGACATCGCACGGCACGTAAACGTCCGGCAGGAAATGCATCTCGACCTTGATGACGCCATCGCCCTGGCACGCCTCGCAGCGCCCGCCCTTGACGTTAAAACTGAAACGCCCCGGCTTGTAGCCACGCGAGCGGGCTTCCTGAGTGCCCGCGAATAGTTCGCGGATCGGTGTGAACAAGCCGCTGTAGGTCGCCGGGTTCGAGCGGGGTGTGCGGCCGATCGGTGCCTGACTGATGTCGATGACACGGTCGAATTGCTCGATGCCTTCGATGCGTTCCACCGGCGAAATTTCGTGGCTCGCGCGATTGATCGTGTTGGCTGCAGTCGGATACAGCGTGTTGTTCACCAGTGTCGATTTGCCGGAGCCCGAGACGCCCGTTACGCACGTCAGCACGCCGCTAGGAATATCGACATTGACCTGTTTCAGGTTATTGCCGCTGGCGCCGACAATGCGAATGGGTTGGCTGTCTTTCGCAGGCGCTCGGCGCTCGGGCACCGCGATCGTCTCGGCGCCGGACAAGAACTGGCCGGTGAGCGACTTCGGGTTCGCCATGATTTCGTCCGGCGTGCCGCTCGCGACCACTTCGCCGCCGTGCACACCCGCGCCAGGGCCCAGGTCCACAACATGGTCCGCCGCACGAATCGCATCTTCATCGTGCTCGACCACAATCACCGTATTGCCGATATCACGCAGATGGCGCAGCGTGCCGAGCAGACGCTCGTTGTCACGCTGATGCAGCCCAATGGACGGCTCGTCGAGGATGTACATGACGCCGACGAGGCCAGAGCCGATCTGGCTCGCCAGGCGGATGCGCTGCGCCTCACCGCCAGACAACGTCTCGGCGCGACGGTCCAGCGTCAGATAACTCAAGCCGACATCGTCGAGAAAGCCAAGCCGCGCCGCGATCTCCTTGACGATGCGCTCGGCGACTTCACCGCGCCAGCCGTCCAGCTTCAGCGTCTCGAAATACTGGCGCGCACGACCGATCGGCAATGCCGTCAGCTCGGGCAGGGTCTGCTCACCGATGAAAACATGCCGTGCGGCACGGTTCAGTCGCGTGCCATGGCAATCGGTACACGGCTGCACATTCAGATAACGCGCAAGCTCTTCCCGGACGGCGGAAGACTCGGTCTCCCGGTAACGTCGCTCCAGATTCGGCAGAATGCCTTCGAACGGGTGTTCGCGCGTGACGGTTTCGCCTTCTGCGTTTTCGTAGTGGAACTTGACCTTCTTGCGGCCGCTGCCCTGCAGCACCACCTTGCGCTGTTTGTCCGTCAGCGAAGCGAACGGTGCTTCGACATCAAAGTCGAACGCCTCGCCGAGGCTTTTGATCATGCCGAAGTAATACGTCGTGCGCCGATCCCAGCCACGGATCGCGCCACCGGCCAGACTGAGCTCCGGATTCAGGATCACACGGTCCGGATCAAAGTACTGCTGGACACCGAGCCCATCGCAGGTTGGGCACGCGCCAGCCGGATTGTTGAACGAAAACATGCGCGGTTCGAGTTCGGCGATGCTGTAACCGCAGACCGGACACGCGAACTTATCGGAGAACACCAACTCACCGCCGCGGCTGCCCTCGGTGACCGCCGTCGCGTAATCTGCGAGTGAGATCGAGTCGTCCATGCTGGCGATTCGGGCGCTGCCATCGCCGAGCTTCAATGCGGTTTCGAATGATTCGGACAACCGTTGCGCGATGTCTCCACGCACCTTGAAGCGGTCCACAACCGCCTCGATCGTATGGCGCTTTTTGCCGTCCGGTACGCCTGCCTCGCTGAGATTCACCACTTCGCCGTCGAGCCGGATGCGCACAAACCCCTGTGCTTGCAGATCCTTCAGTACGTTCAGGTGTTCGCCTTTACGATCGCTGACGACTGGTGCGAGCAGCATCAACCGCGTGCCTTCCGGCAATGCCAGCACCTGGTCCACCATCTGGCTCACGTTCTGAGCGTCCAGCACCTCGCCGTGGTCCGGACACTTCGGCACACCAGCGCGCGCGAACAACAAGCGCAGGTAATCGTAGATCTCTGTCACGGTGCCGACCGTGGAACGCGGGTTATGTGACGTCGATTTTTGTTCGATGGAGATCGCCGGCGACAGACCTTCGATATGGTCGAGATCCGGCTTTTCCATCATCGACAAGAACTGACGCGCGTACGCCGACAACGACTCGACGTAGCGTCGCTGACCCTCTGCATAGATGGTGTCGAAGGCGAGCGACGACTTGCCGGAACCTGACAAACCAGTCATGACGATTAGCTTCTCGCGCGGCAGCTTGAGATTCAGGTTTTTGAGATTGTGCGTGCGAGCGCCGCGCAGCTCGATAAATCGGTGCAACACAGGAATGAGACCCAGCGAAGTGCGAACAACCTGCTAATATACGCCGCCGTTGCTGTTCGACGCAAAAGCCCTATGTCTTCTTCTGAAACTGCTGCCGGGAAACTCTCCACACGACCGACGCGACAGGAATTTTCGTTCGTCGCCGAGTTGAGCGCGATTTCGATTTCGCGCATGTTTGGGCTGTTCATGGTGTTGCCGGTGGTTGCACTCTGGTCACGATCACTGAATGGCGCGACGCCGCTGCTGGTCGGTATTGCGGTCGGCGGTTATGGAGTGACCCAGGCGCTGCTGCAGGTGCCGTTTGGTGCGCTGTCTGATCGTATCGGCCGCGGGCCGGTGGTCGTATTGGGATTGTCGTTGTTCCTGATCGGCAGCGTGATCGTAGCGAGTGCCGATTCGATTCACGGTGTTATCGCTGGTCGTTTTCTCCAGGGTGCCGGTGCAGTCTCCGCGACGCTGTCGGCCTGGCTGGCCGATCTGACACGAGAGCAGGTGCGCACAATCTCGATGGCATTGTTTGGCGCGGGTATCGGGGTGTCGTTTTTGTTGGCCCTCGTGCTCGGGCCATTACTGGCGAATTTGTTGCGGGTGCGTGGACTGTTCTGGGCGTCTGCAGCCTGCGGTGCCTTAGGGATAGCATTGACGCTGCATGCCTGGTGGCGCCAGCCGAAACAGAGGGTGATTGCCGAGAAACCACGCACGGACTGGCGTCGGGTTTTACGGCGTGAGTTGCTGACGCTGGATCTCGCCGTGTTGGGCTTGCACGCGGCTTTAACCGGCTTCTTTGTCGTTGCGCCATTTCTGTTGATCGACCGCCTGCGTTTTCCGGACAGCCAGCATTGGGTTTTCTACGCCGGAACACTGGCCGCCTCGTTGCTGATCGCGGTGCCGATGATCGCGCTGGCCGGGCGCCGCGCGGATCGCAATTTCAATCTGCTAGCGGTCGCGCTGATGCTGATTGGCCTGGTCAGCATGATCTGGGCGAGCACGCTGGCGTGGTTTGCAGTGGGTTGCACCCTGTTCTTCGCCGGTTTCAGTTATCTGGAGGCATCCCTGCCAGCGCTGCTGTCCATTCGCGCGGATGCAGGGCAGCGCGGTGCGAGTATGGGGGTGTTTTCCAGCGCCCAGTTTTTCGGCGCGTTTGTGGGAGCGACCGTCTGCGGTTGGATGGTTGGGGTCGCCGACGCGGCGTACGGCATGGGGGCACTGGCTGTCATTATCGGCGTCTGGTTATTGTTTGAAGCGGGAAAACTCGTCAGACCCGCGCCTTAATCGTGCTGTCATTTTTCACCACTGCGTCTAAAATAGGGGAAATCGAGACGTTTAGGGGAATCTCATGGCACGCGGAGTAAACAAAGTCATTCTCGTTGGGAATCTGGGGCAAGACCCGGAAACCCGTTACATGCCGAGTGGCGGCGCGGTGACCAACCTGCGTATCGCGACCAGTGAGAGCTGGAAAGACAAGCAAACCGGCGAGCCGCAAGAGCGCACCGAATGGCACAGCATCGCCATGTTCGGCCGTCTGGCAGAGATTGCCGCGGAGTATCTGCGCAAAGGTTCTCAGGTTTACATCGAAGGCAAACTGCGCACCCGCAAATGGCAGGATAAATCGGGTAACGATCGCTACACCACCGAAGTCATTGCCGATGAGATGCAAATGCTCGGCTCCAGAGGTGGCAGTGGTTCTCCGATGTCCGGTGGCGGTGGACAATCGCGTCCGCAGTCCGCACCAGCCCAGCAACCCGCCGCAGCGGTTAGCGATTTCGACGACGATATTCCGTTTTAGGTCTCTCGCTCAGAGGTTAGCGGCCGCCCAGGCCCAATGCCTGCGTTCAGCTGTGCAGTTGACGCATGCGAGTGGATTGCGACAGTAAGACATGCGATGAGTCCATGCGCATCAGCTGCAGTGACTAGTTAAGTCGCGCGTTGCTCATGCCTCCGATCCGATCTCACCTCTAGCGCAGCATCCAGCAACGACTCCAAGACTTGTTGGAGCAATGGCTTGTCGAGCTTTTCCCGAAGTACCTGTTGAAGGTCGATCTTAGCTAATTCGATTGCGGTTTGTATTGCTCCGCCGACAGATAGCCAATTCAGATTTTTAAATGAAAATGAGTATTATTTGCATTTGTAAGCCGGTATGGTTCGTGTTGACAGTCATAATGCAGGGAATGCGTTGGAACTGACTAGCCCGGTTATCCTTCTGAACTCTAGGCCACACAACCAGTGAAAGCTTCGCATCAATCTGTTTCCAACGATCAACAGCAGCGCGTCACCGATGCGTACGCTTCATATCTAAGCGAAATGATCGCCGGCATTCGATTGCGTTTCGGGAATGGCCCGCCAGACCCGGAAGATGTTGTGCAAGAGGCTTTCCGTCGCGTCTACGAATACGAGAACTTGTCTGCGGTCCAAAATATCAAAGCATTTATCTGGCGAACGGCCAGGAATCTGGTGTTAGATAGTAAGAAAACGACCAAGACCAGAGCTTCATTTGATTTCGAGATCGAGCGACTATATTTTCCTATCCGTGGCGACAACCTTAGCCCGGAAAATGTCGTTTGCGCGCGCGAGCAACTTCGCACAATCAACCAGATACTGTCTCGAATGCCAGAGCGACGGCGTGATGCATTTATCATGTACCGAGTCTCAGGATTGACGCTTCAGACAATTGCTGACAAATTCGGAGTAAGCGTGCCCGCGGTTCGCAAACAAGTCGCGACGGCGCAGGCTGAGCTTCATGCGTGGTTTATAGAAATAGAAGATGAGGAAGTGTGACGCGTGAACGAACAAAGTGCAGCGCGCAACTTGGGTCCGCTCAGAGAAGTGCACGATTGGGTTTTGCTTCTCGAAGACCCGGCTGTCTCGGAGGAGCAGCGTGCAGCATTTAAGGCATGGTGCCAAGAGGACACCAGAAATCTTGCGCTTTATGAGCGTGCGCAGACTTTTCACAAGGCTTTGGGAAGGCTGACACCCAACGACTTGGCTCAGTCAACGTCGACATCCAACCAGACTGTCATCCCAACTCGACGTTCGTTGGCCGTCAGGAGTATGCGTTGGCTTTTACCGAGCTTTGCACTTTCGGTCGTTGCTGCTATTTGCGTCCTACTGCTCCCTCATCGCTTTTTCTTGTCGTCGCCGGATCAGATTGCGATGCCGATCGCGCAGTCAATCCAGAGTGAAGTTGCAGAAACTAAACGAGCGCTACTCGGCGATGGTACGAACATTACCGTGGGCCCAGCCACAACCGCCGTTGCCAGCTTCACAGCCGCTGTTCGGGATGTCGAGCTAAGTAATGGTGCTGCTTACTTTGAAGTAGCGAGTGAAGCGGCACGCCCATTCAGAGTCGTGACTGAGCACATTGTCGCCACGGCGTTAGGTACCGAGTTCGACGTAAGGGCTCGTAAAGAAGTTACTCGAGTTGCCGTGGTCGAAGGCACAGTTGAGGTTAGGGACATCGAGAGCAATAACGTCCTAGAGGTTCTGCGCCCAGGCGATGAACTCGTGGTATCCAACCTCGATGGCGCCGCTGTCTTGAACCGCATCACAACATCTAGCATCGGCGCTTGGCGAACCGGTCGCCTTGTCTACACCGGAGCAAGTGTTGGTGAACTATTGGATGACGCTAGACGGTACTCAGATGTGCCGATTCGGGTAGCTGATGGATCAGAGAGCATCTTGAACTATCAAGTTCGCGGCGTGTTCCTTGGCGAAAATGTGACCACACTATTGGACACTCTAGCGACGCTACACCCAGTAAAAATTGATTATTCCAATAGTGAAGTAATTCTCTTAAGTGCTTCGGATCCCAAGGATTCGTCAGTCCGCTGACTATTTCCGGCCGTCAGGTTTAAAAACTGCCCCGCCAATCTTCATTGTATATGTAGGCCGCACTCTGTCGCGCCTCGCCAATGGAGAATCCCCTTGCTTTCAAGAACTAAGATATACACGGCCAGTCTGGCGATAACCCTCGGCGTCGTATTCATGTTTGGCAACGAGACACATGCGCAAACACCAACCAGACCCGCCGTAGCACAAGATGTACGTCTCGATTCGATGCCACTCGCTGACGCACTCATTGAGCTCTCACTATCCTTCGGTGTAAGCATTTTGGCCGACGAGCGTGTCGTCAGTGACCTAACTATTCGAAAAACCAACGGGACATTCACGGTCCAGCAAGCGCTCGAACAGGTCTTAGTCGGTACCGGACTCGTCGCGACACCGGCTCCGTCCGGCGGATATGTTGTCACCAAACTAAGCCAGCGTTGGGTGCGAGGCACAATCGTTGATGCGGCCAACAACAGACCGCTCACTGGCGTTCGGATTGGCATCTTGAACCGCAGAAACACCGTTCTTTCAGACAACGAAGGACGGTTTACACTAGGAGAACTTCCAAGCGGGACGTATACGCTCTATATCACCGCGACAGGTTATGCCGCACAACGCATCCCAATCGATACCACTCGCCGACGCCCACTGGTGATTGCGTTGGAGTCTGCGCGAGTCACCCTCCCCGATGAGATCGTAGTCAGTGCCAATCGTCAGGAAGAGTCTTCGCTAGAAGTACCAGTCTCTATCAGTAAAGTCGACGCAGAGGATATCGTTGATCTTCAATTGGTCAACAGTCGCGATTTGACTGCGTTAAGTGGGAATCTAGCAGCGGCCGATTTTGGTGGTGGAGATGGGATCAACTTCTCAATTCGTGGAATCACATCGCTCAACTTCGACCCATCCGTTGCCGTATATGTAGATGGAATCAACCAGTTCGACATCTACTCGAGTATAGAGAGCTTTGACAATGCCGAGAGTATTGAAATCCTCAAGGGTCCTCAGGGAACGATTTTTGGTCGGAATGCACTGGGCGGCGTAATTAACATTAAAACCCGCCAAACGCCCAGTGAATGGGAGGGGCGTATCAACTTGGCTGCGGGAAACTTCTCAACACGACGTATTGGAGGTTTTGTTGGTGGACCACTTGTTGAAAACCAACTGTTTCTTTCCGCATCCGCGCTCTATAGCGACCAAGACGGTTTCTATACCAACTCGTTTGATGGGAGCAATTTTAATGCGGAGGAGAACATTGGCGGAAGTCTGTCGGCAACTTATACGCCTGACGACTATTGGTCGTTCAATCTTGCGGGCAAACGCTACATCCGCAACGTTGATGGATATGTTCCGTATGCAATTACAATCGACGAAGCGCGTGCCAACCCGTTCACCACCGCACAAGATGCAACCGGACGGGTGTCCGTGGATTTGACGCAATTCGGCTTCACTAGTCGCTATTCAGGTGCGCATTTCAATCTATCGAATGTCCTTGCCTACCAGACGAGCGAATACGAGATTGCCAATGTCGATATCGATTTTACTACTGCTGACTTGAATACTTTTAGTCGTCCAATTCCTGGCGAAGATAACATCAGTAGTGTTTTGACCAACGAGCTACAGTTCTCCAGCCCTGCATCGGCTTCTGGTCTGCGCTGGTTGGCTGGTCTCTACGCTTTTAGTCAGGACCTTCCTATCAATCAGTCAATAAGGAACGGCACAGCCGCTGCACTGTTTGACCCCACAGCGCCGAATGAGGTCTTGAACCTATCCATCGCGGAGAACCGTGGCTATGCGGTCTTCGGCCAACTTGTTTTTCCATTATCAGAGCGTTTAGAACTTACCGTGGGCGCTCGTTATGATAAAGAGACGCGACAGACCGTCAGTAGTCAACAATTTGTTCCGCTTGGAGGGCCCGCGATTACAATCAGCCCCGAGCAAACGCGTGAGGTTGACTTCGACGCGTTCTCACCTCGACTCGCGCTTAACTGGTTTTTCAACGAAAGCCTCAACCTCTATTTCACTTACTCACTTGGGAACCGGATCGGTGGTGTTAACAACGCAACCAATCCTGCATTTAGTCAGTTCGATCCGGAGACCAGTGACACGTATGAGTTAGGCGCCAAAGGAAGTGCTCTCAATGGTCGGTTGACGTATGCTCTCGCAGCGTTTTACGCGGCTCGAGACAATATTCAGACTCAAGTATTTGAACCGGGCATTGCAGGGTTTAGCTTTATCACTCTAAGTAACGGCGAGGGTGTGAATCAGGGCATTGAGTTTGAAACTCAGTTTTTGCTCACAGACAGTTTGAAAATGCGACTCAGCATGGGGCTATTGGATGCCACCTACGATCGCCTGGACCTACCCAATTTCCTCACAGGGGAAAACCGAGAGTTACGTGACCGCGATGCAATCATAGCACCGGATGTCACAGCCGACTTGTCGCTGGACTATTCGAATTCAGTCCAACTAGGTGATCTATCACTACCTATCGATTCGATACTCCAATGGACCTACATTGGTGATCAAGCTTTTGATTTTGAGAATACCAATAAGCAGTCCGGCTACTCGCTCATAAACCTGCGCGCTGGTACGACGTTTAGAAACTGGGGAATTTATCTCTGGTCAGAAAACTTGCTTGATGAAGAGTACATCCAGTGGTCCGCACCTATTGGTTCAGCGATTGCTTACCAAGGACCGCCGCGTACTTATGGACTATCCCTCGAATACTCTTTTTAATCTCTTTAGGAAGAAGTCTTATGAAATCCGTATACATGAACTGGGCCGGGATTCTTCGCTATGGCTTAGTACTAAGCATTTTATTTACGATCGTCATACTAGGCTCGTTCATACTTGAACCAATGGTGTGGGTGCCTGATTTTCCTGAAGAAGTACAACAACAAGTGGGAGAGTTACCGCATGATGTGCTTTTAAAGAGCCTATTGGTCATGTTCGCGGTTCTCGGACTGACTATCAGTTTTTCCATTGCGCTCATTCGACACATCGTTCGACAAGTCCCTATGCACGCTGTGTACATCAATTTTGTAGTCAATACTTTTTTGATGCTGACGTTCATGAATCTATTTGACTTGTTTATCGTCGATTGGTTGATTTTTGGCGTCTTTCAGCCTGATTTCATGATCATAAAAGGCGCCGAAGAGTACATTGCGGAAACAGTAACTTTTGGTTTCCATGCCTTTGCTTTCATGAAGGGGCAGGTTTGGATGCTCGGTATTGCACTTATTGTTTCTACTGGTTATGCGTTAGCACAAAGAATGCTAGGTCAGTCGAGAACAACGGCAAGATCATCTCAATGAACCTCTTGGGTGTGGACAGACACTGATCCTTCCCCAATAGACATTGAGCTTGAACGATCCCGTCAACCGTGGAAGTAATGCCCGTGGCGCACCGCTTACGCTCAAGTCAGCTTTGATAAACGCGTTTATCAGTCAGGGGACGCCATTGAAATTACCATGCGCATACAGGTTGATGATCGACGGCAAGTTCGGATATTTGAAAATGAACTCTGCAATCTCATGGTCTTTTTTGATTACGCCGATAGTGCTGCGCGGTCAAGTAAGGCCTTGGATTGCGTTATCTCGTCAGATGTCGAACATTCAAGCGGAGACGCTCTTCAGAGAGTCAGAGGTACCGATCTCGTCAATGTTTATGTCACTGAGTTTCACAATGAGCAGTTTGATCCCGATATTGCCTACTCTTTCACAATACGGGGTACTCTAGTTATTGAAGATACCGGAATCGGTTACCTTATCTTCAACGAAGACCTCTTTGTTACGATGCCGGCTGACGGGACAGGTCGAATAGTGTTTAGATTTATCCCAAGCTTTACAGGTGCGCTCGGATTCTTGAATGACGTAATCACGAATGACCCGGAATCTGTCACAGCGTCTTTTGAGGCTCGGTTAGCTGATGAAGACGGGTCTTATACTGTTTTCTTAAGTCCCGCCGCATCTTCCGACTAGCAGAACGTAACGGCACAGTCAAAGACGTATACCCAACTATCTTGTACTTCATTCGTAAGCGGTGCGTCACGGGCATTACTTCCACGGTTGACGGGATCGTTCAAGCTCAGTTGCCGATCAATTCTCTTGCTTAGAATAAGAAAAGGCACCCGCAGGGTGTCTTTATTTGTTGTACGAAAGTACTAACTATGATTGCGGTTTGTTTTGTTCCACTGACAGGCACCCAATTCAGATCATTAAATGCAAATGAGAATTAGTTGCGTTTCAAGTATCAACGTCGCATACTCGTCCGTGTATTTCAACGAACGTGATTTGGGCGTCCGCGAGTCGACGTCCCATGTTGGTTTCGCTAATTGCATCGGAATGATTACAAATTTAAGCAGCAGAATTCGGGTGCTAGCGACTCCGTGAAATCGACTCGCCTCAACTAACAAGATTAATGGAGTTTGTAGGGATGAATAAATTTTTGCTTGGGATGCTCTGCGCGAGCTTCCTTCTCGTTGGCTGCGAGGGCGACGATGGCGCAACTGGGCCCGCAGGCGCTACTGGTGCAGCGGGAGCTACCGGCCCAGCCGGTCCCGCGGGACCGGCTTCAACCAGCGTTTCTCGTACCGATGTTGTGACCACAAATGCCAACATTGCGTACGCGTCATATTCTGACTCGTGGGTATTGGCCATCGCGCTCGAGGGTGCGATCGATGATCTGGTTGCTGATCCAACACAAGAGAATTTTGATGCCGCGAAAGCAGCGTGGCTTGCGGTGAACGAGCCTTATGGCCAAACCGAAGTCTATCGGTTCCGTGTCGGTCCGATCGATGCCTTGTTGCCTGACGGTTCCTTGGGTCAAGAAGGCGATGGCCCTGAAGGTGCTATCAACGCGTGGCCGCTTGGCGAAGCGCTGATCGACTATGTGGCAGCCGCTGTCGATGGTGATTCAGGTCCTGAAATCCCCAACTCTACAAACTCCGTGACCGGCAACATCATCTCAGACACGACCTTTACGATCGATTCTGCAAATCTTCGCGCCAACAACGAGCTTGGCGGTGACGAGCGCAACCTAACCACGGGTTTTCACGCGATTGAGTTTTTACTCTGGGGACAGGATTTGAACGCTGACCTCAGCGGTACCGGTACCCGGGACTCAAGCGGCGGACAACGTCCAGTTAGCGATTATCAGACTGGCGCGTCCTGCACTAGCGGTTTAGCCAACAGTCAGCCGAGTGTTATCTGCGAACGTCGTGGTTTGTACTTACAAACTGTTGCAGAGATTCTCGTCGAAGACCTGAAGACCCTGGTTGATGCGTGGAACCCGAACGGCACGGGAAACCACTACGCCAACTTTGTTGCTGGTGGAGACACATCGCTCGCGAAAATCCTTGAGGGTATGGGTCGATTGGGCTTTGGTGAGCTAGCTGGCGAACGTATGAACATTGCACTTTTGACCAACAGTCAGGAAGACGAGCATTCGTGCTTCTCCGACAATACGCACCGCGATATCGTCACCAACGCGATGGGTATCGAGAACTCTTACTTCGGTACTTACACGCGCATCGACGGTTCTGTCGTCGCTGGCGCCGGTGTCCATGATTTGTTGATATCTGAAGGCTTTTTTGAAACAGCGAATGCATTCCGTTCTGCACTCGAAACGACTATGATTCGAATCAGCACGATCGACGACATGGCCAAGGCAGGCATGCCGTTCGACACACAAATCCAGCTCGGTATCAACGAGCCGAATATCAGTGGATCGATTCAAGCGCTGTCGGCTCAGACAGACGTTCTTGAAACTGTCATCACTGATCTCGGCGTAACGGTCGGCGATCTTCGCCAAGACACCGAGGAAGATATCTAACGAAGGAAAGTCAATGGGAAAATTGCGCGAGATACTGGGGCGCATTATTCCGATTGCCGGTCTAGGTCTGTGTTTACAGGCCTGCGGCGGCGGAGGCTCAGGTGGAACCGAGCCAGTATCACTGGCTCCGCCGCCGTCTCCCCCGCCGCCTTCTGGTCCGACAGTACCACTGCTAACTGCGGGAGAGCGCTTCTCAGGTGCAGATGCGGGTACTTCTGTGTCGAATGACCAAGCGTTTAGTCAAGCGCCTCAAGCGATCCAGCGAGATTTTTCAGCCGACGCGAACTTCAAAGGCGGTAACGCCATATTCAGGAGTGACAATGAAGGCCAGGGGCCGCTGATGAACGCGCCAACTTGTCAGGGGTGTCATACTCGAGATGGCCGCGGACGTGTGCCGCCAGATCAAGCCACCCCGTTTGATGCGATGTTCATGCGGATCAGCCTCGGCAACGACGCCGATGATAATCCTATTCCTGATGCGCGATATGGGACCCAGTTGCATACGTTCGGTGCCATTTCCTTTGAAGGTAATGACCCGAGCGTCGGGCTATCTTCATTTGGCGGGGGCGCGACTCAGGCCATCGGCGAGGCGTTCGCATACATTGAATATGAGACGTTGTCTGGTACGTATAACGATGGCACATCGTTTGAGTTGCGACGACCGACGTACAAGATCCGCGAACTGAGCTACGGAGAGTTCTCCGCTGGCGTGCTGTTCTCACCACGAGTGGCACAGCAAATGGTAGGGCTGGGATTGCTGGGTGCGATACCGGAGAGCGCGATCTTGGCAAATGAGGATCCGAACGACACCGACGGCGATGGGATTAGTGGTCGTGCTAATCGCGTATTCGATGACACTACAGGTGCAGAGGCGCTTGGTCGATACGGCCATAAAGCGACTTCGGCGAGTGTTCTGCAGCAAAGTGCAGATGCGTATCGTGGCGATATGGGGGTGACCTCTAGTCTCGCGGTGGAGGAGCCTTGCGCCGCAGATCAAGCGAGTTGCACGCAAGCCGCGCTATTGGAGCCCAATCAATTTCCGGGCGGCGTGGATGTATCCGATCTCGAATTGGCACTCGTTGAATTCTACTCACGGTTGCTCGCCGTACCAGACAGGCGCGGGTTTGATGCAACCTCAAACACATGGGATCCGCAAATCGTTGCCGGCCGTACCCTATTTTTTGAATCAAATTGTGGCGGTTGTCACACACAGACATTCACGACTGGTATTGCGCCGGGCAGTGTACTCGGCGACATCGAGCTGAATCGCTTGGTGCCTGACGCAGAATCGATCGAGGTGTTAAGCAACCAGACGATCTTCCCCTATACAGATTTGTTGTTGCACGATATGGGTGGCAGCTGCCAGACAGTGACTCGAGAATTCGCGGACGGTCGAGCCTGTCCGACCGGAGAGAATTGTACCTTTGTGCTTCGTTGCGAAGGTCTTGCTGATGGTAGACCGGATCGATTGGCAAGCGGCACCGAATGGCGTACGCCACCGTTGTGGGGCGTCGGTCTTGCCCAAGTCGTCAATCCAAATGCGACATTCTTGCATGACGGGCGTGCACGCACGCTTGAGGAAGCCGTGCTTTGGCACGGTGGCGAGGCATCTGAGAGCCGCAATGCCGTGCTTGCGATGTCCGCAGAAGAGCGCGCGGCGTTGTACGCGTTTTTGGGGTCATTGTGACTCGAGTTGCGGCGATGGTATTACTTTCCGCTGCGCTGTTGGCGGGGTCGTGCAGCAAAGCGCCGCCAATGCCGTTGCCTAAGCCCGGCGGGCTGTGGACAGTCTCATCTTCAATTTCGCCCAGTTTTGTCAAGCCGACACCCGCAATGGACCGTATGACAGAACTGACTTTCTGGACAGGATTCGCTTTGTTTCGCGATCCTTGGGTAGCCGCGCCCGCTTCCACCACTGCACGCGATGGCCTGGGACCTGTATTCAGCGCACGTTCTTGTGTTGCTTGCCATGCCAGCGGTGGGCGCGGTGACAGTCTGCGCTTTAAACCGCGTGCAGTTGGAACGGTGTACCGGTTGGTCGATGAGCCAACACTCCGCGCACGGTTCGGTACCCACCTGCAGCCTCGGGCTACGTATGACATGAATGCAGATGGCCGACGCGTCTCTGGGTTCTACTCCGGTGAGCCATACCCGAACATAGAGATTCGATCGCTGGATACGATTGCTGGTTCATTGCGACAGATTCATGCAGGGCTCGGAGATGCACCAATGTACTCCGTGTCACCAAGATTGGCCCCCGGTATTGTCGGATTGGGACTGTTGGAAGCGATACCTGAATCTCGATTGGTTGCACTGGCGGACCCGGAAGATAATGATTTCGACGGTATTTCTGGTCGCATCAACTGGATCGGGGACGGCGATCAGCGTTTGGCTGGCCGATTCGGCTGGAAAGCACCTCACCCAAGTGTTGCTGATCAAACGGCGGACGCCTTTAGAAATGACATCGGTATCACCAGTGCGCTAGCACCGGAGGAGCCTTGCTCTTCGGCGCAAACATTGTGCTCCGCGCAAAGGCGCGGTGATGGTCCGGTCGGAGAGCATGAGATCAACGAACAGTTGTTTGATTATGTGGTTCAGTTTACGTCCTCGCTCGGTGTGCCTGACGCACGGCCCGTGAATCCAGAAATTGATCGTGGACGAATGTTGTTTAACGACGCACGCTGCGCTTCTTGTCATACACCCTCTCACAAAGTCACTATCAACAAACAACAACAAGAAATCTGGCCTTATACAGATCTGTTATTGCACGATATGGGTCCCTTGCTCGCAGACGGTGTCGTTGAGGGCAGTGCCACCGGTGGCGAATGGCGGACACCACCGCTCTGGGCGCTAGGAGCCGCTAAGCAACTCAACCCGGAAACGGGTTTTCTGCACGATGGCCGCGCGTCCACAATTCATGAAGCTGTGCTTTGGCATGGCGGCGAGGCCGCCCCTGCGGCAGCCAAATTCAACAAATTTAGCAAAGCGGATCAGGATGCACTAGTTGCGTTTGTTCTCGCACTGTGAACCCAAGGGAGGGCTCTCCATGTCAACATTCACATCAAAAATTCGGGTTTCCCTCGCCGCGGCAGCATCATTGCTCGTCGTAGCGTGCGGCGGTGGTGGGGGTGATGGAAGCACCACACCGCCGCCACCGACCGGTGGTAATCCCACACCGACGGATCCGTTGGGTGCCATTGGCACGGTCGCTGAAGAGCAAGGGCGGCTGTTTGAGTCCTTGGCCTTTGGCAGTATTGTTCCCGGCTATACGCAAATGGCAACAGACTCCGAAACACTCAAGACGACCGTAACTGATTTTTGTAACGCACCTACGGCTGATCTTTCGGGATTACAAGACGCTTGGCGTTCGTCGATGATCGCCTGGCAACGTGTCAGTATCGTACGATTCGGCCCAGTTGAGGAAAACAATCGACGCTTGCGAATACAGTTCTTTCCTGATCCGAATGATGCTGTTTTGAACAATGTCACCAGTCTATTGCAGGGTAGCCAGGCAATTACGGAAACGGTAGTTGCTAACAGCCCCGTGGGTGCTCAGGGTTTGCCGGCGCTTGAGTATTTGTTTTTTGAACTCGGCGGGTTGGATAACGCCACTTCGGGTCCGCGACGGTGCGATCTTGCGGTCGCGATTACGGAAAACTACGACACGATGGCTGACGAGTTGGCAACAGCTTGGGCAGAGGGTGGTCAATTGGTCGCGGATTTCACCAGTGGTAGTGGACAGTTTATGGACTCGACTGAGGTGTTGACAGTTGTGCTTGAAAGCATGGCGCAGGATGTTGAGTTTGTTGCTGATGAGAAAGTTACTCGCCCACAGCAAACCGGTCCACTCACCACCGAGTCGTTCCGTTCCGAGCACTCTGCTGAAAACATTCAAGCGAACGTTGATACGATTCGATTATGGCTTGATCGGGGTACGGCGGATACCGACTACGGTTTCCGTGACTACATTGCTCGAGCTCACGATGGAGAAGCGATTTCAGGGCAACTAGATACCAACCTTGCAACTGCCGAAGGTGGTCTCAACGCGCTGTCCTCATCCATCGAGTCGATTTTATTGGGTACGTCGACTGGCGACATCGATACCATTCGCACCTCGCTGCAAGATCTGGCCGACGTCTTTATCGATGCGGCAGTTGCTGCTGATGTGAATCTAGGTTTTAGCAACCAGGATGGCGACTGAGCATGATGGATCGTCGCGCTGTATTGATCGGGCTGGCATTGACGTCGGCGGCTTGCATACGTCGCAAGCCGTTGTTGCGGTCGGATCTGATCAGCGCTGCGGCAGATGATGCCGAGCGACCGGTGCTACTACGTGTGTCCGGTGATGGCGAGATAGTGTTTTCGACGTCGTTGAGCGATCGCGGTCATGACGCCGTGCGATCGCCGAACAAAAGTGTTGTGACCGTCTTCGGGCGCCGCCCGCGTCGCGTGATAGATCAATATCGTTACCGTGACGGTAAGCATCTACGTTCCACAGAGACGCCCAGCAACCGGCATCTGTACGGGCATGGTCTGTACTCCCGTGATGGGCGTTGGCTATTCACGAGTGAAAACGACCTTGACTATGGACAAGGCGTGATCGTGGTGAGAGATGCCAGGACGCTTACCGTGGAACATGAATTTTCAAGTCACGGCATAGGTCCGCACGAGATGCGATGGGCTGACAATGGACAAACGCTGATCGTTGCTAATGGTGGTATTGCTACACATCCTGACTATGGTCGCGAGCCGTTAAACATCGACACAATGGAGCCCAGTCTGGTCAAAATTGATGTGAAAACGGGCGCGTTGATGGATCGTCGTGTACCTGCAATGCCTCAGAGCAGCGTTCGACACATCGATGTTTTAAACAACGGCGAAACGCTCGTCGGACTGCAGCACCAGGATAAGTCTTACGGATCCAGTCCGCTGGTGGTGAGCGCAGACTGGCGATCAACGACGGACGACGATCGACTTGCGCCACTATCAGCGAATGTAGCAGACGTCCAAGCACTTAATAACTATACAGCGAGTGTATGCTGTGATCCTGAAACTGGGGTTGCCGTGGTAACGTCGCCGCGCGGCCATCGTGTTAGCTTTTGGGACACAAGCTCGCGACGGCATTTGCGCAGTTATCGCCTATCCGATGTGGCCGGGGTTGGCTTCGATCGACGTGCTCGCGAGTTCGTGATTAGCTCGGGGCGAGGCATGCTATATCGGTTTGCGATTCCCGGCATTGAAAACGGGGAAATGCGGAAAACCAGAATAGAGTCATTTCGTTTCGATAACCACTTAACCGTTATCGATACCTAGTTAGGAAAACCCTGTGAAAAAAATGCTTGCTTGCAGTTGCCTATTGCTGCCCTTGTCCGCTGTTGCCCAACAGCCGCTCAAAGATGATCCTGAGGCGCTCAGTGATGTGCTGCCGGAGGTAACCATTATCAGTCGTGCCCAAGACCTGGCCCGTGTACCAGGGAGTGCGACCGTTATTGATGTCGACGATATCTTGAAGTTCAACCAATCCGATATTCAACGCATCATCCGCAGCGTACCGGGCGTCACTGTGCAGCTCGAAGATGGCTATGGTTTACGGCCGAATTTGAGTATTCGCGGTACGGCGTCAGAACGCAGTGCGCGGATCACCTTGCTTGAAGATGGCATCCTTATCGCACCTGCGCCATACGCAGCGCCAGCTGCTTATTATTTTCCGACTGCAGGTCGATTGTCATCTGTTGAGGTGCTAAAGGGGCCTTCCACCATCACCGAAGGGCCCTACACGATTGGTGGTGCGGTTAATTTGATCTCGACCCCTATTCCTGATCAGGCCGCTGGGTTTGTGAATCTCCAGCTCGGCCAAGATGCGACGTGGCGTTTACACGGTCACTATGGCGATAGTAACGACCGATTCGGTTGGTTGGTCGAAACACATCAATGGCAAAGCGATGGATTTCAAACGCTAGATACTGGCGGAGACACCGGGCTCGAAAAACAAGACTATATGGTGAAGTTGCGATATTCACCGGATCAGATCGGTCGCTGGCAACAGCGGTTCGATTTGAAGTTACAGTATGCGACTGAGAACTCCGATCAGTCTTATCTCGGGCTTACTGACGAGGACTTTCGGCGTGATCCTGTGCGGCGGTATGGTTTGTCGAGTCTCGATAATATCGACACGACACACAGCCAGTTTCTACTGCGTCACACACTTTCTAGCGACCGTTTTGAGCTGACGACCTCCCTCTACCACAATGAGTTTGAACGCGACTGGTTCAAGACCGAGGGTTACGACGTTACAGGATCCCCCGATGCCGAATCGTTCAATGGTGTCAGCTGGTTTCAGCTGATTCAGGCCGTCAATCGTGGCGTAGGTATCGGTACGGAAGACGTTCTAGGGTTACGTGCCATCCTAAACGGTGGCGACACGCCTGAAGGTGCGGTGCAGATTCGGTCGAATGCTCGTGAATACTATTCTACGGGAGTGGAGATCGACTCGCGTTTACAGGTTGCGACTGGCGGAATTTCGCACGGATTAGCGATTGGGCTGCGTGTTCACCGAGATCATTCGGAACGTTTGC
Source organism: Pseudomonadota bacterium (assembly GCA_039033995.1). Lineage (GTDB taxonomy): Bacteria > Pseudomonadota > Gammaproteobacteria > Steroidobacterales > Woeseiaceae > CALBPI01. The sequence goes on along the minus strand of JBCCBP010000014.1, from coordinate 43,871 downwards.
AACGCAACAGTACGTACACGCAAAGCAATGGCGATTTGGTGTTGGCTGACTTAGGCTTGCTCGGCAATGCGGGAAATCAGGAGCAAGATGCTGACGTTATCGCATTGTACGTGCGCGACGAAATAGAGTTCGGTCGTTGGTTGATTGCACCTGGTCTGCGTTATGAACGTATTGAGCAAGAGCGAACACGTTGGGAGACGCGTGCCGGGCTGACTGCCGACCCGTCTGCTCGCAGCGATGCAAACTTGCGCGATCGCCGTGAGAACAATATCAGTGTACTGATACCGGGTATTGGTATCGCCTATGCGTTCAACGATGCTTGGTCTGCTTATGCTGGGGTACACAAGGGCTTTTCGGCACCGAGCAATGCTCCGGACGTCGATGAAGAGGAGAGCACCAACTACGAACTCGGTCTGCGGTTTGATAATGGCCTGACCCGGGCCGATATCGGCGTGTTCTTGACTGACTACGATAATCTTGTGGGCACGTGTACTGCGTCGTCTGGCGTTGATTGTGAGGTGGGTGATGCTTTCAATGGCGATGCTGCGACTGTCGCCGGTTTAGAGCTTTCCTTAGAGCACGTGATTCAGGGAAAGGGTGGTTATCGGTTTCCTATACAACTCACTTACACGGCGATAGACGCCGAGTTTGATAGTGACATCGCGAATACCGATTTTTTTGGTGCGGTTTCTAAAGGTGATCCCCTGCCGTATATTCCAGAGAGTCAAGGTCTCCTCAGTACTGGTATTGAGCATGATCGATGGGCCAGTTATATCTCGGTTAATTTCCTCGGTGACGCTTGTGCCAGAGCGAGTTGCGGTGCATTCGAGCAAATCGAGTCAAGTGTTATCGTTGACGTTTCCTTTAACTACCAATGGTCCGATGCTCTAAATCTCAGCGCAACAGTTGAGAATGTTCTTGACGATTTCGATATTGTCGGGCGAACCCCTTACGGGGCACGTCCGAATAAGGCGCGAACTGCAATGTTCGGCGCTCAACTTACATTTTAGATGTTTGCGTGATAGAGCTATCGCGCTGTTTTCTTATATAAAGAGAGTGGTGCTCCTCTTGTCACAGCGTGTAACGACTGATTTAGAAGCGCTAGAGCGAGAGAAAGAGCAGTCTCGTCCGTAAACTTCCCTGTCAAGTCAACAATGCATAAGTGGAGTTTCCAGCTTGATAACGGACTTCCGCTGGCGTCCCCCCCGTAAATGAGTAGCAAATATATCTGGAGTCGGCCAGAAGCGGTCGCTCATTTCAGTCGTTATTGTGCCGAAGAATTCCACCGGGTCCGTAAGCGGTGCGTCACGGGCATTATTTTCATGATTGACGGGATCGTTCAAGCTCCTCTCTTGTCTAAGGGAGCATATGATGAGCGCAGCGATTATCAGCGAACGCAACAGTATTGGCTTGATCATTTGCGAGCTGCTGAGGCATCGGACGATTCGATTGCCGGCTACGCACGATCGAACGATCTCAAGCCCAAAGACTTGTACATGTGGAAAGGGATTTTGGCACGTCGTGGTTTTCTGGACGATGCTGCAGCAGTAGCGCCGAAGTCCGAGTTCATCGAAGTTGTTCCGACTAAGGCTCAGCAAGTTGCAGCGACCCGGTTCGTCGTGCCACTACCTAACGGAGTTCGCATCGAGTGCCAGTCTTCATAGACGCTGGGGTCGACAAGCTGTTAGGTTATAGACCCAACAACATGCGACCCCCGCACCACAATCACCAAAACGCATTCCGTGGATCTAGAAGCCAGCCTCGCACCATGAATAAACGAATCCGTATTGAAAACACCATTGGATAAGTCTAGGCCAACCGACGTAGATTGGACCACGCCCGGTAAAGGCAGTAATTGGTCTGGACTCCCAGAACTGCCTCGAACAGTCGATAACAACCGTTTCTTCCGCAAACGAGTTATCAATGTATTGAACTAGAACTTTAATGTTCGTCTGCGGTGGACCTAAACTAACCAAATCTGCGCCGCATGACCAAGTTCTATGGGGGTTGCCATCTGGCGATACCCACCCCCCTGGGGGTCCGAAGCCACCCCAATTCCAACCTACTGCCAGCGGGCCGAGGGTAGAGGTTTAGCAAACATAGTTAAAACCCACAACCGTAGGGGTACATGAAATTGCTGCTTCCGCTCTATCTGAGCTTATTGCATTGAGCGATAGCGCGAAGATCACCGATAGTATCCATTTCATTCTCATTTTTTTGCTCCCTTGCATTAGTGAACGTACACCAGTTTTCCAACCCCTTAGATTAATACTTCAGGCAACAGCGTGAATTCTCATTGATGAGAGAAACGGCGATATCGGCTGCCTCAGAAAATTCGTGTGGAAGTGTATTTGCCTTCGTATCTGCAAGTCGAGCTAGCGCATCTCTAACTTGCGGATCGGAGGTCGAGTTGCGTGATGAGGTTATCAGAAACGCGTATGCGTATAATGACGCAATTGCCTTCTTCTTTCCTTGCGTGTCGATTCCCTGTTCGTAAAGTTCTGAATAACGCTCATAGAGGACTGGAAGCGCCTCCATTGCCCCGGCTTGCCAAGCCACCTCTGCAGAAGTCAACGATTTGTTAGGATCGTCAGTTGATGTTGCCAACCAGATATTCCCTGCTACCGAGCCATTGATAGAAGCCATTTCGAGCCAACTTTCCTTCGCTGTTTTTTGATCTTGCGTTATCGGGTAACAATCGTCCAAGGATTTTTTGGCATCCTTAATCATTCCTTCCAGCGCTTCGGCATTTCGTAGTCTCAAGGGTTTTTCCCAGCTAGGAAACTGTATTGTTTGAGTTTGACGGAATTGATCTATCGCTACAGACAATTCATCTTCTGATCCGAATGCATTCTTGCATTCGTCGAGAATGTAATAAAGATCGAACGCTGCTGTGGCATCACCATCCAGCGCTTTCTGTCGTAACTCGCCGTAGAGCGCACCATATGGCCGGGTGGGATGTACCCTCGGTTCTCTGTCGCGCCATTTTATCTCAGCACTTTCAAACCCAATAAATGGAGTATTGTCGATATCATAGCTCGACGCTAACAACGGTGAGTCGTATTGTTGATCAGGTTCATCTGATACAGTTGAACCACGTAAACCGTCGACCATCGGGTCACTTACTTCTTCCGAGCTTGGAGACCATCGAAGAAGAACAAAAGCTGCGACAATTATACTTGCGGATCCGACAACTAAAGTGAATCGTCTAAAAAAAGAATTTGGCATTTAAGCACCTTCCATGTGTTGTTCTAAGGGTTGCTATTTATTCCACTGGGGAAATACATCCTTAGCGCTAGGCCTCCTAATTCATAAGATTAGGCTAACCGATAGCTGCAAGGTTGTGAAGGTATCCGACCAGACTTACCTTCATTTAGTTTCCTTACTCTTTGATCTATCGTACGACCCTAGGATCAAATTTGAGTGTCTACTGAATTAGCCCGGTCCGATCTCAATCCCATCAATACGTCGGTATCCGTTGCATTAACGACGTAAGCGGTGCGTCACGGGCATTGTTTTCTTGATTGCCGGGATCGTTCAAGCTCCTCTTTTGTCTAAGGGAGCATATGATGAGCGCAGCGATAATCAGCGAACGGCAACAGTATTGGCTTGAGCATTTGCGAGCTGCAGAGGCGTCCGACGACACGATTGACGGCTACGCCCGATCCAACGATCTGAAGCCCAAAGACCTTTACATGTGGAAAGGGATTTTGGCTCGCCGCGGTTTTCTGGACGGTACTGCAGCAGTCGCGCCGAGTGAGTACATTAAATCTTTGCCGGAAACGGCATCACAACAGACCATACTCTAGATGATAATGGTCCGAAGAAATCAGGCAGGTCAGGTTCGCCGGTCGGGAAGTAGATGTCATACCGATCACTGAATCGCTTTAAGATCGAGTCAACATCAGTCGCAAGCTGTAGGGCCTGAACCGTGTCTGCACCGTAGACAGTGTCGTTCACGTCAACCGGAAAGCCAGCAAACTCAACGCTGCATGCCCCGGTACCTTCACTGACTGGAAAGTCTACTGACCCCGGCGCGACAACGAACGGGGCACCGATGCGAACAAAGAACTCTGTTCGAGAACTCTCGCCTTTTTGCGCCCAATATAGGCGTCTTTCAGCGATTATCTCTGACATATTTCAGGAATCCCGAGTGTCGCCTTTGGGTCAACAGCCGTGAGTATAGCTGACGTTTGGTTGGTTTCTCGATCCGGCCACTAGCGGTCATTCGTCCTCAGGGCAACCTTCCCAGAAAAATGGGCCACGCCCAAACGGTATGCCTATCAGCCTAGATTCTATGGGGGCGGTCTGCTCTGAGTCCGCCGCAAGAACGAACATCGCCCCGACATGATTTGACCCGTCAAAAACAACACAGGCGAGCGACTCTCTCGCACCGTTCTGATACCAATGAATGCTTGCAGCTTCGAACATCTCAGGAGTGCCAAAGTAGCTGAATTCTAGATCGTGGAATAACTTTCGAATTTCACTGTGCACGAAATTTGGAGGCGCCTGGTCAAGCCGACCCCAATCCGACAGTTTGCTATCTGGTTTCATTTGGCAATCGCATATCACGTCGCTCGGACGTGGGATATCACAGCCAACTAGACCGACGGTTAGTATAAGCGAAAAGAGAAGTTTCACAGTCAAAATCTATGGACATTTTAGAGAAAACCCAACCGTCTGGTTTGGGTCAGTAGCAGACACCACGAAAACAGTCCCCGCGACGATAGTCCGAGTCTGCCTTGCCTGCCCGCGGTGGCATACCCTTGGGGGTATAATAGTAAGCTACACAGCGGCGATAGACCTATTCGCTTCCTGCCCAACCCCGGTCCGTCATCAGATACGTGGCGAAGCTCGCGAGCCAGTGCGACCCGGCATAGTGCTCGGCAGAAACCGCCGCAACACCGGTGTCGGCATGTACCTTAGCGGCCGCAACCAATGCGGCGCGACGGCGGTCGTTCGGCGGTAACGCGCGCGCGATGTTGTACAGATTCCACGCCCGCGATGAGTTGACGCCGTCAAGATGCACGAGCTTGCCGTCGGTTGCGTCGGTCACGATGCCGGGCTTAAGCCAGTCCGCGCTGCCGTCGGTCGGAATTCCCGGCATGAAGCGTTTCAGCCAGACGGGAAACTCATCGGTTGTTAACACCCGTCGCATCAAATCGGCCTCCATCAGGCACGGCGAAAGAAAATCTTCGCCGCTCGGTTCATAGTCGAGCGGGCAGCGCACATCGTTGCGGTGGAACGCGAGTGAGCGTTCGGTGATCAATGCGGTCATCTCATCATCGCCAGAAACTTCTGCCCAGTCGTACATCAGGCCAAACGCAAACGCGCTTTGGTTATGAGTGCCAAGGCGAATAGGGTAGGCGAGTTTCGGCAGCCATTGTTTCAGGCTTGCGGCGATATCAGCCTCCAGTGGCTCCAGAATCGCGAGCCAACGCTGCGCCATCGGTGTCTGCCATTCGCGCAACTCAGCGGTGAGCTGCAGGTACCAGGCCAGTCCATAAGGACGCTCCCAGGAGCCATTGGCTGGCCGCGAGAAGTTTGCGACTTCACCAGCCACATTGTCCGTCGTGAAACTCTGCTCGAGCGCTGCGATTATGCGCTGCTCGGTGTCGTTATCCAGCGCGCCCGAGCGAAGCAATCGCACCAATAGCCAATGACCATGCACCGCACTGTGCCAATCGAAGCATCCGTAGAACACCGGGAACAGCTCACGCGGTCGCCCGATCTCCTCAGCCGTATCGGTCGTGCGCGAAATCTTGTTTGGGAATTCTTTGTGCACGCAGTCGAGCGCTAATGCGGAAAAGCGTTCGGCAAGCGCCGGCGCGATCTCGCCGGGATACGCTTCGGTCGGCGTGATCGACGTGGTCTGACAGGCGATCAGGCCTGTGACTGTGAACAGCATTAGCGTCTTTAGGTGTCTCATCGGTTTTTTCGTGTCATTGGCGTGCCAGCAGCATAGTGCAGCAAACGGAGGTTCACCACAGCCGTGGTTAGTAGAAGATGTCCTCGCCGGGATTGACACGTACGATGCGTTTGCCGGTGTTGGTGCCGTTGTAGAGTCCAATCAACGCCGCGGGCATGTGCTCAAAACCGTCGTCGATATCGACCAGAGCGCGTAGCCGACCCGCGCGTATCCAGTCCGCGATCTGAGCCTCTGCCGCCGCAAACTCCGGCTGGTGGTTGTAGACGAAAAAACCACGCAGGTCGGAGTCGGTGCTGCGCAGCCGGGTGTAGTTGCGCGGCCCGAAAGGGGCTGCACGGTTGTATTCCGATATTGAGCCGCACAACACGACGCGTGCGCGCGACCGTAAATGATCGAGTGCGGCCTCGAGTGTTTCACCACCAACATTGTCGAAAAACAAATCCATTCCGTCGGGCAAATGCCTCGCAATCTCGACGGCGACATCCTCGGTCTTGTAGTTGATGCAGTGATCCGCGCCAAGGCCAACCACACGCGCACATTTTTTGTCACTTCCGGCGATGCCAATCACACGGCCGCAGCCCATCGCTTTCGCCATCTGCACAACGAGCGAGCCGACACCACCGGCAGCACCGGAGACCAATACGTGATCGCCGGGTTGCGGTTCGCCACGCGTGACAAAGCCGCAGTAGGCGGAATAGCCCGTCATGCCGAGCGCCGATAGCCCGAGATACGCGGGTAAGCCGCGTTTTTGCATACGAATCAGTTTTTCCTGTGGCGTGACACTGGTGCATTTGTGGGTTTGCCAGCCAACCTGTCCGTGAACAAAATCCCCGACCTCGAACGCCGGGTGTCGGCTCTCGATCACTTCCGCAACGCCGCGGCCGTGGATGACGTCACCGACGGACAGCGCCGACTCGGGGGAGTTGCCACCGCCATCGCGCATCATGTAACGCTGCATAACGGGTGCGACGTTCAGATAATGCGTGCGCAACAGCACCTGACCGTCATCGGGTGTGGCCACAGCCACCTCGCGATAGGCGAAGTGTTCAGGCAGCAGCGTCTTGTCAGGATGCTGCGCCACGACCCATTGACGATTAATGTCTTGCTGCGTCACCGCGGATCCTCGAGCAGCCAATACAGAATATTATCGGTGAAGGTAGGATTGTCGGTCAGGCCCTTGTGCGTGTCTGGCAGGAACAAGGCGTGATCGTAGTCGAGTGGCGTGCGCAGTGTCGGCTGCCAGTCACTTTCGTTGCGTTGATCATGTAGCACGCTCGCGCGAAGTACCGTGCCGTCACCGTCCCCGAACTGGACCACCTCGGCAGCTGCCGGCGCACGCGCTATGGCCACCTGTTTTGCCGTGCGGCGGTTGTCACCGACGACGAGTAGCAGGGATAGACCGTCCGGCATCGCAGCAGGCTGATCCATCGCGCGCTGAAACTGCGCGGCGCGTCGCAGTAGTCGACGTTGTAATGCCAGTGCGGCATGCCGTCGGGTCTTCTCGCTCGATAAGTCGGGCAGCAGGATGCGGAGCTCCTCGTCGGCAGTCGGGGCGGCGAGCCCCCAGCCGTTTTCGGCCCACAATTCAGGGCTCAGCAGATCGTCGATTGGCTCATCGGTGTCTGCCCAGACGGCAGCATTGGCGCCCGCGCGTGGCATCAACTGATACGTCGACGGATACGTGCCAAGCAACGTGGCGGAATACGTCGGCTGCAGAAATCCGAGCGATAGTCCGTTCAGCAGATTGCTGATTGTCGCCGTCGAGCCGGCATTCGGTGTGGCCACCAACACGGCACGCTCGACACGCTTGGCGCCCGCCCAGGTCAATGCGGGCAAGCTGCCATCTGCAGGCAGGTCCTGCGCGCCGTACATTAGGTAGTAGCGAACAACGAGACCGCCCATCGAATGCGCGACGATATCGAAACGCACCGGCGTTTCCGTCCCGCCGAAACGTGCTGCATATTCCTGTTCGACATAGCGCGCGCGATCCTCGATGTAGGCATGAAGTTTTTGCGCTGACTCGACAATGTCACGTCGCCAGTCGTATGGAAATTGAAAACAGGTGAAATGTCCCGGACCGTAATCGATCACGCCAGCGGTGCCGAGTGATTCGTCGCGGTAACCGCCCGCGCCGAGTGCTTGCAGAATCCCCGCATAGACGTTCAGGTTAAACGGCAACCCGAGCAGCCGCACTTTGGCGCGTTCCAGAACCCAGGTCGGCTCAACGCCATCGTCGTCGTTGACGCGCCCATCGGCGGCGGCGTTGAACGGAAGCGCCAACGCACGCAGTCCATCGGGCCTTTCGGGGTTGACCGACACACCATCGAAGCCACCCCAGATCAACTCGTCAGAACCGGTATCTCGAAGCGTTGAGCCGAGCAGTCCCGGAACAACCAGCACAGGGTTCCGATCGGGCCCTTCGACTTGCGCATTCCGTTGGTAGTGGATCGTCAGGAAATCTCGATCGCCGGTCGTTGCGCAGCCTGCGAGTTGGAAAATACACAGCATTACCGCCCAGGGCACGAGACCGCCGCGCGTGTGTCTATCAAGGTGAGTTCTAGTCAGAGCCTGCACTCACTTATCCGTGTTGTTGCCGTATCGACCGCATGATCGTTGCAAGTCTGCCTTAACGCACAGCCTGCTGTCATGCTAGCGTCGGATCTACGGGACGCAACGGGAGACAGGTAATGGCACGAGTAACAGGATTGGGTGGTGTATTTTTTCGCAGCAAAGACCCAAAAGCGTTGGGGGAGTGGTACGCCAAACATCTTGGCCTTGATATCCAGGCGTCATTCGGCGGCAGTGTGTTTATGCCCGACGCGTTTCCAGCTGGTGGCTACAACATCTGGACACCATTCGCTGCAGACACGACGTACTTTGGCGATAGCGGCCAGAGCTATATGGTCAATCTGATGGTCGATGATCTGGATGGCGCGCTGGAGCAGGTTGCTGCGGGTGGCGCGACGCTCGAAGGTGAGCCGGAGCGCAGCGAGTTTGGCGCATTCGGGTGGTTTATCGACCCCGATGGCAACAAGATCGAACTGTGGCAACCACCAGCCCCTGACAATGCCTAGGGTCTGGTGTGCGATAGTCGCGCTCATCATGAACGCAACACTCGTGGCTAACGTGCCGGAAGCGGGTACAGAGATCGATGTGGTCGCAGACGATGCCGAGTGGGTCGTGTTCCTGCACGGGCTTGCGCGGTCCGGGAAATCGATGCGCAAGATCGCCAAACGCTTTCGCGGCGAAGGCTACAACACCTGCATCATTGACTACCCGTCGACCGCAGCACCGATTGCAGCACTAGCGCGCGATTCGGTCGCACCGGCGCTGAGCAAGTGCGTACCGGAACAGGCGCGGCGTCATTTTGTGACACATTCGATGGGCGGCATTATGGTTCGGCAACTGGTGGCGGATGAACTGGTAGCCAACGTCGGGCGGGTCGTTATGTTGAGTCCGCCGAACCACGGCAGCGAGGTCGTCGACAGTATCGGCGACTGGCGATTGTTTGGCTGGATCAATGGCCCCGCCGGTCGCGAGCTCGGCACCGATGAGCAGAGCGTGCCGAACACCCTGGGCCCGGTCACGTTTGAGACCGGCGTGATCACCGGCACGCGGACCATCAACTGGATCAACTCATTAATGATCGATGGCAAGGATGACGGCAAAGTATCCGTCGCGAGCGCACGGGTGGATGGCATGCGCGATTTCCGGGTGATCGGCGCGACGCATACGTTCATCATGCGCAAGCGTGAGACATTTCGACTGGCGCACCATTTCATTGTGCATGGTCAATTTCCGCCAGACTAAAGGGTATTGGGCCGCTTACTTGGCTGCAGCACTAGCACGTTTTTCCCGAATTCCAGTAAAATCGCGGCATGGCTGAAAAACTCTACATCAAGACGTACGGCTGCCAGATGAACGAGTACGACTCGTCCAAGATGGCCGATGTGCTCGCGGAATCACACGGTATGACCGTGACCAACACGCCCGATGATGCTGACGTGCTACTGGTGAATACGTGCTCAATCCGCGAGAAGGCGGCAGAGAAGGTGTTCTCAGAGCTCGGTCGCTGGCGCATGCTGAAAGACAGCAAGCCTGGCATGCTGATCGGCGTCGGCGGCTGTGTCGCCAGTCAGGAAGGCGATGCCATCATCAAGCGCGCGCCAGTCGTGGATTTTGTGTTCGGCCCGCAGACTTTGCATCGATTGCCCGCGATGGTGAACGAGGCCCGCGCCGGCAGGGGCGGCATTGTGGATATTTCGTTCCCGGAAATCGAAAAATTCGACCGTCTGCCCGAACCCCGTGCCGAGGGGCCGACCGCGTTCGTGTCTGTCATGGAGGGTTGCAGCAAGTACTGCTCGTTCTGCGTGGTGCCGTATACGCGCGGTGAGGAAATCTCCCGTCCTTTCGACGATGTGATCGTTGAGGTAGTGCAGTTAGCGGCCAAGGGCGTACGCGAGATTAATCTGCTGGGCCAGAACGTTAATGCCTATCGCGGCCCGATGCACGACGGCGAGATTGCAGATCTGGCGACGCTGATTCATTACGTCGCCGAAGTGGATGGCATCGATCGCATCCGTTTTACGACGTCGCATCCGGTGGAGTTCACCGACAGCCTGATCGAGGCTTACGCGAACGTGCCGAAGCTCGCCAATTATTTGCACCTGCCGGTACAGAGCGGTTCTGATCGCACGCTGATGCGTATGAAGCGCGGCCATACCGCGATCGAATACAAACAGAAAATCCGCAAGCTGCGTGCCGTGCGACCGGATATCAGTTTGTCATCTGATTTCATTGTCGGATTCCCGGGCGAGACTGCCAAGGATTTCGAAGACACGATGAATCTCATCGCGGAAGTTGGCTTCGACCAGTCGTTCAGTTTTATCTACAGTGCACGGCCGGGCACGCCAGCGGCGTCGTTGGCAGACGAAGTGCCGATGGAAGAAAAAAAACAGCGACTGGCGGTTTTGCAGGCGCGCATTATTCAACAAGCGCAGGCGATCAGTCAGGCGATGGTTGGACGGACTGAGCGCGTACTGGTCGAACGTCATGCGCGGAAGGACGCATCGCAGCTCGCGGGTCGTACTGAGAACATGCGCTGGGTGAACTTTGACGGTCCGGCTTCGTTGATTGGCGACTTCGCCGATGTCGTGATTACCGAGGCGTTACCCAACTCGTTACGTGGGCGTTTGCTGGCCCCTGCTGCACGCAGTGCGTGATAAAAAAATCGAAAAAAGACTTTTCTCGATTGTCTTCCTAGCGTAGCCTGACGGCAAGCTAAAGGGAAAAGGGTCCGCGAAACACTTTGACCAATACATCATCCAGCCGCGATCTCGTGCTTGAGCCGGAAGACAATTCTCGGCTCGCCAACCTCAGCGGCCAATTCGATGAAAACCTCCGCCATATCGAACGTCGACTCAACGTCGAGATCGCCAACCGCGGCAATCACTTCAGGATTCAGGGTAGTAAAAACGCCACGCTGCAAGGCGAGCAGGTGCTGCGTACGCTATTCGAACAGACGGCGAATGAGCGGTTGGAACCACACCATATCCACATGTGCCTACAGGAGTCAGGTATGCAGCCAGTTGGTGGCAAAGACAATCCGGTATTGAGCGTCGCAAACGATCCCGATGAAATGGTGATCCGCACTCGGCGTAAACTGATCCGGCCGCGTGGCGCGAATCAGAGTAACTATCTGGCTCAAGTCCGCGATAACGATCTGACGTTCGGCATCGGACCAGCGGGAACCGGCAAAACCTATCTGGCGGTGGCGACGGCGGTCGAGGCATTGGAGACCGATCGCGTGCGGCGAATTATCCTGGTGCGACCAGCCGTGGAGGCGGGCGAGCGTCTGGGCTTTTTACCCGGCGATCTGACCCAGAAAGTCGACCCGTACCTGCGACCGATGTACGACGCCTTGTACGAGATGCTCGGTTATGAGCAGGTGATTAAGCTGCTCGAGCGCAACATGATCGAGGTCGCGCCGTTGGCTTTCATGCGCGGTCGCTCTTTGAACGAGTCGTTCATCATTCTGGACGAAGCGCAGAACACGACCGTCGCGCAGATGAAGATGTTTCTAACGCGGATCGGCTTCGGTTCAACAGCTGTCGTCACTGGCGACGTCTCTCAGATCGATTTGCCGCACGGTCAGTTGTCGGGTCTCAAGCACGTCATGCGTGTGTTGAGTGACGTCGCCGGCATCGGCATGACCCGATTCGGTTCGACCGACGTGGTGCGTCACCCGCTTGTGCAGAAGATTGTCGATGCCTATGACGCCTACGAGCAGGATGACAACCGCGACTGAACCCGTGGCACGCATCACACTCGATATCGCCTGCGATGCGACCGCGGTCGACTGTCCCGATACCGAATCCTGGCAACGTGCGGCCGACGTCGCATTGTCGCTGGCGGATATCGAGGTATCGCTCGACGGCGAGCAGGTTGTGGCTATCGCCATCGTGCCGCCGGCGCAAAGCGCGGCGCTCAACACGGAATGGCGCGACAAGCCAGGACCGACCAACGTCTTGGCGTTTCCGGTGCCTCGCGATCAGGTGGCACCGATAGCCGAGCTGTCAGGCGAGGGCGCTCATCTCGGCGATCTCGTGATTTGCGCCGATGTCGTGGCCGATGAGGCCAAGGCGCAGGGCAAGGCGTTGGCGCATCACTATTTGCATATGGTGGTACACGGCTGCCTGCATTTAGTTGGCTACGACCATATCGAGGCCGATGAGGCGGAGCGTATGGAAGCCCTCGAACGCCAGGCGTTGCAGGCGCTGGGCGTCCCGGATCCCTACGCCGTCTGACGCCAGCGTCGGGATTGCTGCTATGATTAGCGGCCATAAGCAGAAGTTAAGGCGATGAGCGAAGAAAAACCTCCTAGTCCCCAGGGCTCTCAGACAGGAATCTGGCAACGACTGTTTGCCGCATTCAAAGGGGAGCCCAAAACACGGGAAGAGATCATAGAACTGATCGAAGACGCGAGTGTGCAGCGTGTTTTCGACGAGGATGAGCGGTCGATGCTGGCTGGCGTGCTTGAGGTTGCAGAAACCCAGGTGCGCGATGTGATGGTGCCTCGCTCGCAAATGGTGGTGCTTGAGGACGGCATGCCTTTCGGCGACATGCTGCAGGCCATCATCGATTCCGGCCATTCCCGATTTCCGATTCATGGCGATGAGCGCGACGAGATCATTGGAATCTTGTTGGCCAAGGATTTACTCAACTGTCTCGGCGAGCCAAAGGATCAACCTCTGGATCTCTCGGGTTGGTTGCGCCCGGTCGTGTTTATTCCTGAATCCAAGCGTCTGAATACCCTGCTCAAAGAATTCCGCGCCAGCCATAACCATATGGCGGTGGTGGTCGATGAATACGGTGGCGTCGCCGGTCTGTTGACGATCGAGGATGTCCTCGAGGAGATCGTCGGCGAGATCGACGATGAACATGATTCCGCAGAGGATGAGTGGATCCGTCAGGATGGTGAGCGCGAGGGCGTACCGCGATATGCCGTCCGCGGTCTGACCCGCATCGAAGACTTCAACGATTACTTTGAGTGCGAGTTAAGCGACGAGCAATACGACACGGTCGGCGGTCTGGTCATGACCGAACTCGGTCGTATGCCGCGTCGCGGTGAAGTCCTCGACCACGGCGGTTTTAGATTCACCGTGACTAAAGCTGACCGGCGCCGCATTGAAACGGTGGGCGTGTTCGCCGTTGCGGCAGACGACGCCGCATAGCCGATGCCACAATTGCTAGCCAGCCTGGTGCTCGGTGCGCTACTGCCGCTGGCATTCGCGCCGTTTGAACATTGGTGGCTCGCGCCGCTGTTGATCGCTGTGCATCTGCCACTGTGGCGGAGTGCTCCACCGCGGACGGCGTTCTGGCGTGGCTTTGCGTTTGGCGGCGGTGCGTTTCTAACCGGCACTTACTGGCTCTACCATTCTGTCGTTGTTATCGGTCAGGTACCGATTGCGCTCGCGATGCTGCTGGTGCTCGGCATGGTGGCCATTATGGCCGTCTATTTCGGCCTGAACTGCTGGCTGCTCCGCCGCTGGTTGGCCACATCGCCGGCTATTTTGTTGCCGTTGTTGCCGTTCCTGTGGGTATGGACAGAATGGCTTCGCGGTTGGGTGTTGAGCGGTTTTCCCTGGTTGACGCTCGGTAGTGCGCTGCCAGAAACGCCGCTCTCGGGTTGGCTGCCGCTGGGCGGGGTCTATCTCGGTTCGTTCGTGCTTGTCGCGGCGGCTGTCGCCTTGTATGGATTGATCCTGCCCGGTCGGGTACGGCAGGTCGCAGTGGCCACACTAGCCGTGTTGGCGGCCGCTAGTGCGGGCTTGTATGACCGTCAATGGACGGTGGAGACTGACGAGACGTTGAGTGTGCGTATTGGCCAGCTTGGTCAGGACCAGCGTCTCAAGTGGCGCCAGGAAGAGTTTCAGGCGACGCTGCAATGGTATGCGCGTTTCGTAGTCGACAGCGAGCCTGTGGATCTGTTGCTGATGCCGGAGGTAGCCATTCCTGCGCTGGCGCAAAACGTGCGTGCCTATCTGGCACAACTCGGGCAGGTCGCCGCGACCCGGCAACAGACCGTGGTGCTGGGTATTCTCAACCAACCGGAGAACCAGGAACCCGCGAATGCCATGCTGGCGCTCGCAGGCGGTCAACAGCAGTGGTATGAGAAAAGGCATCTCGTGCCGTTCGGTGAGTTCTTTCCGGTGCCGGGCTTTATCCGCGATTGGATGCGATTGCGCGGCTTACCCTATGCGAACATCCGCGCCGGTGACGCAGCACCCTCTCCGATTCGTGTCGGTGATCAGTTGGCCGCTGCGAGTATCTGCTACGAAGATGCGTATGCGGCCGAGCAGCGAGTGTTTTTTCCGGATGCCAGTTTCATCATCAACATCAGCAATGACGCCTGGTTTGGCGATACGATTGCGCCGCATCAGCACCTTCAGATAGCGCGTGCGCGTTCCCTCGAAAGCCAGCGCTGGCAAGCGCGCTCCACTAACACCGGAATAAGTGCGCTGATCGACAGTCGTGGCGCGGTCCGAGCACAGGCGCCAGCCTTCGAGCCCGCGACCCTGCAGGGCACGTTGACGATGCGCGCCGGCCATACGCCATTTACACGCGTGGGCAACCTGCCGTTGCTGGTGATTTCGTTGCTGGTACTAGTCGGGACGGCGATCGCGCAGCAGCGGCGCCAGACAGGGTTAACATCTGCTAAATAGCCTGTATCCTTAGCGTCTGAATCGAACCGTCGCAGACCACGCAAGACCATGAAGAAGCAATACCATCCCGCCGATATCGAAGGCCGGGTACAGGAACACTGGCGCACACAAAAGACCTTTGAGGTCGATGAGCTCGAAGGGGCCGACGCTTACTATTGCCTGACGATGTTCCCCTATCCGAGCGGCCGCCTGCACATGGGGCATGTGCGTGTGTTCACGATTTCCGACGTCGTCGCGCGCTATCAGCGCATGCAAGGCAAACACGTGCTGCAACCGATGGGTTGGGATGCGTTCGGCATGCCCGCTGAGAACGCCGCGATCAAGAATCAGGTGCCGCCGGCGGAATGGACTTACCAGAACATCGACTACATGCGCGGCCAAATGAACGCGCTGGGGCTTGGCTACGATTGGCGACGCGAGGTTACGACCTGCAAACCGGATTACTACCGCTGGGAGCAATGGCTGTTCGTCAAACTATTCGAGAAGGGTTTGGTGTACCGCAAGAACTCGGTGGTGAACTGGGATCCGGTCGATAACACGGTACTGGCTAATGAACAGGTCATCGATGGGCGCGGTTGGCGCAGTGGTGCGCTGGTGGAACGGCGTGAGATCCCGCAGTGGTTCATGCGCATCACCAACTATGCTGATGAGCTACTGGCGCAGCTGGATGATATGCCGGGCTGGCCGGACGCCGTCAAAACTATGCAGCGCAACTGGATCGGCCGCTCGGAAGGCCTGGAAATCGACTTTGCGATGGACGGCGACTTCCAGGCGGAACTGGCGGATACCGACGGCGTGCTGCGTGTGTTCACGACGCGACCAGACACATTGTATGGCGTGACTTATATGGCGGTCGCAGCGGAGCATCCGTTGGCGGCGCGTGCGGCGGCGGGCAACGCTGAGCTGACGGACTTCATCACGACCTGCAAACAAACCAGTGCCGCTGAAGCGGATATCGAGACACGCGAAAAATTGGGCATGCCGCTCGGCATCAACGCGGTCCATCCGTTAACCGGCGAGCCGGTTCCGATCTGGGTGGCTAATTTCGTATTGATGAGTTACGGCACCGGTGCACTGATGGCCGTGCCGGGTCACGACGAGCGCGACCATGAGTTCGCTAAGAAGTATGGCTTGCCGATCCGTCAGGTCATCGCGGCGGCGCCCGGTGATGATGTTGATATTGCCGCCGCGCCGTATGTCGCTAAGCATGAAACGATGGATTCCGGTGAATTCAGCGGGTTGAGTTTCGATGCGGCGTTCGACGCGATTGCGGATCGTTTGTCGGCCGACGGGCGTGCGACGCGACAGGTCAACTATCGTTTGCGCGACTGGGGCGTATCACGGCAGCGTTACTGGGGCACACCTATCCCGATCATCTATTGCGATGACTGCGGTGCCGTCCCGGTGCCGGAGCAGGACTTGCCAGTGGTATTGCCAGAGGATGTGACGGTCAGCGGTACCGGGTCACCGTTGAAGGACATGCCGGAGTTCGTCAACGTGGCGTGTCCTGTGTGTGGAAAGCCGGCCCGCCGAGAGACGGACACGTTTGATACCTTCGTGGAATCGTCATGGTACTACGCGCGCTACGCCAGCCCGGATGCCGCCGACAGCATGCTGGACGAGCGTGCTGCCTACTGGCTGCCGGTCGATCAGTACATCGGTGGCGTCGAGCACGCGATTCTGCATTTGCTGTATGCGCGCTTCTTCCAGAAGTTGCTGCGCGATCTCGGTTTGTCCGGGGCGGATGAACCGTTCACCAATCTGCTGACGCAGGGCATGGTGCTGAAAGACGGTCGCAAAATGTCCAAATCGGAAGGCAATACTGTCGATCCGCAGGGCATGATCGAAGAATACGGCGCGGACACGGTGCGCTTGTTCATGATGTTCACCGCACCCCCGGAGCAGGCGCTGGAATGGTCGGACGACGGTGTCGGCGGTGCATTCCGTTTCCTCAAAAGGTTGTGGCGGATCGTGCATGAACATGTTGAGGCCAACATCGATGCTGCGGAGACGTTTGACAAACTCAGCCGCGCCGACAAGGACCTACGCCGCAAGACGCATGAGATCATCGCGAAAGTATCCGACGACGTCGGGCGTCGCTATACGTTCAACACCGCGATTGCTGGTGTGATGGAATTGCTGAACACGGTTGTGGCAACCGAAGTAACCACTCCGGTTAGTCAACGCGTACGCCAGGAAGCGTTAGAAACCGCGGTATTGTTGTTGTCGCCGATTGTGCCGCATATCACGCACGACTTGTGGCATGCGCTCGGTTCGAACACGGATGTCGTAGACGAGCGTTGGCCTGCCGTCGACGAAACAGCGCTTGTGAAAGACGAGATTGAAGTCGTCGTGCAGGTGAATGGTAAGCTGCGTGCGCGCTTGCAAGTGGCTGCGAATATCGAAAAGGATGCGTTGCAGACGCAGGCACTGGCCGATAGCAATGTGCAATCGTTTATCGATGGCAAGGAGATCCGTAAGGTGATTGTCGTGCCGGGGAAGCTCGTCAATGTCGTGGTTTGAGCGCGCCTCAACCCTCGCTATTTTGCTCGCATTGACCGGCTGCGGGTTTCAGCTCGCGCGCCCGGCACCATTGCCCAATTTTGTAGAGTCGCTGAATCTGCAGGCCGAAGACACACGCAGTGATTTGTATCTCGCATTGGAACGGGAGTTTCTGCAGCGTGGCATCCCCTTGCAAGCCGACTCGGGCAATCGGCTGGTGATCAACTCGGTGCAAAGCGGGCAGCGAATTCTATCCGTGTCGGCGCGCAATATTCCGCGTGAGTACGAAGTGTTCTACACCGTCAACTATCAGTTCTTTCGCGATGAAGAATTACTGATCGATCGGCCGTCGGACACGCTGACGCGCGATTACGTCTGGAACGAATTTGAAGTGTTGGGCAAAGTGCGCGAAGAGGAACAGGTGCGCGAGGTCATCGTTCAGGACCTTGTCGACAGCATTATGCGCCAACTGTCGTCATTGCAGTGATGCGCGCGTTTGCTGAAGCGATGGCGGATGCTCATTCTGCCGCTGGCATAGCACGATTTTTGAAGCAGCATCGCTTGCATGTAACTCAGCATCCACAACGAGTCGCTATCCCACAAAGCTACTGGGGTGATTCGGAAGCCGGCATCGAAGGCGAGACGATTCATGTCCGAGGCGATACGCCGTTGCACTCATTTTTGCATGAGGCATGTCATGCCATCTGTGCGGCGGCCGCTGCGCGAGGCGCAATTTTGAGAGACGCTGGTGGTTGCGATCTTGAGGAGGCAGCGGTCTGCTACTTGCAGTTGTGTGTCGCGGATCGCATCGATCCGCGTGGCTGGCGCGGTTTGGCCGATGACATGGACGCCTGGGGGTATAGCTTTCCAGACGGATCGACCGCGCAGTGGTTTAGCAACAATGCTGACGATGCTCGTCGATGGCTGGGCCAGCATGGTCTGGGCGAATGGCTGCTCGGTGGTGAGCGGTCAGAATGATTGCGCGGCTTACGGCTTACCTTGCGTTACTGCTGTTCATCATCGGCGGACCGGTGTTGGCTGCTTTGCAGGGTGTCGATTTAAACCTGCTGACCGAAAGCCGTATGGCGCCGACCTATGGGACCAGCGAGCACTCGGTTATCGAATGGATGCAGGTGGCGATATTGCTCGTTATCGGCCTGTTGTGTCTGCTTGCGATACGCTATCAACCCGATCATCCCGGACTCGCGATCGTGTTATTGGCGATCGCAGGGATCGCGCTCGTGCGGGAACTCGACCTGTTTCTTGATTACTACCTGATCGACCACGCCTGGCAATTGCTTGTCGCGCTCATCGCAGTGGCGACGGGTACCTACATCATGCGGCGATCGCGCTCGCTCGCCGTGGCAATGGTGCGCATACAACCGTCATCGAGCCTCGCGTTGATTATCGCAGCGATTGCGCTGCTGCTGGTCTACGCGAATATTCTCGGCCATGCGCCGTTTTGGCAGAGTGTGCTTGGTGCCGATTACTCGCGCACGGTTAAGGTGGCGATTGAAGAATTCGCAGAGTTATCCGGTTACTGGCTATGGTTGGTTGGTCAGTGCGAGTTTCTGGTCCACTGCAGGCGGAGTTCTAGTGAAAGACCAGCAAGGGATCGCCGGCGTCAGGATCGGCGCAAGCGAGGCTAGCCTGACGCGCTCAGAAAGGTGCGTTCAGTTGGACAATGGCTGCGTTGAGTGTGATCGCAAAACAGACCCACGCTGCGTAGGGAGCGAGCAGCCATCGGATGCGCGGTAGTTTCCGGCTTGGTGCGATGATGAGCAGCAACACAGAAAGCAGCAGTACAAACGCTTCGTAAAGCGCAATATCCGGCCTGCGCTGCGTGAAGAACAAGAAGCTCCAACCAACATTTAGCAGCGCGTTAAACAGTACCAGTGCAAGCAACTGACGTCGTTCGCTGCTGCCGGCTTGGTTGGCCTCCCACAACCGATGCGCGCTGTAGGCGGTAAGCAGAAATATGACCGTCCAGGCCGGGCCGAAGGCCCAGTCCGGTGGTTGGAAGGCGGGTTTTACGAGTGCGCGATACCAGTCGCCGATCGGCGTCAATGCACCGCCGACAGCGCCGACGACAAAAGCGACAGCGAGGGCAATCCAGAGCGAAGGTGTGCGCAGAGACTGCGCTACGGTCATCGCGGCGCCAAGCCGATCAGGTGAGCGAGATCTTTGAAGAAGATACGTACATGCGCGACTGGTTTAGCGCGGACGAGCTTCTTGTTCATGTAGGCTTCCCAGGTCAGGTGTTGCACATCCGGGTCGCGACAGATCTTCACGAATTTCTCGCGTCGTTTGTCGCTCGAGTACCAGAATTTCTGCAGGAGGCCGAGGATAAAGAACACCCGGCCATGCTGGCGACGGAAACGTTTGCGAGCATAACGCAGCGCGCTGGCATCTTCAGTATCGATGGCCTGTGCAACGGCCCCCGCAGCCAAACGCCCAGTCAGCATCGCATAATAGATGCCTTCGCCAGACGCGGGTGCGACGACACCCGCGGCGTCCCCGGCGACGATCACGTCGCGGCCATTATCCCAGCGCTTCATCGGGCGCAGCGGAATCGGTGCGCCCTCCGTGCGGATTGTCTCAGCGTCGGTCAGACCTGCGCGCTCGCGAAGCAGTGTCGTCGCATTGCGCAGCGAGTAACCTTGATGTGCGCTACCCATGCCAACACTGGTCTTTTCGCCGTGCGGGAACACCCAACCATAGAAATCCGGAGAGACATCGCCCTGATAGTAGACGTCGCAGCGCGTCGGGTTGAACTCGTCGGTCACAGTTTTCGGCGAACGTACAATTTCGTGGTATGCGAAGACGTGTGGAATCTTGTCAGCTTTCGGGATGCACTGACGCGCGATCTTCGAGCGAGCACCGTCGGCGCCGATGACATAGTCGGCTTCGACTTCGCGCATCTCGCCGCTATCTTTTTCGGTGAAGCTCACACGTGCTTTGCGGCCCGGCTCGCTGTCAACACTGCTGACTGTGGCATCGATGCGGGTCGCGCCCGCGCTCGCCGCGCGCGTTCGCAGCCATTCATCGAATTCGCACCGGTCGACCATGCCGACCCAACCACCGACCGACATGTCGACCTTTTGGTTTGTCGGGGAGATCATCCTTGCGTCAGTGACCTTAGCCTCCAGCATGTATTCCGGGATATCGAATTCCCGCACGAGGATTGGCGGTATCGCGCCGCCGCAGGGTTTGATTCGACCGCGTTTGTCCAGCAATAAGACGCGTCGACCTTCGCGGGCGAGATCATGTGCGGCGGTGGCGCCGGTGGGGCCACCACCTACAACGACCACATCAAAGTGTTCCATATCAGGACTCCAGTCCAGCATCGCCGCCGGTCAGCATCACAGGCGTCTCACGGCGGGATTTCGGGGTTGTACGAATGCGCAAGGCCAGTAGTGCGGACACTATGAACAATGCCGTTTGTAGCGCGAACACGCTGAGATAGGCGAGGGTAACCTCACCGCTGACAATTCGCGCGAGGTCGACCAGCAACGTACCGATGATGGAGCCCGCGCCCATGGCAATCGCTTGCGCGCTGCCCCAGACGCCCATGCGGACACCCTGGCGACCGGCATTGCCCTGGCTCACGAGCTGCATCATGCTGCCGATAGCGGCGACCGCAAATACACCGTTGGCAAGCCCCAACAGGAACACGTTGGCAGTTACCTGGAAGGCGGATTGTGCCGATGGCGACATCATCAGACCGGCAAGACACAGTGCCGACGCAAAACACCCGGCTGCGGCGCCATGTCGTAACGCGTGCGGCAATCGGCTGCCGGCAAATCCCATGCTGATCATGCCGAGCAGCACACCCATATTGTGTTGCTTGCTGAGCCCGGTGGACTCTGCGGGGGACATACCGAGTATGGCGCCGCCAAACGGCTCCAGCACCAGATCCTGCAGTCCGTAGGCGAACATTGAGAGGGTGACAAATGCCGCGAACAAGCGGGTCTCCGGTTCAGACAGCACTTGTTTGAGCGCGACGCCAAACGATGTTGGCTCGCTACCTGCGGTCTTGTTGTCGCCGATGTCCTGGAAGCGTTGTTCTATCCCGATCACCGCCAGCACACTAAAACAGAAGGCGCCAGCACAGATCATAGCGACAAGTTGTTGCATTCTGGCGAGAGAGAACGGGACGAGCGTCTGCTCGACCGTGGCCGTAGTAATGATGAATCCGGCGATCATCATCACCCACGTGATGCAAGCGGCTGCAGCGCGCCGCGATGGGTCGACTTTGGCCGCGATCAGAACCAACAGCGATGTGCCAGCAGCGCCGACGCCTGCACCCACGAGGATGAACGCGAGGATCGCCAGGCACAGGCCGAGTACCAGTTGAGTGGCCATCGTTGCCGTGGCAACGGCGGCCAATGTACCGCCGATGGCGAGTGTCAACATGCCACCAATGATCCACGGTGTGCGTTTGCCGCCGCTGTCAGAGCCGTGTCCGAAATGAGGTCGGAGCAATTGCATGGCGTAGTGGATGCCGATCAGTGCGCCGGCAAACGCCGCGGGTAAGGCGAGCTCGACCGCAATGACCCGATTGATAAGAGAGGTCATGAGTACAAAGATCGCGCCAAGCGACATTTGCACCGCGCCGAGGCGTGCGATACCAAACCAGGTCAGCCCTCTCATGCGATGAGGCCTCGCAGCGCAAACGCGGAGATCATCATGCCGCTGACGTACAGCGCGATGCCGGTCGCGTTATACCACGGTGCGTAGCGCAGCGGGTTGGACAGCAGTCGCGGCATCAGCATGCACTGACCGAGCAGTACGATGCCTACGCCAAGCGCGTACCCAGGCAACTGCCACTGCCAAAGTAGCGTGATGACGACGGCTTGCGGTAAGGCCATCATCACACAGGCAAGGCGTGCAGCATTGGCCGGGCCATACAATGCGGGTATGGATTTCAAGCCCATCGCTCGATCGCCATCTATCGATTTGAAATCGTTCAGTGTCATGATGCCGTGGGCCCCGAATCCGTAACACAGCAACACCAGCACATTGCGCAGATCCGGTTGCAGGCCAGTCATTGCGGCCACTGCGGTAAACCACGGTAGGCTCTCGTAGCAGATACCCACTGCCGCGTTGCCAAACCAGCCGTTGCGCTTGAGGCGCAGCGGCGGTGCGCTGTAGACCCACGCAAGTAGCAAACCGACGGATGATGCAGCAAATACCCATTGGCCGAGCAAGCTTGCGACCAGCATCGACAACACGGACCAGATGACGGCCAGATACAGCCCCCAGCGACCCGGAATGCGGCCGGACGGAATCGGGCGATCCGGTTGGTTGAGTGCGTCGACGTGACGATCAAACCAATCGTTAACGACCTGGCTCGTGCCACAGAGAAATGGGCCTGCCAACAGAACGCCGCCGACCAGAAATTGCCAGCGTGCCGAAATGGAAACGCCGGAGGCGACAACGCCACAAGCAAACGCCCACATGGGTGGAAACCAGGTCACCGGCTTTAACAGCTCTAGCCCGGACAGCCATAGTGGCGGATGATGTTCAAGGCGTTGCAGGGACGCGTCACTCATAGTTGACACCGTATACCTGCTACTGATAAGCGTCAACTAAAAGCGACAGCTTATTTGTCAATGAAACTAGACAGAAGATTTTTCGGATCTAGGCAGAATTTTGACAATCCGCGCAAATCTCGGGACCGATGGTTTTTAGTCGTTGCTTGAGTCGTCGTTACCCAGGCCATGTCGTCTTAGCTTGACATACAGACTCTGGCGGCTGAGCCCCAGAATGTCCGCAGCGGAGGCGCGATTATCACCCGTGGTTTTCAGTGCGGTTTCGATGCACATTTTCTCGATGATGTCGGTGGTTTCGCGTACCAGGTCTTTCAATGGTACACGGCCGACCAGTTCGGTCATCTTCTCAACAGACTCGGGTAGCGTCTTGCCTTCGTCCAGCAGGTTGCCGCCTTCGGCTTGCCGCAAAACGCGACGCACAATGTAGCCGTAGTGCGGGTTGGCTTCGCCGCCAAGCGCGACCGCAGAGAGTTCGATATCTACGGGTGCGCCGTATTCGACATTCAACAGCGTAAAAAACTGTCGTACCTGACCGCGCTGCAAAAGATTTTTTCGCAAGACGTTAACGTCCACGCCGGGACGGCCAATCCATTGGTCCAATGGTTGGTTATGCAGCTGGAATTCTGAGGCAACCTGACAGAGGTCGAGAAAAGCATGATTCGCGGTGACGATTTGTCCGCTGTGATCGGTGATCACGACACCGTCGGTTGAACGCTCCAGCAAGTCGAGCAGCATTCGGTCGTGATTGTTTTGCAATCGATCCGCTCGTGCATTGTCGTCACTCAGCAAACGCACCATATAAAGCTGCGAGTTGTCGCGTCGCAGTTGCACTGCTGAGACCCACACATCGCGATCTTCCTGCGCAATTTTTGCTTGGATGCGGCCTTCCTTGCCGGTCGCTCGAACGGTACCGAGCATATCGTCGATAGCTTGGTGAGTTTCTTCAGCGAAGCTGCCGAGGAAGTTACGGCCAATCATTCGAGGGACTTTTTCGCCGAGCAACGTGGCCGCCGCCGGGTTGGCCTCGAGAATTTTGCCGGTCGATGGGTCGACAATCGCTATGGCTTCACCGGTTGTCTGGAACAGAATGCGGTAACGCATTTCCGCCTGTTGTAAGCGGGTGTATTCGCTTTCGATCGAATGCTGCATGTCGAGCAGCTGCTGCTGCATATCGGAGATAGTGCGCAGGTCTTTGCCGATTGCGAGAATCATGTCGCTGTTGCCGGCCGAGATGGCGAGATACAGGATCGGTACGTCGGTTCGGGTTTGGGCTGGATGGTTGACTTGTCGCCAGCGCCTCTCATTGGGCTCGGCGTCTGCTGCCTCAAGTAATCGTTCTATTTTCGTGCGACTCTCGTCCGTGACCGTGTCGATCCAGGATTTGCCCACCCAATTGTCGCCGATGTTGGCGAGCGGACGGTCACCGCCGTAAGCAACATCGATGATGATGCCATCACCGTTCATTACGAGTGTTATATCGTGCGACGCACCGATCAGAGTGGCGATCGAATCGTGGCTAAGCTCGCGCAGCGCGCTTTGGGTGGTCTTAAATGGAATCATGTCGGGTGCTCCGGCATTGGTTCCCGCATTGGAAAATGAGAGTGCCGCGTCGTCATGCTCGCCGTCCCCTGACGAGTATGCTTTCGGCGAGTGCAATAACGTTCGTAACATCGGTGATCAATAGATCGGCTTCAACCTGATTCAGTGATTCAGGGTTGGCTTGGGCGATGCGACCGCCGAGCATGACGCGAATGTCCTGATTCGCCGAGTTGACGCGGATATTCTCGACAGCCTCAACGGCCGCCGGTATGTTGCGTGTGGCGACCACGGAGATCCCTACGATATCGTAGTGCTCACGTGCCACCAGATCAGTCAATTCCTGAGTCGACCGTGGTGTGCCGGACCAGACCGTCCAGCCAGCCTCGCGGAAGGTCTCTACGATCAGATAGAGACCAAAAGTATGTTGCTCGCCGGGCACTGTCGTTAACAAGATGCTCGGCGGGTCTGCCGGCTCGTCGATCTGGTGGATCGGGAACGGCGGTGCGGTTGAGATAAAGATGTGCCGTATCTTTGTGATGGCAATGGTGACGTTGGCAAAGCTACAAAGATCGTCTTCCCACATCACCCCGAGACGTCTCGCAGCTGGTGTCAGCAGGTGGGTGTAGATCTGCGACAATGAATGTTCGCTCGCCACCAGGTCGGTAATGTATTGGTGTGCATTGTCAGGTTCGTCTGACAGCAGGGCTGTCACGAAGCCTTCCGTATCATACTCCGGCACCCGCTCTTCGCTCGGCAATGGCAAGGCATCGGATTGTGGTGTCGAGAAGGTCATCTGCAGCCTGGGGATTATCTCGTTTTCAATCAATATTGGAAGAGCGGCGAGTTCTTCGGTTGTCGCCGTCGGACTGCGCGCGAGCATGCGCCGCTTTATGCTCAATAATCGCTCGAGCAGCCTCGAAAGGTGATGTTTGCCGTGTTCACTGGCCATCGCTGTAGTTATCCCCGAATCGCTGCGTTTTTAGGCAGCAAAACGATAATAACATCACACTTTCCGGCAGGTTCCAGTAGACCTAAATCCCCACGCGATGTCAACCAAATTAGACGTACGCTAAAGTTGACACTGGGCAGCAAGGCTCGTAAATTGGACACAGACCGCGTCCCAACTGGAGTCGCGGACATTTTGTTTCCTGCGGGAGCTGCCGAAACATGGGGATACGCGAAGCCCATCCAGCATCAGGCAAGCCGCTTTACACGGCCGCTGAGCGCATAAGGCGAGATCAGTCCAACTGGACAATCGTGCAAGGTGTGCTCGCTCCACTTCAATTCCTTGTATTCCTTGTGAGCCTGGGGCTTGTCATTCGTTATCTGGCCACCGGCGAGGGCGCGCAGATCGCGATGTGGTCTGTTGTGCTCAAGACGATCATTCTGTACGCGATCATGATCACGGGCTCTTTATGGGAAAAGGACGTGTTCGGACACTACCTGTTCGTGCCGGCGTTTTTCTGGGAAGACGTCGTCAGCATGCTTGTGATGGCATTGCACACCGCCTATCTGTTTGCCATTGCGCTCGGTTGGTTCGACACGACCACCCAGATGTATCTCGCGATTGCGGCCTACCTGGCCTATGTGATCAACGCCGCGCAATTCTTGTGGAAATTTCGTCTGGCGAAAATTGCTGAGCCGCTTGCCGATACCGATCCGTTGTTAAGCGGGGGAGCCGTACGATGAGCGCTCATGAGTTGCAACCGCTGGAAGAACTCCGCCGCAAGTCTGACAATGTCATTCGCGAGCGGGGTCAACGCGAGGTCTTCTGCGGTCTGACCGGCATCGTTTGGATGCACCGCAAGATTCAAGACGCCTTTTTTCTTGTCGTAGGTTCACGGACCTGCGCACACCTAATCCAGTCAGCCGCGGGAGTCATGATCTTCGCGGAGCCGAGGTTCGCCACGGCAATCATTGATGACCGCGACCTGGCTGGGCTTGCCGATGCGAATGAAGAGCTTGATAGAGAAGTGGAGCGCCTGCTGGCGCGCCGACCCGATATCAAGCTCTTGTTCCTCGTCGGCTCATGCCCATCCGAGGTGATTAAGCTCGATCTGTCGCGCGCGGCTGAAAGACTGTCATCTCGTTTCATGCCTAGTGTCCGCGTACTGAATTACTCGGGCAGCGGTATTGAGACCACGTTCACGCAAGGCGAGGATGCTTGCCTCGCCGCACTGGTGCCGGAGATGCCGGAAGCGGCTGACGCCGAGCCCTCTTTGCTGGTGGTCGGTGCGCTGGCGGATGTCGTTGAGGATCAGATGCGCGGCCTGTTTGCTGGTCTCGGTATCGAATCCGTCGATTTCCTGCCGATGCGCCAGGCCAATCAGCTCCCGGCGGTAGGTCCCGGGACACGCTATCTGTTGGCGCAGCCTTTTCTGAACGATACGGCGAAAGCGTTGGACGAACGCGGTGCGGTGCATATCCCTGCGCCGTTCCCGTTTGGCGAGCAAGGCACCACCGGCTGGTTGCAGGCAGCGGCCAATCGCTGGAACGTTTCTGAAACGACTTTCGAAGCCGTGACAGCAGCACCGCGTCAGCGCGCGAAAAAAGCCATCGCGCGCGAACGAGAGGTGCTGGCCGGTAAACGTATTTTCTTTTTCCCAGATTCGCAGCTCGAAGTGCCACTGGCTCGCTTTCTTGCGAATGAACTCGATATGCAACTCACCGAAGTCGGCACGCCGTATCTCCATCGCGAGCATCTGGCCGCAGAGCTGCCTCAGCTTCCCGACGATGTTCGGTTGAGCGAAGGTCAGGATGTTGATCGGCAGCTCGATCGTTGCTACGCCGATAAGCCCGATATCGTGGTCTGCGGGCTGGGGCTCGCCAATCCTCTCGAGGCCGAAGGGATAACCACTAAATGGTCTATCGAGTTGCTGTTCACGCCGATGCACGGCTATGAGCAGGCGGGTGATTGCGCCGAATTGTTTGCTCGACCGCTGCGTCGTCGCGCGGCACTGGCGGTCTGAATGAAATTGACGTTGTGGACATATGAAGGCCCGACGCATGTCGGTGCAATGCGCGTGGCGACGGCCATGAAAGGGCTGCATTACGTTTTGCACGCGCCGCAGGGCGATACGTACGCGGATCTCTTGTTTACGATGATCGAGCGTCGTGATCAGCGGCCACCGGTTACCTATACGACGTTTCAGGCGCGTGATCTTGGTGGTGATACAGCGACGTTGTTCCAGGATGCTGCGCGGGATGCTTACGAGCGTTTCCAGCCACAGGCGATGATTGTCGGCGCATCGTGCACCGCTGAGCTGATTCAGGATGATCCCGGTGGTCTCGCGGCCGGCCTCGGATTGCCTGTGCCGGTGATACCACTCGAGTTGCCTTCCTATCAGCGCAAGGAAAACTGGGGTGCGGCCGAGACTTTCTATCACATCGTTCGAGCGCTGGCCGGGCCGTATGCACCGCCACCGGGTACTCAGCGCATGCCGCGAGAAGATAATCAGCGGCCTAGCTGCAATCTGTTGGGTCCCACGGCGCTTGGTTTCCGTCATCGAGATGATGTGACGGAAGTTAGCCGATTGCTCGAACAAATCGGTGTCGATATTAATGTCGTTGCCCCATTGGACGCGACACCGGCCGATATCACGCGACTGGGTAACGCCGATTTCAATGTGGTGTTGTACCCAGAGACCGGTGCGACTGCGGCCAAGTGGTTGAAGCGCTCATTCGGGCAGCCGTTCATCGATACCGTACCGATCGGTGTTGGTGCGACAACAGATTTCATCAAAGCGGTCGCCGAGTTGGTCGATGTCGACCCGGGCCCCGCGTTACGCGATGCTCAGTCTCGTTTGCCATGGTATTCCCGATCGGTGGATTCCACCTATTTAACGGGCAAGCGGGTATTCATTTTTGGCGACGCCACGCACGCGGTTGCCGCGGCTCGCGTGGCGCACGAAGAGCTTGGTTTCAAGGTCGTTGGTCTGGGCACCTACAGTCGCGAATTCGCCAAGTCGGTTCGTGCCGCGGCCGAACGTTACGGTGTGCCGGCGTTGATCACCGACGACTACCTGGAGGTCGAAACCGCGGTTGCAGCCGTGCAGCCGGAGCTCGTGCTTGGCACGCAGATGGAGCGGCACATTGCGAAACGTCTTGGTATTGGTTGTGCCGTCATTTCGGCGCCGATGCACGTTCAGGATTTTCCCGCCGCGCACGCCCCGCAGATGGGATATGCCGGCGCCAACGTACTCTTTGATGCGTGGGTTCACCCTTTGATGATGGGCCTGGAAGAGCATCTACTTGGCATGTTCCGTGAAGACTTTGAGTTTCACAACAGCGCCACACCGTCACACCTGGGTCACGCAGCTGGAACGCTGCCCGTCGACACCGCGCCCGCGGTGCCGTCCGTCGCCACGGATGGCGACGTGACATGGACGTCAGAAGCCGAGAAAGAGCTTGGCAAGATTCCGTTTTTCGTGCGTGGCAAAGCGCGTCGCAATACGGAGCAGTACGCACGCGAAACACAGGTCGCCGAGATTTGTATCGATACTTTGTACGAGGCGAAAGCGCATTTCGCGCGTTAGTGCTCGTTCTCTCATTTGGATTTCACTATGGCACAAGCACAGGCAGCAACACCCGTCACCGTTAAACCCACGCCGCCGGACGGGCAGGGTAGTCAACAGGTTCACCTCGATCCGTCTGTACAGATTGACGGCGCCAAAGTGTTCGCGATTTATGGCAAAGGCGGTATCGGCAAAAGCACGACCTCGTCGAATTTGTCCGCGGCTTTTTCGAAGCTTGGCAAACGCGTACTCCAGATCGGTTGTGATCCGAAACACGATTCGACGTTTACGCTCACCAAGCGACTGATGCCAACGGTCATCGATGTGCTTGAATCCGTCGAGTTCCATAGCGAAGAACTCGAAGTCGAAGATTTTGTGTTCGAGGGCTATAACGGCGTGATGTGCGTCGAAGCGGGTGGTCCGCCGGCTGGTACCGGTTGCGGCGGCTATGTCGTTGGCCAGACCGTCAAACTACTAAAGCAGCACCATCTGCTCGAAGATACCGACGTGGTTATTTTCGATGTGCTTGGAGATGTGGTTTGTGGCGGTTTTGCAGCCCCGTTGCAGCACGCCGATCGTGCGTTGATCGTGACAGCGAACGATTTCGACTCGATTTTCGCAATGAACCGTATCGTAGCGGCGATCAGCGCTAAAGCGAAGAACTACAACGTACGTCTGGGTGGTGTGATTGCGAATCGCAGTGCTGCCACCGACCAAATCGATGGCTTTAACGAACGTATCGGTCTCGATCGAGTCGCGCACTTCCCGGATCTCGACGTCATTCGACGCAGTCGCTTGAAGAAGTCCACGTTGTTCGAAATGGAGTCATCGCCCGAGTTGGAGGCCGTGCAGCAAGAGTACTTGTCGCTGGCTCAGCGTCTGTGGGACGGTAATGACGAACCGCGCGTTGCGCAGCCGATGAAGGACCGGGAAATTTTCGATTTCCTCGGGTTCGACTAATGACTTCCGGCTCCTACGACCAGACCCGCCAGCGCGTCACGACATACTTCGATCAGACGGCAGCGGCTGCGTGGGAAAAGCTCACATCTGACGCGCCAGTGGGGCGTGTCCGTGCAACGGTGCGCGCCGGCCGCGACGAGATGCGCGAGAAATTATTGAGCTGGCTGCCGGTACAGATGCAAGGTCAGCGCGTACTCGACGCCGGTTGCGGCACGGGTAGTCTGGCGATGATTCTCGCCGAACGTGGTGCGGAGGTTGTCGCCGTTGATGTGTCACCCACACTGGTCGGCTATGCGCAACAGCGTAGCGAAGAGCGCGGCCTGGCCAACGCCATCGATTTTCGTGTTGGCGATATGCTCGATACAGCGCTGGGCGAAATAGACTACGTCGTCGCGATGGATTCTCTGATTCATTACAACAGCGACGTCATTGCTGATGCACTGGCGACACTGGCGCCGCGTGTGCGTCATGCGATGGTGATGACCTATGCGCCGCAGACGGCGTTGCTGTCGGCGATGCATGCGGTCGGTCGATTAATTCCGACGCGAGAACACAAAGCGCCCGCGATCGTGCCGGTTTCCGAGCGCAAGCTGCAAGCGGCGGTCGCATCGCGCACCGCGCTGAATGATTTTCGTCTGGCCCGCACCGCACGCATTAGTAGCGGGTTTTACAAATCACAGGCGCTGGAGATTGTTCGCGAATGAATCTCTGGTCGGACAAACTGGCGAAAAAATGGCGTGATGTCGCGCCGAATATGCTGCCGTTTGCCGATGTCGTTAGCGACAATGTATCGCTCGCGCGGCTGTTGCGTTTGTCGTTGTTTCAAGTGTCGGTTGGCATGGCGGTCGCGCTGCTGAACGGTACACTCAATCGGGTCATGATCTACGAGCTCAGTGTGCCAGCGTCGCTGGTGGCGCTGATGGTTGCTTTGCCGCTCGTGTTTGCACCATTGCGCGCGTTGATTGGGTTCCGCTCCGATAACTTTATCTCTGCCATCGGCTGGCGGCGCGTACCGTTCATCTGGATTGGTACGCTGTTGCAGTTCGGTGGCTTCGCGATTATGCCGTTTGCGTTGCTGATCATGTCGGGTGATACGCACGGCCCGATCATCGTCGGCCAAGTTGCCGCGGGCCTTGCGTTTTTGTTGGTTGGTGCCGGTATGCACACCGTGCAGACCGCAGGTTTGGCGTTAGCCACGGATATCGCACCAGAGCAGACACGGCCCCGCGTTGTGGCTTTGCTGTTCGTCATGTTGCTGGTCGGCATGTTGATCTCGGCATTGTTCTTCGGGTGGCTGTTGAGCGACTTCAGTCAGCTGCGCCTGATCAAGGTGATCCAGGGCGCAGCGCTAATCACACTTGTGTTGAACGTTGTCGCGTTATGGAAACAGGAGACCATCGACCCCGAGAAAACCAGCAAGCCGATGACGGACCAGTCGTTTACCGCGGCATGGCAACAGTTCAATCGTGATCGGCGTGCACGGCGTCTGTTGCTCGCGCTCGGCCTCGGTACGGCCGGGTTCGCGATGCAAGATATCCTTCTTGAACCATTTGGCGCAGAGGTGCTCGGCCTGACGGTATCGGCGACGACGCGATTGACGGCATTGCTGGCGTTAGGGACATTGATCGCATTTGCGATGTCGGCCCGCTGGTTGTCGCGCGGGACCGATCCGCATCGGCTCGCGGCTTTTGGTGCGCTGACCGGTGTCGGGGCGTTTGTCGGCGTCAGTGTGATCGCGATCATTCAGTCCAGTCTGCTTTTCCACAGCGCGGTGTTTTTCATTGGTTTTGGTGCCGGGTTGTTCAGTGTCGGAACGCTGGTTGCCGCGATGGACTTGTCCCGCGTAGCCGGTAGTGGCTTGGCACTCGGTGCCTGGGGTGCCGTGCAGGCGACCGCGACAGGTATTGGCATTGCGGTCGGTGGCGGGTTGCGCGATGTGTTTGCCGATTTCATCGACAAGGGCCTGCTCGGTCCGGCATTCACCGCCAGTAGCGCGAGCTACAGCCTGGTTTATCAATTGGAAGTTTTTTTGCTCTTCGCAACACTGATCGTTATCGGTCCGTTAGCGAGGTTCACCCGTGAGGCTGATGTTGAAGAAGACGGTCGCTTAGGGCTGACCGAATTTCCGCATTAGCTGTTTGTTCAGGAGTCATACTATGACTAACAATGTTGTCGGATCGATCGACCTGGTGGAGATTTTGTTCACCTTGTTCTGGTTGTTCTTCGCGGTACTCATTATGTATTTGCATCGTGAAAGCAAGCGGGAAGGTTATCCGTTGCTTTCCAGCCGCAATGATGGCGTGGTCGTGCGCGGTTTTCCGGATCTGCCGCCGCCGAAGACTTACAAGCCTGCGCATGGCGAGGCTGTCACAGTGCCGCGCACGGTCGATGAGTACGAGTTAAAGGCGAAACCTGCCGGTGCCGGTTTTGGTTCACCATTTGTGCCTACAGGCGACCCATTGGTCGATGGCGTAGGGCCGGCTGCCTGGTCGGATCGTGCAGAAACGCCGGATCTGACGCTGCATGGCAAGCCGCGTATCGTACCGATGCGCAGTCAACCTGCATGGCACGTTGACGACCGAGACCCGGATCCACGCGGTATGGATGTGATTGCTGCGGACGGCGAGAAGGTCGGTTCGATTACCGATGTCTGGGTGGATATCCCGGAACCGATGATCGTCTATCTCGAAGTAGCGCTGGATGCGAGCATCGGTAGTGGCCAAATTCTGGTGCCGTTCCATTGGGCGAACGTCAATAAGTCGGCGGGGCAGATCGAGGTTGACGCGTTGTTGTCAGCTCAGTTCGCTAACGTTCCGCGATTGGCCAACCCCGATACGATTACGCTGCGTGAGGAAGACAAGCTGATGGGTTACTTCGGCGGTGGCGGTCTGCTGGCAGAACCTTCACGGTCTGAGCCACTGCTATGAGCGATCAGTCGGGGGACATGACGCTAGGCATTCCAAGGGGACTACCCAGCGATGAACGGCCGCTATGGAGTGGCGGCCCGGATTCGCGACTTCTGGCACGACGCGGATTACATCTTCGCAAACTGGCGGTGTATTTCGTGGCCTTGCTGACGTGGCGTCTGGCGATCGTCTGGAAAGACGGTTTCGCATGGGATATCGCGTGGAGTGTGACGCTCACAACAACGCTGTTGGCATTGTCGGTGCTCGCTATCGTGCGACTGTACGCGAGCGCATCTGCACGTTCGACAACCTACACCATTACAACAGAGCGCATCGTGATTCGGACCGGGATCGCCTTGCCGATTTCCATCAACCTGCCATTCACGAAAATCGTCAGCGTCGATGTGCGCACGGACGGTGACGGTGGCGATATCGAATTGACACTGGAGCAAGGCGCGAAAGTGGGCTATCTGATTCTGTGGCCCAGCGCGAAGCCGCTGCACTTCGGCCGGGTCAGGCCAATGTTGCGCGCGCTTGCGTCTGTTTCGAAGCCGGCAAGCGTTCTGGGTGACGCGCTTGCCAAGCACAACAAAGCGACCAAGCCTGTGCTACCGCTGATCGACGACGCGCCGCTGGATGCCGATGCGGTGCATGGCGACTGGCACGCTGTGAGCTGAGCATGAGTGAGCTCCACGAAAATCCAGCACCAACCGTGCCGTTGATTCTGGCCGCAGGCCTTGTCGTGGTGTCGCTGTTGGGCGTGTCTTGGCAAAAATGGGTGATCACGCCATCTGTGCAGACGACGCCGGTGGCCCGTGAGGTTGTCCAGCAGCGCACGCTGCAGTTCGAAGACGCGGACGCTGGTGGCGTGATGGTATTGGATGCGGAAACTCGCGAAGTCATCGATCTGGTCGAGGCTGGTGAGGGTGGTTTCCTTCGCGGCACGCTGCGCGGCCTCGTGCGCGAGCGCAGAATGTCGACCGCCGAGATGGGGTCAGGATTTCAATTGACACACTTCAGTGACGGAACGGTGATCCTGACGGATCTTGCGACTGGTCGGGAAATCGACCTGCGCGCGTTTGGTGCGATCAACGCAGACAACTTCCTGCGTTATCTGACGCCCACCCGGATGGTCACGAGAGAAGGAGGGCAAGACAATGGTAGCTAATACAGCAGAGATCTCCGCGATCAACGAGTCGACGCAAGCCGCGAATACCGAAACCGTGTTGACGCCTCGGTTTTATACGACGGATTTCGATGCGATCAACAAGATGGACATGTCGCCGGTACGCGCAGAATGGGATGCGCTGATGCTCGAGTTCAAGAACGACACCAATAAGAATCACTTCAAACGTGATGAAGCCTTTGCTGACGAAATTCAGGAGCTATCGCCTGAATTATTCGACGAATTCATGGGCTTTCTGGTGTCGTCGGCAACCTCGGAATACTCCGGTTGCGCACTGTACGCTGACATCAAGAAATCCGTCGACAACGAAGACATGAAACGTGTCATGGCCTATATGGCGCGCGATGAGGCTAGACACGCCAGCTTCATCAATCGTTCCCTGGAAGATTTTGGTCGTCCCGTCGATCTCAACTTCCTACGCAGGGAGAAGAAATACACATTCTTCAAGCCGAAATACATTATGTATGCGACGTACTTGTCGGAGAAGATTGGCTACGCACGCTACATCAAAATCTTTCGCCTACTGGAGAAGCATCCGGAAAACCGCTTCCATCCGATTTTTCGCTGGTTCGAGCGCTGGTGTAACGATGAGTTCCGGCACGGCGAGGTGTTCGCGTTAATGATGAAAGCGGATCCGAAGCTTACGCGTGGTTTCAACAAGCTGTGGATCCGGTTTTTCCTGGTCGCCGTGTACGCCACGATGTATGTGCGCGATCATTCTCGTCCGGCGATTCATGCGGCGTTTGGTGTCAGCGCGACAGACTACGACCGTGACGTGCTTAACATTACTTCCGAGATTAGCAAGCAGATCTTTCCATTCACGCTGAATCTTGATGACCCGCGGATGTGGCGTGGATTCGAGCGACTGTCGGCATTGAGCCAGAAGGTTGACGCCGCAAAGCAGCGGGGTGGCCTGAGAGGTCGTCTGACGCAAGCGATGTGTGGTTTGTCTGCGGCGGCGACGTTCGCTCGCTTGTATTGTCTGCCCGTTCGCAAGCATGTGCTGCCAGAGCAAACGCGACTGGCGCCGAACTGGTAGCCTGATGCGATGTGGGTCGTGTGGGCCGTCCTGCTGGCGCTTGGTCTTTGGTGGCTAACTACCATCCTGCTGCTATGGCGTTTGCGCCAACCGGTGGCGACTTTCCGTACGACGTTTCTCGTGGTCAGCATGTTCGCCGGTCTCGCCGTCGTGGGCTTTGTCTGGTCACTGGGTGAAACGACTGCCATCGCAGCCATTGTCGGTTTCGGGTCGGGGCTCGCCTTTTGGTGCTGGCACGAGACGGCGTATCTGCTCGGTTATCTGTCCGGTCCACGTCCCGCAGCGTGTCCTCCGGGGGCCAACCAATGGCAGCGTTTTCACTTCGGTGTGCAGGCGAGTCTTTACCATGAGCTCGCCGTCATCGCGACTGCCGTCGCGATGCTCGCGCTAAGCACGGGTGCGAGCAATCTTGTCGCTGTGCAGACCTTTGTTGTGCTCTGGATTATGCGCTGGAGCACAAAGATCAATATTTTCCTTGGCGTGCGTAACCTGCACGTGGATTTCTGGCCGACACATCTGCGCTACCTAGGGACCTACGCGTCACCGAGCACAACGAATCGATTTTTTCCCATCTCGGGGGTATTGGCGATTTCGCTCGCGCTTTGGATCGTATTTGGCTATGGGGATCAGCCGGCATCGGATTTCCGACTGACGGCGATGGGACTGGTCATGACCTTGCTTGCGCTGGCTTGTCTGGAACACGTGTTTCTAATGGTCAAAGTGCCTGATCACCTGCTATGGCAATGGGGACTAGCGCCGGCGGAGCCGGCTCGGGTATCGGCGCGTGCGGCGCTCGTGAATAGCAAGGATTAGCGGGACACAACACTTCATCGGATCTCAATAGTGACAAAACAAAAAGTATTTCCGTTCACTGCAATCGTCGGGCAAGACGACATGAAGCAGGCAATTCTGATTGCGGCGGTCGATCAGTCAGTCGGTGGCGTACTGGTATTCGGTGATCGCGGCACGGGTAAGTCGACGGCAGTGCGTGCACTCGCGCAGCTGTTGCCCAAGGTGCCGGTTGTACCGGGTTGTGCCTATAACGCGGATCCCGCTAAGAAAGACTGTGATTGCGATGCCTGTCACCGGTTCCATCGCTCGGACACACTGAAGCCGCGCAACGTGCCGTTGCCCGTCGTCGATTTGCCGTTGGGCGCGACCGAGGATCGTGTCGTTGGTGCGCTGGACCTGGAGCGAGCCCTGGCGCATGGCGAGAAAGCATTTGAGCCTGGTTTGCTGGCTCGCGCGAACCGTGGGTTTTTGTACATCGATGAAGTGAACCTGCTGGAGGATCATATTGTCGATCTGTTACTCGATGTGGCGCAGTCGGGTGAAAATCTTGTCGAGCGTGAGGGATTAAGCGTGCGACACGCGGCCCGCTTTGTTCTGGTCGGAAGTGGTAACCCGGAGGAGGGCGAGCTGCGTCCGCAACTCCTGGACCGCTTCGGCCTGTCACTTGATGTGAAGACGCCCGATGACATCGATAGCCGCGTCGAGATTGTCCGTCGCCGAGATGCTTTCGAGCAGGACGCCGCCGCGTTTTGTCGCAAGTGGGCGCGCCGTGAGGGCGCGGTTCGCAAGAAGATTCTGACCGCTCGCGACGCCTTGCCGGGCGTTACTATGCCGGACGATGTCCTGCGCTTTTGCGCGGAGCTCTGTTCGCGCCTCGGTACCGACGGCTTGCGTGGCGAGTTGACCTTGATGCGTGCGGCGCGCGCTCTGGCGGCACTAGAAGGCGACGGGCGAGTTACACGCGATCATGTCAGTCGGGTCGCGCCGATGTCGTTGCGTCATCGATTGCGGCGCAATCCACTGGACGATTCGGACGCGACCGTACGTGTCGAGCGATTGCTGCAAGAGCTCTGCGAGGTGGCATGAGCGCGTCGGTCTCCACTATCGAGCTCCCCGGATTGATCGCCGCCGTGATGGCGGTATCGGGGTCGCGGATGGGTGGTGTCGTTGTGCAAGGGCCGGCATCGCCGGCGCGCGATCATTGGCTGCGCTTGTTGCGTAGCCTGCAGCCAGTTGATGCCCCATGGCGACGTGTGCCGGTGAACGTCAGCGATGATCGACTCGCGGGTGGGCTCGACCTGGCCGCCACGCTGTCCAGCGGCGAATTGCGGGCCTCGCGCGGTCTGTTGGCAGAGAGCCATCGCGGTATGCTCGAGTTATGCATGGCTGAGCGCCAGACGCCTTTCGTCGTCAGCGCTATTTGTGCCGCGATGGATACCGGCTTTATTGTGCTCGAACGCGATGGTCTGACAGAGCGCAACCCCGGACGATTCGGCGTTGTGGCTATCGATGAGTCGATCGGCGAAGACGAGGCGCTCGATCCGCGACTGCGCGATCGGCTCGGTCTCACCTGGACGCTGCGTAGTGAAGGCAATGACGGTTATCTCAGCGTTTATGATGATGTTGATTGTGCCGCTGCAAGAGCGCTGATCGACGACATCGAGCTTGACCAATCCGTGATCTCGAAGCTGACCGCCATTGCAGTGGCATTGCAGCTGCAATCGCCACGACCGGTGTTGCAGGCATCTTGCGCCGCGCGAGCACTGGCCGCATTGGATCAGCGTCGCGTTGTCAGTGATGAGGATGTGGGTACCGCCGCACTGATGACCTTGGTGATGCGTGTTCCTGGCGGTCTTGAAGCGCTACAAGCGCATGAAGCGCAGCCTGAGCCGCCACCAGCACCGCCTGAGTCCGCTGAGCCGGCATCGGGCGCCGACAAAGAGCGAGATCAGAACACGCCTGAAGGCGAGCTCGACGATCTGATACCGGATACCGTAAGTGAGGCGGC
The DNA here is from genome assembly GCA_039033995.1 of Pseudomonadota bacterium. Classification (GTDB taxonomy): domain Bacteria; phylum Pseudomonadota; class Gammaproteobacteria; order Steroidobacterales; family Woeseiaceae; genus CALBPI01. The sequence continues at coordinate 5,717 of JBCCBP010000014.1, read as the reverse complement.
ACAGGCTGTGTTGCCGCCTGATTTACTGGCGACACTGGCGCAGATTGCGATGCGTCAGCGGCAACGTTCAAGCGGCAAGAGCGGTGCCGCTCAGCACGCGCTGCAGCGTGGCAGGCCGCTCGCGCCGGTAGCGGGTGAGCCTGACGGTCGCAAGCGCCTCGATTTGCTCGCGACCGTGAAAGCCGCAGCCCCGATGCAGCGTATGCGCAACCTGGACAATAGCTTGCGAGGTGGCGCACTCGCCGTGCGTCGTGACGATTTGCGCGTGAAGCGCTATCAGCAGAAGACGCGAACAACGACCATTTTTGTCGTCGATGCATCCGGGTCTGCTGCAGCACAGAGACTCGCTGAAACCAAGGGTGCGATCGAGCTGTTGCTGAGCGAGTGCTACGTGCGACGAGATCAGGTCGCGCTGATTGCGTTTCAGAAGGAGCACGCGGAGCTCACTTTGCCCGCTACACGCTCGCTTGTTCGTGCCAAACGTACGCTGGCCGGTTTACCGGGTGGCGGCGGCACACCACTGGCAGCTGGCCTGACCATGGCCATAACCGAAGTACAGGCAGCGCAGAAGCGCGGAGAGTCCGCTCAGGTCGTATTACTCAGTGATGCGCGGGCCAATGTCGGTCTGAATGGTGAGCATGGTCGCGAGCGGGCCATGCAGCACGCTTTCGGCGTGGCTGACCAGTTCAATGCGCTCGGGGTACCGGTGTTGTGTATCGATACGGGTCGCCGCCCAAGCTCACAGTGTCAGACGCTGGCCGAGCGTCTGTCCGCCCAGTACTTACCACTACCCTTCGCCGATGCGGCGACGGTGTCCGCTGCCGTGCAGCAGATTCTCTAATGGTCGCGTCGCCACAAACAACGGACCGCTTGGGTGGCTCGCAACGCAGCGCTGCAGTGCCCGCCGACTGGCCGCTGGCGAGCCACAGCGATTTCGTACGCGCGTCGGGTTTGACCTGGCATGTTCAGTCGATCGGCGATGGTCCAAAGATAGTCATGCTGCATGGCGCAGGATCATCCACACACACCTGGCATGGGATGCTGGATGTGCTGACCAGCGGTTATCAGGTGGTGATGGTAGATCTGCCGGGTCACGGTCTCAGTGAGCCCTTTTCTGTTGGTGCCTACACGCTCCCTCGCACAGCGCAGGCTTTGCGCGCGTGTCTTAAAGCGCTCGGTGTCATGCCGCAGGCTATCGTTGGCCATTCGGCCGGTGCGGCGATCGCACTACAGTTGCTATTGGAGGACACTGACGACCTCGAGCGCATACCGATTTTTGCGATCAATCCAGCCTTGCTGCCATTCAGTGGTCTTGCCGGGGTGGTGTTTCCCGTGTTTGCCAAGTTTGCGGCGCAGTCCGGTCTTGTGCGGAGCTTACTGGCGCGGCGAGCACGGGATGATCGTCAGTTGCAGCGAGTAATTGATGGTACCGGTTCGGTCCTGAATAATGCCCAGCTTGCGAGTTATCAACGATTGATGCGACGGCCTGCGCATGTGCGCTCGGTGCTTGCAATGATGGCGGGCTGGGATCTGCATCATCTATTGCCGAAGCTGCGACGAAAGCCTCAGGACCTGATGGTGTGGGTCACACAGGGTGATCGTGCAGTGCCAGCAGACGCAACCATCGATGCGTTGCAGGCGGTGCCGAGTGTCACCATCGAAAAGCTCGAGGGGCTCGGGCATCTGGCGCACGAGGAGCGTCCGGAGTTTTTTGCACACGCGTTGCTAGCGCCGGCGAAAGGAACAAACAACCATGCATGATAATTACGATTGGCTGGAAACCAAGGTTTCGGATCTCGAAGTGTGTCGTGAGATGCTGCGCGAAGGTTCGCATTCTTTTTACGCCGCCTCGTTATTGCTACCGGCGGAATATCGTGAGCCCGCCTGCGCACTGTATGCATTCTGTCGCTTGGCGGATGATGTGGTCGATGACGGTCCGGGCGACGCCGCTTCCGTACAACGACTCTCCGCGCGGCTGGATCGCATCTATGCGGGCGACCCGTATGATCATCCCGCCGATCGTGCGATGGTCGAAATCGCCGACGTTTATGCCATGCCCAGAGAATTGCCTGATGCATTGATCGACGGTTTTCAATGGGATATCGATGGGCGCAGCTATTCAACGATTTCTGATGTAAGGGCCTATGGAGCTCGTGTGGCCGGGAGCGTCGGGGCGATGATGGCGTTGCTGATGGGCGCCCGTGATCCCGACGTCATCGCACGCGCTTGTGATCTCGGAGTCGCTATGCAACTGACCAACATCGCACGGGACGTCGGTGAAGATGCGCGTAACGGTCGTGTCTATCTGCCATCAGAGTGGCTCGAGGAAGCCGGCATCGACGCGGGGGCATGGCTGGCCGAACCGCTCTTTAGCGATGCGCTCGGGTCTGTCGTCAATCGGTTGCTCGAAGAAGCCGATCGGTTGTATCAACGATCTTGTTCCGGCATTGCTCAATTACCGATCGGATGTCGCCCGGGGATTTATGCTGCCATGCGAATCTACCGGGAGATTGGCGTGCGGCTGCAGGCGGCGGGAAGCGACTCTGTCAATCATCGGACTATCGTGCCGAAGAGTCGTAAGTCGTTCCTGCTTGGACATGCGCTCTTGTCGACACTGACGCCGGATACACTGGATCGGTCGCCCGCGCTTGCAGAAACGCAGTTTCTGGTCGATGCCGTTCGCGCAGCGCCACAGCCACAACCGGCCCACGTGCGATTGTTCGTCACGTCCGATGCTTGAATCGCCAGGCTACCTATTACTGTACCTGCCGATTATCGGTTTCCTCATCTGGCAGTTTTTGTCCGTGCGTCGCTCTCTGCGCGAAGAGGATGATGAGGATGGACGGCGCGAATGAGTCAATCGCGCACAACTTCACAGCGCATTGGCCCACGAAATAAGCATGTAGGCAGCGCGCTATGCTGAAGACAATTATCCTGTTCGGCATTGTCATCGCGTTTCTGCTCTGGGAGCTTTGGTCGGTCAATCGAAAAGACGACTGAACAAATCGTCACGATGGTCTTAGTGCAATCGTTGCTAGCTGCGCCTCGGCATACGGAACGGCAGCAAAGTCTGTACCCAGGGCTGACCGAATCGCTCCAAAGATAGGCTCTCGTGCATCAACATTTTCGGTGTTGTGCCATTGGTCGTGACTTTAGAGCGGGCGTAAAACGGCGTGTCTTCGAGCGTTTTGACCTGTCCGATTGTGTGCTCGCTACAAATCTCACGCGAGACGCGCCAGCCGGATTTCTGGAGTGGTTGTACGCGCGGTGACGCTACAGGACGCAGCTCACCACTATCGGCCTGCTTTAGCGACAGGAAGTATTCGGCATTGTCGGACTGCCGTGTATGGTAGGTCAGATCATAGCTATCGCCGCGGTGCGCGTTGCGCGTCCAGTCCCAGTACCTGAAGTCACGCTCGAGCGGCCGCGTGCCGAAGTTACTATCGACATACGCGCTCCCGGAGATCGTCAAGTTCGGGTGCTCAAAACGCGCCGTCGCCTTAGCGTGCGGTGCCATTGGCCACCAATGGTGTGCGCCATTGTCATGAATTGGCCAGACGCGTCCCGAACGATGGCCGGTGTCGATTTCGATCTGCCCGCGCAGACGGCTTGGTAATGGGTTGGTCCATTCATCAATATCGATCACCAGCCTGTCGTTTTGCCATTGCATCGCGCTTGAGCCGACAGCAACGCCTTGCGGCGAGAGATGCAAGTCGCGTGCGGTGCGTTCTGTCATCGCCCAACGCTTGCGATCGGGGCCGTAGATGATCGCATTGATCGCGCAATGGGCGTAAGGGTCGGCCGGCCCACGTTTTCGGGCGCGCGCGTAGTAGGGCGAAAATACGCTGCCGATAAAACCGATCACGACGACACTGTAGCGCTGATCGTCGCTGATCAGATCGACATACCACCAGCGGTATCCGTCTGGCGCTACATCGGTGGTGAAGTAGTCATTGACCGGATCTAACAAAAACTCGTCAAAACGAGGCCAGACCGCGTTTTCCTGGCTGCGGGGTGGTGTCGACATGAGTTGACGCATTTCTTATGAGTGTCTATTCTGTCTGACACTATCATCTGCCACGCTAGGTAGACAAATACATTGTCGGATCGGCAGATAGCGGTGAGGTTTCTGCCATGTCAGTGTCAAACAGAATTGAGTCCAGCATCGATGCCGCGCTTTGCAGTCATCTCTCCGAGGATTGTCCGCCGCGGTTAGCAGAGGCGGTCCGATATGCCGTTGTGCCAGGCGGCGCCAGAATTCGACCCAAGCTGTCGCACGCGGTCGCCAGTGCTTGCCATGCGGACGATGACGACATCGTCGATGCCGCCGCAATCGCGATCGAGTTACTGCATTGTGCATCTCTCGTACATGACGACTTGCCTTGTTTTGACAATGCCGCGCTGCGTCGCGGTCGCCCCTCTGTCCACGTCGCTTTCGGTGAGCGTCTGGCGCTGCTCTGTGGCGATGAATTAATCGTCATGGCATTTGAAGTGCTGGCGGCCGGCGCGAGCACTACGCCACAGCGGCTGCAGCCTCTGATGCGCATCGTCGGACAATCGGTTGGCGCGCCCAACGGCATCATCGCCGGACAAGCGTATGAGTGCGAGCCGGGTGTTGATCTCGTGGCGTATCAGAAAGCCAAGACGGGTGCGTTGTTTTCCGCTGCTACAGCGGCGGGTGCAGCGGCAGCCGGTGCGGATCCGATGCCATGGAAAGCGCTTGGAGATCAGCTGGGTCAGGCCTACCAAGTCGCCGATGATTTGCTCGACAAGCTCGCTAGCGCCGAGTCGATCGGTAAACCGACCGGCCAGGACGAGCTGCATGATCGCCCCAATGCTATCCGTGAATGGGGCCTCGAAGGCGCGATCGGTCGGCTTGAGATGCTCGTCGCGGAGGCGGTTTCGATGATTCCCGATTGTCCGGGCCGTGAGCCGCTGGGTTTACTGGTGGAAGCCGAGTCAAACGCCTTGATTACGAAACTCGCGCGGCTACGCGTCGCTGCCTGATTTGCGTCATCGCATCGCGGACGTTCGCAACCGCTGGCTTGCGCGGCCCTCGGTTCGCAGTTTTCTGGGCACTATCTGGCCATTCCGGCTGATTGCCAGACGCCAGGCACGACGACTATTTGATATCTCTGCGGGCTTTGTCTACAGCCGTGTCCTGATGACCTGTTTGGAGCTCGATTGGTTCGCGCAGCTGCGCCACGGCCCGGTCGCGCTTGCCGAGCTCGCCGACAAGGCGGACTTGAACGTGGATGCTGCCGAGCGTTTGATGCTGGCGGCCTGTGCGCTGGATTTGATGGAGCCCCGCGGCCATGGCCAATTCGCGCTCGGGCCTCTAGGGGCTGCGCTGATCGGTGACGAAGGTATTGCGGCCATGGCGACGCACCACCGAATGTTCTATACCGATATGGCAGATACTCTTGCGTTGCTGCGAGATCGGTCAAACACGCAACTCGCTCGCTATTGGGCATACGCAACCAGCGATTCGCCAGCATCGCTGTCACCAACCGATGTTTCCGATTACACCGAGCTCATGGCTGCGTCGCAGCCTATGATCGCCGAGCAGGTGCTTGCCACCTTCAAATTCGGCGGCTTCTCCCATCTTGTCGACGTGGGTGGTGGCAAAGGGGCCTTTGCGTCAGCCGTTGGCGCGCGCTATCCGTCGTTACGTCTGAGCGTCCTCGATTTACCCGCTGTGGTGGCACGCATTCCTG
>JBCCBP010000013.1:0-76754 GCA_039033995.1 Pseudomonadota bacterium | reverse complement strand
TACCCGAACATTTCCAAGTCAGCGCTGTGGTCGATCAAGACGCTGCGCGCATTGAAGAAATCCGGGACGGCGATAGCTTTGCTGGGGAAACGGACATCGCGAAAGTGCTTGCCGATCTTTACAGTCTGCCCTCGTTGACCGCTTGAGTACCCCTCCACACAGTAGCCCGCTATTGTCGGACTGTTGGCCGCGAGTGTCAACACAAAGTCTCGGCTAATCGAGGGCTCGGGAGTACTCAACCGGTGCGCCGACACCAGTGCCACGGCTCGTAGATGTACCCAAATGGGTTATCTTTCGGATAACTCATTGAAAAACCATGTTTTTGGGCGTTTTCCTGCAACCAAGCAAACGCATCCGATTCTTCGAACGCGGCCGTCAGTGGTGGGTATCCTGGCGTCGCAATATCCACGGCCCGGCCGGTATGGTGCTCGCTGCACCCGGGAGGCGCCAGCGTCCTGAGGATTTCCCCGATCGTCTGGTCCGCATCCAGTTTGCGCTGTATCAGACCCGCCTGATAGTCCACGGAGCGAAAACCACTCACCAGCAATAAATCGATGCCATCTTCGGCGGCAGCCTGCCGCATGCCGACCCAATGGCCGGCTGTGACAGGCTCAAGCTGCTGCTCGTTACCGACAACGTTGGGACCGGCGCTGACCAAAGTCGTCGCCTCCTCGAATACCGGGAGCCCGCGCGCAGTCACATACTCGGTATCGATACCTAAGCTCGCCAGCGTCTGTTGATAGTTGGGATCGCTCATCACCTGCCAATCAAAAATGGGTCATCGTCTGTTCCGCTCGTATCGGTGGTCGCCCCAGGTCCGCCGACGACGGTAGAATACCGCCACCCACGCGGACCAGACAGACCATGAGCAGAGACACTATATATAGGGAACAAGCGGCCGCAATCAAGGCCTTCGAATTCGATGCCGCGGTTACCGCCGTATTCAGCGACATGATTCGACGTTCCGTACCCGGTTATCGCGATACGCTCGCCGGCATTCACCGATTGGCGAGTACCGCACTTCCGGAGGGTAGCCGCTGTTACGATCTCGGGTGCTCGTTGGGCGCAGCCACATTATCTATCTGTATGGGCCTCGACGACCGAACCGCGCACATCGTCGCCGTCGACAATGCTCAAGCGATGATCGACGGTTGCCGCAACGCCGACCATTTTGCCGGCCGCCCGCAGAACATTGAGTTTCTTTGTGCGGATATCGCCGATGTGACTATCCATGATGCCGACCTCGTGGTCCTGAACTACACGCTGCAGTTTCTGCCGCCATCCGAGCGCGACGCGTTGCTCAGTCGCATATTCGCCGGTCTGCGGCCCGGCGGGGTATTGGTATTGTCCGAGAAGTTTCGGTTCGACGATGACCGTATTCAGACGCTGCTCACCGAGCAACATCACGAATTCAAACGTCAAAATGACTACTCAGACTTGGAGATTGCCGGCAAGCGCAGCGCGCTCGAGAACGTGTTGATCGCCGATACGCGCGAGATGCATCAGACGCGACTACGCAAGGTTGGCTTTGCGCATGTCGTCTTGTGGCAGGCCAACCTGAACTTCGGCTCATTCCTGGCGATCCGTGATGACGAATGAGCCGGCCAACTGGCTGCGAGCGGAGTTGACGGCCCGACTGCAGCACAGTCCATTCGCACCCGAGCACCTGGCGTTTGAGCCGATCATCGCATCCAGTCAGATCAACAAACACGGCGACCTGCCCCGTTGGGTCGAGGCCTTGCGGCATCTGCCGAGCGATCGCACTGCAACACTTGTGGCTGCAACGGCGGCGATCAGTATCGCGCGCGACCTCGCGCCAGAGGCCATCGAGGGGTTGCGGGCATTAATGCCCTGGCGCAAAGGCCCGTTTCTATTCGGTGACACGCTGATCGATAGCGAATGGCGCTGCGATTTGAAATGGCAACGCGTCGCACCGCATATTGCGCCGCTGCGCGACCGACGCGTGCTCGATGTCGGCGGTGGCAACGGTTACTACGCGTGGCGGATGCATGCCGCCGGCGCTGCTGCCGTGTTGAACATCGATCCGACCGCATTGTTCACGATGCAGTTTCTCGCCGTCGACAGGATGGTCGACTGCCCGTCGGTCATGATGCTGCCGACGACATTAGAGGCATTACCGATCAGTCGACCTTTTGACACGGTCTGCTCCATGGGCGTGCTCTACCATCGTCGAGATCCGTTACAACACCTGCGTGAGTTACGCCAGCAATTGCGATCAGGCGGTGAGCTCGTGCTCGAAACGCTCGTGGTACCCGGCGACGTCAACACCTGTTTCGTGCCGGAAGGTCGCTACGCACGCATGCGTAATGTCTGGTTCTTGCCATCGGTGTCGATGCTGACGCGATGGCTCAGGCGAACTGGATTTAGCGAGGTAAAGACCGTCGACGCGACTTACACAACCAGTCAAGAACAGCGTCCGACCGAGTGGATGACATTCGAGTCGCTGGCCGACGCGCTGTCCGCGGACGGCCAGCAAACGATAGAAGGCCAACAGCCGCCGTTGCGCGCAACGCTGATCGCTACCGCTGACTAACTGAGGCAGTTAATCGTCACAGCGGCCACACGCGGCGTGACGCATCACGTAATACAGGTAGTTTTGTTCCTGCGTGCCCTGAAACAGATGCGCCCACGGGCCTTTCGCATACAACGACACATCCTCGCCGCCGTGTGTTTCACCACCCGTCGCAACCAGGGCCTCCTGATGGTAATTGCTCGACGTCGTATCGAGCTCGCGCAAGTCCAGCCGTCGCTCTGTCGTAACAGGCGCTTCGTAGATCAGGTTTTCGCCACCCGGCTCCACCGCCGGGTCGAGTGTGCGACCACCGCGGCCATTCGCGTAGCCGATTGTGGTGTACGGATTACCCATACGATCCAATAGCGGCTGGCCGCCCGCAGCGCCATCCATCCGATTGCCTACGGAAACACCGAGGATCGGGTTGCCGCGTCGCGCGTATCCGGCGATGGTCATCACGTGACTGTGGTCTGCGGTCACAATAATCAGTGTGTCGTCATCGTTGGTCATTTCGTCAGCGACGGCAACGGCGCGCGACAACTCCGCAGCGTCCTCGAACGCGCGAATGGCGTTGGTCGCGTGGTGACCATGGTCGATCCGACCGGCTTCGACCATCAGGAAAAACGGCTCGTCGGCGCGACTCAGAATCTCGATGGCCTTGCGTGTCATCTCAGACAGCGAAGGCTCGCCCGCCGGGTCGTTGGCGCGATCGAGCTCGTATTGCATGTGAGAGTAGTTGAACAAGCCAAGCACCGGGCCGGTATTCGCTGCGTCGATCGCTTCAAACTGTTCGCTGTTCCAAATCCATTGCGCCCCCGCGCGCGTCGCCCATTCTTCGCCGAGATGGCGGCCATCGGCGCGCCTGCCACCGCGATTCGTATATTCGGGATCCATGAACGGCTCGCCGTCGACCTCGGCCGGCAGAAAGCCGCGCCGCCCGCCGCCGAAGGCCACGTCGATTCCATCACCGTAGGGAAACTCGATAAGCTGTCTCGCGATATCACGACAACCCGCAGCGCGCTCCGGTGGCGGAATATCACGGTCGGATTCCCAATTGCGTTCGGGCGCGTGCGCGTAAGTCGCCGCAGGCGTCGCATGCGTAATTCGGGCGGTCGAGATGATGCCGGTGCGCCAGCCGCGCTGCTCCAGCAATTGCAGTATCGACGGCGTCTCCTGGCTAACGGCGCTGGCACAAATGCCGCGCTGTGCCGCGGCTGCAACAGAAATCATCCCGGCATCCGTTTTAACGCCGGTGACCATCGCACTCATCGTACCGGCCGAGTCCGGTGTCTGTTGATCGACGTTGTAGGTCTTGATCAGCGCCGCATGCGGAAACGTATCGAAAGCCAGGTCGTTGGACTCGCCATCCGCGCCGCGCTGCTGGCCCGCGTAGATGCGCGCTGCCGTGACCGTTGGCACACCCATGCCGTCGCCGATGAACAAGACAATGCCGCGCGCCCGCTGGCGGTTCGGCCGCGTTCGCAGGGCCGCGGCGAGCGCGGCCTCACCACGTTGCTGCCAGAACAATGCGTCGTCCTCATCGGCCGTCATTTCCGCCACAACCGGTGCCTCGCCAGGTAGCGCGCAGCCGCCAATCGCGAGCAGCGCAGACACGAACATCAGCACCTTGCTGAGTGGGAGCTTGGAACCCGTCGTATGCATTGCCTGATTACCCTGAAAATCGTTACAGGTTGTGCATGATCGCATGCTAGCCCGCCACGCGCATTAGTTGCCATTCAACGCCGCGTCACGCGTATCCTAAGCGACATGACGATTCGCCAAACACCCGGTTTTCAAACCTTGCTGCCGGAGCAGATCCTCCGCTGTATCGAATCTACGGGTCTGCGCTGCAACGGCGACTTGCTGGCGCTGAACAGCTACGAAAATCGCGTCTACCGGGTCGGGCTCGAAAACGACCAGCGCGTGGTGACCAAGTTTTATCGTCCCGCGCGCTGGTCAGACGAGGCGATCCTCGAAGAACACGCATTCGCGGCAGAACTGGACGCTTTGGAAGTGCCCGTCGTGCCGCCGATAGCAAGCGACGGACAAACGCTGCACCGTATCGATGAGTTTCGCTTCTCGATCTATCCCTTCATGCCGGGACGCTGGCCTGCGCTCGATACGACCGCGACGCTCCGCCAGCTCGGTCGATTGTGCGCGCGTATGCATCTGGCAGGCGAGCAGCGTACATTTGCGCATCGACCCGAAATCGAACCGATTAGTTTTGGCTACGACTCGCGCGATTTTCTGCTTGACAACGAAGTCATTCCGCCGGACCTGGAAGACGCCTACGCGACGCTGGCCGATGATCTGCTCGAACGCATCGATTATTGGTTCGACGCAGCAGATCACGCGCGACGGTTGCGCATCCACGGCGATCTGCACCCGGGTAACGTGCTGCAACACGGCGAAACGCTGACCATCGTTGATACCGACGACGCACGCACCGGCCCGGCAATTCAGGATTTATGGATGTTCCTGTCCGGCGATCAAGACGAACAACGCCAACAGCTCGAGCCGCTACTGGAGGGCTACCGAACGTTTCGCCCGTTCGCGGACGATGAGCTCGCACTGATCGAACCGCTGCGCAGCCTCAGACTGATGCACTACGCAGCCTGGCTTGCCCGTCGTTGGCAGGACCCGGCTTTCCAGGCTGCATTTCCGTGGTTCGATAGCGTCCGTTATTGGAACGAGCATATTCTCGCGCTACGCGAACAACTGGCGCTGCTGCATGAGCCACCGATCTACGCCGGCTGACGGCGCCACTATTTGACCGCCACGCTGAAAGGACCGCAGGACAATACTGTCGTGTCATCGCTAGCGTAGAGCGCCACCGCATAGCGCTCAAAATCGGTCAGCTGCCCTTCAAGTCCGGTATCGAGATGGGCCTTCCATTGCGCCGTCGCGTCACCGCGAATGGGTCCGAACCTTGGCAAGTCCGTCTGCGCTGCGCAGCTTGCATCAGGCTGCAATCGCAACCAATGCGGCTCGGGCGCGACGCGATCCAGTGCACCCGCGAGAATCAAAGCACCTTCTGCCCAGGTCATCAGCATGACGCCCTGTGGTGTGGACCACTCCCCGGCATCGTCCACGATCATCATATCGGCGGCCAGCATCTCCGGCACGCGCTCGCTTGCCGCCCGATTCAGCGGCGGCAATTGGTCGGACAGCACCACAGGCTTGCGCTCGCAAGCGACCAACGCCGCTAACACCACCAGCCCCGAAATGAGACCCGAGCGCCGCATAAAACGTTAGCGCCGTATCTGGCGTGTCGCGCGCCAGTACAAAATCAACATCAGACCAAACACCATGCCACCGAGATGCGCGAAGTGTGCAATCGATGAGTTGACGCGGGTCAGACCGAGATACAGTTCGAGCGCCCCATAACCGATCACGAAGTATTTGGCTTTCATCGGTATCGGCGGAAATAGCAACATGATGCGCTGATTAGGAAACGTCATGCCGAATGCGAGCAGAATGCCGAATACGCCACCAGATGCGCCGATTGTGCGGCTGTAGATGTCCGCACTGAAATAGGCGACGGCCAATTGCACGGCGGCGGCGCCGACAATACAAACCAGGTAGAACCAGGCAAATCGTTGCGAGCCCCAGACCTGCTCAATCGTGCGTCCGAACATCCAAAGGGCAAACATGTTGAAACCGAGGTGGTAGGCATCGGCGTGCAAAAAGGCATAGCTGACTGGCTGCCAGACCTGAAACCATGGGGACCCTAACGCGTAGAGTGGCAGGTATTGGGCGAACAATCGCTCCAGACCCAGCGCAGGCCCGACGACGAACATTGCGAAGTTTGTCATCAGGAGAAAAAAAACAACCGGCGGAAATCGCTGCGGCACCATAGAGTCGACCTGTCGAAGTGAGGTTGATATTGTCGCTTGAGACAGCAAAGTATACCGTCCGTGCGGCGCTCGCGGGCTGCCCTGCCAGCGCCTCTGTCTCTGCCAATCTGCTGCCGACTATCTGGAATTCAATGACCAAGCCCCACATTCATGTCCGCGGCGCGCGGCAAAACAACCTGCAAAATCTCGATTTATCACTGCCACTCAACGAGATGATCGTCGTGACGGGGGTATCTGGGAGCGGCAAGTCGTCACTGGCTTTCGATACAATTTACGCGGAAGGTCAGCGGCGCTACGTTGAGACCTTTTCCCCGTATGCACGTCAGTTTCTGGACCGCATGGACAAGCCTGCCGTCGACCAGATACAGGGGATACCGCCCGCAATCGCGATTGACCAGACCAATCCAGTACGCACGTCGCGCTCGACCGTCGGCACGATGACCGAGCTGAACGATCACCTGAAACTCCTGTTTGCGCGAGTCGCTGAACTGTATTGTGATAGCTGCGGGGACGTCATTAGCGAGGATAGCCCCGAGCGCATCTGGTCTGCGGTTCTCGAACACTTCGATGATCGTCGCGTCGCCATCTGTTTCGATGTCGACGTTCCGGACTCGTTCGACAGCGACGAGATCAAACGCTTTCTGAACCAGCAAGGCTACACACGCATTTTGCGCGAAGACGATGCGCGCATGACCGTCGTGCAAGATCGCCTGCGCCTTAGCGCCAACAAACGAACACGGTTCATCGAAAGCGTCGAATCTGCGCTGAAGCGCGGCGACGGACACGTCGTGATCATCGATATCGATAACCACGATCATCACCGGCACTTTTCGTCCCGGCTGCATTGCGCGCGATGCGATCTGAGCTTTCGCGATCCGACGCCGAGCATGTTTAGCTTTAACTCTCCACTCGGTGCCTGCGAAACCTGTCGCGGCTTTGGCCGCACGATGGGCATCGACTATGCGCTGGTGATCCCGGATCACTCTCTCAGCCTACGCGACGGCGCGATCAAGCCGATCCAAAGTGGCAGCTTCGTTGATCTGCAGCATCGGCTGGTCAAGCGCGCGAAGGCGTTCGATGTGCGTGTCGATGTGCCCTATAGCGAATTGACAGCGCGCGAGCGCGACTGGCTGGTCGAGGGTGAGCAAGGCGATGACAACCATTACTGGCCGGGCATCCGCGCGCTCTTCGAGTGGCTGGAAAGTAAAGCCTACAAAATGCACGTGCGCGTGTTGTTGTCGCGCTATCGCAGCTACGAAACGTGCGCGAGCTGTGACGGCGCTCGCCTGAAGCCGGAAGGCCTGCGCTGGCGAGTCAGCGGCGGGACCCCACATCACACGCTGAACATGCATGAGCTGATGTTGCTACCGATTCGAAACCTGCGTGCTTTTCTGCAACATCTGGATATCGGCGACGCAGATCGACAGGCGCTTGATCAGTTACTGAAAGAGATTTACGCGCGTGTGGGGTTTCTCGATGAAACCGGACTGGGCTACCTGACACTAGACCGGCAGTCGCGGACGTTATCGGGCGGTGAGGTACAACGTATTAACCTGACGACGGCACTCGGCACGTCTCTGGTCAATACGCTGTTTGTGCTGGACGAACCATCCATTGGTCTGCACCCGCGTGATATCGGCCGAATCAACCGCGTGCTGACACGCCTGCGCGACGCCGGCAATACACTATTGATCGTCGAGCATGACCCACAGATCATGCTGGCTGCCGATCGGATTATCGACATTGGCCCGGGTCCAGGCGAACGCGGTGGCAATATCGTCTTTAACGGTAGCCTGAAGCAACTGCAACGCAGCCGAACATCTCCGACAGCGCCTTACCTCAGTGGCCGTCAGCGTGTCGCGGAGGTTCGTACACGACAGCGCATAGTCGGCAAACACAGCATCGGCGTTCGCGCTGCGGAGGCGAACAATCTACGACAAATCGACGTGGATTTTCCGCTGCATGGGCTGGTCGTCGTCACCGGCGTGTCTGGCAGCGGCAAATCGACACTAGTCGGCGATGTTCTATACCCGGCTATGAACCGAGTGTTGCACGGCAAAGGTGAATTACCCGGCAAACATCGCCGCATCACGGGCAAACACCTAGTCGACGACATCGTGTTCGTGGATCAAAAGCCGATTGGCAAAACCACGCGTTCGAACCCGGCGAGTTTCGTCGGCGCGTTCGACGCCATACGCAAGCTGTTCACGCGCCAGCCATTGGCGATCGAACGTGGCTACAAACCCGGCACCTTCAGTTTTAACTCGGGTGACGGTCGCTGCCCGACCTGTGGTGGCAATGGCTTCGAACATATCGAAATGCAGTTCTTGTCGGATGTCTATCTGCGCTGTAGTGATTGTGACGGTAAGCGTTTCCGAGATGAAATACTCGAGGTCAGAATCTGGCCGGAAGCTCTGGATCACAGTCTTTCGATCGCCGACGTGCTCGAATTGACCGTCAACCAGGCGCTAGCCTGTTTTGCCGACGACGCAGAGATACAGCGCGTGCTTGCGCCGCTGGTCGCTGTCGGACTCGACTATGTGAAATTGGGCCAACCTGTGCCGACCCTATCCGGTGGCGAAGCACAGCGCCTGAAGCTCGCGAAGCACCTCGGCGAAGCGCGAAAGACGCGCGGCAAGAAACAGCACAAGTTGTTTTTGTTCGACGAGCCGACAACGGGTCTACACTTTCAGGATATCGAGAAACTGCTCGGCGCTTTCGATCAGCTACTGGACGAAGGCAACAGCATCATTGTCATCGAGCACAATCTCGACGTGATTGATGCGGCCGACTGGATTATCGATCTCGGGCCGGAAGGCGGCGATGCTGGCGGCCAACTGTGTTTTGCAGGCACACCCGATGCCCTGACTGAGACAACCGACAATGAAACCGGCCGCGCACTGCGTGACTATCGGACCGCTAGCAATGCGATGCAGGCAGCGCGCGACACGGCCGGACGCTACGCGCTGACCGACGCGAAGCGTGCCGCGGGACTGCCAGATATTCAGATCGTCAAGGCGCGGGAGCATAATCTGCGCGACGTCACTGTCACGATCCCGCGCAACAGGTTCACAACCATCACCGGCGTGTCCGGCAGCGGCAAAAGCACAATCGCTTTTGACATCCTGTTTAACGAGGGGCAGCGCCGTTATCTTGAATCACTGAACGCGTATGCACGACAGTTTGTGCAACCGGCAGCACGTCCGGATGTCGACGCGGTCACCGGTATCCCACCCACGGTCGCGATCGAACAACGCACAAGTCGCGGTGGCCGCAAGTCGACAGTCGGCACAATGACCGAGGTCTATCATTTTCTTCGGCTGCTGTTCGTCAAGCTCGGCACGGCGCATTGTCCGGACTGCGATACCGTCATCGCACCGCAGAGCGAAGCGCAAATTGTCGACCTAATCAGCAAGCGCTACCGCGGACGTCGGATACGCCTGCTGGCGCCGCAAGTCGTGGCGCGTAAGGGCTACTACACCGACCTCGCGAAGTGGGCCGCGAAGAAAGGCTTCGATAATCTGCGCGTTGACGGCGAAATGACACCGACCAACCCATGGCCCCGTCTGGACCGTTTCAAGGAACACGATATCGAGTTGCCGGTTGGCGAATTGACCGTCGACAAGAAGTCCGAGGATTCGCTGCGTGATTACGTGCGATCTGCGCTCGACTTCGGCAAAGGCCTTATCATGGTCGAAGCGCTTGGGCGCAGTAACAAGACCCCGGAACTGTTCTCGACGCAGCGCGCCTGCCCGTCGTGCGCGCGCAGTTTTGCTGAACTCGATCCGCGCCTGTTCTCCTACAATTCGGCGCACGGCTGGTGCGGCACCTGCACCGGCACCGGCCTCGCGCCCAGCGAAGACGACAGCGAAAGTAAAGATACTTGCGCCGACTGTGACGGCCAGCGATTGTCACCGACCAGTCTCGCGGTTCGGTTCCAGAAAGAGAATATCGCCCAGTTTGCCGATCTGTCGGTACAGTCGGCGATGGACCGTTTCGACGCATTGTCGCTGAGTGGACGCGACGCAGAAATTGCCCGCGATGTTCTGGTCGAACTGCAGGCTCGGTTGCGTTTCCTCAATGACGTCGGACTCGGCTATCTGACGTTGGCGCGCTCCGCACCCACCCTCTCCGGCGGAGAAGCACAGCGCATCCGACTCGCCTCCCAATTGGGCTCCAACCTGCGAGGCGTGTGCTATATCCTGGATGAGCCGACGATCGGCTTGCACCCGCGGGATAACGCCAAACTGCTGGCAACGCTGCAACAGCTGCAGGTGAATGGGAACACTGTGGTGGTTGTCGAGCATGACGAGGACACCATTCGCGGGGCACAGCATGTGATCGATGTCGGACCCGGTGCTGGTGTGCGCGGCGGTGAGATCGTCGCGAGCGGCAGTGTCAACGCATTGATGCGCAATCGACAGTCACTCACCGGCAAGATGTTGCGTGAGCCACTCCAACATCCGCTGCGGGCTGCCACGCGCGACATCAACCCTCGCCGCAAGCAAGCCCATGCCATTCAAATTCGCAAAGCGGCGCTGAACAATTTGACCAAGCTGAATATCAAGATACCACTCGGCGCGCTGGTTGCGGTGAGTGGCGTGTCGGGCAGCGGCAAGAGCTCGTTGATTCGCGGGGTGATGCAACGCAACGTCAGCGCACTGGTTGCCAGCCAACAACGCCGCGGCCGACAAAAGCCAGCGCTGGTTGGCTGCGAGTCCATCGACGGCTGGCAGAGCATCCGACGCGTACTCGAGGTCGATCAGACGCCGATCGGGAAGACGCCACGATCATGCCCTGCGACTTACATCGGCTTCTGGGATGACATTCGCCGCTTGTTCGCGCAGACGCCCGAAGCGCGTATGCGCGGTTACACAGCCAGTCGCTTTTCGTTTAACACAAAGGAAGGTCGATGCGCCGAGTGTGAGGGCCAGGGAATGCGCAAAATCGAGATGAGCTTCATGCCCGATGTGCGCGTGCCTTGCGAGGCTTGCGGGGGCGCGCGATTCACCGCGGAAACGCTCACCATTCACTATCGCGAAAAGAGCATCGGCGAGATTCTCCAGATGGAAGTCGAGGATGCGATTCCGTTCTTCACCGCCCATCCAAAAATTCATCACGCACTTTGCTTGTTGCGCGATGTCGGCCTCGGTTATCTGACGCTCGGCCAACCCAGCCCGACGTTATCCGGCGGCGAAGCGCAACGCATCAAGCTAGTTGCAGAGCTCTCCAAAGCACGCCACAACAGTGGTGAAGATAATGTTGATGCCGCCGACAATCCACAACACACCTTGTACGTGCTCGATGAGCCGACCATTGGACTGCACATGGCAGATGTGGCGAAGCTGATCCAGGTAATACAGCGCTTGGTCGATGCTGGACATTCTGTTGTCATCATAGAACATAACTTAGACATACTGGCCGAAGCCGACTGGTTAATCGACCTTGGCCCGGAGGGCGGCAGCGCAGGCGGCCGCATTGTCTGGCAAGGAAAACCTCTAGAAAATAAGGGTAATTCGAAAAAATCGTACACGCTTGAGGCGTTGCAGCCATTTCTTCGACGTTAGACAGCCAAACTTCGACACCAATTTGGACAATGCATCGATTTGTGCTATTGTCTAATCCCGCGAAGATCAAAAGCGCTGTTCCGCGACGGCGCAAGGAGCTAACTCATGGCCTCAAGTAAGAAGGACGTGGTTGAGGACGCCTCGAAACCCACCGGTTATTCCATCGGTGCGGTTGCTCGACTGACGGGCATCTCTACCCACACACTACGCATCTGGGAACGCCGCTATTCAGCGATTGTCGCTGAACGCACCGACAGCGGTCGTCGGGTGTATTCGAAAGACGACATCGAAAAGTTGTCATTGCTGAAATCGCTTTCGGACAACGGCTCGTCAATTGGTCAGATTGCCAACCTGGCGACGGAAGAGCTGAAATCGCGTCGCGATCAGCTCATCGAGCAAAGCAGCAGCTTACAGCTTGTCGCAGCCGTCGGACTCGTCCGGGTGGCCGCGTACGGCGGGTTCTCCCTCGAACACTTGCCGGATCGCATTAACAGCCCCGGTAAGCTAGAGGTCTGTCTCAGCTCATCCGACCTCGATGAATTCACTGATCAGGTGGAAACAGTAGATCCCGACATCCTCTTGCTGGAATTTCCGGTGATCAACCCGAACACGCGCCTGACCGTTGGCAAACTGCGTCGGCGTGCCGGCACGCGTCGGGTGATCGTGCTGTTCAACTTCGGCACCAAGCAGGATCTGGAAGCCCTGGCCGCCGATCGTGTCGAGCTATTGCGATCGCCGGTAACCACGCAGACGCTGTACCAATTGTTACGGCGCGGTGCTGATAACCGGCCGGTGCTGGAAGAAGTGACACCGAATTCGCGCCATCCGATCGACGTTAGCATGGAAGACGAAATTCCACGCCGTCGCTTCAACGACGTCGAGTTGGCGCAATTGGCGCGCACGTCTACTACGGTTGAGTGCGAGTGCCCGAAACATACGGCGGATCTCGTCCAGAACCTGTGTGCATTTGAAGAATACAGCGCGCAGTGCGAGTCACGCAGTCCGCAAGACCAGGCCCTGCACAATTACCTGTACCGGATGACGGCAAGCGCACGCAGCATCATGGAAGAAGCGTTGGGTACGTTAGCGGAAGCCGAAGGGTTTTTGCCGCCCCACAAACGCTGACGATTGCAGCGGCGGCACGTGGCCGCTAGAGTCAGGCCATGCAACGCTGGCTCAAACGATTGATATGGATAGCCCCCCTTGCCGGGGGCTTTTCTATTGCTGACGCAGCGAGCCCGCGCGTCACGGTCAACGAAAACACCAATCTGACGTATCAACTCGACTGTCTCTCGCAGGTGATTCGCTGCACGGACGACAACATGACCATCGTCGTGGCTCGTGACGAAGGGATGTTGCTCGATCGATGGTATCAACTCAGGCAAAAACCGACATCGATGACAGCGCTTGGTACGGCGCGCGGCGAACTGCCAAGCACTGCCGATCTGGCAGCCGTCTCGTCGCGCCATTTAGGCCCGCGCGAAGTGACAGGTGACCACCGTCTGGATGCACTGACAGAAGCGGATATTCGGCAGCATTTCCAGGAAAGACACCAGCAACGCTGGCTGCAACAGGATGCAACACACCTGTACCGAATGCGGGCAAGCCTGCATACGCTGGCGAGCGAGCCCACACTCAAGTCGTTCTGGCATGCGCTGGCCGACCTGTACGGCAACCCACAAACCGCGCTGCCCAGCGTCCAGTTGATCGCCACGCGAACGTCGTCTGCCGGCAGTCTTGCAACGCTCGACGCCAATACGCTGTTTATCGAGTCGCCCCGCAATGAAACCGCGCGTAACCGCCTGCCCGTCATCGCACACGAGCTCGTGCATTTTTGGCAACAACAATCATCAGAAGCGCATCAGCAACGCCTGCTCAATGCCTTTCTCGCCAGTGAAAGTGTCTGCGCGTTACCGGCTTTCCACCTTTTCGACGAAGTGGTCGCAACGGCGGTGGGCAACGGTGCGCTGGAACTCACGCTGCTGCATCCGACAGCATTTGCGCAGTACGAATTGTTGCCACTGTCGTTTTACGATCATCCCGACATCGACCAACTCGCCAAGGCGATACTGCCGGAGGCATTAAACTATCTGCAGGCACAGCAGTCACTCGATGCTGCCTTTGTACATCGCTACATTGCGACGATGGAAGCGGCCATGCCATCTCGTTGCGCAACACTTGCGACCCACATGCGCGGGATGCAACTGGTCACGACGTCGTCAACCCTTATGTCAGTGGCACCAGAAATCCAGCAACAGTGGCAGGTCGCGTTGCTGATGCAGCAGGTCGCTGGCGACCCACCGCCATTCGCAGCGCTATCGACGGTTGTTCTCGCGACCTGGGAACGACTCCCGAGCGTGCCAATGACATTACCGACAACGACGGCTTTCGAGGATGCCAGGCGTAAACGCGCAACCGTCATCGTGGTCGAGCCCGGCAAACGGCAGAATCAGACATATTGGGTGATCGGTGCTAACGAACGCGAGACGGTGAAAGCACTGAGCCGATTGCTAGCAACGGAAGCGCGGCCGAGTACCGGGCTGCTTTCTGCAGAGTCGTTAGTACCAGACTGAGAATAGGACCTGGATGACGTCGGCGTCCAACGAGAACGTTGGTTCTTCTCCCGCCGCGACACCGGTGACTCGCAAGTCGCGGAAATCGTCGTAATCGATCAGCATCTTGTCCCAGAAGAAAGACAAGCGTGCCTTACTGAAGATGCCGTAGCCCTCTTCTCCGAAATCCCAGGCAACGCCGGTCCGGATCAGACGGCTGGTAAAGGACGCCAACTCCTTATCTCGGGCGAGGAAGTTCTGGAAATCCACGCGCGGGAACAGATCCTCGTAGAACGTCGCCTTAGTCTGCTGATAATGACGATAACCGATATTGAAGGTCAGCTTATTCCGCCAGGGATGCACGTAACCGATCTCCCAGGAGTCCGCCTCGATACCCCAGGTATCGGAAAAGAAACGATACTCGCCATGGACAGCAGCGCGATAAGGCAGGTAATAACGGGCGCCGAATGCTGCCGCACCACTGGTGCGCGTGTTCGGGTAACGTTCGCCCTGGAAACTGTAGGTCAAACCATCTTCGTTCAGGTAACGCACCGAGCGGTACGGGTTATTCAGATAACCTTCATCGGTGATGCCTTCAAAGTTGAAATTGACAATCAGGTTACGCGTTAAGATCTGACTGATACCAAGGCCATAGACTTGCCGTGCAACATCGCGCGCGAACGTCTCGTCATTCGACATGCCCACAATATCGTCGCCCAGACTATAGGCCAGCGTCACGGTAGTCAGATCACCAAACAGGTTTTGGGAAATCGCGAGACTCCATGTCTCGGCGTCGAAGTCCGACTCGGTACTTTTGGTCAGCCCCACCGACATCATCGTCGAGCCACGCAAGTAGTCCATGCCTACGGAATACTGGTTACGTTCTTCCTCGTAGGGACTGGCAGTCGTAACGACATCAATCGAGGCACTTGTGATCAGATCCGCGTACCAGTTGCCGGTGAATGAAAAATTCTTGCCGACCTGTTTACGCACGAGAACAGACGGGCCTTCGATCGTGATGTTGTCACCTTCATAGCGGTGATACAGCACATCCGTCCGATCTTCAGGCAATGTCGCGGCGACGGCGGTCAATGAATGCCATCCGAGCACCGCGATCATTACGCTAATCAGGGGTTTCTTGATCATGTCGCTAACCTGCCTACCGTGCGAAGATTTCTAGTTGCAACCGCATCCGCCGCCGACTGCGCCCATGGCGCCGCGCGAACCTTCACGTGATTCAAGCACATGGTGCATATACGAGGTTGAAACGGGATCGTGGTCGAGGAACATGATCGGGTCAGCGAGCCGATCACGCTCGTAGGGTTTCACCCAGGGCTCGATGTTTGAGCAACCTGCCGTGCCGCCAAGCACCAGCAGCGCCAGCAGGACCTTCGCCATTCTTTGATGTGCTCGAACTGTCATGTCATTGCTCCCTCTCAGAAGAAAAAGGTAAATCCAAGGCGGCCTACCAGGTTGTGCGCTGTCTTCGCCTCACCCAGCAGATCGCTGTCAAAAGCGTGGTCTCGGAAATCGAGCCGCAACGCGAAAATGTCATTGATCAACAACCGATAACCAGCACCGATGTTGATCGTAAACAGATCATCGCCGCCGAATTCCGTACTGCCCAGACCGCCAATAATGTAGAAAGACTGATTGAATGTACGGTTACGCGTCACAAATGTTTCACCCGGAAAAATATTCCAGCCAACGGACGCGTTGTAGTAGGAGAACTGTCGTTCGTCTTCTGTCAGCAACTCTGCCGCGCCGCTCAGCAGCTCAAAACTCGTCTCCTCGGTATCCGTCTGACCATAAGTGGCTTCGACAAACAGTGCCTCAGAAAAGTGATAGGCCAACGTCGCGCCAACGACGGTGTTGACACCGAAGTCTTCGACGCTCATGACACCGGCGTAGGCGCCGATCTCGAAATCTTCTGTATCGATCTTGGGCTTCTTGATCGTACGGCGCTCCACCTCAGGCTCGATCACCTGCTCTGGCGCTTCAGCCACCTCGGTGTCTGCCTTTTTGCCAAAGAACGGGATTGACGAGCAACCGCTCATCAACACCGCCATACTCAGTGCGGCACTTAGAAAAAGAACCCGAAACCGATTTTCCATTCTTCTACTTCCTCGTTTTCGTCGCGGCTCGTCAGTACCACGTAACTCTTGTATTCACCTCGCAGCACGAAACGGCGGGTAACATAGGCGCGTACGCCTGCGCCGACGAGTGCGACCTGGTCAGTGCGATCAGGCGTGCTCACCAACGTAGACTTGGGCTCGGTGCGAATAACACCGGTGCCCATCGTAAAGTAAGGCGACACGCGCCACTCAGGCCAGGTTTCGTGCACGATGTTCGCAGTACCCAACCAGCCGGTGCTGAAATTGCCGATCAACTGTGAGGCCCACAGTTCAACCGATAGATTTCGCGTGATCGAATAGCCACCATACAGCGACACCGTGTCAGCGCCAGAAAAGTCGCCTGTCAAAATGCCGGCTTCCCAACGCCTTTGCAGAAACTCGTCGCGTCCGACAGACTCGATTTCAGTGAGCTCACCTGCTTCGTCTAGCGTCAGCTCCAATTGCCGGATATTGACCCAGCCCTCATCGCCGCGATCATTACGCACCTTGAACCAATCGGTCTTCCGACGAATGATCTGCACGCGTTCGCCACGCTCGACCACATTCGTGATCGGATAGCCCTGCCCGGCACCGGTGTGCATCTCCAGAAAAGGATCTGCGACCTCAACCTCGCGATATTCGCGGGCTGCTACATCACTGCACACGGCGGCGGCGAGCAACGAAACAACGGTGAGTACTATGAGTCGCAGTTTCATCAGTCCAATTAGTCCACAGGCACGGCGAACGGATCGTTGTAATACTGTCCGCCCAAATCGAGCCATTCAGAGATGAGTTTCAGTTCGACAGGTGACAGGTAATCAGCGTGTGTGCCACCTGGTGCAAACCGGCTAAAGAACGTGTTGGACGCGTTACCACCGTTCGAGCTCATGCTCGGCGCAACACCGACTGTCTGAAGAATCGGATCACCGGTGACCGGATCCGTCCCGTTCTGAACGAGACGATCCTGCAGTGCACCCATATTAAGCTCCTGCTCGTTGTCACCAAACAGCAGCTCGCGGTAGGACGTGAAATGATCGGCTTCCTGATCGGATGGTCCGCCGGTCAGATCCAGTTGAGCAATCGGTACCCGCAGTTGATCGGCTTCGTCGCGAGTCGAATGGCAACTGACACACGTAAAGTCGCTGACGACGTTGCCCATCGCGTCCAACGTCACTCGCGGCAACTCCCAGAGCGGGTGGATATGCTGCTCGTAATTGACCACCGTCCGGCAGCTGGCCGTCCACTCTGACTGGCAAGCCTGAGTTGTTGGTGCTTCCGTCAGCAAATCTGCATAAGCCAACGATACCGGCGCGTCGGGTGCTCGCCCTGCTGCCGCTTCGTTGGTCCAGACATCGGTAAAACCGATATCGACCGACGGCGTCAGCGACGAACAATCATCGACCGAGCAGGACACGCGAGCCCGCACCTCGGCCATAGTTTCACCGATATCCGCAAACAACGCGGGATCTGTGTTCGGATAGGGTTGACCTGTCGTTACTGCACCATCATGAATGCTATCGAATGAACCGCGGCGCCCATGCGACAAACCACTACCGCCATCATGACAACCGGTGCAACGCAATTCCTCGCCCGGACGCACCTGCATCCAGTTCTGGTGGCGCGGCCCGATACGTCGACCGTTGCCATCCAGAACGCTCAAACCAAGCGCCACGTCGGCCGGTACCTTGACCATAACGGAGCCATCCGGTTCGATCATCGTGTAGCCGAGGATCTCGCGCATACCCTGTCCATTGCCCGCGCCGAACGCCGTGTTCGGAAGATCGAGCAATTCCTCATCCGGAATTGATACAGCCTTTTCGATACGCAGGAACCGTGCGGGTCGCTCGGCGGCGCTGAACTGCGCCGGATCAGCGAGTGCGTCAATGCCGCCCGGCGCGGTATCGGCGCCCATAACGTCATAGACGCTACGAATATTCAATACGCCGACACCCTCTTCGTCGATGTCCATGTCCAGCGGAAAGTCGTTCTCGCCGCCGAGCAGAACCTGCGGAATCTGGCGCGGTTCAGCAGCAACGATATCCGAAAAGATCAGGCCTTCCTGCGGAGGCACCACAGGAAGCTGCGTCTCGTCCGCGCGGTCGTAAATCCAAATGCCGTACAAGGCAGGTGCATTCACGAGCGCGGGATTCGCGAGGTTCTCATCGGTACAGGCCAGAATTCTGCCGTCCATATCCTCCAAGCGGCACTGGCTCCAACTAATCAACAATCTGTTGGTGCCATCGCGCAGTGGGTACACAGAGCGATAGCGTCCGCCGGGCGACACGGCTGCAGCATCGACAACGACATCGTTGATCGTCGCAGGCGTTTGCGCCGGACCCGCCATCCCCACATTGATCGCGATGGGCTGGGTATTTTCCACATACGTCGCAACGTCGATATCAACCAGCGCACCGCCGGTGGTTTCACCTTCAAAGGGCTTCAACAACGCGACCAATGTGCCGTCTGGCAAGATCTGTGGCTGCAGGAACTGCTCCTGCTGTCCATCGTTGTCGACGTCGTGGCTGTTCGCACCGTACAACAGCTCGAGCCCGGTACCGTCCGGGTTCATTCTGTACAAATTGATCTCGTTGGTATTGCCGACGACGTCGTAGCGGCTAAAGACCACCGTACCATCGTCCAGCACCACCGGATTCAGCTCGTGTCCCTGGTTAAATCCAATCTGTTCGATCTGTGAGCCATCAGGTTGCATCGTGTGCAACAGAAAGGCTTCGCGTTCGCGCTCGCCATCGAGCGCCGGAAACTGCGGCTTGCCTTCGTCGAGCAAAATCGCGACGGACTGGCGCTGGCGCGTAGAACTGAACAGCAGACGACCGTCAGGGAGGTATTGTGGCGCCAGATCATGTCCGGCTTCGGCAGTGATATCGGACGCAATGACGCGACGCAACTCACCGGTCGGGATGTCGTACTCCCAGATGTTCCAGGTGACTTGCTCTTCCTCATCCAGGTTTTCGTCGAACGGGTAACGCATCGCAAAAGCGACTTTGGTCGCGTCAAACGACACGGTCACATCGCGGATATCGGCGAGTCCCTGCGTGAGCTCACCCGTGATGTCCACGTCGGGTGTCGACGGTGACGCACGGTCGCGCAGAAACAGGTCCGCGCCTATATTAAAGGTCAGCAGATCACGCACGTCTTCCGTTAGAGGCTCGCCATCATCATCAATGGCCAGTGGTCGTTGCACGTAAACGATGGGAAACTCGAGTGCTATAGGATCAGGATCCTGGCCTGAACCAAAGCCAACCTCATCGCCTTCCCCACCGTTGCTGCAGCCAGCCACGAGCACGAGCGCCGCAAGCAGGGCGGCCCAGGGATGTGTTCGATTGTTGAAGTTACCTGTTAGCATTGAATCCATCACACACCTCGATATTTGATACCGGGGTCGTGGCCGGCAAGCGCTCAATTAACCAGCGCTTGAACTGTGTATCGGAACGTCGATTAAACGTAATGCACACATGGTGACGACCCACCGGGTTGTATTCTGTTAACAACTTCACAGTTCCATTCGAGACCGCGGCACTGTCTTGCAAAACTGTGGCCTGAGGCGCCGGACCGAAACTGATTCCGTCGATCACACGCCCGGAGTATAGGAGCGCTATCAAACGCTCGTAATGTCTCAAAACGGTGACATGGGTGCGCAGCAACCTGACGAAAGTGATCGTCGAGCGCCAGCACCACGATCAATGGATGATCGGTAAGTTCCTAATAAACCGCCGTTTTCTGAATCCCACGCGACAGGCGCCCGAATCCAGGACGTGAGATTCAGCGGCAGAATCGCCGGTTGCCAAAACGTGACGCAAGCCAAAAACCCAGCAGCAGACGGTGACTGCCCATGCGCGGCACACCTGTCTCACTTACGCGACAATTTTTTTATTCAATACTTTCAATGACTTAAGTCGCATACAACCACACACTGTACGAACTCTCCGACAAGGGTTTTACATATGGTGTGAGCGGCCCACTCGTCGGAAAACCAGCTAACTGTCTGTAAATACGACGTTTTCAGGCAGTTCGTACCCATAGCGACCGAGCTGGCATAGCGATTGCAACAATCTCCGTGACAACCGATGCGCCCAGTACAACTAAGCGGCAAGTCGGACGAAACATAAGGATTGTGAGCGTCATCACTGCTCTAACTGAGAAGTCGATGCACACTCAACGTAATGCGGTGCTGAGCTAGGCAGCACACCACGGATCAGTCCTACAGGGATTAGCCGAATTCAACTTTTAAAAGCAGGGTCGACATGAAAAGACAACTTAAGTCACTACCGATACGACTTGCCGGTGCGTGCATGATGCTCATGCTCACACTGACGAGCGCGTATGCAGGGCCTCGCGAACAGGCCAAGCGCATGCACGATCGTTTGGCAGGCGTACCACCCACCGAAACGGTGCTGGATGCAATGGCCACCCAGATTTCCAATGGCAACCCGCAGGCTGCGGCCAACATCGCCATGGAGAATTCGGCTTTCTACAACGTCACACTGAAAAATTTCGTGACACCGTGGACAAACCGGGATGCCGACATTTTCGCTCCGCTGAACGATTACACGGCCACTGTGATCGGCATGGTTCGCGACGATGTCCCGTTCAATGAAGTGTTGTCCGGCGATATCTTGTATGTGGCGGACGCGTCTGTTGGCGCGCCGAACTATTCGTCGGCCAACAACGATCACTACGAGGACCTAGAACGGCGTGACATCGACCTGAGAGTTAACCTGGTGCGCACGACCCAGTCTTCGCTGACGCCGCTGCCACCGAATGCGACAGCCGGCGTTATGACAACGCGCGCTGCCGCCGAGGCGTTTTTCGTGGCGGGCACTAACCGCGCGATGCTTCGCTTCACATTGATGAATCACCTCTGCCGAGATCTAGAGCAGGTTAAGGACATTACTCGTCCGCCCGATCGCATTCGTCAGGATGTCTCGCGTAGCCCCGGCGGTGATAGCCGACTTTTCCTGAATAACTGCATAGGCTGCCACAGCGGCATGGACCCGTTAGCGCAGGCCTTCGCCTACTACAACTACAACGAAGAAACCGGCTCGATCGAGTACACCGAAGGCCAGGTGCAGCCCAAGTACTTTAACAACGAGAGCACGTTTCCCTTCGGTTTCGTGACACCAAACGACGAGTGGAATAACTACTGGCGCAATGGGCGTCACGCGCTCGTCGGCTGGGACGAATCTCTGCCAGGCACGGGCACCGGCGCTAAGTCGATGGGTCAGGAACTGGCCAACAGCGCTGGTTTCGCGCAGTGCCAGGTTCGCAAGGTGTTCCGCAACGTCTGTTTGCGTGAACCGGTCGATGCCAACGATCGTGGTCAGATCGATCTGATGGTTGGCTCTTTGACCACCAATGGTTATCGACTGAAGCAAACGTTCGCGGAAGCCGCGACGTATTGCATGGGCGAGTGAGGGTAGAGCAATGACGACAATGAAAACACAATTCATGCAGTTTGTGACCCGTCACACTGCGCGCATTAGCGCCGCCCTGGCCACCGTGGTTCTGGTCAGCGCTTGTTCTGGCGGTGCTGAGACGCAGGTAAACCCTGTCACCAGTCTGCCACCGACATCCACTTATAGTGGACCGGCGCCGGCGACTGCGGACGTGCAATCGTTCAAATTGAACGTGTGGGATAACATTCAGGCCGAAGCGGGTTGTGGCGACTGCCACGGTACCGATGGCCAGGTGCCAACATTCGCACGCACTGACGATATCAACTTGGCCTATGAAGCCGCCAATGGCGCGGTCGATCTGACCTCCCCGGCTGACTCTCGTCTGTCGACCAAAGTCGGTGGTGGTCACAACTGCTGGGTCGATTCCGACTCGGTCTGTGAAGACCTGATGACGACGTGGATTACCGGTTGGGCCGGTGATCTGGTAGCTGGTGGTGGTCGCACTATCGATCTTGAAGCACCGGTCATTCGTGACCCCGGCGCCAGCAAGAACTTCCCCGCTGATGCCAGCTTGTTCGGTGGCACCGTACATCCGATCCTGACGCAGTACTGCTCAGACTGTCATACGTCCAACTCACCGAACGCACAAGGTCCGTATTTTGCGGAAGCTGATCTTGAAACGGCCTACGATGCCGCGAAGCCGAAAATCAAACTCGACGATCCGGCGACGTCCCGCCTGGTGGTGCGTCTGCGTGAAGAATTCCACAACTGCTGGGATGACTGCCTGGCCAACGCCAACGAAATGCAGGATGCCATTCAAACGATGGCCAATGGCATTACTCCGACTGAGGTGGATCCTTCTCTGACGGTTTCGAAAGCACTGACCATTCTTGATGGTGTCGTCGCGAGTGGCGGCAGTCGCTACGAAGCCAACGCCATCGCCACCTACGAGTTCAAGACTGGCGAAGGTAACATCGCCTATGACACCAGTGGTGTCTCGCCGAGTCTCGATTTGACCTTGTCTGGCGATGTCGGCTGGGTTGGCGGATGGGGTATCACCATTCGCGACGGTAAAGCTCAGGGTCGTACCGCGGACAGCAAGAAGCTGCACGACATGATCAAGTCGACTGGCGAGTACAGCATCGAGGCATGGGTTGTCCCTGCCAATGTGTCGCAGGAAGAGTCACGCATCGTGAGCTACTCTGCCGGTCCGGACGCGCGAAACTTTACGCTCGGGCAGACGCTATACGACTACACGCTGGCGAACCGCAGCGATGTTACCGACGGCAACGGTATGCCGGCAATCAACACGCCGAGCAACGATGAAGTCCTGCAAGCGACGTTGCAACACGTTGTAGCGACGTTTGACCCGGTCAACGGTCGCAGCATTTACGTCAATGGTGAGCTGATCGATATTGTCGACGAGCAAGGCGGCGGCAGCATCGCGGACTGGGACGACACGTTTGCATTCGTACTGGGCAACGAGGTCAGCAGTGACGGCCTGTTCGCCGGCACCTTCCGCTTCGTGTCCGTCCACAATCGCATACTGACACCGGAACAGGTGTTCCAGAATTTCGATGCCGGTGTCGGTGAGAAGTTCTACCTGCTGTTCAGTGTCTCGCATCTGATCGACGTACCAGAGGCCTATATCCTCTTGGAAGTCTCGCAGTTCGATAACTACGGTTACTTGTTCAACGCACCGCACTTCATCTCGCTCGATAGCAGCGCGACGTTCTCCGGCATTCCGCTGCAGGGTATACGTGTCGGCATCAACGGCGCTGAAGCGCCTGTTGGTCAGGCTTATCGAACGGTAGACACCATGCTCGATAGTGGGTTGTTTGAAGAGCTCGGCCAACCGCTGTCAAGCTTTGGCACTGTGTTTGCTCAAGAGCAAGGCGCGGATAGCGATGAGTTCTTCCTGACCTTCGACGTGTTGGGTGACAACGTCAACGTGCGTACCGACGCGGTACCGCTGGCACCGCCACCCGCAGCGGATCTGGATCCGGTTGCCGATATCGGTATTCGTACGTTTGAGGAAATCGACGCAACGATGTCCACGGTCACGACTGTACCGCGCTCTAACGACGACGTGCGTACCACCTATGAGTTGGTGCGTCAGCAAATGCCGAGCGAATCAACGTTCGGTGGTTTCCTGGCATCACATCAGGTCGGCGTCGCACAGCTGTCGGTGGAATACTGTAATGCGCTGTTGTCGGACAACGCGCTGCGCAGCGCCTACTTCCCGGGTTTCGATTTCAGTGCATCACCGGCGGCGGCATTCGGTAGCCAGGCCGGTCGTGATGGCCTGATCGATCCACTGGTCGACGCCATTGTCGGTGTCAACCTGACGAGTCAGCCGAACCGTGCTGCGATCGAAACCGAACTCAACAACCTGATCGACCGCCTCAGTGCTTGTGGTAATAACTGTAGCGCCGATCGTACTCAAACCATCGGCATTGCCGTCTGCTCCGCAACACTGGGCAGCGCCGCAATGCTGGTGCAGTAAGACTGACACACAGGACTTAATATCATGGTAAGAAAACGCAAAACCGTTCATCCTGATGAGCCGCTACTGCACCCGGATCACCCAAAACCGGTGACCCGTCGCGAGTTCATCTCGACAGGAATGATGACCGGACCGGTTACAGCGATGTCTGGCGGATTGTTCAGTCTGTTCGCCAACCCACGTGAAGCGGCGGCGGCATTGTCTTCGGACCTGCAGCCTCTGCGTGGTAACTGCGGCCTCGAGCTGGCAGGCGCTGGCAAAGTACCATTCGTGTGCTTTGACCTCGCTGGCGGCGCTAACATGGCCGGTTCGAACGTGCTGGTTGGCGGACCGGATGGTCAGTTCGACTTCCTATCGACGGCTGGATACAGCAAGCTCGGACTGCCTGGCGACATGACGCCGGCATCCGTCAATCCGGACACCGGCACGAACGACTTCATCAACACGGACCTTGGTCTCGCGTTCCACTCAGACAGCGCGTTTCTGCGTGGCATCCTTGAGAAAGCGTCGCCGGCGACGATCGCCAACACCAATGGCGCGATCATCGTGGCGCGTTCGGAGAACGATACCGGCAACAACCCGCACAACCCGATGTATGCGATTAGTCGTACGGGTGTGCGTGGCGAGTTGCTCGATCTGATCGGCTCTCGCAGCTCCGAGTCTGGTGGTAACTCGATGGCACCAGCGTCGATGATCGATGTTGCGAAACGGCCCACAAAAGTGGATCGTCCCTCGGACGTTACCGGCCTTGTCGATACCGGCAAGCTCGTGGGTCTGTTGTCGCAGGATGACGCCGTAGCGGTGCTCGAGTCGGTTTACCGCCTGAGTGACCAGAAATTGGGTCAGGTCGATACACGTATCGATGCCGATGCTGTTCTGAAAGATCTTGTCGGCTGTGGCTACCTGAAGTCGGCAGACTTGGCAGACCGCTTTGGTGATCCGTCTCAGCTGAACCCGTCGCTCGATGCCAATCTCGTTGGCCCGACCGGCATCTTCACCCAGGGTGAGTACGACAACGATCGTGAATTCCAGAAAACTGCGTCGGTGATGAAACTGGTGGCCAACGGATACGCGGGTGCTGGCACTATCACCATGGGTGGCTACGACTATCACGGTGGTCGTCGTGCGCGCGGCGAGATCCGTGATCTGCGCGCTGGTCGCTGCATGGGTGCTGCACTCGAGTACGCCGCTCGCCAGGGCGTGCCGTTGTGTATCTATGTATTCAGTGATGGCTCTCTTGCCAGCAATGGCGCGATTGACGATACGGTCGACGGTCGCGGCAAAGGCGAGTGGACGGGGGATAACCAGAGTACGGCAGCGTCGTTCTTCTTGGTATACAACCCGAATGGTCGGCCGAACATATTTAGTGGCGACAACATTCCGGCGGCAAGGCACCAACAGATCGGATACTTCCGACCGGATGCTTCCGGTGAAACGGGAAGTAGCCCAGTGGCTAACAACGTCAACCTGTTGGTCGAAGCGGTCGCACTGAACTATCTGGCCTTACATGGCGAACAAGGGAATTTCGAAACGCTGTTCCCGAACCATGGTCTGGGCAATGCACAACTGCGTGACAGCCTGACGGCATTCGACCCGATTGTCTGACGCGTAAACTGAGCCGAAAAGGGGTTTCCGCCCTGACGAATTGGGCCGGTGCAAAGACTGCACCGGCCCTTTTTTTAGCCTGCGTCCGTGGCGTAGCACGTCACGCTGCCACCCGGCATCTGATCGCACAGTGTACGCCATTGCCCTTGCAACGAGCGCAGCCGATGCAGCCATTGAACATTGTCCCAGGCCGTCTGCATATGCTGCGCCAGATAGTTTGTATCGGCGTCATCACCAATCTGATCCATCAAGTGAAGGCGCGTCACGTCATCGGGTAGCGCCTGTCCGTTCGGACCTCGCAAACTGCCAGGGATCACTGGGGTGGTCATCTGTCCGTTAGACGGATTGATCGCGACAGCGACAATACCGCCGCTACGATCGAAAAAGCGCAGACGGATATGCGGCACATTGATGAAGAAACGTAGTGCTGGCATGCGCTCAATGTCTGCGTACAACGTGTTGAGACCGAGAAGTTCGATACTGCCTGCCGATTCGTTGTGGCGAATCCAGTCGGCGGCTGATGCCAACGCGATGGACTGCTCGCTGCCCTGTAGGCGATCGGTTTCAGACTGATACGATTGCCAGGCGGAAAACTCGGCAAGCGCAGCATCGGCTGGGGCTTGCGCTACGGCAAACCGAAAGAACTGCTGAAACTCATAGTCGTAGAACACATTGACCCGATAGGCTGACATTTCGCCACGACGACGGTCCAGCACGTGTATGTCGGTGGATTGAAACTGATTCGGTGGCACTTGCAGCGCGGTTTGCTGGCGCGCGGTCGCTGAACAGTTGTCGCAAACGACCCATTGGACTGGCGTGCTGGCATTCGCCTGAACGGCGTAAAGCATCGTCATTGCCGCAAGCAAAAGGAAACGAAAAATAGACATGGTGCGTGACTCCTGAAGGTGATTCGACACCTACAGGCTAACGGGCAGAACCCGGTGACTAGTCACTCATATTGTCCGACGTTCACTCACTTTGAGGCAAAACTTCATCGTCGTCAGCTGTTTGATCTACGATTTCATTTTCGAGCGTTTTCGTCATCGTCGGCTGATCGTCATCGCTGTCTGTTGCATCGGTCGTGTCCTGCGCTTCAGGCTCGGCTACGTCCGACGGCGTCTCAGCCGATGCGGGTGACTCCACTTCAGAAACCCCCGACTCGGGCGAGCCTGATTCCACAAACCGAACGTAGCGGGCTAGTTGCGCGCCTAGTGTGGCATCGACCGCCGGGGCGATTGCTGCAAGACCATCTGGGCTATACCCACCAACCTGATACTGCATGGCGATTCTGGTCGAGGTGCTGTCGCCGTCGAAGCTGAAAGTCAGATTGCCGTTAACGCCCATCAATCCCAGTGGACCAAGCCCGCCTGTCAGCCGCAACAACGCGTTTTGCTGAATGACCGTGACCATCAAATGAACGACAGCGTCATCTTCACTCAGACGCTCACAAAAACACCCGAGCGGGCGCTCTTCGATGAATAGGTTGGCAGCATCACCAGAATACGTATGATCGTCGTGCCACCATTCACCGACATGGCCGACCAGCATCCGCCATGCGGTCTCACGCGGTGCGATCACCTCGATCTCATGGCGAACGGTAAACCCTGATTCCGCTGCATCAACGACTTCAGCAGAAGCGATGTCAACCAGCAACGACGCCGCTATTACCAACGCGAAGCACTTAGATCGCATGACTATATCCCCGAGCTGCGAACCTCATCTGATAACCCACAGGATACTGCGATTCTCAGACTTTTGCAGGAACCCCTTTACGCTGAAACAGCCAGGCGACGGCAAATCCGCTGAGCAGATGCCAGATACCCCACATACCAGCCACTAGTGCCATACTGCCGAGCCCGTCGAAGAACGTAAAAATCAAAGTCAGTCCCAGCGCGGTGTTCTGGATGCCAACCTCGATACAAACGGTTTTTCGTTCTCGCAAGGCGAGGCCCGCCACGGTTGCAAACAAGAATCCTGCCGTCAGTGCCGCCAGATTGTGTACTACGACAAGTGCGAGAATCTGATCAAAGTACCGCAGGAATAGCGTGCCATTAGCGACAAACGCAGCCGCGACGAACAACAGGAAAATAATCGTTGAGCTCCGTCTTAGCGGATCTCGGAGACGTGCAGCGACCGCGGGGCGTTTGGTTGCCAATAAACTGCCAAGCAACGTCGGCACAATCAAAACTGCCAGGACGATGGTGAGCATTTGCCAAAAATCCACGCTGACCGTGTGCAGTAGATCACGCGCCGGCGCGTAAGCGCTGCCCCATATCGCAATACTCAGCGGAGTGACGACGAAGGCTGTCAGGCTGGACACCGTCGACATCGAAACACTGAGCGCCACGTTAGCGCCGGCACGTGCGGCAAAGAAATTGCTGATGCTACCCCCGGGACAGGCGGCGACCACAACCAGACCCAATGCCAATCCCGCGGGCGGTTGCAACAGTAGCAACAGCAATAGCGTCGTCGCCGGCAGAACAATGAACTGGGCAAACAAGCCAACGACGAGGGCTCTGGGGTAGCGCAAGACAGCGCGGAAGTCACGCCAGCGCAAATCGAGCGCGATACCGAAGACCACATAGGCGAGCAGCACGTTCAGGACAATGAGTGTTGATGGACTGAAATTCAGACTGACGGAATCAAGGGCATTCACGATGGATCGATTGTGACACGATCAAAGCGCTGCAGTGAATCAACGGCGAGCGCCTCAGGCGGAGGTCAGCCGAATCTATTCGAGGTTATAGTCGAGGAACGCGTAGACGCGTTGCGCGACGGCCTGACCTCGTACCTCTCGCGGCTCATAGCGCCAGCCAGAAACCGCGCGAATCGCCGACCGATCGAAAATGCCACTCTGCGTGGAGTCGACGACCTCGATGTCGCTGGTCGTACCATCAACATCAACGGTGTATTCGAGCCGCAAGCGACCAGTCAGCCCACGACGAATCGCCGCTCGCGGATATACGGGTGCCAGCGTCTCCACCCGTCGCAGTGTTGCCGCGGATACGATATCGGCTGTTGCTGCACGGATATAGGCTGCGTCGATATCGGCTGACAGCGCCGATTCCGTGGAGGCATCTCCAGCGACACTGCGCCAACTGTCCAACATCGCTTCAGCTTCTGCAGTCTGACCGGCAGAGGCTAATCGACTGACGCCTCGAGCAAGTTGCGTATCCAACGCGACCTGCAGCGTGCCGCGTTCCGCATTGTCACTCGGCACACTGGCAAAGAGTGTCGCCGCGCCGATCAGATCGCCCTCATTCAGCGCAGCTCTGACGGCGACCACGGCTGGATTCTCGGCGGGAGCCGCGGCAGCCGTAGCCGGCGTTGCAGTCTGGCTCCGCGCTGCCGCTGCCTGCTGATTCGCCGCGCGTTGACGCGCCGCAGCTTGCTGTTGCTGACGACGACGCTGTGCTTCTGCGGCCGCCGCCGCCGCTGCCAGTCGCTGGGCATCCAGCGCATCGCGCACATCACTACGCAAAGCCAGCAATGCGGTCGAGTTGACGCCGGGCAAGGATTCATACTGGGTCAGCAGTGTTTCGATCTGTGCCTCATTACCCGCTTCAGCTGCTGCGATAGCGCGCGAGCGCAACGTATCGGCAAAGGCTGCTACCTGTTGCTGGTAGTTGGTCACGGATTCGTGCGTTAACCCGGCATTGCGAATCTGATCGACAAGAAAACCGGCCCGTTCAAAATTCCCGGCGTCGATCGCTTGCTCTACATCACTGCCAATACGATCCAGAATACGCTGCAGTTCGGCTTCGGCATCACTGTCCGCGCCTTGCTCTTCCAGGTACAGCGAGTAGTAATACAGTGCGTTGGTGCCAGCGGGCTCGACCAGCATTCCCGCATTGGCTGCCAGGCGCGCACGGTTGAGCAGTTCATTGGTCGGCTCTTCCACAGCGATCACAGCGGTGACAGGATCATCCAGATCGTCGATCGGTGTCGCGACGGGTACCTCTTCAATCATCTGTTCGTCGGTACCGAGGAAAAACCAGGCGCCCATGCCGGCGATCGCCAGCAGCGCAAGGATCAGAAGTAAGGTATCGCTGCTGCGGCCCTTCTTCTCGGTGTCAGGCTGCGAATTCTCTGCCACGACTCAGTCTTTATTGCGTTGCCAGATCTTGCCAATCGAGCGAATGCGTGAGAACAGCGAAGTCATCGGGCTGCCGCCAGCATCATCACCGTCTTCGGATGCCTCGACCGCCATCCTTGGAATCAGGCTCGGATTCGCCAGCAATTGCAGGTGACGCAAAGCGCCGCCATTGATGTTTTGCAACAGACGGTCGTGTGAGATCGGCTTGGCCATGTAACGGAACACCTGCCCCTGGTTGATCAGCGAGATCATCTCGGCGGCATCGCGATCGTCGCTGACAACGATCGCAATCAGCTCTGGCAGATGCTGTTTAAACTTGTTCAGTACTTTGCGCAGCACCGACCCTTCGCTGCTGACCTCAGAGATCAGTACACCGGCTTTTTTCTGTGTAATCAGCTCAAGTACCTTCAGCAAACGATTCGCATGGTAGAGCTTGTAGTGGCCACCAGTGGCGCGCTCGACTTCCTTATAGAAGGTATCACTGAGCGTAAACACGACAACGCCAACGCTTTCCATATCCTGGAATGACGACTCCCGGCTGCTGCCGTACTCGACACGGTCACCCGACAAGATGACCTGCTCACCTGTGCTCTCGGCACGATCCTCCGCGGGTGGCTCTTCTTCCACCTGCGACTGCGTTTGCTTTGCTTGATGCTTCGCCAGCATGGCCGGGATCAGCGATTTGGCCTTGCGCTTCGGCTTGCTCGCCTCATCGGAGTCGCCGAGCAGAGAGGCATCCGGCAGGTCTACTTCTACATCGCCACTTGGGTCGGCGGTTGACGTATCCGGGGCCAATGCTTCCACTTGTGGCGCCGGTACGCTGACCGGCATCGGCACTTCTGAGGCCTTGATAGCGAGATCGATTGTCTTGCGCAGCTGCTCAGGTGCGCACGGCTTAGATAGGAAGCGGAAAACTTCGCCGACATTAATCGAACCCTCGATAGCATCGAGATCCGCGTAGCCAGTCAGCAGGATGCGCATGGTACGGGGCGCTTGCTCACGCACAGCTCCCAGCACTTCGACGCCTTCCATCTCTGGCATCCGCTGGTCTGCGACGATGACATCGGCGTCGTGCTCGACGCACAGGCGAATTGCTTCCTCGCCCGAAGTCGTCAAATGCAGGTCGTATTCGCGACGGAACAGCGCTCGCATCGAGTTGAGCACCCGCTTTTCGTCGTCGACGAACACGACACACGGTTTGCGAGTCGGATCGCGCATACCGCTGACGTCATCTCCCATTTGCTGTGCTTGCGTCAATGCCATGCCGGTTCACACTTATCCTGTCTTTTCCGCTGCAAACATCAGCGCTGTCTGCTCATCCGAACCATCGGGAGACGCGCCGATCATGGCCTCGAGCTCCTCGAGCTCAGCCAATTCGCGTGCCATATCGCTGATAGGTTGCTCGACGGTCACCGGCAGGCTTACCGTGAACTCCGAACCCTCTCCCAACGCCGATTGTATTTCAAGCTTGCCGTCATGTGCATCGATAATCTTCTGGCTGATCGACAATCCGAGACCCGTCCCCTTGCCGACCTCCTTGGTCGTGAAGAACGGATCACGCACTTTGGCGAGCGTGTCCTCGTCCATACCGGTGCCAGTGTCCTTGACGCTGACATGCACGAAATCATCGTCCGCCCAGGTATTGATCGTCAGCGTACCGTCGCGATCCATCGCATCCGCCGCGTTCTTGATCAGGTTCAACAGTACCTGGTTGATTTGGCCTGGCGAACAGCTGACATCGGGCAATTCGCCCAGATTTCGTTGTACCTGAATACCGCCCTTGAGCACATTCTTCGCGATGACAAGCGTCCGCTCAACACCGTCGTTCAGGTTGACGTTGTCGGTCGCCGCGCGATCCAAGCGACTGAAATCCTTGAGCGACTGGGCCATTTCAGACAGCTGCTCCAGCCCTTCGACGCTATCGTCGAGGAGATCATTACTCTCTTGCAGGTCGTCGCGCAGCCCGTCATCGTTCAGCGCTGAATCGAGGCGACGGAGCTGCTGAATAAACGCTTTCTTGTCGTTACCGCCAGCCCGCAGCATGTGCAGCATGTCATCGGCCACCGATACGAAATTCGTGAAGCTGCCGAGACGCTCCTTGATCAGCGTCGTATTACTCAGCAGATACCACAGCGGCGTATTGATCTCGTGGCTGATACCGGCGACCAGCTCACCCAACGATGACATTTTTTCAGCCTGTACGAGCTGTGCCTGCGATTCCTGAAGCTCCTCATAAGCGGAACTCAGTTCGCGCGTCCGCTCGGCAACCCGCTCTTCCAGAGACACATTGAATTGCTCAAGCTCGGCGTTGGTTTCATTCAGCGCCTGGTTACTCTGACGCAGCCGTAGGCCGATCATGCCAATACCGAGGAACAACAGCGCCGACACGCCGCCTAGCAACAGCCGAGCGCGGTCAGCCCGAGACGTGACGCTGGCGTTCATGGCGCCAATCGCCGAATACAAGCCCTGCGCGCTGCTGGCAAGACTGGCAGAATTGATCGCGTCGATCTGCTCGAGCACCTGGGAACGCGTCAGCGGCGTCGAGGCAGCAGCATCGATAATGCCGGTAAACGCAGAAGAATCAGCGCCCTTATCTTCCGCCATCGCGACAACTTCATCCAATCGTCGCCCGATCTCCTTGGCCTCGATCGCAGTCTTGCCCGTGGCATTGTCGAGCACTTCGACTGTCAATCCGAATAGGTTTTGAGAAACATCATCGTGGCCCTGATCGCGTAGGGTCCGAACAACCTGGGGTGCATCTTCGCGCAACACCCGCGCCGCCGACGCCAACGCGTTCTCGGCCTCGACAAAACGCTCGACGCCGGCCAAGGTCATATTCACGCTCGATACGTAGCGCGCCGCAGCGCTGCGAACCTGACCGTTCTCGATCGATTCGGGGGGCGTCTGCAGTATTTTCTTGCTCTGCTCAAGACGTCGGGTCAGTGTTGTGACGGTATTGGGGACTTCCGTTGCCTGACTTGCCAGCGCGTCGATCGTGTCCATCAACGTCTCGTGGTCACGCTGCGCTTGTTTCAGCGTCGACGCATAGCCACTGTAGTCGATGTAAAACTGGGCACTCACGGAGCGAGATTCGCGTACCAGCAAGGCCAACAGCACAACAATCGACATCGCTATCATTGCAATGAGGATTTTTCTGATCATGACAACTCTTTTTGCCCCAAGTCCTTTTCGTATGCGATAACTGTAGGCAATTGCCGACACGCCGTCCGTGACGGTTATCACATGAAATCAAACTCATTCTGTAAAAAACAGCGTTGTTGCTGGGCTGCCAGCCCAGTTTCGTGCACCCGTAGAAGGCGCCGCTGCATTCCCCAACCTCAAAGGTAGCAGGGTTTTCCATGCAGCGGTAAAGCCGGTTTAACTAAATGTGACAGAACCAACACTTGTCGGTGGCGCACTGTCCGAAATTGGAATTTGATGACCATAAAAGGTAGCTGACTCGCCAGCACAACTCGAAAAATTGATGAAAACGACATTGGAATTTTTTGGCGCCGCAGGCGAAGTCACGGGCTCGTGCCACATCCTCCGAGTGGGTGATCGCACACTGTTGCTCGATTGCGGCATGATTCAGGGCAGCAAGAAACAGCAAAAACGCAATCGTGATGCGTTTCCGTTTGCTGCCGACGAGATCGATGCGGTCGTCCTCAGTCACGCTCATCTCGATCACAGCGGTCGGCTGCCGCTGTTGTGTCAACGCGGCTTCGACGGGCCAATTTATACCCACTTTGCCAGCCGCGATCTGTGTCAGGTGTTACTCCGCGATGCCGCGGGCATCGCCCGCCATGATGTCAGGCGCAAAAATCGCGAACGCGAGCGAACCGGTAAGCCTCTATTGACGCCACTCTTTGATGATGACGACGCGCTGCGCGCTGTCGAGCAGATCCGTCCGCTCCGGTATGCCATGCCGCAGGAGATTTTCCCAGGCATCACCATCACGTTTCATGATGCGGGGCACATCATGGGGTCAGCGATCGTCTGTATCGATATTGCCGGTGAACCCTCACGACGAATCGTATTCAGCGGTGATCTCGGCCAGTACGACACGCCGGTGTTGCGCGATCCGCAAGTCGTCGGCGACGCCGATATGCTGCTGATGGAAAGCACCTATGGCGGACGACGGCACCGAGAACGCTCCGAGACCATCGATGAGCTTGGCGAGATCCTGCAAACAGCCGCTGCCGACAACGGCAACATCGTTATACCCGCCTTTGCGATTGGTCGCAGTCAGGAGCTGCTGTATTTGTTAGGCCAGAATCGGGAAGCCTGGGGCACCGATCGCTGGCGCATCTTTCTCGACAGCCCGATGGCCATCGAAGCCAGCGAAATTTATTGGCGCTATCCGCACCTCTACGACGACGAAGCAACCCGACTACGACGAGCCCACAACGAGATGCCGCTGTTGGATAATCTGTACATGACGCGCACGGGCGCCGAGTCACGGGTGATCAATCGGCTCAGCCATGGGGCGCTGATTATCGCGGGCAGCGGCATGTGCAACGGCGGCCGTATCCTCCACCACCTCAAACACAACCTGTGGCGACCCAATGCCCACGTCATTATCGCTGGCTACCAGGCGCCGGGGTCGCTCGGTCGGCAACTCGTCGATGGCAAATCGCATGTCAAAATTCATGGCAAGCGGGTGGCGGTGGCAGCGACGATCCACACCGTCGGTGGCCTGTCCGCGCACGGCGACGAGCAGGATTTGTGCCGTTGGTATGACGCGCTCGGCAACCAGCCTCCGGTCTGGCTAGTACACGGTGAACCGAAGCCCGGCGAAGCATTGTCGCAGACGCTACAGCGCACCTGTGGCGCGCGCGTGCATCGCGCGATCCCGGGGCGCGTCGTCGACCTCGCGACACTGCCCGGATGACCGTAGATCTACTGCCGATGGTCCGCGAGCTAATCGGGCCGGAACAACCATTTGCACTATTGACTGGCGCCGGTTGCAGCACCGGCTCGGGCATTCCCGGTTACCGCGATCGCAACGGCAATTGGAAACATGCCAAGCCGGTCATGTTTGACGACTTCATGAAACACCACTCGACACGGCAACGCTACTGGGCGCGCACAACCGTAGGCTGGCAGAGAATGTCGCAGGCACAACCTAGTCTCGCGCATTCCGCCATCAGCGAATTGCAGGCCGAAGGACGCATCAATCGTGTCGTGACACAGAACGTCGATGGTCTGCATCAGAAAGCCGGTACGCGCGATGTCATCGATCTGCATGGACGTCTCGACGAAGTGCGCTGCCAACAGTGTCAGTTGCTGATGCCTCGAGCCGATTGGCAATCGACGGTCATAGCGCTCAATCAAGACTGGCTTGATCAGATCGGCGTGGTCGTCGAAAAACCGGACGGCGACGCATTGATCGAAGGCGCCGACTACGACGGCTTCGTGGTACCGGACTGCCCGCGCTGCGGTGGCATCGTCAAGCCCGAAGTCGTGTTCTTCGGTGAGTCCGTGCCGCGCGATCGCGTGGATGCAGCCTATCGGGCGGTAGCGGAAGCGCAGGCTCTCGTCGTCGCCGGCTCATCGCTGATGGTGTTTTCAGGTTTCCGATTCGCCAAACGTTGCGCAGAACTCGGCAAACCGCTGGTCATTTTCAATCGCGGCAAAACCCGAGCTGACGATATCGCGACGGTCAAGATCGACGCCGATGTCGGCGAGAGTTTGCAGGGTCTGTTAGCGCGTTGAAGACGACAAAGCCGATGGTGACGACAGGGAAATCAACATCAGGAGACGGCCCAACCCAACTCTGCGGAACGCGGCTGCGGGTAGACGCTTACAACCAATCGCTGCGGTACTCGATCCATATAACGGAACAACCGACCAGCACACCGATCACGCCGACCAGCGTTTGGCCGAGCACGGCCGCCTGGCCGCCGAGCATGACCATCGCGATGCCAAACAGGTATAGCGCCGGCCCTGGCACCACATCGCGACGGCGGCGGGTAAACCACGACACGATCAGGCTGACACCGGCAAACCCCAGCGATGCGAGCGCGAGGCCGATCAACGCATAGTTCAGCCACATCCGATCGGCGATATCGGCATCGATCAGCATGGCGAGCAGTTTTACGAGCGCTAGCAAGCCCACAAAGGCAGCGATGAGCAGGATCAATCCCGCGACCGGCATCCACCATCGACTTGGTGTCGTTACTGTGGTCATATCAATTCCCCCACCGTCAGTGTATGCAGCACGACGGGACAGGTAAAGCGCCGGCCCGATCAGAACCCGCGTTTACCCTGAATGGAGAGTTGCAGACCGCCTTCATACCCCGTATCGGCAGCGACCGGATAGGCGAGATCGATATGTAGCATGCGGTTGCTCGATGCGCGCGTACTCATCAGCCGCAGCCCTACCCCGACGTTGGCCAGTAGATCTTCGTTGCGCCGCCCGAGCACATCGCGCCCCCATATCCGACCCGCATCAACAAAAGCGGCAGCGCCCACACGAAACAATCGCCACGGGTACCAGTTGGTAATGATGCGCTGCTCGAGACTCACAACTGCGCGGCGGGTCCCGTTCGCATAGGCTCGATCAAAGCCTCGCAGCCCGGTCAGGCCGCCCAGGGTCACCAATTGGTCAAGGTCAGCTGCTTCCGTCTGCGTCGTTTCGGCAATGACCGCCCATTGTCGATACTCTGATTGCCGCCGCACGTAGTCCGCGCTCAGCGTCAGTCGACCGTTGCGCACACGCCCGCTTTCGACGCGACTGTTCAGACGTGCACGCCAGGAAATGACCGAGCGCGTTGGGTCGCCACGTCGATGGAACAGATCCAAGTCGATTAGCGCGCCATCGCGATCTGCGCCAGTGCTAGCGCCAAACCACCCGAACGTCGCGCTGTAGCGGGTACCCAGAAACAAATCCTCGGTCACAGCAATACGATTGAGATTGGTCACTGCAATGAAACGATCCTCGATCGCTTCGTAGCGCACATAGGGATAGCGCAGATTGCGATCCACTGGGCTAAAAATCGCCTGTCCTGGTTCGATCACCGGCTCGAAACGATTGTCGTCGATCGCAAACCCCACCTGCCAACGTCGCGTCCACCCGTCCTGCAAACCCCTGGAGCGACCAAACCAGACATTTGCGCTCAGCAAGTCGCGCCGAAACTCCGTGATTTCGTCGCCGAAGCTAAACAGTGGTTCCTCCTGCTCCAGCGCGGTGGTGTCGAGGCCAGCACTCCAACGACTATCGAGTGAGTAGAACGGCCGGATGATCCGCAACCGCTGCGCGTCGCCGTCATCACTGTCGCGATAGCCGATTTCGAATCGCCACCAACTGCCACGAAAGTTGCGGTTGCCGTATTGCAATAGCGACGATCGTCGGTCGCCGTCATCTTCGATTCGAAACCCGATCTCGCCGCCGGTACCAAGCAAATTCGCTTCGCGCACACCGAGGGCAAATTCGGTCTGGCCGCCTTGTTGCGAAAAATCAATCTGCGGAAACAGCGTCCAATTGTCCCGCGTCGTAACGCGTACAGCGATACGTCCATCGGCCATTTCAAGCGGCTCGATAACAACGTCATAGATATAGCTGTTACGCCGCAATACGCGGGCCGTCTCCTCGATCGCCTGCTCAGTCACAAGATCACCTTCTGCGAACAACAGCTGCGCGCGAACGACCGACTCCAGCGTCGTGACATGCAAACGGTTGGCGCTGCGATACAGCCATTTGTTCTCGGCAGGATCGCTCAGATCAAAAATGGGATCGCGTTGGATGCTGATGGGTCCGAAGCGAATACCGTCCTGTTGTAGACGAGCAAACGGCGATGGATCAGCGGCCACGACCGAACCGCTCGCCGTGATCAGACCAACCAGACTAAAGGCTAAAACCGCCTGCGCTGTGCTGAACCATCCTGCCCGCATCGCTTTCTCGCAAAGTGAGTGTCCTGGACAGCATCGGCGCTGTCGATGGCGCGACTACAGCATGCAGATGGATTTTTTTCAATGCGCCAATGCGTGGTTTCTTAAGGCGCCGTCCAACTACCACCTAGCGCCGAATACAGTCGCGCAGCGCTCAACATGACCGTATTCTTCGACACCAGCAGTGCATCGTCCAACAGCGCCAACTGGCGTTGCGCATCGAGTAGGGTCAGATAGTCAACCAGGCCTTGCTGATACAACTTATTGGCCAGTTGCTCCGCTTCTCGTGCTGCATCCGTGGCGGCGTTCACGCGCGCCAATGCGTCATGGGCCGCGCGCTGCGCTGCGATCGCAGACTCCGTATCTGCAATCGCTTGCAGCACTGTCTGTTCATACTCGGCGAGCGCCTGCTGCTGCCGCGCATCGGCAGCATCACGCGCGGCACGCAAACGTCGCCCCTGGAACAAGGGCCAGCGAACGAACGGCACAATACCCGTCGTTCGCGCCTCACCTGATGACAACTCGCTGATGCCAGGCGCCTCGAAACCACCCGACGCTGTCAGCGTCAGTTGCGGGAACATCGCGGCGACGGCCGCACCCTGATCCGCGGTTGCCGCGGCTAGCAG
This sequence comes from Pseudomonadota bacterium, assembly GCA_039033995.1. GTDB lineage: Bacteria > Pseudomonadota > Gammaproteobacteria > Steroidobacterales > Woeseiaceae > CALBPI01. The sequence continues at coordinate 37,994 of JBCCBP010000013.1, read as the reverse complement.
ACGCTCGGCAATCGCCACGTCCGGCCGACGGCGCAACAGTTCTGACTGGGTGCCAATTGCAATATTGGACGGTGCACGCAGCAGAGATTCGCTCGAGGTCAGTTCGAGCGTATCCGCGGTGGTGCCCAGCAAGACTGCCAGTCGTTGCCGCGCGGCAACCGCGGCTGCTTGTAGTTGCGGGACCTGCGCTTGAAGTTGCGCAAGAGCACTCTCTGCTCGCACCTGATCCAGGCGGCGTGATAAGCCGAGGCGCACCTTGCCGGAGATAATGTCGAGTGTCTCCTGCTGCAACGCGACGTTGCGATCGGCAACCGCCGCGCGCGTGCTGAAACTTTGCCAGTCCGCGTAAGCGATCACCGTTTGCGCCGTGACTTGCAAAGCGACCGCACGGGCTTGTTCGGTTTGCGCGAGCAACCGCGCCTGGCTCGCCTCTATCTGCCGTCGGCGCAGTCCAAACAGATCGATCTCCCAACTGGCTTGCAAGCTCGCGGTGTAAAACTCCCCGTCACGCGGAATGACACCTGCGGCAATCAACGGCCCCGCCGATTGCGGTGAACGAATGCTCTGCTCGAAAGCGGTGTAGCGCGCATCGGCCGCAATTGCTGGCAGGCGCGTGCCACGCGCGGCAACAAGACCCGCCTGGGCTTCGCGCACGCGTGCCAGGGCCGCGTCGACATCTTTGTTGTTGGCCAGCGCCCGTTCGACGAGCGTCGCTAGGTCGTCATAACCTTCGGTTCGCCAGAAAGCAGCGTCGACGGCATCGGTCGCCCCGCTGGTAAGCATGGCGCGCTCCGTCGGCAGATCTGGTGCGATGTAGTCAGGCCCGACCGCGCAACCCATCAGAGCGAGCGTGGGTACGACTATCCAAAACACTCTCCTCATGACGCCACCGCCACCGGCGCAAGACTGCGACCGGTCTTTTCGCCCAACTGACACAACAACCGATACACGGCTGGCGTGAAAAACAGCGACAGTGTAATGGAGAAACCGACACCACCGGCGATGACCAATGCCAAAGGCGGCCAGAAATCGCCGTCGCTGAAAAAGATCAGTGGCACGAACCCACCGATCGTCGTAAACACCGTCGATACGATATGGCGGGTTGCCCCTACCGTCTGCTCGACGATGCCATCGCAGTCACCGGTGCAGGCACCGGCGTCGGCACGGATGGCTGCGATCACGACAATCGTGCCGTTGATCGCAACACCAATCAGACCGGCGATCCCGATGATTGCGTTGAACCCACGCGGGTAGCCGCCAAGCCACAGGCCCAGCAAGCCCAGTCCGACGGACAGAATCGCAACGACGGCAATCACAGTGGCGAGTCGCAAACTCCTAAACGAGAGGATGATTGTCGCCAGCATCAGCATCATCAATATCGGCAGATAGGTGAGCAGATTGCCAATCGCATCGGCCTGCGCATCGCTGTCACCTTCAGCCCGCAAACTGTATCCAGGCGGCAGCTCAAACCCGGCGCGATCCAGTCCCGCCAGTACGGCTGACGACACGTCGACAGCCAAAGCATCGGGACGCAGGTAGGCAAGCAACTTGTTGGCGCGCGTGCTATCGAATCTCGAGATGCTCGAAGACTCTGGCACGATACGCAATTCGCCCAGATTCAATGCGCTGATGGCGCCCGCATCACTGACCAGATTCATCGCCGCAATGCGTGACAGTTCGTCCCGGCTACCGGACGGAAAGCGAATGCGCACGGGCAACGACTCGCGATCTTCGCGTACGGAGCCGCCAAGCTGACCTTCGAGGCCCGCCTGCAGTTGGCCGGCCACCGTCGACAAGGTCAGACCTGCCTGACGCACGGCGACCGGATCCGGTACAAACGACAGTTTCGGCTGCCCAGACTCGATCGTTGCTTTCGTCTGCGTAATCTCAGGAATGGTATGCATGACCGCCCGCACCTCATCACCGAGTCGGATCAATTCGGTCAAGTCCGGACCTTCCAGACGGAAGGCCACAGGCGCCTCAAGCGGCGGACCCTGGGAGTAAGGCGCGACGACAATTCGTGCCTCCGGAAAGGCATCGGACAACTCGTGCCCGAGCACCTCCGTCAGCACGTTCGCGCGCTGCACAGTATCGGTAAATACGACAGCTTGTGCGTAACTATCATCGCCGCGCACACGCATGATCCGGTTGTAGTACACGGTCGGGAAGCTGTGGCCGATCAACCAGTGGACGTCGGTTATTCCTGCCTCCTCGGTCAGACGCGCCTCGATTTTACGCGTCAGGGCATCGGTCGACCGGATCGACGTACCACGCGGCATCCATACCTGTATCTCAAACTGATCGCGGTCGGCTGCTGGGAAAAACTGCTGTCCCAGGGTGCCGGCCAGGACGAAACCTGCGACGGGCAGCACCAGACTGGCTACGACGGTCAGGACCGGTCGTCGAACAGCGGCTGCGACCAACGCCCTATATCGATCCGCGAGTCGCCGACTCTTGACGCCTTCCACCCACCACTGGCGAGGTGCCGCTGATTCTCGTCGCGGAATAAACAGTGCGGCGAGCGCGGGGATGATCGTCATTGCCAGAAAAAACGAGGCGCTTAAAGCCAGGACTACCGAAATCGCAATCGGGCCGACGAAATCACCCATTGCGCCGGGTAACAGGAACACCGGCATGAAGCCGAGCACAGTCGTGAGCGTTGAGGCCAACAGCGGCACAAACAAATGACCAATGGAGAAGCGCAAGGCATCGATACGCGGTCGACCCTGGTCAAGATGCTTCTTGACCTCGTCCGTCATAACGATGGCGGCATCGATCAACAGCCCGATCGCGACGATCATGCCGAAGATGCTCATCTGGTGAATCTGCTGTCCGCCGGGTCCAAGACCAAACACAGCAATCGACGCCGACAACGGCAATGCCGAACCGACAATCAGTGCCGCACGCCAGCCCATACCGATAAACACGACGAGCATCACGACCAGCGCGCCGGCGAACAGGTTACCGCCGAGACTGGCGAGGCGCTGCTCCGTGTACAGACTCTGGTCAAAGATCACGCTGGCCTCGACGCCGCGACCCAGCGTTTCGTTGTAATCCGATACGACTTGACGTGCCGTGATCGCCCACTGATCCAGTCGAATGTTGGTATCGGTGCGCACGCCCAGCATGATGCTGCGTACGCCATTAGCGTAGGCGATTTCGCGGGTCGGCTCCTGCCAGGCGCGACGTACATCAGCAATGTCGCCGAGCCGCACGGCACCGCCCGCGACATTGGCCACCAACGGCGTCGCTGCAACTGAAGCAGCCGAATCGAGTTCGCCTTCGACTTCCAGCAGCAAATTGCGGTTGTCGCTGCGCAGAGCGCCGGCGGGCAATTTCGGGTCACCGGCAGCAATGAGCCTGGCGACATCGGCGGCTGACAAACCCATCTGGCTGAGCATTTCAGGGTCAACGTCGACCGTAATCTCCTCGGCGGGCTCACCGTAATAACGGACGATGTCGGTACCGGAGACACCGCGCAATTCGTCAGCGAGCTGCTCGGACAAGCGATACATCAGTCCCAGCGGTGGTTCGCTGCCTTCAGTCCAACGAATGGCCACCAACAAGCTAAAAGCGACCGCTGCCACCTTGTCATCCAGAATCGGCTCAAACGTGCCTTCTGGCAGCAATGGTGTGACATCACCGATTTTGTCGCGGATTTTGCTGAACACCTGTTCGTTTTGACCGGGTCCGACCGAATCCTGCAGCTCGATGGACAGGCTTGAAATACCAGCCCGCGACGTCGACTCGATCTTTTTGATTTCCGACAGCTCCTCCAATGCGACTTCGAGCGGATCGGTGACTAGCGCTTCGATACGCTCTGCGGAGGCACCGGGCAGGCGCGTAATGATGACCGGGTAACGGTTGGTGATACGTGGATCTTCGATACGCGGCAGATTGGACAGCGATGAATAACCCGCCAACAAAATGATCGTAACGGAGAGCCACAACAGGTATTTGTTGGCGTACATCCGCTCGGCCAGCGCCGAGATGCCACTGGTGTGTTCCGTGCGGCTCATCGTTAGCGCGCCTCCGCAAAATCGACGGGCGCGTTGTCGTCGGCAACACGAACACCCTGACCATTGACGACGCGCAAAATGCCGTTCGCCACAATCTGGTCGCCGTCGCGCAGGGCACCGCGGGCATAGACGCGATCCGCTTCCTCATACAAAAGCTCGATCGGTCGGTTTTCCAGACGATGCGTGGCACCGGTCTGCTGTGCCAGCGCGTTGTCGCGCTCGTCGAGCGGCATGATGGCCAACACCTGCCAGACGCCCCGCGCGCCTTCACTGAGCGCATCGAGCGGCAACCAGTAACCGGCCGCGTCAATGTCGCGCGTGCTGCGAAGCTCCGCGATATCACCAACGCGCGCCGCCGCGCCAGCATCGATGTCAAAGATAACTTCCACAGCACGAGTGCGCGTGTTTCTGCGTGGAATCGCTGCGACCACCGTGGCGGCAACCGCCTCCCCATTGATGTCCAAGGTTGTTTCGGCGCCCGGCGTCAGCGCGGTCAGTGATTCTCCAGTCACCGACAACCGCACTCGGAGGGCCGCCGACTCCTGCACGTCGATGACCGGCTGACCGGCCGCTACCACTTGTCCTTCGTCGATATAGCGACGCACGACAGCGGCATCGTAGGGGGCTCGGAGCTCGGATTTAGCCACGTCCACATTGAGCCTGGCGAGTCGCGCTTCGGCCGCTGCCGCAGCAGCAGCGGTGCGCTGCTGACGCTCGGTTGCTTCGTCAAGCTCCTGCTGAGATACGCCATCGAACTCGCGCGCCTCAGCGATGCGCTCAAAGGTCGCCTGACTCAGCGCCGCCTGCGCCCGCGCCTGGTTCAGGCTTGCCTGAGCCTCTGAGCGCGCCGCTTGCAGACGCCGTTGGTCGAGCCTGGCCAGCACAGCGCCGGCCTCGACAAACTCGCCCTCGTCGACCAGCACGACGGCCAGTTCACCGCCGAGCTCGAAGCCAAGCGAAGACTGCCTGGACGCCTCAACCTGGCCGCTAAAGCGCTGTTCCGCTTCGTAGGATGTCTGGGCCGATAGTGTAATGGCATTGACTGCCAACGCAGCGCGCGTATCGGCGGCAGGTGTGTCGCTTTCTCCGCCACAGGCGGCCAGCAACACCGAGAACAAAAGCACAGTCGCGGGGGGAAGACTGGCGAATTTCATTGGCATTCCTTCGATGGTTTGCAGACGCTCCGTTGCGTCGGAAGCGACTGGAATTCTCTGGTTTGATCCGTATATACTAGACGGTATAGTTTGATATTAAAGAAACAAAACGGAACTGTCCAGTTTGATAAATACAAGCACAACAACGAACCGGGTGGGACGACCCAAAAGCGGGGCTAAGCGTGAGGCAATTCTCGATGCGGCAGCCTGCCATTTTTTATCAGAGGGCTACGGACGCACGTCGATGGATGCCATCGCTGCGGCGGCCAATGTCTCCAAGCAAACGGTCTATTCGCACTTTTCTAATAAAGACGAGCTGTTCCGGCAGTGCATTCTGTCCAAGGTGCGCGCTTACGGGCTCGACGTCGCTGACTTCGATCCTGCCATGCCTCTGGATGCGGCATTGACGGAAATCGGGCATCGTTTTCTGGGATTGCTCGGCGATGATGATGTGATCCGGATGCATCAACAGCTGATCGCCGAAACCGCGACGTTTCCAAAATTGGCCAACACATTTTATGAAACCGGGCCCAAAGCCACGATCGATGCGATCGCCACCTTTATCGCCGCCAACACAGCGGCGGGGCAATCGGCGGTCGCCGATCCGCAGGAGGCCGCCAGCGACTTCTTACTGCTGATCGAAGGCCACTATATGAAGCGGCGACTGATGCACACCGCGGTGCCGATGACGGCGCAGGAACGCAATGACAAGGTCACCGGCGCCGTCGACAAGATATTAAGGCTGTATGACACGACCGAAGCGGCTTAGAATACGCGCATGGCGCGCGTACTGTTCGGATTTCTCACACTTTTTGCACTGCTGGCATTGGGCGTATGGCTCAAGTTCGGCGGCGGCAACCGCTATGGCGACGTCAACACAGCGGCACGCCTCGACGCCGATGCCATCGAACGTGTTTTTCGCTATGACCAACCGATCGGCGATCTAGCGTTCAGCGCCGATGACACCCTGTTTTTCTCGATACATCCGGCAGCCCAGACCAATGACAATCAGGTACTGCGCCTGAGCGATGGCCTGGCGACGCCGTTTCCGGACCGGTCATCGCAGCAGCAGTTGTTTGACACCGTCGCCGGACTCACTATCGATAACCAGGACCGTTTGTGGGTCGTTGATCATGGACGGTTCGGCTTCGGTCAGCCACGGCTGATGGCTTTTGATGTCGCCGATGGCAGCATCGCGTTCGACCTGCCATTCAACGCTGACCTGGCACCCAAGGGCTCCCTGCTGCAAGACGTAGCAGTGTCTGTTGACGGTCAGTTCGCGTTCGTCGCCGACACGAGCTTATGGCGGGAATCACCAGCCTTGTTGGTCGTGGATCTTGTCAACGGCAACGCGCAGCGGCTGCTCGTCGATCATCCCGCCCTGTCGTCGCAACAGTGGCAAATCCACAACCCAGATGGTGACCTGACGTTTTTGGGTGGCCTGTTGTCGTTGATGCCCGGCGTCGACGCGCTCAGCGTTAGCCCGGATGGCCAGTGGTTATATCTGGCTGCCATGTCACACGACGGGGTCTTCCGCATCTCGCTCGATGAAGCTGCGTCAGGCTCGATCCGGCCGGAGCGCTACGGCGACAAACCGCTGACGGACGCTATCGTGGCCGCGCCCGGCGGACGCATCTACCTGACCGACATCGAACATACGGCGATCCTGGAGCTGGATGGCCGACGTCGCTTGTCGACCCTCGTGCAAACCGATCAACTGCGCTGGCCATCCGCGTTAGCACTGGACAGCAATGGCGATTTATACATTGCCGACGCGGCTGTGCCGTTGGTATTGAAGCCGCCGCTGCAAGGTGATCCGGCCCCGTTCTCTATTTATCGCCTGACGCTGTAATCGCACCCGATTACCGATGTCCACACTGTTGATCTACGCCGCCACGGTGCTCATCTGGGGCTCGACCTGGATCATGATCAAGTTTCAGCTTGGCATCGTCCCACCGCAGGTCTCCCTGGTATATCGGTTTGCGCTCGCGGCGATTGCACTGGTCATCTTTGCCGTCTGGCAACAGAGACGCCTGCGCGTCCCACGCCGCTATTGGCCGATGGTCGCCACGCAGGGATTCTTCATGTTCTCGGCTAACTATTACTTCGTCTATCACGGCACGGCGTATGTCACCAGCGGGCTCGTGGCGGTGCTGTTTACGTCTCTTGTGTTTCTGAACGCCATCAACGAGCGTGTGTTTTTTCGCACACCGATCAGCGCGACGGGGCTAGTTGCGGGGTGCGCTGCGATCGGCGGGATCGGTCTGATGTTCTGGCCGGAAATCCAGTCACTATCGCTGTCGGATGACACACTGAAAGGCATTGGGCTCGTCTTGTGCGGTGCGCTGATGGCATCTTTCGGCAATATGGCTGCGATTCGCAATACGCGAGACAAGTTGCCGGTTGTCGCGGTCAATGCGCTCGGTATGGCATTCGGTACTGCCTGCTCGCTCGCATTGGCGTTATTCAATGACGAGCAGTTCACCATGGACTGGTCGTTCAGCTACGTCGCCTCCCTCCTGTTTCTGGCGATTCCCGGCACCGCCGTCGCGTTTGGACTGTATCTGACGCTGCTCGAGCGTATCGGCGGTACCAAAGCTGCTTACAGCAGTGTCATGCTGCCGGTGGTCGCATTAATCATCTCGACGTTGTTCGAGGGCTATGAATGGTCGCTGCTCGCATTTATCGGGCTCATCATCGCAGTCGCCGGCAACGCACTCGCGCTCGCGGAAAAACCGAAAGCCGCGCCAAAACGCGCCGCTTGATCCGGCATCGCAAACCCGTACACTGGCGCCCATCGTTTTTAGATCTACCCGGAGGGGATCATCGTGGGAGACCTGTCTCTAGACTCCACCATGCTGCTTGAGAAATTGCAGACCACAGGGGTCGATTTCGGCTTGCGACTGGTCAGCGCGATCGCTGTATTCGTTATCGGTCGCATCGTTGTACGAATCATTTTGTCGAGTCTGCGCAAGTTGATGCACCGGATCGACCTCGATGAGACGCTCGAACAGTTTATCCTCAACATTATCAGCGTCCTGTTGACTCTGATTGTCATCATCGCCGCTCTTGGCCGGCTGGGCGTCGAAATGACATCGCTGGTCGCGATCATGGGTGCTGCCGGCCTTGCTGTTGGTCTCGCACTGCAGGGCTCACTCGCGAATTTCGCCGCAGGCGTTCTGATCATCTTTTTCAAACCCTACCGCACGGGCGACTATATCGAAGCGGCTGGCGTCGCGGGTTCCGTCGACCAAGTTACGATCTTTAACACGATCCTGACGACACCTGACAACCGCAAGGTCGTAGTACCGAACTCGAATATCACGAATGGGGCTATCACCAATTTCTCGGCAATGGATACGCGTCGCATCGATCTGGTCATCGGTGTCGGATACGACGACGACCTGAAGCTTGCGCGTGAAACGCTTCAGAAAGTGATCGACGCGGAGACACGCATCCTCAAAGAGCCGACGACGACGATTGCGGTCAGCGAACTCGGCGCCTCCAGCGTCAATTTCGTGGTCCGCCCTTGGGTCAAAACCAGCGAGTTCTGGCCGGTCCGATTCGCGCTGACCGAGAACATCAAGCTGGCGCTCGATGAAGCGGGCATCTCGATTCCGTATCCGCAGCAGGATGTGCATATTCATCAGGTTAACGATCAGTAACGGTCCGTAGCATGTTGACGCTGTATGCAAGTCGGCTAACTGACACCCGTGCCATTACCGCGCGTCTGCGCGCATCCGGACATGAGTGGCAGGAAGTCGTGCTGTCGATGGGTGACAGCGGTCAGCGCGCGCAGTGGGATACGCTAAAACAACAACATGGTTGGCAGACGCTGCCGATGGTTGTTGACGGAGACGCGTTGATCGGCGGCGAGGAAGAGTTGGACGCTTTCCTGGCCGGCAATGCCACCAACCTACCTACTGTCGCGAAGATTCTAGGCCTCGGTGGCTTGATCCCATTTGTCGGTCTCGCTGTCCTGTATCTGAATCATCACACTCTGGCGTGGGCACACTCGGGGTTCGCACTGCTCGCCTACGCGGCGACGATTCTGAGTTTCGTTGGCGCGCTGCAATGGGCATTGGCGATTCGTGGCGCCACCAAACCGGTGACCCGATTGGTCGCCAGCGTCGTGCCATCGCTGGTGGCATGGGTGATCCTGTTACTGCCCTACGGCATCCATCAACGCAGCCTGTTGTTCGCCGCTGCGTTTGCCGCCTGGTATGCAACTGAGCGCTTCTTGAGCTGGTCGGACTACCCGGTCTGGTTTCAGCGATTGCGACGACTGTTGACCGGTATCGTCGCGACTACCCTCGCTGTTGTCGGACTATTGGGATAGACCGCGCTACCACGTATAGCGAACTCGGTAGCGTACTGTTTGTTTGCTGTCGGCTGGCACTGTAATGTCGAATTTGATCTGGCCGGCATCGACTTTGTCGTAGCGATCGCTCGTTTCGAGCAATTCCCAATTCGTCGCACCGTTCAATCTCTCGAGGACGGTCACCGGCTGTGGCTTTTTCTTACGGTTGGTGATCGTGACTTCTACCGTTTCTTCCCGTTGGCGTCTGGCTTGATCTTGTTTCGCATCGGTCACACGTCGCTCACCCAGAACGTCAAACGCACTCCCCACCCAGATACGCAGCGATTCATTGCGCGGCGTGTGTTCAATCACATCCTCGCCAATAAACTCGAGGCTATCGTCTGCGTCGTCGGCTTGTGATACGCGGACGCGACCGGCCGGCAGCGGCATTCCGAGACCCTGCGCCTGTTTATTATCGAACTCGATGAAAGCATTGACCTTGTCGCTACCGCCCGGCATGTAGCCGCGGCGACCCCAACCGGCGCCTTGCGGGCTGTACACCAAACGCTTGCTGGCGGGCACACCTGCCACCTGAGGGAACAACTCGATTTGTTTGGTTGCGTTATTCGGTATCGTCGTCGGTCTCGGTAGTGTGTAGAGATGGAATTCGAATAATTCCTTCTCGCTGAAGCCTTCCGCGACATCCACTTCCGCGCTGCGCATCATCATCGCCCTCGGCACTGGCGCTGGCTCTGGCTGTGCTCGCTGTACATCGCCAGCGATCAACTTGAGCTTGGCATCGGTGTAGGTCGCACCGCTTTGATTCAGGATGCTGACCCAGGCGCTGACTGACAGGGTACCCGTGTTATCGTCGCGACCAGGCTGCCACTGCAGATTGTAGTCGGCCCACCAGGTCGCGCCCTTGGTTTCATAACTGACTCTGGAGGCGTGTTGGCCGCCGCGCTTCGCCTGGACGTCCCACACCAGCGTCGGCCGGGTCATCAACCCACCCGGCAAGTCCGCCAGGCTCACATTCTGCCAGTCGGTAATGACGCTGATACTGCCATCATCCCTGCGCACAACGAGACCACCCTGCCGACTCAGCAACACGCCATTGGTTGTCACCACGCGATCGCCGACCACCTGGTCCACACGAATCTTGCTGTCGATGTAGCGGTCGAACAATTTCTCTGTGCCGACCAGGTCGAAACGAAAATCCTGCTCGATCACACGAGTACCATCGGGATCGGTCAGCGATTCGAAATGCACGGTTGTTGGGTCGATCAGCGCCGCAACATCTGTCAACCGAACCTCGCTGCGTCCCTGTTGCAATTCCAATTCCTGCTGTTGTCGAACGATGGCGTAGCCAGGCACCGTGTAGCCGGAATTGCCACTACCCGCCTGAGGCCGATAGAGCGCCGCATCGACCGCACCCGGCTGCGCTTTGCTGTAAATCGTGATTGCGGTGTCCGCGGATCCGTCGGTCGCAGTCATCGCCATACCCGCCAATAGCCAGGCCATACCGCCTCGTGTCGTCTTCGCCATGTCCCCTCCAAAGTGCACCTGGCAGGCGCATTAAACGGTAAACTTTTCGTCAAGACCATGGTCATAGGGTACGTAGCAGCTCGAATATTGTCACGCTATTGTCAGCTTTCCGCACTAGTCTCGCGAATGTGGAAATCCGCGCCATAGCGGTGTATTACTAGGTGTCATGAATCTACATTCCCTGTTCTCAATCAAGCGGCGAACGGGCCGCTCGCACTTTCGCATCTTTCTGCTGACCATCGCAGCGCTAGGCGTATTGAATGCACAGGCGCGCACGGCAGCAAACGCCAACGCGATCCCGGAGATCATCGATATCAGCGATAGCGTGGCGGCGACGCCGGCCGGCGGGCAACTCGTTACTTTGCAGCAACAGTACCGAGAGCAGATGTCCAGTGGTCAACTCGAACAAGCACTGGAGAGTGCCAAGCAGATTGTCAGCGGCAGCGCGGTGGTCTGGGGAGAAAACAGCGAACAGGTTGCATCCGCGCTGACTAATCTCGCGATCACGCAGGCAGACAATGCAGAGTATGGCGCTGCTCAACAGAATTTCATTGCCGCCATCAACGTCCGAGAGGAACTGACCGGCGGTATCGTCGACCCGACTCTAGTTAACCCACTGAAAGGGCTTGCGACCACAGCGATGGCATTAAACGATGTCGAACAAGCCATTCCGGTTTTCGAACGCGCGATTCATTTATCTCATGTCAATCTGGGCCCGAATAATCTCGAGCAGGTCGATGTCATGGATGCGCTGAGCAGAGCGTACTATTTTCTCGGTGAACTGCGCCGAGCGAACAAGATTCAGGAAAACCTGTTTCGACTGCAGCGGCGAAATTTTGAACGGGACTCGGATCAATACATCGACGCATTGCTGGGTCAGGCACGCTGGTACGGAGAAACCCGCGACTTCACCCGGGCTATGCTGGCGTACAAAGCGGTCGTGAATCGCATGAATCGAGTGTACGGCGAGTTTGACCGCCGGCTGGTCGAGCCGCTTGTCGAAATGGCCTTTGTGTCTCCCGGTACGTCAAAACAGGATCAAGATTTAGGCCAGGCCGCAATACTGGCTGACAAGGATCGCGCCATTAGTCGCGCCGTGCGCATCGCCCGGCAAACCAAAGATGCAGATCCCGTGCTTTACGCGCAGACACTGGCCAAGAAGGGTGACTTTCACGCCGCCAACTTTGACGCAAGAAGTGCGCGTCTCGCCTACCTGCAATCCTGGCGCGAACTGGATGGTGACCCTAAACTGCACAGCATTCGCAACGAGTTGTTTGATGCGCCAAAGCCTGCGCGCGTGATCCCGATTCGCAATACGCACAAGCGCGTCCCGCCGAACAGTCCCGGCGAAATGGCACTGTATAAGGATCGCGGCTTCGTTGAGCTACAGTTCACCGTCAATGCGCTGGGGCGCCCGATAACGATTGAGGTGATCGACAGTCAACCTGCTGGGCTGATGGATAAAACGGTCGTCCGCGGTCTTCGAAACTTTCGGTTTCGCCCGCGGTTTGTCAACGGACGCCCGGTCGCAACACCGAATCAGACTTTTCGACACGATTTCCGCTATTCAGATGAACGCCTCTCGCCCGGCGAAAGAAGGAACATCGAGAAAACAGAAGCCGCTCGCACGAGAGCCGCCGCTAAGGCCGAGAATCCACCTGGCATCGTGGTGGATGATGCCGATGGACTACCGGTCGACAGCGACGCAGCGGAGATTGTTATCGACGACGCTGGCGGCTTGCCGGTTGAGGGTGAAGAATCGGAAATCGCTATCGACAACGGTGGCGACTTGCCGGTTGACAACGAAGAACCGGAAATCGCTATCGACGACGCTGGCGGCTTGCCGGTTGACAACGAAGAACCGGAAATCCTTATCGACGATGCCGATGGCTTGCCCGTCGAGAGCGATGACGAGCGCTGAGTCGACGGATAGCGGAACCTGAGCTAGGGCGCAGCCGGTCTCGACGAAGCCGAGCGCTGTGTCAGCCACAACGACACAAAAATCAATGTCAGCGCGGCTAGACCATTATCCGGTATCGGCTCGTTCAGCAACGTGCTGCCGACCGCAATGGCCCACACGGGCAACAGGTAGTTGACCAACGATTGAAATGTCGCGCCTGTGCGGGCGATCAGATAGAAAAACACCAGCGCAGCGAGCGCCGTGCAAAACAATCCGATCGCGACAACGGCGATCACGGACCCGGCCCCGACGGTGGACCAATCCGGCGCGCCTGATCGCCACCACCAGAGCGGAATGAGCTGCGCCGCGCCCGCCAGCATGACGCCAGCCGACATGGTTAACGGCGTGTGTTGTGGCGCCAAACGCGTAATGACTGCTGCAATCCCGTAGCAGACAGCCGCCAACAGAATCGCCAATTGCGCCACAATGGTCGTCGCATCGCCGCCGATTGCCCGCAACGCATCCGGCCCGATCAGCAGAACGACACCGACCAAGCCAAACAGGAAACCGGTCAAGCGCAAGCCACTGGCGCGCTCATCGGGTAGCAACCAATGTGCGGCCAGCAGCACCGACAATGGCGAGACAGACATCAGGATACCGACGAGGCTGGAATCAATCGCGACCTGCCCCCACGACTCGAGAAAAAACGGAGCGACGTTGCCAACCAGCGCCATGGCATGGAAAAACAGCCAGGACCTCGCGTCGTGCGGCAGTTTCTGCCCGACCAATCGCAATACGAGCCATAGCACAGTGGCCGCCACGACAATCTGAAAGAACACAATGCTTAAAGGGTCAAATGAGCGCAGTGCGATTTCAACCGCGTAGTAACGCGATCCCCAAAGCACGGCTAAGGCCAGCAACGCGCCCCACTGCAAGAGATTCGGGACGTGAATCCGGGATGGGGGTGTGCTGGTCGTCATCGGTCGGGATTCCTGTGGGCTATTGAATCCGGCAAGATACACCGCATAGTAGTGGAACGTAACCGAACTCGGAGCACAGCATGCTGTTCAGCCGCAAGAAAATGGCGCTTCCCAGCGCTGAAGACGCACTCGCCGGCCGATCGACGGCGATGCCCGTCGCCGCCAAACACGTGGTCACAGGTCATCCGATGCAAGGCCCATGGCCCGCGCCACTGCAGGAAGCGCAATTCGGTCTTGGCTGTTTCTGGGGCGCTGAACGTGTGTTCTGGCAACTGGATGGTGTGCACAGCACATCCGTCGGTTACGCGGGCGGCGTTACACCGAACCCGACCTACGAAGAAGTTTGCAGCGGCGAGACCGGACATACGGAAGTCGTCAGTGTCATCTTCGACCCGCAGGTTATATCCTACGACGCGCTACTTGGCGTGTTCTGGGAAGCGCACGATCCGACACAGGGCATGCGTCAAGGCAATGATCGCGGCACTCAATACCGGTCTGCTGTTTACACGCTGAATGATGCGCAGGCCGACGCTGCCGCTGCATCACGCGAGCGCTACCAATCGGAATTGACGGCGGCCGGACACGGTCCGATCACAACAGAAATCAAACCGGCTGGAGCGTACTATTTTGCTGAGGACTATCATCAGCAATACCTGGCAAAGAATCCCGGGGGCTACTGTGGTATCGGTGGCACTGGCGTGAGCTGCCCGATAGGCCTCCCTGCCGAACAGTGATCGACTAACGCTCCGCTAACGGCTGCTGCGGGACATCGCGAAGCTTGGTCAGATCATAACCTTCCTGCTCGAGGAAGCGCTCGATCTGATTGCGGAGCGCGGGCTCCAGGCTGGGCTGTCGAGCCATGATCCACACGTAGTCACGTTTGCTGCGACCGATCACGGTCACAGCGTAGTCGCGGTCCAACCAGATCACGCGGTACTCGGCCTTGAACGGCCACAAAAACTGCATGTCCCACACAGCGTTGCCGGTACCGGGAATCACGGTCGCAACCGGCGTGTATGTCTTGCGTTTGCCCGCAAAGCTGCCTTTGGTAAAACTGAAGGTCGTATCGACTGTTGTCGCGTCTCGCAGCTGATAGTCTTCTGTCGCATTCCACGCCTGCTTCTCAAGGAAAGTGGGAATGTTTGCGATCACATACCAGCGACCCGAGAATCGTTCCAGGTCGACTTCGCTGACTGTCGTGATGGGTGCTAGCCCACCCGGCTGACTTGCACAACCGAACAGTGACAACAACAAACCGCAAATGATGAGTTTTTTCTGCATTGTTCAACCATACCCTCTGAGACCATGCCGCGCATCATAGAGCGACTTCGGTTAGACTCGATTCCCGGATGCAGTATTCAGGAAGATAGTTCGTGGCAAAACGACCTGCGCAACGCCAATCACTTGGCAGAAAGCCGCGCAAGCCAACTCGACAGCAGGCTGAAGAAGCGGTACGGACACTGCTGCTGTGGGCAGGCGAAGATACCCGTCGCGAGGGCTTACTCGATACGCCTTCCCGTGTCGCCCGTGCCTATGCTGACTGGTTTTCCGGCTACAAGGACAGACCGCTGCAGTATTTGAAGCGCACGTTCGAGGAAGTCGAAGGCTACGACGAGATGATCGTGCTGCGTGACATCAATTTTGAATCGCACTGCGAGCATCATATGGCACCGATCATCGGCAAAGCGCATGTCGGCTATTTGCCAGACAATAAGGTTGTCGGCATCAGCAAGCTAGCCCGAGTTGTTGAAGCGTATGCACGACGCTTCCAGGTCCAGGAGAAAATGACGGCGCAGGTCGCACACTGCATCCAGGATGCGCTGAAGCCCCGCGGAGTCGGTGTCATCATCGAAGCACGACATCAATGCATGACCACGCGCGGTATCCACAAGACCAACGTCTCGATGGTGACGAGCCAGATGCTGGGCAGCTTTCGTGAAGACGCCAGAACGCGGGGCGAGTTCCTGCAGGTCGTCGGCCACGACCGCTAAGGTCTGCGCCAATCAGCGCCTCGCCGACAACGAACACCCACAAGGACCTTCCACCGAAAGACTTAAGCGATTTCGGTCTGACAGTCTTGCTGGCGGCCATGACTGCGGTAGCACCGCTGATTATGCAAATGTATTTGCCGGCGCTGCCGAGCATGGCACGCGAGCTCAGCGTCAGTGCCAGCGCCATCCAGCTGACATTCAGCGCCTATGTGTTCACCGTTGGTCCGGCGCAATTACTATATGGCCCCATCGCTGACTTCATCGGTCGCAGGCGCACCGCATTACTAAGTCTGATCATCAGCCTTGCTGGCAGCCTGCTATGTGCGATGGCCGACAGTCTTAGTGTTCTCGTTATCGGCAGAGTTATTCAGGCACTGGGTGCTGCGGGCGGTCTTGTCGTGTCGCGCGCTGTGCTTAGCGACCGCTATGGCCACGATGGAATGGCAGCACGTTTGTCATCGGTGATATCCGTTATTGTCATTGTTCCGATGGTATCCCCGCTGATCGGCGGCTATCTGACAGAAGGCCTTGGCTGGCCGAGTGTGTTTGTCGCCTCCGCTGTCTACATTGCAGTGGTCAGTGCGGTCGCATTCTCAGTACTGCCAGAAACCATGCAGGGCACCGAGGACCGTGAGCCGTTTGTTGATGGGGTGAACAGCCTGATCAGGAAACCGCTCTTCGCGACACTCGCGATCCAAAGCGCTCTGTCGCTATCGCTGTTTTATACCTTTATTGCTGTCGTGCCTTACCTGATGGAAGTCCGCCTCGGTTATCCGCCGACCGCCTACGGCCAATTTTTCGTGTTACTCGCGCTTGGCTATATGGGCGGCACTTTCGTTTCGTCTCGCGTGGCTTCCCGAGCGGGCATGTTGAGAATGATTCAGCTGGGCACTGCGGGCGCTTGGGTCGCGGCCTGCACCATGCTGGTATGGAATTATGACGCGACCACCAGTGCCTGGTCGCTATTCCTGCCCATGTCAGCGCTGGCGTTCTGCAACGGGCTCTCATCGCCCAGTATGCAAAGCGGGGCTGTCTTGCAGACAAAACGGTTCGCCGGCACAGCATCGGGCTTCGTCGGTTGTCTGCAGCAGCTTATCGCTGGCTTCGCCGTCCAACTAGTCTCGTTGTATGGACTAGCATCCTCGAGACCGACGGTGTCATTCATCGCCATCGCCAGCACGATCATATTAGCGACGACAATATTCCTGACCCTGCACCGTCACAGTCGGGCTAGTCTGGCCTGAAGATTACAGCCCTAGAGCATCAACGCCCTGACGAAAGACGATATCGACAGGAATACCGGCGCTAGAAAGACGGTCCAGATCGGCCTGAAGTTGTTCACCGATGCGGCCCTTTTCGTTTGTGAGTGCCAGCGCACCGTCGTAATCGCCATCGCCCTGCAATACCAGTAGTTGCCGGGCCAGCGCGTCGGTTGCTTCGGTCATTTTCTCGAGGTCAATTCGATAGACCTGTTGTTCGGCATCGCGCACGATCGCACCGCGCTCAACGAAGTAATTGAACCGCAGCATGTTCGCTTTGCCGTGGGCGCTTGACGCGCCGAAGCGGATCGAACGGAACACGCTCGCCACGAACGTAACGTAGTTATCCCGCAGATCACTCTCACCGAGCTCACCGGCTTCGTGCAGCTTGTTAATCATGTACAAGCCCAACACGTCGGCCTTGCCTTCTTCGATGCTGCTGGCAACATCTTTTAATGCTTCGCGAACGGTCGAGTTGCCGTCGATCGTATTCTTAATGCCTAAACCATGCGCGACTTCGTGGAACATGGTGTTGGCGAAAAACGCATCGAAGGTGATGAACTGGCGCTGCTCCGGTGCAATCAACAAATCACTGATGGGCACCAGAATCTCATCGAACTTGGCACGCATCGCGTTCTTCAGCTGCAAGCGGCGTGTACCCTTCTCGAGCTGCACCGTTTCGTCATTCGGCAGATTGATCGCGATCGTTTTCGAGCCCGCGTTGCTGTCGCCCGCATAGTAAACGACGTCGTAGGCATTCAGGTCTGAGTCTGTTCCAGGCTCCTCCTGCTTGTAGGCAGCCCCCACCGGCAAATCACGCTGTAATGCGGGCAGAAAGGCCGAAAACTTCGCGAGACGCTCGCTCCACTCAGCATCTTTGACCAGCACAAAAGCTTCGAAAGCCGCGCGATAGCCGAAGAGTTGATCCTCGTACGTTTCGATCGGACCAATCACGACATCAACAAGGCTGGTTTTGCTATCCATCCATGCGAGGTCGCTGGCGCGATAGTCGCCACTCAAGAATGCCTCGGCGCGCAACTTCAGGTAGTTCGCAAAGTCCGCATCGTCGGTCAAAGTGGCAGCCTCGCGCAACAAATTGGCTGCTGCCGTCAATTCTTCTGCATAGGCCTCGTGATAGGGCACGGCATACAATGCGCCGTCATCGTCACGACGCACCAGGGAGTAAAGACCTTGCTTATCTGCAAAATCTGCACTGTCGAATGCCGCGCGCGTGATATCTGCCGGATAGAAGTTGGCGCCTGCCGGTTTTTCCGGCACTCCGGTCAGGAACGGACGGTTATTGGCTAGTCGATCCCAGGGTCCGTAGTTGATTTGCGCAAAACGACGCGCCGCCGGGTTCGGCAAGCGGTCCAGCCAGTCGGAATAGTTTTCTCTGAATGCCTGTCGCCAGAACAGATCGCCCATAACATCGCCCGCCTGAATCAACAGGGTGAGCATTTTGCGCTCGTTGTCGGTTAACGCGCTGAGATCGGCGGTCAACGTGACCGGCGCATAGTCTTCGATGCGCCGCTCAATATCAAAGCCGTCAATGACCTCGTGCACCATGGCTGGCGCGGGCAATTCTTCCAGCGTTTCCGTCTTTTGCTGACAGCCGGCAGCAATGGGTAGCAGGCACAACAAGCCCAGGCAGGCGTTGCGAGTTGGTTGGTTCATAAGGCGTTACCGGTATTAACAGAACCGGTATTCTGACACAGGCGCGAAGGTTGGGCAGCCTGCTTAGTGTTGGACCAGGAACTCCGGAACGGGGCCTTCGACCGCTGTCTCTTCGCCATCGACCGTATCGACTAAACGGAGCTGTACCGGTGCTTCTTCACCAATCAGCGTCAGATAGAGCTTCGCAATATCCTGGTTCCACCGCGCTGCCTGACCAGGCGACATTTTCCGGATAGTGGCTTCCGCCGGGTGCTCATTGTTGACCGGGCGCTGCGATGTCAGACCGTCCCGGATAGCGAGAAAGTTCTCTCGAAAACCGTCCGGCATCTCGTCCGTCGACAAATCACTCAAATAGGTGAGCCACGCCTCTCTCAGGCGATCTTTTGCGGTTTTATGCCCGGTCAGCACGATCAGAGCATTATGGAAAGCTGTTTTCAGGACAGACATGGACTGCCTTCTCCCCCACGGAAAGGTAGTGATTGAGCTCCTTAGTGAGTAACGCCGCGTTCCAAACCCCCCAGGAACGCGGCGTAAGTGTCAAACTCCCTTCGACGATTCTTTATATCAAAAGCGCCGCGGCAAACGCAAGCGCCGTGGGTTAGCGCCGAGAGATTTCAATCGACCACGTCTCAGAATCCAAGTGACCCTCCGCCACATACGGGGCGGCTTGACCGACCTCCCATTGCGTCGCCAGGGTCTCAGTCATGATCAGATCACGGTAACTATCCAGAGCGCGAATAACTCCTTCGCTACCGCTGATGCCAAGGGCAATGCGGTCGGACACTTCGAGACCCGCCTGCTTGCGCGCCTCCTGCACCGTGCGTATCAGCTCGCGCGCGAGCCCCTCCACAGCCAGCGCCTCATCGATAGCTGTGTCTAGTCCAACCAGGTACCCCGACTCTTCTGCGCAGGAGTAGCCGGTTGCCGACGCACTTTCAATTAGGACGTCTTCCTCGGACAGCGTCAGCGTCTCGTCGTTGACCACCAGGTCGAACGCATCACCCGAAGCCACCGCGGTCGCGATGGTGTCGCCGTCCGCCGCTGCCAGCGCCGCCTTGATGGCTGGCACTTGGCGGCCATACTTCTTGCCGACCACCGGCAGGTTTGGCTTGATGCGATATTCGATCAAACTGGCATCGCGAGCGACAGCCTCGATCTCTTTGATATTCAGCTCTTCCTCGATCTGCTGGCGATGCGACATCACCGCGGCGATGGCCGACTCGCTCGGCGCACGCACCAACAATCGACCGAGTGGCTGACGGGTTCGCACACCGCTTTGCGCGCGTGCCGCACGACCGAGACTGACGACGTTTTGCACGACGTCGATTTCATCGAGCAACTGCTGATCGATAGGCTCGGCGGCGACCTCAGGCCACGCGGCCATGTGAACGCTGTCCGGCGCCGCGTCATCGACGGAAACCACCAGATTCTGATACAGCGCTTCGGCAATGAACGGCACGAATGGCGCCATCAACAACGAGAGCTCTGACAAACACTCGTACAGCGTGTGGTAAGCAGCGCGCTTATCCTCGAGATCATCCGACTTCCAGAAGCGGCGCCGATTGCGACGCACATACCAATTCGAAAGTTGATCGACGAACGACTCAATCGCGGCGCCTGCGGTCTGAGCATCGTAGCGCTCCAGTGCCTCGGTCACTGTACGCTTTGTACTGGATAGCAAAGCAATCGCCCAACGATCGATTTCAGGACGCCCGGCGACATCCGAGCGCTCCGAAAAGTCAATCGTGTCGAGACGTGCGTACAACACAAAAAATGAGTAGGTGTTCCACAGTGTGTTGATGAACGAACTCGCAACATCCGCAACAATATCTACCGAGATACGCTTTTGGACATCCGGAGCAACACGCGCCAAGAAGTACCAACGCAAGGCATCGGCACCCACCTTGTCGAAGACATCGTACGGATTCAGGATATTGCCCTGCGACTTGGACATCTTCTTGCCTTCGCCATCGACGATATGGCTCAAGCAAATAACGTTTTTATAGGCGATGCTGTCCGAAACCAACGTCGAGATTGCGTGCAGTGTATAGAACCATCCGCGCGTCTGGTCGATCGCCTCACAGATGTAATCAGCCGGGAAATGCGCTGCGAAGTCCTGCGCATTGTCGAATGGATAATGCCACTGTGCATAAGACATCGCACCAGAATCAAACCAACAATCGATCACCTCAGGAACACGCCGCCAGGTACTGCCATCCTTCTCGAAGGTGATGTCATCAACCGCCGGTCGATGCAGATCGAGCGCATCCAGCGAACGACCACAGAGTGACTCCAATTCCGCCACTGAGCCAATACAGAGATACTCACCCGCATCGTTCGTCCAGACGGGTAACGGCGTGCCCCAGAATCGCTCGCGCGACAGCGCCCAGTCGACATTGTTTTCTAGCCAGTTGCCGAACCGCCCATCGCGAATCGTCTCCGGTACCCAATTGATCTGCTGGTTGAGCTCGACGAGACGATCGCGAAACGCCGTCGTGCGGATATACCAGGCATTCTTGGCGTAATAGATAATCGGGTCACCCGTGCGCCAGCCGAAAGGATAGTTATGCAGATAGCGCTCATTGCGGAACATGATGCCGCGTTCTTTGAGGAGCTTGATCAGCACCGGATCGGCATCTTTGAAGAACAGCCCGGCGACAGGTTCCACCGCGTCAACGAAATGTCCGTCCAGCCCAACACCATGCAACACCGGCAAGCCGTGCGCCTGACCCAGCGCCAGATCATCGACACCGTAGGCCGGTGCGGTATGCACAATGCCTGTGCCATCCTCGACGCTGACAAAATCGGCATGCCAGACACGAAACGCCGGGCAATCTGGATCCACCTCAAGATAGTCGAACAATCGTTGGTACTGCTTACCAACGAGCGCACTGCCCTTCACGGTTTTTTGTACGCGATGCTCGCGCTCGCCGAACACACGCTCACGCAGCGCACTGGCGACGATTAACGTCTCATCGCCGTGAGTCACATAGTCATAGTCGATGTCATTGTGAACCGCGAGCGCCAGGTTGGATGGCAGCGTCCAGGGTGTGGTTGTCCACACCAGGAAATGCGTATTGTCCTCATCGGCCAATGCAAAGCGCACGAAAATGGAGGGATCCTCGACCTCCTTGTAACCCTGCGCCAACTCATGCGACGACAGTGTCGCGCCGATACGCGGATCGTAGGGTACGACCTTGTAGCCACGGTAGATCAGGTCCTTGTCCCAGATCTGCTGCAGCAAATGCCAGACGGACTCGATGTATTCGTTGTTCAGCGTGTAATAGGCTTCGTCGAGATTGACCCAAAAGCCCATGCGTTCGGTCATCTTCTCCCAGTCGCCGATGTAGCGCATCACCGAATCACGGCAACGTCGTGTGAACTCCTCGACGCCGACCTTCTCTTCGATCTCTTTCTTATCGAAAATGCCGAGCGCTTTTTCGACTTCATGCTCGACCGGCAAGCCATGCGTATCCCAGCCCGCTTTCCTCGGCACGTGGAAGCCACGCATGGTTTTGTAACGTGGGAAGACGTCTTTAAACGTGCGTGCCAGCACATGATGAATGCCAGGCTTGCCGTTGGCAGTTGGCGGCCCTTCATTGAAGCTGAAGCGCGGGCCATCCTTAGTCTGCTCCAGGCTGCGTGCGAACACGTCCCGGTCGCGCCACAAAGTGAGGACATCTTGTTCTAGTACGGGGCCATCGTAGCGCCCGGTCACCGGCTTAAAGGTCATTATCCAATCCACCCAAAAAGGCATCCGGCCACAAAAAACCCCGGATGCAAAACCATGCACCCGGGGCGAATCTTCGCGGTACCACCCGGCTTCACCAAACGCTCGCGCGTCTGGCCTTGGCAGGTCAGGATACAGTCTCGTGACCCGACATCGGTTACGCCGATCAATCGTCGCAGCCTACTCACCTAAAGACCGGTTTTCGGTACGCCGCTCGAGGGGGATATTCACATGGCTGCCAACCGCGAAGCTTTCACCATCCTTCGCTCGCTTTAGGTTGCAAACACCATACTACTCGGCCCTGTCATAGCGTGTGCCGCAAGTCTAAGCGGCACTTACCCATGGCGCAACCGTTCACTGCAAGATCAATCGACTTGAATAAGTTAGACGTCGGCATTGGATAGTCTGGTCTAAGGCGTGATCGGGACCGACCGTGTCGGTTGATCTACACGTCCGCTACGGCCGGCCCCGACCAAGCACGGGCGACGGTGCCAGGCTCGTTTGCAGCCCAGCGTCGGCTGTCGTTGGCGAGGGCATGTAGGCTAACCGAGACAGCGATAGGAGACGCTGGGCGGAACAGAACGACTCTGACGAATCAGACCTATGCGGTACTACCAAGTGTCGCGAGAATCAGTTCGAGCCCGAGACAGTCATCGCCGAAGCAGGCCAATTAAAAAGCGCAGAGCAGATTGTGGGATACTAAAGTCATGTCGGAATTTCCTGAATCAACCCGCATCGCGACCAACGGTATCGAGCTCAGCACCCATATCATGGGCGATGGCGATCCGATCATTCTGTGTCATGGGTTTCCGGAGATCGCCTACTCCTGGCGCCACCAGCTACCCGCGCTGGCGGCAGCCGGTTATCAGGCGATAGCGCCGAATCAGCGAGGGTATGCCGGCAGCAGTCAGCCGCCCAACGTGACCGACTACGATATTTTCCATTTGATCGACGACCTCTGCGGTTTGCTCGATCGCTTTGGCCAAGAGCAGGCGCTGTTCGTCGGCCACGACTGGGGTGCACTGCTGCTGTGGCAAATGGCGTTGCTGAAGCCCGAGCGAATCCGTGGCCTGATCATGTTGAATATTCCATTTGCGCCGCGGCGTGACATCGACCCCATGGTGATGACGCGTGACGTTCTGGGCGATGACTTCTACATCATCAATTTTCAGGATTCCGATGAAGCGGATCGAGCGTTCGACGCAGATCCCGAGCGTTTTTTGCGCGCGATGTATCGGCGGCTACCTGCGACGCGAGCAGCGTTTAATCGTACACCGCTGAAACAGCGGCAAGCTTTCAGCATGTTGCGCGAAATGCGCAAGACAGATTTGCCCGGCACCCCGTTGCTTGAAGAGCAGGAATTCAGGGTATTCGTTGACGCTTTCAGAACGAGTGGGTTTACGGCCCCGATCAACTGGTACCGCAACTGGTCGAGAAACTGGGCCATGACCGAGGGTGTCGAACAGCGCGTCGGCGTGCCAACCCTGTTTATCGGTGCGAATGATGATGTGCTAATCGCGCCGGAACACATCGAGACAATGCGGCGCTATGTCGACGATCTCGAGGTGCACGTGCTTGATGATTGCGGCCATTGGACGCAGCAGGAACATCCCGAGGCCGTCAATGCCTTAATGCTCGACTGGCTCTCCAAGCGCTTTCCACCGCGCTAGCCCGCATCCGCCCGACAACCGATAACGAATCCGAGAGCATGGACGCCGCTTATCAATTGCAATCGCCACCGACTCAGGCACTGATTATCGGCGCAAGCCGGGGGATCGGCTGTGGGTTCGTGCAGGCATTGCATCAAGACCATCGCGTCGAACGCATCTTCTGTGCCATGCGCGATCCGGATCAACCCAACGCACTATCGTCGTTGATGGCCTCAGAACCCGAGCGGATTGTGCCGCTGCGTATCGATGTCACTGATGAGGACAGCATCGCGCACGCTGCCCAGTCACTCATCGACGTTGACGCTTCGCTCGATTGGGTCATCAACACGGTCGGGTTACTACACGATGCGCATGGCATTCAGCCGGAACGTCGCCTGCGCGATATTGATGCCAGTAATATTCAAGCCAGTTTCTCGGTCAACTCAATCGGACCGATATTGCTGGCGAAACACCTGACAGCGCTTCTGCCCCGGCGCTCACCGAGTATCTGGGCGACGCTTTCAGCACGCGTTGGCAGTATCACCGACAACCGTCTGGGCGGCTGGTATGCCTATCGGGCAGCGAAAGCCGCACAGAATATGTTAACCAAGACACTGTCGATCGAACTCAGGCGCAGCCACAAGCAAATCCGTGTGGTGGCGCTGCATCCAGGCACGGTAGCGACCGACTTGAGTGCACCGTTCCGCGGCAATGTTGGCAAAGAGCAGTTGTTCAGCGTAGACCAGTCGGTCAACTATCTGTTGCAGGTGCTCGACGGACTTAAAGATGATGACAATGGCAATTTTTTCGCGTGGGATGGACAGCAGATCGCCTGGTAGTTGGCTGATCGCCCTGATGCTTATGCTGGCGGGCGTACTCGGCACACCGAACAGTAAGGCGGCCGACAACGAGGCGTTGTTTGCACCTTACGCCGCCTTGCTCGACGCTTCCGTCGAGAACGGCTGGGTCGACTACGCCGCGTTTAAGCAATCCGATGCATTCGCCGCCATGGTGCGAGAGATTGGCACGACACCGTTATCGTCTGGGTTGAGCCGGGACGAACGCTTGGCGACATTCATCAACGCCTACAACGTGTTGTCCATTCAGGGCATTCTCGATGGTTTTTCCCCATCGTCGGTGTTCAGCAGACTGAGGTTTTTCAAGCGACGCGAGTACGAGGTATTCGGTAGCTCCATGACGCTCTATGAACTCGAGCACAAACGCATTATCAGCGAAGGCGACCCACGCATTCACTTTGCAATCGTCTGCTCATCGAAAAGCTGCCCGCCACTGATCAGCGAACTCTACCTCCCCGAGACTCTGGATACGCAACTGGATCAAGTCGCTGCTAACTTCATCAATAATCCGGCTAGCAACAGCTTTGATCGTAGTAGCAACGAAGCCACGCTGTCGCGTATTTTCAAGTGGTATCGCGACGAGTTCGAAGCGCAGGCCGGCAGCCTGGCCGCCTATCTTGCGCGCTATGTGAGCGACCCCGAGCTAAAGCAAAGCTTGCTGCGTGACGATTGGAGCTTTGGGTATCATGATTACGACTGGAGCCTGAACGGCTCACCGGCCAGCTAACGCCAAACAGGCAGAGGTAACAACGATGTTGATCAAATCCCGTGACGATATTAAGCCCAGTGAGATCACGTCCGAATCTCAGTATCTGAATCGTCGTCAGTTGGTGGCAGGACTGGCAGCGGGCGCCATCGCCGCCGGTTGCAGCCGGGCCGACGACGCGAAGCCAAGCGTCAACCCATCCCCAAAGAGTGGCGGCATCCAAGTTGCGGAGTCAACGCAATACTCACGTCTGGAGGGTGTCGTGACAAGCCCGTATTCCACACCGGAAACGCCGAACACCTTCGATGAAGTCACGAGCTACAACAACTTTTACGAGTTTGGCACCGGCAAAACCGATCCGGCCGCGCGCGCCGATACACTGAAGCCCCGGCCATGGTCGATTGAAGTCTCTGGTGAGGCGGAAAAGACAGGCACATTCCATATCGAGGATTTCATCAAGCCACACACACTGGAAGAGCGCATTTACCGCCTGCGCTGCGTTGAAGCCTGGTCGATGGTGGTGCCGTGGGTTGGTATCCCACTCGCGAGCATTCTGCAGCAGTTCAAGCCGACGTCAAAAGCGAAATACGTGGCGCTCGAGACGCTGGTTGACCGCGAGCAGATGCCCGGTCAACGCTATAGTGTGTTGAATTGGCCCTATCGTGAGGGCCTGACCATCGCCGAGGCGATGCACCCGCTCACCATCATGGCGGTCGGTCTGTATGGTCGCGTCCTGCCGAATCAAAATGGCGCACCAATGCGCCTGGTTGTGCCTTGGAAATACGGCTTCAAGAGCATCAAGTCGATCGTTGCGATCCGCTTCACTGAGCGTCAGCCTGCCACCAGCTGGAATCTGTCTGCACCGAACGAGTATGGCTTTTATGCCAACGTTAATCCCGACGTCGATCATCCACGCTGGAGTCAGGCACGTGAACGCCGCATCGGCGCGGGCGTCTTTTCACCCAAGATTGAAACCCTGCCATTCAATGGCTACGGTGATGCAGTGGCAAGCCTGTACGATGGCATCGACCTGCGGCGAAATTTCTAGACGTAACGCAGTCATGACGACACGCACCACTGTTCGAGACCCGGTACGCTGGTTCGGTAAGCCGTTGGTATTCCTGCTCGGCTTGCTGCCCGCGCTGTGGATTGGTCTCGTCGCCTTCGGCATCGCGGGTAATGGTTTGGGCGCCAATCCGGTCGAAGCGCTGCTCGACTTTTTTGGCAACTGGGGCCTGCGTTTCATCCTGATTGGCCTGGCGGTGACCCCGCTCCGCAAATGGACTGGCTGGACAAAGCTCACGTGGTTCCGACGGATGCTGGGCTTGTTCGGTGCCTTCTACGTCGGTCTGCATTTCACGACTTATCTGGTGCTGGACCAAGGCCTTCTCCTGTCAGCTATCGTCGAAGACGTGCTCAAGCGGCCTTTCATTACGCTCGGCATGATTGCGGTGCTGCTATTGCTCGCCATGACACTCACCTCAACGCTCGCAGCGCGTCGTAAGCTCGGTAAGCGTTGGCAACAATTGCATTAC
Organism: Pseudomonadota bacterium; assembly: GCA_039033995.1. Classification (GTDB taxonomy): domain Bacteria; phylum Pseudomonadota; class Gammaproteobacteria; order Steroidobacterales; family Woeseiaceae; genus CALBPI01. The sequence goes on along the minus strand of JBCCBP010000013.1, from coordinate 10,695 downwards.
AGCGCTTATGTGGTCGGCATCCTCGCGGTCTGGCATTACTGGTGGCAGGTCAAGAAAGACATTACCGAGCCGCTAGTCTATGCAGGCATACTCTCCATTTTGCTGGGTTCACGCGTTTGGTGGTATGTTCAGAAACAACGACGGATAGCGCGCCAACAACCATCTGAGCAAGGCAAGCTCGCAACCAACTGATACTGCGCCGCATCCAAGTTGACGGGAGCTGCGAACCCGTCAAACACGCCCGAACCGGCCGCGAGTAGTATGACCAAACCAGAGAAACCCAAACAGTCCGTCGCAATCCGACCCGGTGGGCTCGACGATCAAGGCGCGCTGACTTGCCGTCATTACGATGATTCGGCCGTGGCACTGCCCGAAACCTACGCCCATGGACAAGGTACCGTGGGATTTTTGATGGATTGGTATGCGGCAACACCGAGAGCTGTGGCGCGCAAGCCGCAGCGCCAGGTGCTCGCCGAGTTTTTTACATCGATGCTGGTGCTGTCAGCCAACTTCAAATACAAACCCGCGGTCGGGGCGATTAATTTCCTGTACTACATCGACGGGCGCTGGGAGCTTAGCCTGATTCCCCCCGACCAATGGACGCAGGCGCGGCAGGACGGTTTCGCCGGTAGTTGCCGATTGTTGGCCGATCGCACCTGGACGATCGAGCCGTCGGAACGGCTGACAGAAGACACGGCGGTCGCTGACGCTGTGCGCCGTTTTTATGATGGGTTCAGACTCGCCATGGATACCGACGGCACACTGGAAGATGTGCTGCCGTTCTTCGCCGGGAAATTCTCGTATTATCGTCGACTGAATGCCAATGCACTGAGCCGCTCACTACGCGCCACCGCCACCATGACCGGCGATCGCGACAAGCCCGCACGCGAGTGGGCACTACAGCTACCATCGCCCAATCAACTGTTGCTCGGCTGATTCTCTGGAGCTGGCCGACGTCGAAGTCAACGACAATAGTCCGTTTCCGCTCTACGTTATGTCAGCATGAGCTGGCATACTCAGGCACTGATCCGTCAGACGAGTCAGCGCCATGCAGCAAAACGAACGCCAACGTGTCCTGTCATGGTTGGCATTAGTCTGCATCAGCTGGCTCGCCTGCGCCGCATCTGCTGCCGAGTCTGTCGGCGTCGCGATTATCTCAGATGGCCCGCAGTATCAGTTGCAAGATGTTGAAGACATCTTTGTTGAAGAGCTGATTGCACTGACAGAAAACGAATTCGATATCGCTTTCAAACAGGTGCCTGCCGACTGGTCGCTGGCCAGCGTCGATGCAGCAATGCGCAAGGCTTACGCCGACCCGGATATCGATATGGTGCTCGTGCTGGGATTTGCAGCCAATCAGTTGGTTGTGTCTCGGTCCGAATTTCCGAAACCGACGTTCCTCCCACTGGTATTCAACGCCGACTTACTCGATGCGCCAACATCGCGCATTGGATCCGGACGAAGAAATCTAAACTACCTGGCGGACCGTGTGCCGTTTCGTGAGGATCTGCGCACCTTCCAACGCGTGAGTCGCTTCCAGAATGCAGCACTCATTACCGACTCCGTGATCCTCGAAGCGATTCCTCAGGGGCCGGATATTGTGCGCGAACAGGGTCAGGGTGTCCGCTTCACATTCATCGGGCACGATGGCTCGAACCACGATTTGGTGACAGCGATTCCGGACGATATCGACGCCGTGTTGCTCGGTGGTTTACCAAGGATGCCACCTGCCTTGTTCGATCAACTACTTACGGATCTCGCCAAACGCCGGCTACCGACTTTCAGTCTGGTCAGCGAATCTGAAGTACAGCGTGGCGCGTTGGCCGCTGACATCGTCCAAACGGACTATCGTAGAACGGCGAGACGCAACGCACTCAGCATGCAGGCCGTATTGCTTGGTGAGCGCACTGAGGATCAGCCAATCGGTTATGACGGCAAGCGCCGCTTAACGATCAACATGACTACAGCGCGCATGATTGGCATCTCACCGACGTTTGATGTGCTGAGTGAGGCTGATTTGATCGATGCACAGTCGGTCCCCAGCGGACCGACCCTAACCCTCGAAAACGTCGCGGCGATGGCCGTCGCCAGTAATCTGGATCTGGCAACGAGCCGGTTCGACGTCTCGATTGGTGAACAGGATGTACTGGAGGCACGCTCGAACCTACTGCCGCAAGTGAATCTTGGGGCAAGCTACGTCATTCGACGCGATGAGGCGCTGGCACGTACACCCGGTTTTGCTGAACGTACGTCATCCGGTGTCGCGACACTGACCCAGCCGCTATTCGTCGAAGGGGCCCGATCCGGGTTTCGACAACAAGAATTGTTACAGGTAGGCCGCGAGGCAGCACTCGAGGTCGTGCGTCTCGATAGCATTTTTAATGCAACCACCGCCTACTTACAGGCATTACGTGCGCAAAATCAGCTCACCATCCAGCAACAAAACCTGGCGCTGACCAAATCCAACCTAGAACTGGCTCAGGACCGTGTACGCGCGGGCTCGGCCAGTAATGCCGATATCTATCGCTGGCAAGCCAGTCTGGCGACCGCCAGATCGACCGTGCTGTCTGCCCTGGCAGCACAACAACAGGCTTACGACGAGCTAAGCCGACAGCTCAACCGTAAACTCGGCACCGTGCCGTCACTGGAGATGCCGGCATCAGATGCACCATTCATTACGAGTGCCAAGGAATTCGACGGCCTGATCAACAATCCTAGAAGATTTGACTGGTTTGCTGATTTCGTGGTCGAACAAGGCCTGGGCAATTCGCCGGAGCTTGCACAGCTGCAGGCACAAATCGACGCGACAGCGCGCGATGTGCTCGCACGGAAACGTGCTTTTTGGGCACCAGACGTCAGTTTGCAAGCACAGTACACCGACAGCCTCGATGCATCCGGCCTTGGGTCCGGTACTGCGGTCGATCAGATCAATGACTGGAGCGTGTCGCTCAATGCATCGTGGCCCCTGTTCGACTCCGGCAATCGTCGGTCGCAATTGTCGCGCTCACGACTGCTGCAGCGCCAGCTGTCGACCAGTCGCGATGCGGTGGCGCAGCGTATCGAACAAAACATCCGCGCGGGTCTGCTGGCCGCGCAAGCAAGTTATGCCAACATTGCCTATTCCGAGCAAAGCGCTGAAGCGTCGCGACGCAATCTCGATCTTGTCTCAGATGCGTATCGTCAAGGGACGGTCAGCATTATCGACTTGCTCGATGCGCAGAATCAGAGCCTGCAGGCAGACCTGAGTGCCAACAATGCCATCCACGACTTTCTGCTGAACATCATGAGCTTGCAACGCGCCGCCAACTCATTCGATTTCCTGCTGTCGCCGGAAGCCAAGGCGAGCCGTGCTGCTGCATTGCTCGATTACATCACCCAGAAAGAAGCGCAGCGTCAGGCTGCAGGAGCGTTGCCGTGAGAGCCCTACTACTGAGCGCAACGGGTTTGCTGCTACTCGGTTGCAGCAAGCCGGAAGTTGCCGACGAGGAGCCATTGTTAAGACCTGTTCGAGCCACGCTGGTCACCGATAACCCCGGCCAGCGACAACGCGCGCTGACCGGCATCGCGCGATCTGCCCAAGCATCGCGTATCAGCTTCCGGGTCGGTGGAACGGTCGTCGCGTTGCCAGTGCAGGTGGGGGATCGGGTTGCGGATGGCGAACTCATTGCGCGATTGAACAGCTCAAACTTCGATCTGGCTGTCCAGCAATCAGAAGCCAGTCTGGCGCAAGCATTGGCCAGTCAGCGTAATGCGGATGCCAGCTATAGTCGGGTCAAGGAACTGTACGCCAACAATAACGCGTCTCGGAATGATTTGGATAGCGCTCGGGCCAGCGCCGAATCCGCTGAAGCCCAGGTCCGGTCTGCCCGGAAGGCGTTGGAAATTGCAAAACTGGAACGTTCTTACACGCAATTGCGCGCTACGGGGGATTGCACGATCGCCTCGCTGGATATCGAACTCAACGAGAACGTGAGTGCGGGCAACCCAGTCGCCCAAGTGAACTGCGGCGAAGGTATCGAAGTACGACTCGGGGTACCGGAAAGCCTAATCGGAGGCCTCAATCGTGGAATGTCAGCGACAACGACGTTTAGCGCCATCGTGAACCAGCGATTCGCCGGTACGCTTACCGAAGTAGGTACGGCAGGCGGAAACAGTACCGCAACGTTTCCGGTCGTCGTCACCTTGAATGACCCGAGCGACACTATTCGACCGGGTATGGCCGCAGAGGTGACCTTCGAGTTTGACAGCGACGACGCTGGCATCGTCGTCATTCCGGCCGCTGCAGTAGTGAATGACGAACGCGGCAGTTTCGTCTATCTGGCAGAACCAACGGCAGGCAATGAAGCAAGAATTTCGCGACGCGACATTTCAGTTGGCGAGCTGCGTACCGGCGGTATCGAAGTCACGAGTGGGCTTACCAATGGTGATCGCGTCGTGACTGCCGGCGTGTCCGTCATTCGTGACGGTCAGACGGTGTTGCTGCCTCAGGAGTTGCAACGGTGAGTCTGACCGCATCAGCGATTCGGCAAAACCGAGTCACTGCGGTCATTGTTTTTTTGTTGCTGGTCTCTGGCGTCCTGGCATACGCATCGTTGCCGAAAGCGCAAGACCCGGGCTTCATTATTCGCACGGCGGTCATTACGACACGATTACCGGGCGCGAGCCCCGAACGCATAGAGCAACTTGTCACAGACAAGATTGAAAAAAAGGCACAAGAGATGCCGGAAGTGGACAATATTAATTCCAGCTCCCGCACCGGCATTTCGATTGTTAACGTAAACTTCAAAGAGAGCTACAAGGAGATGCGGCCCATCTTTGATGACTTGCGGCGTAAAGTCGATGACATCACCGATGAGCTCCCACCGGACGTTCGCGGCCCCGAAGTGAATGACGAATTCGGCGACGTCTTCGGCAGCGTCTATGCGTTAACAGGAGAAGGCTTCGATAGCGCAGAGCTCAAGCGCATTGCCGATGATATTCGCGATGAACTGCTCAAAGAAGCTGATATTGCCAAAGTATCCATCAACGGCGCACAAGAAGAGGTCGTCTTCGTCGAGTACAGCAACGCGCAGCTGACCGAGTTGGGACTGACACCACAGGCGTTGTCGGCCATTCTTGGCAACCTGAATATTCTTTCTTCCGGTGGTGATCTAGTAAGCGGCCGCGAGCGCATCGTGCTCGAGCCTACCGGTAACATTGAATCCGTTGAAGCACTGCGCAGAACGGTGATCAACCTGCCGAGTGGTGACGTCGTCTATCTAGGCGATATTGTTGAGGTTCGGCGTGGCTATAAAGATCCGGCCAACAGCCTGACCTACGTCAATGGGCAGCGCGCACTCGCGATTTCCGTATCACTGCGTGAGGGCGGCGACATATTGAAACTGGGCGCCCGCCTCGATGGGTTGATACCTGAGATAGAAGCTCGCTACCCCTGGGGTATTTCGCTCGAGAAAATCTGGTTTCAAGCAGACCTCGTCACAAAGAGCGTATCCGATTTTGCCAGCAATCTTCTGCAAGCCATCGGCATCGTCATCATTGTCATGATCGGATTTCTCGGTATTCGAACGGGTCTCGTCGTGGCTGCGCTGATTCCTTCGACGATGATCGTCACTTTCTTTGTCATGCAGTTGTTTGGCATCACGATCAATCAAATCTCATTGGCTGCACTCATTATCGCGCTCGGGCTACTCGTCGATAACGCGATTGTCATGGTCGAATCCGTGCTGGTGAAACGCGAGGCAGGGATGGCGGCTGTACCGGCGGCCATAGAGGCGGGCAAGGAGCTCAGCACCCCACTGCTGGTATCGTCTCTGACAACAGCAGCCGCGTTCACCCCGATCGGTCTCGCAGAATCCGCAGTCGGCGAATACACGGCCGACATCTTCTATGTCGTTACGATCGCCCTGCTGTTGTCGTGGTTGCTGGCGATGACGATTATCCCGTTGCTGACAACAGTGATGCTCAAGGTCAAAGACAACGCGTCGGAAGATGACGAAAAAAAGCCTTTCTTCTATGCGTTGTATCGTCCCATTCTGGAGGCAGCCCTTCGTTTTCGTGCACTGTCCTTATTGATCACTGTGGGCGCTTTTTTTGTTGGCTTGTTCGCGCTTGGCAAAGTGCCCGCTCAGTTTATTGCCCCTTCCGACGACCCGGTCCTCACGGGGAAGCTCGAAATGCCGCTTGGCACCTCCATCGAAGCGAGCACACAGTCGGTCGAGGCGCTCAACCAGTTTCTTTATGACACCTATTACGCTCCCGCCGATGGTCAGCCGATGCTGAAGAACTGGATGATTTTTGTCGGCGAAGGCGGTCCCCGTTTTGTACTCAGCCTGGACCCACCTCCACAAAATCCAGCCAACTCTTTTCTGATTGCGAATACGTTGAGTGGGGACGGTGTGAACCAAATTATTGCTGGCGTACAACAATTCCTGTTCGAGCAGCAGCCAGACATGGGTAATCAGCTCACGCGTCTGGAAAACGGCCCCCCCGTCGGCTATCCGATTCAAGTCAGACTATCGGGGCCAGACTTTGATGGGCTCTACACCATTGCGAGCCAAGTGACGTCAGGTTTGTATGATCAAGCGGGTATTCTCGCCGTCAAGAACACGTGGGGACTACAAACCAAGAAATTGGTCGTGGAAATTGATCAGGACCGTGCACTTCGGTCGGGCGTTACCAGCAGCGACGTTGCTTACTCATTGCGTACCGGTTTGTCCGGTATCGAGTTAACCCAGTACAGAGAGGACGATCAGCTTATCCCGGTCACACTGCGTTCGGTGGCATCTGACCGGCAGGACATCAGCAAACTGGATGGTCTGAGCGTGTACTCGCAATCGACTGGCGCGTCCGTACCACTGAAACAGGTTGCGGATATCAAGCTGACTTTCGAACCCGGGCTGATAGAGCGACGAGATCGTGAGCGCACACTTGCGCTCAAGGCACAACTCAATGATGGCTTTACGGCGACCGACGTCAACAACGCGTTCATTCCGTGGCTGGCCGAAACTGCTGCGACATGGCCACCGGGTTACGCGTACGAGATTGGCGGAGAATCCGAGACCTCCAGTGACGCGAATGCCTCAATTGTCGCCAAGCTACCGCTAGCCGGCATGATCATCATTCTCCTGCTCGTGTTCCAGTTCAACTCGATTCGGCGGCCGATCATTATTCTGCTTACCATCCCACTCGGTATCGTCGGCGTGGCCATTGGACTACTAATCGCCCGGTCGACTATGGGCTTCTTCACGTTCCTCGGTATCATCGCGCTGTCCGGCATCATCATCAACAACGCGATCGTATTGATCGACCGCATCAAGATTGAAACCGACGAGTTGAATAAACCACCCTATCAGGCAGTCGTCGATGCGTGTCTGCAACGACTACGCCCGATTCTGCTAACCACCGCTACAACGGTGCTCGGGATGATGCCACTTTGGTGGGGCGGGACGGCGATGTTTAAGCCGATGGCGATCACTTTGATCTTTGGGCTTTTGTTCGCCACCATGCTGACCTTGCTGGTAGTTCCCGTAATGTACTCCCTGCTATTCCGCGTCAAACCCAACTGATCCGTGTCACCAGATTTGGTGTCAATGCCGCGGACGCGATTGCCGCAGAGTGACCAGACGTTGGGAATGCAAGGAACCCATTATGCGTCACTATCTGAATATCGCCGCGCTGTTGTTACTGGCTTTACCCGCCATCGCCCTCGGCGATGATTCCCGGGCCGAAGCCTCAGCGCCACCCGTCATCGTGAATGGAGAGACGCTGTCGAAACAGGATGTCATGCAGCTCCGGCAGCTCTATGGCACCGTTGTACCCGGCGACTACTGGTACGACAGCCTGTCCGGCTTGTATGGCAAACGCAACGGCCCGCCAGAAGGCCAGTTGCACGCCGGGCTACGAGTCGGCGGCGCACTGTCTCCCAAAGCATCCGGCGGCGGACACGGCCGCATGACCGGTGTGTTTATCAATGGGCGAGAAATCCATCCGCTGGAGTATCGCTTCTACCAGAGTCTGTTCGGGCAAGTGCTGCCGGGACGCTTCTGGATGAACGCCCAGGGAGTTGGCGGTTATGTTGGTGGCCCACCGATCTTCAACGTAGTGCAAGCGATGCAGCAGGCGCGACAGCGTGGTGGCAATACGGGTTCCGTCTACATGCCGTGGATTGGCGGCAAACCGCGCACGAGTGTTGGGCGAGCGTCCGACGGTTGCGTCTACATTGTCCAGGGTGACTACAGCGCTGAGTCTTGTTGATGCCCTTACCGCTCGTCGGTGCCGCCCGCCACAATTGATCATTTTCTATAGCGTGCATCGCCACGATTGAACGCCAGACTCATCGCGTGCTTCGAGGAGTCTGTCATGTTGCGTAACCCGCTATTCATCCGCTTTGGAACGATCACGTTGCTCACGCTGGTATTTCTGGTGCCCTTGTCGATGGTTCGTGGTGTCATTACCGAGCGAGATCTTTATCTGCAAAGCGCGGTGTATGACATTGCTGCCAGCTGGACCGGTCCACAACGCGTTGTTACGCCAATACTGGTCATACCGTTCACAGAAAACTATGAAGAGACTATCTGGGACAAGCGCAAAAACACTTATGTGAGCGTCAAAAAGACGCGGGTTGGTCACAAGACATTCATGCCGGCCGCACTCGATGTCGATGCCACGATTGCGACCGAGCTCCGCCGTCGCGGCATTTATTCGGTGCCGGTCTATCACAGCAACTTTAAGATCACTGGACGGTTTGCCCCACCCAACCTGAAGACAGCGATCCAATCGGATCGTGGGGAACTCACCTGGGGGCAGCCACGGCTGGTGCTCGGTCTGGCCGATACACGTGGCATCGGTGCCGATCCGCGGTTAGTCATGCAATCCGAATCACAGTCTTTCGAGCCCGGCACGCGACTCGCGTCATTGGGCACGGGCATCCATGCCCCGCTAACCAATATCGACCTTGATCAACCGCTGCCGTTTGAACTATCGCTGGCGGTACGGGGCAGTCAGCGTGTACACATTGCGCCTATTGCGCAAGACGCGTCGATACATGTCACCGCCGACTGGCCACATCCGAAATTCAACGGTCGATTTCTGCCAACGACTCGCGAAATCAGCAGCGATGGCTTTGACGCGAGCTGGCGCGTCTCCGCATTCAGCACCGACGCCAACGAGTTTTTGGCGCGATGCGATATCAATGAATGCGGCGATTTCGAGAGCCTGCTGCTCGGTGTCGATCTGATCGAGTCTGTTGATCTCTACACGCGCGCGGACCGTGCCACCAAGTATGGCATCTTGTTCGTGTTACTGACGTTCGTGGCATTTTTTCTGACTGAAACGCTGACCAGCAAGCGACTACACCCGGTGCACTACACGTTAGTCGGTGCGACGCTGGCGATGTTCTATCTGTTACTGATTTCGCTCGCAGAACACATTGGGTTTAATGTCGCATACGCTCTGGCGACATCCGCCTGTTGTGCACTGATCGGCTCATACCTAACGGCTGTACTAGCGTCCCGCAAGCTCGCCGCTGTGTATGCGGGTGCTATTGCCGTGCTTTACGGCATGTTGTTCTTGATCCTGCGTTCGGAAGACGCCGCATTGCTGATGGGTAGCCTGCTGCTGTTCATGTTGCTGGCGATTGTCATGCTGAGCACGCGACGTATCGAGTGGACAGAAACCGCACTGGCAATGCGACATCGCCAACGCGGGGGGACCGCCGACGACCTATCCCCGACTGAGCGCTGAGTGCGGAAAACTCGCATGGCCTGCGGACAGGCCATGCGAGCACCGTCACCGCTTAGGGCATCAGCGGCTTAGGTATATAGAATGACTGTGTCGAGTAGCCGATACGTGTGCACTCCCCGGCTTCGTTCCAGCTGAATGTGACGTAGGAGAAATCCGCCGTCGCCATAATGGCGCTCAGCAGCTCCGCATTGGCTGTGTTACAAAATCCGACTTCCTCTTTCTCATTGCGCGCCTGGCAAAAGCCGAACCATGTCGCACCACCCGCGCCGTCATCGAACGCGCGAATACCGCAGCCGATGTACTCCGTTTCATTGGCTGAAAACCGAACGGTTACCAAATCGCCAGCCGCTGTGCGGTTGACCAGGTCGAGTGTCAGCGGCTGTGGCGCGTACTGCCCTGCCATCGCGAAACCGCTCACCAATAACGCCATCAAAATCACTATCCATTTTCGTGTCATCAGATTCTCCATATCGTTTTCAGCGCACGCCGTTAGTAGAGCTGGCCGGTGATGCGGCCATCGTTCATCGCCTGGGTCAGCGCATTCATAGCGTTATGCCGCTTTGTCTTGGGTAAACGCGCGATCTTCGCTTGCAGCGCTTCCATATCGGCCGCGCTGGCATAGGCCTGTGATTGCAATACTTGCAACTCGGCCAAGACTTCATCATGCAGCGCGTCGAGGGACGGCGCCTCATCAGATATTTCAACCTGCACGGCTGGGCGAGCCTCCGGCCGCTCCGTCACCGCAGCCTGCACAGCCGCACGAATCCACGCTTGAACCTCAGTCTCGCTGACAGTGCTTGCAGCGCTTTGTATCGGTTGTGCTGCTACCTCACGCTGTACCGTTTCCGAACCGGCCGGTTGAGCCAGTTGGAGCAGTAACAGGATGATGGCGCCGGACTGGCATAAGCAAATCCATGAGAGCATACGCATAGCTTCCTCCTTGTTGCGGTGCTG
>JBCCBP010000012.1:0-80319 GCA_039033995.1 Pseudomonadota bacterium | reverse complement strand
ATGAAAACGTGAGTTAATCGCAAAAGAATTCACAAAGCTGAACAGTTGCAGCTAAAGCCAATTCGGTTATTTACTTACAAAGCTATTCGCGATCCTACTCATTTTCTATACTCAAGTTTTCTAACACATTGTTTTTTTTGCTATATAATTGGTCTTTCGTTGATTAACGTTATTCATAGTTCCAGTTCTGGATGACCCTTTTTATGACGCAAAAAATTGTTGATGCTTTATCTCAAGGACCTGCTACATCCAAGGAGCTTCAGGCAACAACTGGCTTGTCGCAAGCAACCGTCGCAAGACATCTAAAGATTCTTGCCGACTCAGTTATCAAGATCCCGAATGGACGGTCACCAATATATGCTTTCACGCGAAGCGCATTTGGCGGAGACGATAAGCTCCCCTTGTATATAGTTGATGCATATGGCAACAACAGCATGGCCGGGACGATACGACCCTTGTCAAATGGACAGTTTTTCCTGGAACCTGCCACAGGGATGCCAGAGTTGTTTCTCGGCGTCGATAAGACAGGACTATTTGATGATTTACCATACTTTCTGCAGGACTTAAGACCGCAAGGTTTCATCGGTAGACAAATTGCTATAGAGATGGCGAAGAAATCGGACGAGTTTCCAAACGATCCGGAAAGATGGTCAACGAGCCATATCGGAAGGTATCTGGTGTCGAATGGAGATGACCTACCAGGAAACTTGAAGTTTGGTGAGCAAGCGCATTTGCGAATGCGACAACAACAGTTAACGGCAACTGCCAATGACTACCCGGATCTCGCCAACGGAGTCCTAGACGGCCAAATACCAGGTTCGTCAGCAGGCGGTGAGCAGCCGAAATTCACTGCCTATTGCAAAGAAAAATCTGCGCACGTAATCGTCAAATTTTCGCCACAAGGAGAAGACCCTTTATCCAGCCGATGGCGCGATATTCTTATCACCGAGCACTATGCATCTCAAACAGCAAAACACTTTGAATGGCCAGTTGCAGAAACCAGGTTGATTGAAGACGATGGGAGAATATTCCTAGAGTCCGTCAGGTTTGATAGGAACGGGCAGTACGGCAGACTGTCAATGATATCCCTCTCTAGCGTGGACGCGGAATTCGTCGGTAGAGGCCAACACTGGCCACTAATCATGAATACCCTCTTTGCCCAAGACTTAGTATCTTGGCAGCACGTTTTTGACACCGAGCAACTGTGGGTTTTCGGTCGCATGATTAACAACACCGATATGCATTTGGGGAACCTTAGTCTTGCGATTGACGGTAGCGTATTCAGATTATTGCCTGCTTACGATATGTGGTCGATGGGTTTCGCGCCTAGAGGGGCCGAGCTAAGACCATATTCCTTTGACTTACCAGTCTTTCAAAACTTACTTGTGACGAAGTCCCCGAAGTTCGTTGCGCCAGTTGCACGTTATTTTTGGGATGCCGTAGTTAATGACCCAAGAATCTCAGACGATTTTAGACGGTTCATTGACAATTCGAACGTGTCCGAAAAAATATATGAGGCTTACGAGCTGGTAGCCGAACCAACATAGCAGCGTTACTCCCATTCGGTTTTCAATCGCCCGATTGAAGCCACATAAAAAGCGTTAGCCGCGAAGCCTACGCATTCTAGAGGCACAAAAAGGGGCACACGAGCATCTCAATTCAGTTCCTGGAATGCTACAAGAAGGTGCAATCTATTGATTCAATAGATAAAGAATGGTGCCGATGCGCAGATTCGAACTGCGGACCTACGCATTACGAATGCGTTGCTCTACCAACTGAGCTACATCGGCATTTGCTGCTCGGGCGGCGCATTATAGGCAAAACCTGCCCGGGCGACAAATACCCATTTCACACAGCAGGCCGTCTGTGATCCATAGCGTAACGCCGCGAATCCCCTCGTTTTCGGGCACGCTTGGCCAGCACCGCAGCGCTAATCTGGCCCCATGGATAACGCACCAGCCAATACGTCCGGTTTCACGCTGCTCGAGCTGATCATTGCACTCGCGATCACGGCGATCGTCTCCACCGTAGGTGTACCCGCCATGTCGGACTGGCTCGGCAACCAGCGGGTACGCGCTGAGAGTCACTTGTTGTGGCAACACCTCGGCCTCGCACGGCAGACCGCAGTGCTCCGACGGCAGGTTGTCGTCGCCTGCCCCACCGCCGATGGTCTGCGCTGCGACAACGACGCCGACTGGAGCCAAGGCTGGATGGTGTTCATCAATCTCGACGATGACCGGCCCGCACAAAAGGACCCGCACGAGCGCCTCATCAGCCGGCATCAGTCGCATGACCGCATTCGTATCGTCAGCAATCGGCGCACGTTGCGCTTCAGCGGTGACTTGCAGCGCGCCAGCAACGGTCGCCTTCTGGTATGCGGCGATCGTCCCGACCAACCGCCGACACAGCTTGTGATCAGCCCGACCGGACGAACCCGGCTGGTCACCGGCGACACGGATACTGGCAGTCTGGTATGCCCGTAACCAGGCGCAACAATCAGGGCGGCTTCACGCTGATCGAAATCACCGTCGCGATGGTGCTCGTCGCCGTCGGCATTGCCGGTAATTTCAAACTCTTTGAGCATAGCTTCCGGCAACATAGTTTTGGGCAACAGTTGGCCCGCGCCAGTGAGCTCGCGCTGGGTCTGCACGGCGCGCTCGTAGCGGCCAATTCGCTAAACCCGACGATCCAACAACGCTGTCGCGATGGCGAGCAAGCTGCCTGCGACGCACAGGCGTGGCGGCTAAGTACCCTTCGCCAATGGCAACAACGCGCGGCGCACATGCTCCCGAACGGCCATATCACGCTGCGACGAACGGGGACCGTACAGCACCGCATTGCTGTGAGTTGGCAAGACCCAGTCTCGTTGACGCGTGATCATTGGTCGATGGAGGTCGGTAATGACTAGGCGTCGCGTTGCCGGTCTCACGATCGTCGAGCTGCTGATCAGCATGACCATTGGGCTGCTGTTGCTGGGGGCATTGTCACAGGTGCTGGTACTGCATTCGCGACAATTCGCTGACAGCGAAGCGCTCGCCGAACTTCAAGATCACGCGAGCGCAGCGATTCGGTTTTTGCGCCGCGATATCACTCTGGCAGGACACTGGGGCATGGCATCATCGGCAACGCACATCGACGGCGCCAGCACGATAGCCGTCGCTAATCCAATGGGCATTGCGGTGCCTTCGCGTTGCGCGCCCCGCTTCACGCTGGATCTGATGCAAGCTGCGACCATCACGACCCATGCCGACCAGTGGCAATGCGGCGTCACAGCGCGTGGCGATAGTCCGGCCCTGGTTTTGCGCTATGCGAGCACGGAAGCGACTGAAGCGCACGCCGATCGGGTACAACTCTGGTTAACCCCGGCTGGCGGACAAACCACTCACGCCGAACAGGCGACCCCAGGGCAACGTCATGACCTGCAAGTGATGGGCTACTACATTGCACCTGCCTCCAGTTTGTTCAGCGAACAACCAGTGTTGCGAAGACTCACGCTGCGCCGGCGCGCGGGTCAACCCGCCTACGTCGATGAAGAGGTGGCGGTCGGCGTTGAATACTGGCGCCTCAGGGCCGCGATTGATACCAACAACGATGGTCAAGCCGATAGCTGGGTCGAGTCTGACGATACGCGTCTAGCCGCGCGCCGCAGCGACGGCGCACCGGAGTTCCCTGTCGCGGCACTCGAAGTGAGCTTAATCGTAAGAGCAGCGGCACCCATGCAACGGGCCATCGAATCACAACGCTTTTGGCTGGGTGATACCGAATGGCAGGCACCCGCCGACAACTTTCTGCGTGTCCATGTGACGACGACGGTCGCCCTGAAAAACTGGAGGCGATCAGGATGATGATCCCCAACAAGCAACGCGGTACGGTCGCCGTGACTGCGAGTCTGCTGATCACGATGACGGCGATGCTGGCGTCCGTCAGCCTGCGCTCGGCCACCGTTTCGGTGGCGATGGGCCACAGTTATCAGCAACAGGCCATGACGTTAGCAGCGGCGGAGCGCACGCTCAGCGAACAAGCACATACCGCAACGCTTACGATCGGCGGCAACGAGCGGCGAATTCGGACACAACTCCCCCATGACATTTTGGTGGAGACGACCATTCGTTATCTGGGCCGAACCGCAACGATCGCACACCCGACTTTTGATGCCGATCGCGATCAAGACATCACGATGCACGTATTTGTGCTGGCGACACACGCATCCAGTCGCCGAGGCGCGGCAAGCACACGTGGGGTTTACCTGATGCAGCTCGCGAGCGCGTCGCAGCAAACTGGCGTCCTGATGCCGTCGGACTCAGCCCTGGAAGAACGTCTTGGGACGCTCCGCTGGACGACAGGCTGGCACTAATGGGAACGCACGCGATAACACGCGGGAGGCGCATGAATGTTTCGGGTTTCACGCTGATCGAACTCCTAATAGCCATAACGATTGCGGCAACGCTTGCCGCAATCGCGATTCCCGGATACCAGCAATACCTGCAGCGTCAACAACGCAGCGAGGCGCGTGTCTTGTTGATGAAACTGCAAAGTGATCAAACACGATTCTTCGTGCGCCATGGTCGCTACGCTCGAACTATGGCGGAACTGAATATGCCAACAGACGGCATGACCCCAAGCGGTCGTTATCAGATTCAGGTGAGCCGTAGCGACAGGGACGGTTTTCGCCTGCGCGCGACGCGTCTCATCGCCGACCGAGAAGCGCAACGGTGCCTTTGGTTTGAAATCGACCAGCTGTTCACGCGCGTCTCAGCCCCCCACCCCGCCGAGCGCTGCTGGGGGCGCTAGTCTTCGCCCACGTTGGCTGCCGGTTCTGCGCTGGGCTTCTGCTGTTTGCCGCTACCGAAAAAACTATCGAGGATCAAAACAAACGCGCCGATGCTGATCGCAATGTCGGCAACATTGAACGTCGGAAAATAAGCGTCTTTCCAATGCACCTGGATAAAGTCGATGACATAGTGAAAGTGAACGCGATCCATCACGTTGCCGATCGCGCCGCCCAGGATCAACGCCAAAGCAAACGCCAGCCACCGATAGCCGCGGCGTGGCAGTTTTCGCAGCCAGATAACGATAGCGACACTTACCACTGACGCCAGTCCGACGAAAAGCCAGCGTTGCCAACCACCCTGATCACTCAGGAAACTGAAAGCGGCGCCCGTATTGTGGTGACGCGCGATATTCAGAAACTCATTGATCCGGATACTGTCGTAGACATCAAAATTCTGGACGATCAGCCATTTGGTCAATTGGTCAGCAGCGATAACGATCAGTGACAACCACAACCAGGCGCTCGACGTATCCGGTTTCGGCTTGGCGAGCGGCGCGCTTTTCTTCGAGTCTTCTTGCATTCGCTCAGTCTACCTGTGCCGACGTGTCGTCGCCACGACTTGGCAGTCCGCTAGCAAGCGATCCACCAATGAGCAACTCGCGCGCGTTCGCCAGATCACGGTGCATCTGCACGGTCATTTCGTCTAAAGAATCGAATTTCTCTTCGTCGCGCAACTTCGCGACCAACTCGACGTCGAGCATTTTCCCATACAGGTCGCCGTTGAAGTCAAACACGAAGACCTCAAGCAGCACACCCGCGCCGTTGACCGTCGGACGCGTACCGATACTCGCAACACCCGGCATAGGCGCATCGGCGATGCCAGCGACGCGCACAGCAAAGACCCCGCTCACCGGACTGACACGACGTTTCAGCCGGATGTTCGCGGTAGGAAAGCCCAGCGTCCGACCGAGTTGCTGACCATGTACGACCCGACCGGACAGCATGAACGGCCGGCCAAGCAGTGCGCCTGCCGCCCGCAGGTCGCCCTTCGCCAGCACTGCGCGCACGCGTGTACTAGACGCGCGAAGCTCCCCGCAGTCGATACTGCCCAGCTGGGTCACAACGAACCCATCGCGCTCACCCGCCGCGAGAAGTTCAGCGACACCGCCGCTCGCACGATGGCCAAACCGGAAATCATCCCCGATCACGAGATGGCGAACGTTGAGCCCCTCGTGCAGATACACACGAATAAAGTCATCGGGCGTAATGCCGGACAAGCGCTCGTCGAAGCGCACACAGAAAAACCCATCCATGCCCGCGGACCGCAACAGTCTCGCACGCTCGGCGAAGCGGGTGATCCTGGCAGGTGCGCTATCCTTTAGAAAAAACTCTTTGGGCAGCGGCTCGAAACTCATTACGACAGCGGGTAATCCCAGCTGGTCGGCGAGCTTGCGAGTGCGCGACAATAACGCCTGATGGCCGATATGGATGCCATCATAAGCGCCAATCGTTGCCACGCAGCCGTCGGGTCCAATACGCGTCTTCAGGGACTGCGGATAGCGTAAGCACCACATATTATTCGGCCGTATCCGCAACCGCGGCGAGTTTGAAATCCATGGGTCGAAGCCCCATCGCTGCCAGCGCGGCAAAATACAGAATCACACCGCCACCGACAAGTTGTAACAGCAAGCCGATGCGATCGATGACGGTCGCTTGCAGCCACCATGCCAGCGGTGGGCTCAGCCAGAGCAAAAATGCGGCGAGTGCCACCAGTGCGACAACAATTCTAAGCGCCAGCAGCAACCAACCCGATTGCCAGCGTGTCACCCCGTCACGGGACAAACCACGCAGCAATAAACTCGCGTTCACGAAAGCCGAAATCGTTGTCGCCGCAGCCAGCGCCGCGTGTGTTGCCATGATCTCGAAACGAACAAACAACCAGACCAACAGCAGGTTCATTGTTAGATTCACAGCCAACGCGACCAGTGCGATCCGCATCGGTGTCCGCGTATCCTGCCGCGAGAAAAAACCCGGCGCCAGGATCTTGATCGTAATGAAAGCCAGTAAGCCACCCGAAAACGCCCATAGACTCGCGCGGGTCATCACCACATCGAGTTCGGTAAACGCACCGCCAAAAAACAGTGTCACCATTAACGGTCCGGCGAGTACCGCTAAGCCGAGCGCGGCGGGTGCCGCAATCAACAACACCAAACGCATCGACCAGTCGAGCGTGGCGCCAAAACCATGCTGATCGCCGGCACCGAAGCTGCGCGATAAACTGGGCAGCACGACGGTGGCGAGCGCGATGCCGAACACACCGAGCGGAAACTCCATGAGTCGGTCGGAATAATACAACCAGGTTATGCGGCTCTCGCCCAGCAATGAGGCGATGATGTTGTCGATCATCAGGTTGATTTGCACGATCGACGAGCCAAAGATCGCGGGCAACATCAAACGAAAGATCTTACGCACCTGGGAGTCGCGCCATGCCCAGCGCGGTCGTGGTAGCAAGCGCAGGCGATACAGAAAGGGTAGCTGGAACGCGAGCTGAGCGATGCCCGCCACCAATACCGCCAGCGCCAAAGCAAAGGTTGGCCGGTCAAAATAGGGTGATACAAATATCGCGAAACTGATCAGCACGATGTTCAAGATGACGGGCGTCACGGCGGGTACGGCGAAGCGTCCGTAGGTATTCAGAATGCCAGCCGCCATCGCAGTGAGCGAAATGAACAACAGGTACGGGAACGTGAAGCGCAGCATCAGCGCTGCCAGATCAATCGTCGCCTCATCTCGTAGAAAGCCCGGCGCAAAAACAATGATGAGAAGCGGTGCCGCGATGACGCCGATCAATGTGACCACAAACAAGCACGCGCCAAGCGTGCCGGCCACGGCGTCATTGAGCTGTCGGACCGCCGTGTGCCCATCGCGTTCGCGGACCTCGTTGAGGACCGGCACAAAAGCCTGAGAGAATGCGCCTTCCGCGAAAAAGCGCCTGAGCATGTTCGGGATCTTGTTGGCCGCGTTGAACGCGTCCATCAGCCAATCGGCACCAAACAATCGCGCGAACACGACATCACGGACCAGGCCGAGGACCCGCGAGATCATTGTCATGGCGCCGACGACGCTCGTCGACTTCAACAGCGATCGACCTGAGAGCGGACGAGTCCGGTCCGCGGCATCTACTGGCTTGGTCGTCGGGTCTTGGTTGGGCACTACGTCAGATTTCAGGCTGCGGATGATATGCCCGTGGGGCGGCGCCAGTGTAACCGATAGCACCCGCAAACACAGGTTTTGCTGATGCCTCACGGCTTTTTCACGATTGACAGGCCAGCAACGCATACGCATAATTGCCGGCTGATTGATGTTCTGTCACCGCAGACGACAGTCGCTCGGCATCACACCGACTCGGCGATCACTCGCATCTCGCGGTCAGCAACAGTCTTATTTTATTTTATTTCAGTGCGTTAAGTCCGCTGCACGCCTCGCGCGCATCGCCTTTTTCGTGCTGGACACAACCCTTCGGAGCATTTGAGCCGTGGCAAATATTAAATCAGCGCAGAAGCGCGCGCGCACATCAGAGAAGCGTCGCCTTGCCAATATGGCACAGCGCTCTCGTATGCGTACTTACATCAAGCGCGTCATCACTGACGTGGAGACAGGCGACAAGGACGCTGCGACTGCCAGCTACAAGGCAGCGGTGCCAGTCATCGATACGATGGTTTCCAAAGGCATCATTCACAAGAATAAGGCAGCACGCCACAAGAGCCGTCTGAACAAGATGGTCGTAGCGATGGCAGGTTAGACGCCTGGCCCAACGCCTGAAGAAGCCGGCCCAGCGCCGGCTTTTTTATGTCCGCCTTCGGCGGTCAGTCAATATCCGGCAGACCAGGCAGCCCTGCCGCTTCGCGTGTTTCTGGCAATTCTTCGACGGGCTCAAACGCGGTTGCAGCCTCAGCGTCAGCCGCCTGACTATCTAGCCACGCCATAATCGCGCCTGCCAGTGCCTCGCAACCCTCACCTGTCGCCGCGCTGACTTCGAACACTGGCGCATACCACGCCAATGAATCGACCAACGCCGCTCGATGTTCTGCGCGAGCCGCATCGTCCAACAAATCACACTTGTTGATCACCAGCCAACGCGGCCGGCTCGCCAGCTCACTATCAAACTTTTGCAGTTCTTCTGCGATGCTCGTGACGGCCTGCGCCGGCGGTTCGCTACCTTCGGGTGGCGCAATATCGACAAGATGCAACAACAGACGGGTGCGCTGGACATGCTTCAGAAAGCGTATGCCGAGCCCCGCGCCATCGGCTGCCCCTGGGATCAATCCAGGAATATCGGCCATGACAAAACTCTGCGCACTGCCCACGGACACGACACCAAGATTGGGGTGCAAGGTCGTAAACGGGTAGTCCGCGACTTTCGGCCGCGCGGCGCTCATCGCACGAATGAGCGTCGACTTGCCGGCATTCGGCATACCGAGTAAACCGATGTCCGCCAACAGCTTCAACTCCAGATGCAAATGTCGTGACTCGCCCTCGGTACCCGGCGTCGTCTTGCGCGGCGCACGATTGACGCTACTTTTGAAGCGCGCGTTACCAAGACCGCCTTCGCCACCAGCAGCAACGCGAAGCTCTTGGTCTGCCTCGCGCAAATCCCCGATAAGCTCGCGCGTATCAACATCGACAATCAACGTGCCGACAGGGACATTGATTCGTAAATCGCCGCCTGACGCGCCGGTGCAATTGCGACCAGCGCCGGGCGCCCCGTTCTCGGCACGGAATTTTCGTCGGACACGGAAATCGATCAACGTATTGATCGATTTGTCGGCGACAAGGATCACGTCTCCACCATCACCGCCATCACCACCGTCTGGCCCACCACGCGGAATGTACTTCTCACGACGGAAGCTCAGCGCACCGGCACCGCCGTTGCCCGCTTGCACCCGCATTGTGGCTTCATCAACAAACTTCATGGTGTTAGCTTCAGTCTCATCATCACTAGCCTAGCGCCGTATCGCGACGGGCACAAAAAACCCCGCAACCAGGCGGGGCTTTTCGGCGCGTCCCAGCGGGACGGCAAACGACCGGGCACTTAGTCGGTGACGATGTTCACGTGCTTGCGATTCTTCGGCCCGCGCGTTTGAAACTCAACGCGACCCGCCGCTTTTGCGAACAGGGTGTAGTCACGGCCCATGCCAACATTGACGCCGGGATGGAAATGCGAACCACGCTGACGAACGATGATATTGCCCGCATCGACGACTTCGCCGCCATAGCGCTTGACGCCAAGTCGTTTAGACTCCGAATCGCGACCGTTCTTAGTA
The DNA here is from genome assembly GCA_039033995.1 of Pseudomonadota bacterium. GTDB lineage: Bacteria > Pseudomonadota > Gammaproteobacteria > Steroidobacterales > Woeseiaceae > CALBPI01. The sequence continues at coordinate 70,224 of JBCCBP010000012.1, read as the reverse complement.
CTGCCGCCTGCTTTCTTATGTGCCATCGTGTCTTACCTCAATCTGAATCTGTTAGCGCCACCGCAGGTACGGTGGCCCCGGAATTACTCTTCTTCGCCGCCCGTGTCCGCTGCTTTCTTGGCTCGCGGCGCACCGGTGATGCCGGTCACTTCGACCTCGGTGTACCACTGACGGTGGCCCTTGGTACGCATGTAGTTCTGACGACGCTTGAACTTAATCACCGTCACTTTCTTGGACTTGGCCGTTTCGATGACCTTCGCTTTGACCTTGCCACCTTTAACGAGCGGTGACCCGACTTTGACGTTAGCGCCATCCCCGACCAGCAAGACTTGATCGAACTCGACAGCGGCGCCCTGCTCGGCATCCAGCTTCTCAATCTTCAGCTTGGCACCCTTGCTGGCGCGATACTGTTTACCACCACTACGAAAAACCGCATACATGTTGTCTGCTCCACATCCGCGTGAGCGCTTCTGGAAGGCTCCGCGATCTTTAAAATCAATAAGTTAAATCACATCGATCGGCATTACTGCGCGCATTTTGGCGTCGCTGGCCGCAGTCCGGTTACCAATCGAGCCGTGTACTACAGCGTCGACGAGCAGACCGCCCGTGATCAAAAGACCGCGAATTGTAAGCGGATCAGTCGCATGCGTCAATCAGAGGCTGCATTTTTTTGCCTCGTATCGCGGCACGCAACCACACCTCCAGCAGACGCGTCGACCCTTTGTCGATTACTGCTCGCAAAGGTCCCGGTATGGTCGATAAATGCGCGAATTTAAGGCATTATTCACAGATGCACGCAGCCTCTGAAAGTTTCGCATTGTCGTCGATCGATGATATCCGCGAGCTCTGTTCTGACGACCTCAAGTCACTCGATGCGTTGATCGCCAAAAGTCTCGCGAGCGACGTCCCGCTAGTGTCCGATGTCGCCTCGTATATCGTGACCGCAGGAGGCAAACGGCTGCGACCGTTGATCGTACTGCTCGCTGCTCGGGCCATGCATTATCAGCCGGGCCAGCGCAATGACGCGGTACAGGCGGCGGCAATCGTCGAATATATCCACACCGCAACTCTTTTACACGACGATGTCGTGGATAGTTCCGACCGCCGACGGGGTCGTGCCACTGCCAACGCTGTATTCGGCAATCAGGCGAGCGTGTTGGTCGGCGATTTTCTGTACTCGCGAGCGTTCCAGATGATGGTGGATATCGACGATATGCGCGTCATGCGCATTCTTGCCGATGCGACCAATACCATCGCTGCCGGCGAAGTGATGCAGCTCATGAATGTGCGTGAGCCAGACACCAGCGAAGATCAATACCGCCAGGTCATCTACCGTAAGACGGCACGTCTGTTTGAGGCTGGCGCGGAGATCGCCGGTGTCATTACCAACCAATCGGAAGCCACCCTGGCCGCGCTGCGTGAATACGGCCGTGAGTTAGGTATGGCGTTCCAGCTAATCGACGACCTGCTCGACTATGACGCGAGCGCCGAAGAGCTTGGCAAAAACCTGGGCGATGACCTTGCGGAGGGCAAACCGACACTACCGCTCATCTATGCCATTCGCGAGGGCAACGAAGAACAACGCACGATGATTCGCGATGCCATCGTCAATGGCGGTGTTGAGCGACTCGACCAGATCGGCGCTGCAATTCGTGCCACAGGTGCGCTGGATTACACGCGCGAGCGCGCGCACGAAGCCGTGGACAATGCCATCAACGCCATCGATGGCCTACCGGGATCACCCTATAAGGATGCGCTGACCACCATCGCTGCGTTGTCGATTTCGCGGCGTTCTTAAGCTTGCGTTGTCCGGTTGGGGAAAAATTGGTCGGCGAGAGAGGATTCGAACCTCCGACCCCCTGACCCCGAGACAGGTGCGCTACCAGGCTGCGCCACTCGCCGATTAGGAGCGGAATAGTACATGCTGCAGGCGGCGCGGCCAACCCCGGGTCTACGGTCGTGCAAGCCGATCGCGGTCGACGTGCCTGATAAACGAGGGGAGTAGCATCATCGTGAACATTCAATCCCGCCTGATCGATTACCAACACGGCGAGCTGGCACTCAGAGCCGAACTGGCTGTCGACGCCGACAATACGACGCGGCGGCCTGGCATTCTGATCGCACCCAATTGGGCCGGGCGCTCGCCGCAAGACGGCCTCGTGGCCGAGCGGCTTGCTGCGCTGGGTTACGCAGGCTTTGCGCTGGATGTCTATGGGGCCGGTGTGCTCGGCACCAGTCCCGAAGAAAACGCGGCGAACATGCAACCGTTGCTGGATGATCGAGCGGAACTACAAGCACGTTTGCTGGCGGCGTTAGCAACCTTACAGGCTCAGCCCGAGGTCGATGAAACGCGTTGCGCTATCATCGGCTACTGCTTCGGCGGCCTGTGTGCGCTCGATATGGCCCGCTGCGGTGCGCCCGTCCGCGGCGCCGTCAGTTTTCACGGCCTGTTTACACCACCGGCCAACCTCGATGTCGGACGTATCACCAGCAAGATCTTAATGTTGCACGGCTGGGACGACCCGATGGCAACGCCGGATGACGTGCTCGCAGTGAGCCGAGAACTATCGGCCGCCAACGCGGATTGGCAACTGCATGCTTATGGCGGCGTCATGCATTCATTCACGTCGCCCGCCGCTGACAACCCCGCGAACGGCACGGTCTACGATGCGATTGCCGACCAGCGCTCCTGGCAGGCGACAGTGCACTTTCTGGACGAACTATTCGCCGATTCGTGAGCGAGACTGATCGCTGCGGCTAGTGCCGTCACTCACGGGCGCCATCATGGCATTGCCCTCGCCAGCGCTTGCTCGAGCGCAAAGGCCATTTCGATCAGCGCCGCATCCTGCCAGCGACCGCCGACCAAACTAACGCCAAGCGGCAATACCCCATCTTTGCCTGCCGGGATCGTAATCGACGGATAGCCGGACACGGCCGCTAGTGATGAACTGCCAACCTCAAACGCATCGCCGTTCTCATAATCGGTGAGCCACGCAGGCCCATTCGTCGGTACAACCAGCGCATCGAGTCCATGCGCTTGCATGGCAGCGTCGATGCCTTCACGAGCAATACGCCGAGACGTGTCTAGCGCTGTTCGATACTCGGTGTCGTCCAGACTGCCCATCGCGTCAGCAGCGATCAGGATATCCTGCCCGAAGTGGGGCATCGTCAAAGCGGCGTTTGCCGTATTGAACGCGATGACATCAGACAGGCTGTCAACCGGCGCACCGCGTGCTGCCAAGTAGGTATTCAGGTCATGCTTGAACTCATATAGCAACACTGTGTACTCGGCATCTCCCATGTCGGCGGTATCGATCGCTAGAGGATCAACGAGCGTTGCGCCTGCAGCCGACAACACCTCCAGCGTGCGTGAGAATACCGCTTCGACGGCCGGGTATTTGCCGCTGCCATAAAAACTACGCAACACGCCGATTCGCTTGCCCTGCAGGTTGTTTTCATCAAGCGCGTAACGCAAAGGCAGCATGCCCGACGGTATTTCGTCAGTCGCCGGATCCGCTGGATCGTTTCCGGCCATCGCGCTCAACAACATCGCCGCGTCTGCAACGTTTGCGGCCATCGGCCCCGCCGTATCCTGGCTGTGCGCCAGCGGTATGATGCCCGCGCGACTAACAAGGCCCAATGTCGGCTTGATACCAACAATGCCGTTAATGGCTGCCGGGCAAACAATAGATCCATCGGTCTCCGTGCCCACCGTCATCGTGACGAGGCCCAAAGCGACCGCGACGGCGGAGCCGCTCGACGAGCCGCACGGGTTACGTGCGGGATCGATCGCATTGTGCGTCTGCCCGCCAAGACCGCTCCAACCACTGACCGAGTCATTCGAGCGAAAGTTTGCCCACTCGCTCAGGTTGGTTTTGCCAAGAATAACCGCACCAGCCGCGCGCAGGTTTGCGACGAGCGTCGCATCGCGATCCGCAACGAAACCCGCCATGGCATGCGCGCCTGCCGTTGTCGTCATCGCGTCGCCCGTTTCAATGTTGGCCTTCAACAGAATCGGCACGCCATGCAGGCGACCGGTCGACCCGCGCTGGTCTAATGACTGCGCGATAGCGATAGCATCCGGATTCACTTCGATCACCGCGTTGCGCGGTGCCGACGGACCACCATCCGGGCAAGCACTGCCGACGGGCAATCCGTCACGTGCGCAGATGCGATCCAATGCTGCCGTTGTCGCATTCGTTGCCACGGCCGTAACAGCATCCGGTCGCGACGCGCAGGCCGACAACATCACAACAAGGGCCAGACTAGTAGCGCGGACATAGGGGTTCATCGTTTCTCTTTCCTCGCGTTACGCAATTAGACCGTCGAACGGCATGCACGTCTGCCGCTCGGCCAGCGGTTATCGAAGCGACTCACTCGCTGTAGCCGAATTGCCGCTGGTGCTGCTGGAACGCAGCGACGGTTTGTTCCGCCGCGGACGTCGCCTCAAATGTTGCGATATGACACAACGCGTCGCCTTCATGCACAAGCGGCAGTTGAGTGCTGCCGATAACGATCCCGTCGTGCGGTGATTCGACAACCACCTGCTCACTGCCGTAGGGGTCGGAAATCTCTGCGATCAGATCGCCTTTCTTGACGCGTGTGCCGAGCGCAGCCCGTCGGATCACCATTCCACTCTGGGCTGCTCGCACCCACGCGCTGTCGTGTGCAATCACCGGTTCTCCAAACTTCGCCGGCGCCCGGCCCGGCAACATCCCCAGATGGCGCATCACGCGCTGCACCCCGCGCATGCCAGTGCGGATCGACACTTCATCAAACCTCAGTGCCTCGCCCGCTTCGTAAACGAGTAGCGGTTTGCCAAGCTCTGCGGCGTAGCCACGCAACGAACCATCCCGATTCTCGGCATTCACAATCACCGGTGCTGCGAAAACGCGCGCCAGTTCTGCCAGATCATTGTTGCTCAGGTCCGCGCGGATCTGTGGCAGGTTGCTACGATGCACGGCAGCTGTATGCAAATCGATACCGCAGTCCGCTTGCGACAACAACTCGCGGCAAAAAATGTGTGCGACGCGGCTCGCTGCAGAACCTTTGGCGGACCCTGGAAACGAGCGGTTCAAATCGCGCCGGTCCGGCAAGTAGCGAGACAGGTTCAGGAACCCCAAAACGTTCACCACCGGTACAGCGATCAACGCGCCGCGCAGCCGCTTGAGCGACGACGACTGCAACAGTTGGCGGATGATCTCCGTGCCATTGATCTCGTCGCCATGAATCGCACCACAGACGAGCAACGTGGGCCCAGGCTTCTTACCGTTGACGACCTCGACGGTCATCGACAGCTCGGAATGTGTATATAAGTCTGCAACGGGCAGATGCACTTCGCGCCGCTCACCCGCCTTGACCACACTGTCGCCGATTCGGATATCTTTTTGAGGGGCCATCGTGCTAGCCGCGACCCTTCGTTTGCGTACGACCGGGACGTGCGTTCTTTTCAATGAACTCGATGATCATGCCAGCCACATCTTTTCCGGTCGCCTCTTCGATCCCCTCAAGGCCAGGTGAGGAGTTCACTTCCATCACGACCGGCCCATGATTGGAACGAAGAATATCGACACCCGCCACATTCAGGCCCATGATTTTTGCCGCGCGCACCACCGTGCTGCGTTCTTCCGGCGTAATCCGGATCAGCGTCGCTGACCCCCCGCGGTGCAAGTTGGAGCGAAACTCACCGTCTTTGGCCTGCCGTTTCATCGATGCGACAACTTTTCCGCCCACAACGAAACATCGAATGTCTGCACCGCCCGCTTCCTTAATGAACTCCTGGACCAGAATGTTCGCATTGATGCCACGAAATGCCTCGATCACACTGGCAGCGGCCTTGCTGGTTTCGGCAAGCACGACACCAACGCCCTGCGTACCTTCGAGCAGCTTGATCACAACCGGTGCGCCCCCGGTCAGGTTTAACAGGTCCGACGTATCGTCCGGGGAGTGTGCAAAGCCTGTCACCGGCATGCCGATGCCTTTCCTCGACATCAATTGCAGCGAGCGAAGTTTATCGCGCGAACGACTGATGGCGACCGACTCATTCAACGTGAACGTTCCCATCATCTCGAACTGACGAACGACAGCCGTGCCATAAAAGGTCACAGAACTGCCGATACGCGGAATCACGGCATCGAACGGCGCCAACGGCTCACCCTTGTAGTGCACAGCGGGCTTGTGCGACGCAATGTTCATGTAGCAACGCAAGTGGTCGATCACTCTCACTTCGTGGTCGCGTGACTCGCAAGCTTCGACGAGACGGCGTGTTGAATACAGGTTCTTGTTGCGAGAAAGAATCGCGATTCTCAATGGGGGCTCCAGTACGTGATGCCGACGCGATCAGCGTCGGCCGGTCAGAAACGAACGTTGCGGATCGACGATCAAACGACCGCGCATGGCGGTGCGACCGAGTAACATTTTGAATTTCATCGTATCACGCGATGTGAGCGTCATCTCGATCGGCCAGCGCTGCTCGCCCAATACAATGTCGGTCTCGATCACGTAGCGTTGTTCAACCTGACCACCCGAGTTGGTAACGTCCCGCGTATCCACAACCCGTGCGTCGCGAACCGGCATGATCGTCGTGTCCTTTCGCCCAGGTTGCAAACGGAATCGGACGCGCTGTTCGCCGTCCGTTTCGTATGGTTCGATCGATGTTGCATGCAACGCCGAGGTGCGCGCACCGGTATCGATCTTGACCTTGATACGTGCAACCCCCAATGCGGGTAACGCGGCCCATTCACGCCAACCGATAACGGTCCGATCGCTATTGGCCAAGCGCGTTCACCTCGTCCACGATGGAGTTGCGCAGCACACCGAGACCGCTGATATCGACCTCGACCGTGTCGCCGGCCTGCAGATACCGCGGCGGTTTGCGGACATAGCCCACACCGCCGGGCGTACCGGTGACAATGACGTCGCCAGGCAGAAGGTCGCAAAACGATGAAATGTAGGCGATGAGATACGGAATATCGAAAATCAGATCGGCGACGGATGCATGTTGCATGCGCTCGCCGTTCAGACGCGTCGTCAGTTCCAGCGTGGTCGGATCACCGATTTCATCGGACGTCGTTAACCACGGACCAAAACTACCCGAACGCGCGAAATTCTTGCCGGGCGTGAACTGCGATGAGTGGCGCTGGTAGTCCCTGACTGAACCATCGTTAAAAATCGCGTAACCCGCCACATGGTGCAGCGCACCGTGCTTCGGGATATGTCGCCCAGCCCGACCGATAACCACCGCGAGCTCACCTTCATAGTCCAATCGGTGCGACAGAGACGGCACGACCATCGACTGCTCGTGCCCCACCTGACTGCCCGCAAAGCGCGTAAACAGCACCGGATATTTCGGGATATCGCGCCCGGTCTCTTCGACGTGAGGTCGGTAATTAATTCCGACACAAAAAATCTTGTCGGGATTGGGTACAACCGGCAAGAACTCGATATCGTCCAAGGCGTAGTCTGCGCCGAAATCCTGCGCCAGATTCCGTAGGGAGTCGATGGCGTCGGCGGCAATAACATCGCGGAGACTGGCATACTGCGGTAGCCGCTGACCGGCATCGATCACACCGGCGGCCGTAACGACACCGTAGCTCGCTGTCTGGTCCTGACGAAAACTCACGAGCCGCATCTCAAGCTCCTATCGATTTGATTGCGTCAAGATTACGCGAGCGAGAGATGTCATTCAAAGAGCGATAGCTGCTTGTCGGCCACACTGGGAGAATCGAACCGCTCGGCATCTTGTCCGCTACTCCGACGTGCCCGGTACTGGCGCTGGCTGACGCGATCGCGCCGGCCGCGACGACTGCCGTGCTGGTCGAACACCGAGGCCGCCGCTGCGTGATGTTCGCTCGATCGGCGAACGTCACCAATAGCAGCTCGCGCAGCACGAATGGCTTCAGTGTGGTCCACCACCGGCAGCGGATAGATTTCTCCTAACCTGACGCCACTCTCAGCAATTTCCAGCGGTGACATTTTCCATGGCTCGTGGATAAACAGCGTCGGAACCGACCGCAATTCCGGCACCCAGCAGCGAATGAAATCGCCCTGTGGGTCGTGGTCGTAACCCTGCTTGATCGGATTGTACATCCGCGGTGTGTTGATACCGGTGACACCGCTCTGCATCTGCAATTGCGAAATATGAATACCCGGCTCATAGTCGACAAATTGACGCGCGAGGAAATCGCGAAAACTGCGCCAGTCCAGCCAGAGGTCATATGCGGCGAAAGACGTCAACATCGCCCGCATGCGGAAGTTAATCCAGCCCTGCGTTTGCAGGGCGCGAATACAGGCATCGACAAACGGATAGCCCGTCTTGCCGCTTTGCCACGCGCTGAGACGCGCGGCATCCGGCTCACCGCGCAACGACTCGTACAACGGATTAAAACACTGCGTTTCAATGGACGGTTGCGATTCGAGCTTTTGAATGAAATGACAGTGCCAATGCAGGCGACTAACAAACGCACTCGATGCTCGCTTCGGCAGATCGCTCGTCAGCGCGGCATCGACGACCTGCCGGATCGACAGCGCGCCATACGCGAGATACGGACTCAGTCGGGAACACGACCGCAGCGCTTTAGCGGGTGCACTGATCTCACGTTGATAAGCGTGGCCGCGCTCATCGAGAAAACTCCGCAACGTCTCGTGCGCCGCCGATTCACCGCCGCTTTGCGACTGCCGGCGGGTCGCTACCGCCGGATGCAAAGCTTTCAGGCTTAACTCCGCGACGTCGGGTATCCGGCCTGGCGCGATCGACGTCGCACGCAACGCTGACGGCGCATCGATCAGCGGCGCGTTGATTCGCCGATTCCAGATTGACGACCAGCCATCACGTGTACCCAGTCGACGCACGACGCCATTGTTCGGCCATTCATCAAAGCCGACGCCGTGCGCGCGCGCCCAATCGGCAACACGGAGGTCTCTCGCGAAGGTCAGCGCGTTACCCGTTTCTTCATGGGCCAGAATACGCGCCAACGGTTGTTGCTGATGCATTGCATTGAACACTTCCACCGGGTCGCCCACGCGCACGATTAGCGGCGCGCCGAGGGCTGTCAGGTCGTCGCGCAGCTCTGCCAGACACTCAGCGATAAAAGCGTAGTGCATCGCGTCCATATCCGGCGCGCCGAGCACCTCTGGCTCGACGATATACAACGGTACCACCGCACCCTCATCGGCCGCGGCAACCAGCGGCGCGTGATCCTGCACGCGCAGATCACGCTTGTACCACACCACATTGATGATCGGCTGTGTCATTGGAGTCACGCACCACCCAAAGTGGCAGTGTAGCGTCACCGCACCACGGCCGCTTTCGCTGTCGAGTTTTTGTTGATATCGATTGGTGACTTTCCCGGATTGTCTAGGTTTGTAGATCCGGATATTGTTAGTCATTAAGAACCACTAAGGATCACCATGCTGGACCAACTGCCGCCAACATTGGCGGAGCGCAGTGAAGCGCTGAACGACCAGCCACCGCGCCAGGACGGCGAATTCGTACTGTACTGGATGCACCATTCGATGCGCGCGCATGACAACCCGAGCCTGGATGCCGCCATCGTGCTCGCAGACCGGTTATCCGTGCCGGTATTGGTCTATCAGGGGCTAGGTGGTCGGCATCCTTACAACAGTGACCGCCACCATTTGTTCATATTGCAAGGTGCGCGAGAGGTGGCTCGCGAGCTACACGCCGCCAGCATTGCCTACGGTTGTTATCTGGGTGAGCCGACGGCGTCTTCTCCGCTGCAAGCGTTGATCGAACGCGCGAGCGCTGTCGTGTTTGAGAACATGCCGGTGGCGCCGTTCAAACAATGGCAGCCGAGCCTCGCGGCACGTGCGTCTTGCGCCGTGATTCGAGTGGACAGCAGGTGTATCGTGCCGATGACACTCAGTCACAAAGCCCCATCGCGCGCGTTCGCTTTCCGTGACAAGTTCAAGCAGGAGTACCAGCACCGCTTGCCCGCCGGCTGGATAGCGAAAGACAGCCCGGTGCCCAGTCAAACCATCGCCCTGCCGTTTAAACACCTGGACGTCGCGCAGGTGGACGACCAACAATTGTTGTCGGCCATCGCAAACCTCGACATCGACCACGATGTTGGACCGATTGCCGACACACCGGGCGGCAGCGCCGCCGGGTATCGACGCTGGGATGTGTTCAAACGTGATGGCCTGAAGGGCTACGCCAAGACCCGAAACGACGCGGCGCGTGACTGGCCACACAGTGTGAGTCGCCTCTCCGCTTACTTTCACTACGGCATGATCTCTCCGTTTCGGATCGCACAAGAAGCCACCACATTCGGTGGTGGTGGTGCCGACAAGTTCCTCGATGAACTGACGATCTGGCGTGAGGTCGCCCACCATTTTTGTTACCACTGTGATGACCCGGACAGCCTGTCGGCCTTGCCCAACTGGGCACAGGAAACGCTGGACGCGCACCGGAACGATACGCGCCGATACAACTACAGCTTGTCGACACTCGCCGCGGCAAAAACGCATAGCGCATTGTGGAACCTGTGCCAGCAATCGTTGCTCGTGCATGGAGAGCTGCACAACAACCTACGGATGACCTGGGCCAAGGCGATCGTAGCCTGGACACCGACGCCAGCCGATGGTCTGCGCGCGCTGACCGACCTCAATCATCGCTATGCGCTGGATGGCAACGACCCATCCTCCTACGGTGGCTTGCTGTGGTCGCTCGGCTTGTTTGACCGACCATTCACACCCGAGCAGCCGGTATTAGGCACCATTCGTGGTCGCAGCGTCAGTGCGCACGCCAAACGCCTCGACATGGATCGCTATGCGGATCGTATCCAGCGACCACAAGGTATGGCGCTGCGCATTGCGGTCATTGGGGCGGGTACCGCTGGTTTGAACGCCGCATCAATTCTCGCCGCACATCAACATGACGTTCAGGTTTTTGAAAAGAGTCGCGGCCCTGGCGGTCGCAACGCCACCCGACGTCGAGATGACTATCGATTCGATCACGGCGCGCAGTATCTCACCGCACGCGATCCGCGTTTTCTGCGACGACTGCCGGACTGGGAGCGCGACGGCGTGATCGAAAAACTCGTTAAAACTACCGCTGTACTACCCAGCAAGTCGGCACACAGCCCGTCGACGACGCGTCAGCGCTGGCGCGGCGTCGGCGGCATGAATCGATTGTGCAAATCCCTCGCCGAAGGCCTGACCATCCAAACAGAGACGCGCGTTGTAGCGCTGCAGCGCGACGAGCAACGTTGGCGATTGCTGACAGAGACCGGGAAAACAGAACCGGAGTTTGATGTCGTGATCGTCGCTGCCCCAGCACCGCAGACCGCGGTGCTACTGCAGTCTTCTGCGCCACAGATTGCCAGGATGGCAGGCAGCGTACGCTTTTCCCCGTGCTGGGCGCTGATGCTTAGAACCGAAAAAATGCCTAACAGCTTTGATGCCGCCTTCGTCAATCAGGGGCCGATTGTCTGGATGGGCAGCGAGCCCGCGACCGATGGCAGTTTTTGCTGGAGTCTGCACGCTAACGCTGGTTGGTCAGAAACGCACCTTGAGCAATCGGCCGAATGGGTCACGGAACAGCTAGCCGCGTCGTTTACCGAACTCACCGGTCTTGAACCGCTGCCAGAATCAGCGCGCGCGCACCGTTGGCGTTACGCACGACCGGTCACACCGTTATCGATGGACTGTCTTTATGATCGCGAGCTCGGCATTGGCGCTTGCGGCGACTGGTGTCACGACGATGCCCGCACGGAGTCTGCCTGGCTGAGTGGTCAGGCTGTCGCGGGACGCGTTCTGGCTCACGCGGCATTGCTCGGCGGCGGGTCGTGAGCGGCAAACGCAACGTACCCGACAGCAAGACCTGCGCCAGTTGTGGACGAGAAATCACATGGCGCAAGAAATGGGCGCGCGACTGGGATCAGGTGCGCTACTGCTCGGATGCCTGTCGTCGTCATCGAGTCAGCGCCACCGATGAAGCGCTGTCCGCCGCCATACTCGAAGTCCTCGCCAAACGATCCGGTAAGAGCATGTGTCCGAGCGAGGCGGCACGCGCAGTGGGTGGCGAGAACTGGCGCGCATTGAATGAGCCGGCCCGCCGCGCGGCCCGACGATTGGTTGCCGACGGCAAGATAATGATGACGCAAAGCGCTCGTACGGTGGATCCTTCACACGCGAAGGGCCCAGTCCGCCTGACCCTGAAGCGCTAGACGTCAGCCGCGGCAATCGCCGGCATCGTCATAGCAACCCCGCGACACGCAGGACGACACCACCGGCCACCAAAGTATGGGCCAGCGTGATCACAACAGAAAGCGTCTGCAGCACCTTGAATCGCGAATCGGCGCCAGCATCCCTCGCATGATTGTTCGATGGCATCAACACCTGACGTGCGAGTGCCGTCGTCGCCGACTTACCGGCTTTATCGAATGCGGGCCAGTTGCCCCGCGGTCAGCGTTGCATGACCGGCGGTCCAATAATGCCAATGGGCCTCCCAGCTGGTCTGGCGCTCTGCAAGGGCGGCATTGGTGATGAGAATGACCGCGACGACGATGCTGCGATTCATGACAGTCTCCTGTTCTGTTTCACACCACTGATGCCGGAAAGCCGATTTTGGATCAAAAAAAACCTGTCGTGCAACGCACGACAGGTCTTGGGGTTTGCTTCTAAGCTGTGATTAGCCTGCGCGTTGCGCCCAGGTTACGCACCAGCCCTTCGCCGAAACGGCCTTGCCGGGGAAGATGGCACAAGGTCCCCACTCGGCGTCGCCGCCCGAATAGAGTTGGCAGTTAGCGCAATTCTGTCCTTCCGGCGCTGCAGTGTCGGCGGCGCTATGCTTATAGCCCAACGCGACCGCTTGCGGATCGTCTTCGGTCACCTTCGGCAGGTCACCTTCTGCGAGGGCATCACGTCCACGCAAAACGGCAGCCACTGGTACAGCGGCAACGACGCCCATTGCGCCTTTGACGAACCCTCTACGGCTGGTTGTCGATGATTTGTTTGAAGACATCTCAAGCTCCTTCGATGGTTGTTCCATTCCATCCACCCCCGACGGGCGATGATTCAAAAAAAAGGCCGGCATCGAATGAGAGGCCGGCCAGGGTCTTTTCCAATGCGGTATGAAAAGACTATTGGGGACAACGAAGTTAGTCAACCAGCAGTGCTGGGGGGACTTTGACTAACTCGCGAGAGTTAGAATGCCCTACCACAAAACCCTTGTCAAACATTTATGCGACTTTTTCTTCTACAGTTTTGCTACGAGGGGCAATTTTGGCGGCTTAAAGGTAGACAGGCAACCCGTATAGGTAGACAGAGGGCGCAGTCTATCGATAGGTCCGCATGTCGACCGGCAGATGTTCGACAGTGTTGAAGGTGTCGAGGGACAGCCGTCTGCGCGAAAACGTGATTTCAGAAATCGACGCGTTATGAACGCGCCAATTGAGCTCAGCAGCCTTGATCTCCGGCGCTTCCAGTACCGTCTGCACCGCAATACCGATCGGCCCGCCAGATGTAAACAATGCCACGGCACTGCCGGATGACGCTTCCGCCAACAGCGAACGCAGGGCCTGACGGACTCCACCGCTGAACGTCCGCCACGGCGGCAGACCCGCGTCGGCTACGTCAATACGGTCTTCGACCCATGCCGCCATGACCGCTTCCAGCAGTCTGTGAACGTAACGGTACTTGTCGCTTGGCTTCTCCGCCGTTTCAAACGCCTTAGCATCGGCATCGATACGCGCGTCCTCGCGTCGCAAAAGCGGCAGGATATGGGTCATGAGTTCATCCGCGGGGTACTCGTTGAACCCTGCATCAACGCTCAGTGGCGGAAAGTCCTGCCCGGCTGCCGAAAACACGTCGGCGACAGCGGCAGCGGTATCGCGCTGGCGTTTCAGTGTGCCGCAGGCAGCCGCGGTGATCGTCGTGCCGCGGGCTACCCAATGATCGCCGACCTGTTTCGCCTGCGCGATGCCCTGATCCGACAAGCGATCATAGTCGTCTGACAGGAAGCTCGCCTGTCCGTGACGAACGAGATATAGCTTACTCATCGTTACTCAAACAAGCTGGACGCATCGCGACGTTCGATGGCTGCTTTTTCAAGCCCAAATGGCAGATCCTGCAACCGCGCATCCTCAGCGAGCAATTCGGCTGGTTTGTCGGTGTTGTAGGTGATGGGCGATGGCGTGTCGTTGACCAGCGCGTCGATGAGCCCGTCCGCATCTCGGCTGATGAACGTGAATTGCAGGCCTTCCGTGGCCCAGTGTTTGCGAACCGCGGCATTGACGTCATCGAGTGTCAGTGCCGCGAGCCCGTCGCGCACATAGTCTGCAAATGCATCGGTGCCGTAGTAATCCGCATCGACCGCATAACCCAGCTGACGGCTCTGGGTTTTGGTCAACTGACTCACGTACTTCGAAAGATAATTACGCGCCGCTTCGAATTCGGCTTCGTCCATGCCGTTCTCGATCAACTGTTCAAGCTCATACAGCGCCACTCGCGTCGCGAACAGCGCATCGTTATTGCTACGTAGCGGTCGGACCCAGACCTGAAATATCTGCTGCTGCCGACCGAGGTTGGCATCCGGATAGAACTGGAACATACCGCGCGGGAAGTACTCGATGTACGCGTAGTCGCCGTAGTTCATGCCACGCGTTTCGCGGATACGCTTGTACAGATAGGAGTTACTCGAACGATGTTCGCCGAGATAGGAGCGCGCCAGCCACAATGCCACCCAATCCGGATCGCCGCGTCGCACATCGATCGGCATGCCGAACGAAACTGCCACAGCCGGCGTTTCTTTCTGGATTACCAGCGCGCGGCGAGACTCTGCCGGCTGCACCGGCGGCACCGGTAGTGCATTGCGCTCACCATCCGGTAAGGCCTGAAGATCCTCAATCACGCGATCCACGAACGCGTCCGCATAGCCGCCTGCAAGACCAAGCGTTAAGTTCGGTAGTGTGAACTGCTGCTCGTAGAACTGTTTTACGTCTTCGAGCGTGATGGATTCGATATCGCTGATGTCCCCTAGATTCAGGCCACCATACGGATGCGATGCCGGGTAGATTTGCGTGTACAGCAACTCTTTGGCGAGTTCTTCATCGTTGCTACCCACCAATCCGGTGCGAATACCGTTGATCAGTTGCGTCTTCAGGCGCGCGAGATCGGATTCGCGCCAGCCCGGTGTCAGCAACTGACCACTAATCAGCTGATACCACGCATCGAGATTGTCCTTATGTACCTGCCCCGCCAGACGGATCATCTCTTTGTCCACCTGGGCACCGAATCCGGCCGCCATCGGATACAGTGCCGCTTCGATATCGGCGATCGGCAGCGCTTCTGAGCCACCGTTCGCGAGC
Organism: Pseudomonadota bacterium; assembly: GCA_039033995.1. Classification (GTDB taxonomy): domain Bacteria; phylum Pseudomonadota; class Gammaproteobacteria; order Steroidobacterales; family Woeseiaceae; genus CALBPI01. The sequence goes on along the minus strand of JBCCBP010000012.1, from coordinate 54,895 downwards.
ATCGCGGCGGTCAATGAGGCCAGACCTTTCTTGCCGGCTGGGTCAAACGCTGCACCCGTCGCAAAGACAAAAGACACGTCAACCAACGGCGATGCCAGAGACTGTCGTGTAATCGCCTGCACCGGACGCATGGTTTCTACAACGAACGGCTCAAGCGCGGCGCGCGCGAGCAACGCGTCGAGATCGGCGGTCTCGTCGTTTGCATCCGGCTCCGTTGGTGACACTGACGCCGTTAGTGCATCCAGCGGCGACTTGCCGTCGACGCCGGCCATCTCAGCGTTGTTTGATAACGTCAACGTCGTTCTGCCGGTTTCGACAAAATACTGATTCGCGAGTCGCGTCAGGTCCTCGGCGGTCACTTTGTCATACTGCGCGTAGACGCGATTGATCGTCTCCGGATCACGGTCGATCTGCACATATGAGGCTAGCGTCGCGCCGATACTGCCGGAGTTATCCAGCTGGGCGGTGAAGCCGTAGCGTAAGCGCGATTTCGTCGCATCGAGCGTCGACGCGGACACGGGCTCGCGCCGCATCCGAGCGATCTCCGCATTGATCCGATCGCGCACCTCTGGTGCGACTGCCTCGTCGGTCAAGCGCGCCGCGATCATCAATAAGTAAGGGTCTTTCCGGTCGGGGAAATAGGCGAACAACTGATCAACCCACTGCTCTTTGACCACGAGATCCTGATACAGATCAGACGATGCCGAGAAATAGATGGATGACAGGATATCCATGGCCGCCATGTCCATGCGCTCGTCACTGAATGCCGGACCCCGAAAACTGACGGTGTACCAAGGCTGCGTCGGCGCCTGCCACTGAATATGATCGTAGCGCGATGCCGTTTGCGTCGGCTCAACCGGAATCTCGACATTGTAATCGCCGCGTTCCCAGACACCCCAGTACTGCTTCACGAGTTCGAAAGTAGCTTCCGGATCGAGATCGCCGACTAGAATGACGGCCGCCTTTTCCGGCCGATACCAGCGATCAAAAAAGATATCCGCGTACGCCTTCTGATTCGGCATATCCTCGATGTCTGCGAGAAAACCCATCGTCGTGTGCTGATAGGTATGCTGATCGAACGCCACTTCACGCAGGCGCTCAAGCAATTTTTGAATCGGGTTGGAGTAGTTTTTCAGGTACTCCCCCTTGACGGCGAGCGCCTCCGTCCGAAAATCTTCCTCTGAGTAACGGAGGTTCATGAAGCGATCCGCTTCCAGTTCGATCACGGTCTCCAGATCTTCCTTAGTGAAGGTGATGTGATAGTTCGTGAAATCGTCGGTCGTGTAAGCGTTTTGATCCGCTCCGGCATTCTGCAGGATGGTGTTGTACTGTGCTGCGGGAAACCGCTCCGTGCCGCGAAACATCATGTGCTCAAAAAAGTGGGCAAAACCTGACTTACCCGGCTCAACCTCGTTGCGCGAGCCGGTCTGGACCGGAATCTGAATTGTCACGACATCGGGAAAGTCTGTTTTGACGATGATGACCTTGAGACCGTTGTCGAGCTCACGCATCAGGTAAGGCATATCGAAGACGCGTCGTTCGTCGGTCTGTGATGCGTCAGCAACGGTTGTGGTCACGTCATCGCTCGAGGGTTTATCACAAGCGCAAAGCACCAGCAGTGAAAACGCCAGTAACAGATTTTTCATCGGTAACTCCTGTCCTGGTACGTGACCCGCTGCCCGCACCAATCCCGCAAGGATAGCCCAGACGCCTGCGGAATTCGACGCGCGCCGGCGGGCATTCGGCAACGATTGGCGCTATTCTTGGCGGGTCTTGGTATTCAACGGATTTCGTCGCATGTTTCGACTGATTGCTACCCTGATTGTCGGTTTGCTCGTAGCCCAACCCACTGTCGCGAACGAGTCGCAGGATCGTGCCACACTGACCGACGCGCTCAATACGTTTCTGGCAGGCGCCAGCATCGGCGATGTAACGGCGCACGAGGTTTTCTGGGCCGACGATCTCGTCTACACATCGTCTGCTGGGCTACGCACGGATCGTGCCGCCATATTGGCCAGCATGGCGAATGCCCCGGAGCCGACCGACCCACCCGCGGTGGTTTATACGGCCGAGGATATCGATATCCGCCTGTATGATGACGTCGCCATCGTCGCATTCACCCTTGTTGGTACGCCGAGTGACAGCGACGCCGACGTCATGCGCTACCTGAACACCGGCACGTTTTTGAAACGCGATGACCGCTGGCAAGTCGTAGCCTGGCAAGCCACGCACAAAGCGAAAACACCATGAAGGCTGTCCACTCGATGCGTCGTCGTCAACACATTGTTCTGGCGCTTGTCGCACTCGGCGTGACTGCGTGCGGACAATCGCCGGCACCCGAACAACCGCGTGGAGAAGCCGTCGACTCTCTGATCGTCAACGCGAATGGCTACACGCTGGCGGACGGCGAACTGCAACGATTCTCGACGATGGCGGTGCGTGACGGTCGCGTTGTCGCCATCGGTGACACTGCGCTCGCCGAGCGCTTTGACGCCAAGCAATCAGTCGATGTTGAGGGCAAGACGATTCTGCCTGGCCTGATCGATGCACACGGCCACGTCTCATCGCTGGGCGTGTTGCGCAACTCACTGGATCTGGCGGGCACCGCCTCTCTCGACAGCGCGCTCAATCAGATTGCCGCCTACGATCGGGAGCTGCCCAACACCCAGAAGTGGTTACTTGGACGCGGTTGGAATCAGGTGTTGTGGGAAGGTCAGGCATTCCCGTCTGCTGCAGACATTGACGCTGTCGTCGACGAACGTGCCGTGTTTCTCAATCGTATTGACGGCCATGCCGCGTGGGCCAATAGCACGGCGCTTGAGCTCGCTGGCATCAACGACGACACCATCGATCCGCCCGGCGGGAAGATTGTGCGCGACGAAAACGGTGCCGCAACCGGTGTTTTGATCGACGCAGCGATGACGCTCGTCACACGCGTCATACCGGCCCCCACCGCCGCACAGCAACGTCAACATCTGCGCACAGCGATGGTTGAACTGGCGTCGCTCGGCATCACCGGCGTGCATGATGCCGGCACAACCGCCACCGAGGTTCGTCTGTTGCAGGATCTGGCTGACAAAGGCGAAATGCCGGTGCGGATCTCCGCGATGCTCGGCGGTATGGAAACACTGGCACAGTTTGATGCGCCGATACCAAGCTATGCCGATGACCTGTTGGCGGTGACCAGCGTCAAACTGTACGCGGATGGCGCACTGGGCAGTCGTGGGGCGGCCATGATCGACGACTATAGCGACGATCCAGGCAACCAGGGTTTGTTGTTTGCCAATGAAGAAGGCCTCGCCGACATGATCGGGCAGGCGCACGCCAAAGGCTTCGCCGCCCATATCCACGCCATCGGCGATCGTGCGAATCAGGCCACGCTGAGCGCCTTTGCCGAAGTCAACGACAACGCACCCACCGAGTTCCATGACCGGATCGAACACGCGCAGGTGATCGCGCTGGACGATATCCAACGCTTTGCCGATCTCGATATCGTCGCATCGGTGCAGCCAACCCATGCCACCAGTGACATGAACATGGCGGAAGATCGCGTTGGCAGCGAGCGTATTCTGGGTGCCTATGCGTGGCAGCGACTACTGAAGGCTGGCGTCAGGTTGGCCGGCGGCTCTGACTTTCCTGTCGAGAAGCCCGAGATGTTTGATGGCTTGTACGCGGCGGTCGCTCGCAAGGACAAACAAGGAAATCCGGTCGACGGTTGGTATCCGGATCAGGCCTTGTCGCGTGAACAAGCGCTCGCGGCGTTCACAACCTGGGCGGCCGACTCGGTGAATCAAGGTGATCGCATCGGCGAGCTAACCCCAGGCATGTGGGCGGATTTTATCGTCATCGATCGTGACTATTTCGATATTCCCGAAATCGAAATCTGGCAGATCGAAACGCTGCAAACCTGGGTCGGTGGCAAGCGTGTTTTCACTCGCACGCCATAACAAAAAGTACAACGGAGTATTCCTATGTTGATCGAGCAGATCTGGGTCGGCAACGACTATCGTAACTTCAACTACCTGATCGCTTGTCAGGAAACCGGTGAGGCGCTGGCTATCGACCCCCTCGATTTCAAGCAGTGCCTGACGATCGCGAAAGACCGTGGCTGGGATATTCGGTACGTCCTGAATACCCACGAGCATCCGGACCACATTGGAGGCAACAAGGCGATGATTTCCGCGACAGGCGCTCAATTGATTGCGCACAAAGATGCTGGCGCGCGTATCCGCGGCATCGATCGCGGTGTCGGCGCAGGCGATGTCATCAAGGTCGGCAAAACAGTCGAACTCGAATGTCTCGATACGCCGGGACACACGATGTGCCATATCTGTCTGCAAGCTCACGGCGATGATGCCGCATTATTCAGCGGCGACACGTTGTTCAACGCTGGTGCCGGCAACTGCCACAATGGCGGTCATCCAGAAGAACTGTACGAGACGTTCGCGACGCAACTCGACCACCTGCCTGGCGACACAAAACTCTACCCTGGGCACGAGTATCTCTCCGCCAACCTGCGCTTCACGCTGGATCGCGAACCGGACAATGTCGAAGCAGCGACGCTGCTGGCCGAGATCGAAGACATGGATCCAGCCAAACCGGTCGTGACGACACTCGAGCAGGAGAAATCGATCAACACGTTTTTCCGACTGGATAACGACAGCGTTATCGACGGCTTGCGCGAGCCTTTCCCCGACTTACCAGATAATCCGGATCCTAAAATCGTGTTTCTGAAACTGCGCGAGTTACGTAACAGCTGGTAACGACCACAGCGTACACAAGGCACGAAAACAGGTGATGGCACGAGCCAGTGCCTGGTGCTCGCGCGGCGGCAACGGCTTCCCGTGATAGGCCACGAGCAAGATGTCCCGCTGTCGCGCGTCCAACTCGTGCCAGCAGATCATTGCCGCGAGATCAAACCAGCGATCACCCGGACTGGCGAATTCCCAATCGATGAACTGAACAGGCCTGGTCTGCAAGACGTTGCTATGCAACACATCGCGATGACACAAGACTTGTGACGCATGGTCGGTTGCGGCCTCGTTGTCGTACACCTGCTGCACGCAGGCTCGCAGGGTCGCGTCGGCTGGTTGCCCTGCCCGCCGCCAATAACAATCGGCGGCCTCGCGCAGCGTATAGCCCGTCAATGTCGATGGGACCGGGATACGATGTAATCTCGCGAGCGCCGCGCCAACGGATTCAAGACCCGTACGCGAGACGATGACGTCTGCATCGAAAGCGCCCGCAGGTTCGTAACGGGTAACCAGCAAGCCCTTCGCCGGGTCGGCGAACAGGATATCGGGTGACAAGGCATGATCGACCGCCAGCTGATGAATAATCAGCTCACGTTCGTGATCGGTGACAGGATGACCGAATGACAGGCTGTGCGTGCGCAGCACGGCCTCGACACCATCAAAATGCACCAGCCAGGCCGCGTTGCTGATGGTATCGAAGGCACGCAATGGCTCGATGGCACAACCGGACATTCGCCCGATGTGCTCAACGGCTGCGTCGATCGATAAGCTCATGCCGACACGCGCATAGACTGTCGCCACTGGCGATAGCCGATCGGAATCAGAACGATATACAGTACAAACAGCAGCGCGGTCAGAACCAATCCGCGATGCGCAAACAGCCCCACCGAGACGATGTCGATGACGAGCCAGTACCACCAGTTCTCGAGCACTTTGCGCGCGGTCAGCCAGGTCGCCCAGACGGCGCTCCAACTCGTCGCCGCGTCCACATAGGCATTCGCTTGGTCCGTGTACAGACGCAACAGCGTGCCACTGATCAGAACGAGCACGCCGATAGAGACCAAAGCGAGTAGATGCCAGCGCCAGTTCAGCGTTCGCACCGTTGCCGTCGACGTGCGCGGCCCACCGCGCCGCCAGAACCAATAGCCGTATACCGCCATGATCAAATAAAACGCATTCAACGCGCTTTCCATGTATAGCCGGACATCACCGTACAAATAGATATACACGCTCGTTGACAAGAACGCACAAGGCCAGCACCAGATCGACTGACGGATTGCCAGCAACAAATACGCAAGACCGCTAAGCACTGCGACCCACTCCAACGGTGGCGTGGCCAGAAACTGCTGGATCAACAGCGACACGGTTGCGTCAGACGGCATCGCTACAGGGGTAACAATTTCATGACGAAGATGCTCTTGCCATACGTCTCAAATCCATAACGCCACGTCTCCGTCAGCGCGGTCATCAAAGCGTCGTAGTCGCCAGTCACTTGCGTACTCATCGGATTGGTCTCGACCGTGAGGCCCGGATACGAATTCAAGCGTGCGATGATGTCCTTGATCGGATCGATATAGTCTTCGGTCAGCGGATAAAAACTCAAGTCTGCTCTTGCCTGCATAGTGTCACCAGCCTGTTGACTATCAGTAGCGCCAGTCGACACTCACGCCATATTGCCGCGGATCGCCCAAGCGCAGGTACAACGTATCTTCGAAATTGGGCGGCTCATTACCGAAAAAGAAGCCCCGTACACCATAGCGCTCGTCGGTCAAGTTGCGCGCCCAAACACTGACCTCGAATCGATCCCACTGGCGACCCGCACGCAGGTTGGCGATAACACGCGATTCAGCACGCTGATCATGACTGTTGGAAAAGAAAAACTCGTCCATGGCACTAACGTCGGTTCGCCAGAACCAACCCTGTGGATGCTGCCACTGTGCGCTGAGGGCGGCCGTATAGCCCGGCGCATGCGCCTGCTCGCGGCCCGACAAATCCACGTCGGGTGTGACGAACTCATCAAACGTGACATCGAGCAAACCGAGACTCGCACTGATTTGCCAGCGCTCTGTCACCTGAAAACGACTCTCGACTTCGAGCCCGAGATTGTCGCCGCTCGCAGCGTTATCCTGGAAGAATACAAATGTGGAGGGGTCGTTCGGTACCAGTTGGAATGACGTATCAACCTGCTGGTCGCGTCGACGGGAACGAAACGCAACGATGCTCGCCTGCGCGCGGTCGGTGTACCAGCGTATGCCGGCTTCAAGGTTGATCAGGAATTCCGCATCAAATGTGCGACGACCGTCTGGAACGGCGCCCAGATTAAACCCACCCATCTTGTAACCGCGCGACAGCGACACGAAACCCGTCAAACCGGGCTGCCACGTATGCGACAGGCTAAGGTGTCCACCCCAGGCGGACTCCGACGGCCCAACGTTCAGTCCGCTGCTGTCACTGTAGTCCGTGCGGCGACGCTCTAGACGAGCACCGATAGAGACGGCCGTATCCGCGCTCAACGCCCAGTCCAATTGTCCGAATGCAGCGAGCTGCGTGGCGTCGTATTCACTGTTTGCCTGGCTGACACTGGGCTCACCCGGAAATGTGCCATCACTGAACACCCCATCGTCGTTGGTCTGCAAAGACTCGGACAAACGCAGTGCATAGACGCCGACCAGCCAATCGGTGGTGTCGTTGAACAATCGCCCTTCAGGACCCGAGCGCAGCCGCAACTCCTGGTTGATCGTGTCCCGATCGCGCAAGCGCTCCGAGAAGAAATCATAGTCCGGAGCGAACGGCGCATCCGGCGGTGGTGCAAAAAAATCGAACCAATAGGCTTGGTTACCCCAGTCCGCATCGAAACTGAACTCGATATCGGATTGTGCGATACCGGTGACACTGACGAACTCCCAGCGATCGCTCGGCGCATGCGTGACTGTCATCGCCGCGGCAATCGATTCTTGTGCATCGCGACCCGGTCGATCAGAAAACGTGGTTAGGCCGTTGTCGAGCACAAAGGCATCGTAGCCGTTGCCCTGATCCACCAAGAAGCCGGTCAGATCGATGGTGGTTGCATCGCTAGGTGTGATGCGGAGTTTGCCACGTAGGAAACTCTCCTGCCGCTCATTGGTGTCATCTCGCCCGAGAAAAGCGTTGTCGCGGAATCCATTCGTCCGGAAGTGTTGCCCGGCTATGCGATAGGCAACCGACTCGGATACGGGGCCACCGACCGCGAAGGCGGCGGATGCGAGACCATCGTCACCGATCGACAGTCGAGCGCGCGCGTCAAACGTATCCGTGGGCGCGACGGTGGAGAGATAGATCAGGCCCGCCAGCGCGTTAGCGCCGTAACGCGTCGCCTGTGGACCGCGCAGCACTTCGATGCGTTCGACGTCCCACGTGTTCGCGATACCGCCAATACCCGAAAAGTCGATATCGTCAATAATAAAGCCAACCGATGGGTTGGGTGCGCCTTCGTATTGGCTGCGTTCTCCGATGCCACGAAGCTGGAAAAAGCGCGCACGATTGCTTCCGCCCGCCCAATTCAGGTTAGGTATGAGCTGCGTCAGCTCTTCGAAGTGCGACTGCGCCGCCTGCTCGATCGTATCGCGATCGAGTACCGCGATACTCGACGGTACCTCGGGCAGTGTACGTGACTGGTAATCCGCGCTGACGACGATCTCGTCGAGCGGCGCCTGTGCAAAAACAGACGATGTTGTGGCGGCCGCTATGAGTGCGGCGATGAATTGGTATCGCATCTACCCTCCCTACGCCGGCATGACCCGGGTCAGGTTCGAAGGGTTCCCGCAGTCGGCAATATGGCGTGTGCGGATCTCAGGTCGAGGTGACCACCCCTGGCAAGCGCGAGAGTATAGCGGAAACTGCAGCTACGAAAAAAGCGCTAGAAGCCGGCGAGCATCATCGTCGCGCAGACGCAAATAGCGGCACCGGCGAGCGTATGCGCATGACGTTGCATAAATGATCCGGCGTTTGGCTTCAGCGCCGACAAGCCCCAACGGCCCAACAGCACGAACGTCAACATCGTCGCAATGGTCGTAACCGCAAACACGAGCGTAACGAAAATCAGACCTGCAGTATTTTCGGCAGCCGCCGGATACATCAATACGGGAATGAGCGCCTCGCAAGGGCCGAAGGCAAACACAATGAATAACGCCCAGGGCGTAACGCTGAAACGCTCACCATCGGTATGCACGTGGGCATGTTCGCTGACGTGATCATGCGCATGGTCGTGCGAACTGCCGTCGGCATGCGTATGCCAATGACTGTGCGGTTTAGCGACATGCGCACGACGAAAACCCCACACCATATAGACGAGACCAACAGACAATAAGCCCCAGGCTGCAAGATCGCCACGGACGCCCTCGAACCATTCCAACTCGCGCAGCGCAAGACCGAGCGCAACACCGATCAACCCGAGCAACACCGAGCCGGCGACATGCACGACACCACAGGCCGCGGTAATGGCAGCCGTGCGCCGCACGCTCCAGTCGCGTGCTTTGGACAACACGACAAACGGCAGATAATGGTCAGGACCGATCGCCGTGTGCAACAGACCGATACCGCCAGCGGTAAAAGCCAGCGCGATGATTTCAGGCGTCAACCAATCCACTTGGCGGTACTTCCTTTTCTAACATTCGCCGTCATTTTAAGCTATTTCGCACGCGACGCCGTATCGAATCGCGTCACGAGTGCCGATGTATCCCAGCGCGCGCCACCCGCCGCGACCACCTCTTCATAGAAGCCATCGACGAGCTCGGTGACCGGCAGTGCGGCGCCATTGCGTGTCGCCTCAGCTAGGGCAAAGCCCAAGTCCTTGCGCATCCATTCGATCGCGAAACCGTGATCGAACTCGCGAGCCGCCATCGTGGCCGCGCGATTGTCCATCTGCCACGACTGCGCAGCACCACCGCCAATGACGTCAAACACCGCCGCCGGGTCAAGCCCCGCCTGCTCGGCAAAATGCAGCCCTTCCGACAAGCCCTGCAACAGACCCGCGATACAAATCTGGTTGACCATTTTCGTCAGCTGCCCCGCACCGCTGTCGCCCATGCGTCGCCACTGGCGAGCAAAACACGCCGCCACGGCCTCGGCGCGGTCACAGGCTTCGACGCTGCCGCCAACCATGACCGTCAATACACCGTTCTCGGCGCCCGCCTGACCGCCCGACACCGGCGCATCGACGAACGCGATGCCGGCGTCATTCGCCTGCGCACCCAATTCACGTGCCGCAGCCGCCGAGGTTGTCGTGTGATCCACAAACACCGTGCCGGGCGCCATCGCCGACAACGCGCCTTCATCGCCCAAGGCTACCGCCCTGATGTCGTCATCATTGCCGACACAGGCAAACACCATTTCAGCGCCCGCCGCCGCTTTGGCAGGTGTTTGGGCCATCTTGCCGCCGTGTTCGCCGACCCACTGCTCGGCCTTACTGGTCGTGCGGTTGTAGACCGTGACCGCGTGGCCCGCGCGCTGCAGGTGTCCTGCCATCGGGTAGCCCATCACACCGAGGCCCAAAAATGCCACTCTCATAACGCGATGCCTACTGTTGGAAATCGGCCGGACTAAACGGCGTCGAGATCATCTCTTCGAAACGCGCCCAGCGTGTTGATGCATCGGCATCGCCTCGCTCGATATGTGCTTGCACGAGATCCTCACCGAGGTTGTAGTTGATTACGTAGCTGCGGTACTGGTCGAAAAACCGCGTGCGTTGCGCTGCACGCTCTGGCGAACTCAACCCATATTTGACCAACCAGGTGATCGTTTCGTCGCGGGTGATATCGCCGTTCAGGTAATCGCGGGCGGCTTCGTTACCGGCGTAACTCAAACCGGCGAGCAGCGCCTGCAATGCATAATAGCGATCCGCCTCATTGGCATCGAGTCCGGCCAGCGGAAACAGCACGTCTCGTTCATACGCGACGCGCTCCTCAGCCGGGAACGCGAGCTTGATGCCATAGTTGCCAGTGCCTTCAGCGATCAGCGACTGCTGGCTGAACAGCGGGTACAACGAGTACTCGACCCAACCCTTATCGTTTAACAGTTCTTTTTCGAGCAGCGCATTAAACGTGTGATGCCCGGGGTAGCCTTCATGACAACCGAGATCCACGGCGCGACTGATCTGCAGCGGAAAATCGGTGTTCACCTGAATCAGACTATGCGCGTTGCCCTGGTACCAGTTGTAGCCGGACCAGCTTTTGTCGGTCACGTATTCGATCGTGAAAGACTCGTTGGCTGGTAACTCGATGTGTTCCAGGGTGCGTCGGCGACACTCCTCGATAGACGCCTGAAAAACGACATCCACTTTGTCCGCAGGCACGGCAAACTGTGCCCTGAAGGCTTCTACCCGCTCCGGCAACGGTGCTTCACCTGGCAACAGTGCGTCGATGTCGGCCAGGATCTGATCAAAATGGTCAGCCCCGAAATCGGGTGCGCTGACCCCAAACAACGCCTTCGCCTCTACATCGAACGGTGCGTATTGCTCGCGATTGATATCGATGCGCATATCGAGGGCTGTCAGTCGGTCCAGCAAACCTTGAACACGCACCGCATCTGCGTCGCCAACGTCATCGAGTGCCGCGCGTAAACGTTGCGATTCGGCGGCAATTTGATCAAGGTCCCAACCCATTGTCTCGGCTTTTTCGCGTAGCTCATCCGGGCCGGAGTAGGCGTCGACATGATCGGCATCAATCTGGCCCATCGCGAGCTCAAGCACGACGTAGTCACGCGCGAGATCGGCAACATCGAGGGCCGCCGCCGGGGTTTCTGCCACTTGCGGCTTTCCGCACGCGGCAAGCACCGCCAGACACGTGGCGATCATTAGTCGAATTGGCATGTTGCTCTCCACAACGGGGAAAACGGTGACGCCACAACAGTCGTCACCGTGTTAGATGAATACGCTATCATCGCCGCTGCCTTGTTATCAGGCAAGCCGAGGCCCTTTGTGACTGCGGGAGAGACCGATGCGATCCATCCTTATTTTGATCACCCTGACGCTGCTGACCGCGCTTGCCCGCGCGGACAATGCGACGCTGGCCGTGCTGCCGTACGACGAGCGACCCGTCGCCGAGAACCGCATTGTCGAGGAACGTCTAAATACACTGCTGCCGACGCTGATGCGCGAGGCCAATATCGATATGTGGCTGGTCATCGCACGCGAGTACAACGACGACCCGGTCTTTTTGTCTCTGGTACCGAAACCGCGCTTTACCGCACGCCGCACCACGATCCTGATGTTCCATGATCGCGGCGGCGATGCCGGCGTTGAACGATTGACGATTAGTCGATACCCGCTCGGTGAGCTGTACGACGCCGCGTGGGAAGGCGGCGATCTCGCGGCGCAATGGGAGCGCCTTGGAGAAATCGTCGCCGAACGCAAGCCGGCGCGCATCGCGATCAACGTCAGCGACACATGGCCGATCGCTGATGGGCTCAGCCACGGCTTGCACCAGAAGCTTGAGGCTGCTCTGGGTAGCGAATTCTCGGGTCGACTCGTGTCCTCCGAGCAACTCGTCGTGCGCTGGATGGAAACACGCTTGCCGAGCGAAGTTCAGGTCTGGCAACGCGCGGTCGGCCTTGCGCGCGCCACCATTGCTGAGGCATTTAGTGCCGCCGTGATTACCCCGGGCGTCACGACGACCGAGGACGTCGCGTGGTTTATCCGCAGCCGGTTCGAATCCCAGGGGCTCGCGCCGTGGTTCCACCCAGACGTCAACGTGCAACGCCCGTCAGCAGATCAGGATCCAGACGCACCGTTCTACGGCGAATACGGAGTCGTGATCCAACGCGGCGATATCCTGCACACCGACGTCGGGCTGTGCTACCTCGCGTTATGCACTGACACTCAGGAAATGGGTTACGTCCTGAGGCTTGGCGAAACCGAACCACCGGCGGGGTTGCAGCAAGCGATGGCCGACGGCAATCGCTGGCAGGACTTGCTGACCGCTACCTTTAAGACTGGGCAGACCGGCAACGAAATACTGAGCGCCGCACAACGCGCGATCAAGCGCGCGGGACTCCGTTCGTCGATCTACACCCACCCGTTGGGTCTCGTCGGTCACGGACCCGGCCCGACGATTGGCATGTGGGACAACCAGGGCCCGACGCCGGATCGGGGCGACTGGCCGCTGTACCCGAACACGGGCTACGCCATTGAGGGCAACATTAAGGTGGCTGTGCCGGAGTTTGATAACGCACTGGTGCAGATGAAGCTCGAACAGAGCGCGTTCTTTGATGGTGAGCAGGTGATCTATCTGGCAGGGCGACAGACTGCCTGGCATATTGTGCGCTAGCTAGGTCGTCGACAGCCAGTTCACCACCGCATCAGCAAACCGTTCGCCCGCGACAGGATCGGTGCGCAGGTACAGCGACGGCTCGATCAGCTCGAGCTCAATCAGCAGCCAGCGATCCGCGTCCCGAACAATGTCGACTCGCGCATACAACGGCGTTTCGCTGAGTGCTGCCAGGACTGATCGACCACAGTCGAGCATGCTCGGCTCGGGCGCAAAGGCACGAATATCGCCACCGAATTCTTCCTGAACACGAAAATCGCCGGTCTTGGGCTTTTTGACGATGGCGTGGCTGAAATGTCCATTGAAATAAAACAGTGAGAACTCACCTTCGGCAACGATTTGCTCGAGGAATGGCTGCCACATCCAGTCACTCGCAGCGTGTGCCGCCGTGATATCAGCTAACCGATCCTCAGAAGCATCGACGGAAATCCTAAAGGTTCTCTCAGCACCGGCGCTGATCGTCGGCTTAATCACCCATTCGCGCGTGTCGCCCGCGCGAAGCTCTGCAAGCGCCGCCGTCGTGAGTCCGTGACCAAAGCGCGTCGGCACGGTCGCAACGCCGTTATCCGCCAGCTGCTGCAAATAGTGTTTGTCCATATTCCAACGCAGCGTCGGCAATGAATTCGCCAATCGCGTTTTGGCGTCTATGGCGCTGAGTGCCGCGAAGAAGGCCCCTGCGTCGCGCTGATAATCCCAGGTTGAGCGTACAATCACGGCGTCAAACTGCGACCAATCGGCATCGGCACGCCAGCTGATCGTCTCAACCTCGATATCACGCGCGGCAAACGCCGGTAACGCGACGTCGTCATCGCAAACATAGTGTCCCATGTCGTCCTGACTGAGGAAGACGATGCGCCGCGTCGTCATTCTAGATCTTCTCCACGCCGCCGAACGCTTCGAGCAGTTCGTCCAGCAAGCGACCGAGCTGGACTGACATCACGGCGAAATCCTGATCGAAGGTACCGACCACATCATCGGCCTCACCATCACCGTGATCGGTAATCTTGGTCTCGAAGCGCAGTCGCGTCATCGCAAAATCCTCGGCAAGCACAAACCGAATCGACTCACGCCACAGTAACGCGAGTTTGGTCACACGTTTGCCCGCGTCGATATGTGACAACACCTCGCGAGAATCAATTTCTTGATAGCGACAGCGCACGATATTGCGGGCCTCGCGTGTGTTTTGCAGTTCGATTTCTTGCTCGAGATCGAATCCGTTCGGTACCCGGCTCTTCAGCCAGCGCGTCATGATGTCCGCCGTGTCGCCGTGCGAATCGAGCGGCACGAGCGGCAATACGTCCAATGCATTGCGCAACTGGTCGATCAGCAATTCCGCTTTGGCGGCGCTGGAGGCGTCCACCAGCAGGTACTGTCGCTGCATATCGAAGTAGGCGAAGACCAGCTCCGATTTCGTCAGCGCACGCGGCAGCAACTCCATCATGACCTCATCTTTGAGCGTCGTCTTTTCGCGCCGCAGCACAGGACGGCCTTCACGCGCCTCGAGCGCTTCGACCTTTTCGGCAACGCGCTCGTTGACCGCCGCGGGTGGCATCACTTTTTCTTGTCGACGCAGACAGATCATCGTCTGGTGACCGACGGTATGGGTCAGCATTTCGCCGTGATGACCAAGCGGTGCTACAAATCCGTTGCGGACCTGATCCACCTTGCCGCAGGGTGAGAACTGATGAGCGGCCAGCGCCTCTTCTAATTTCTCCGGAGTTAATCCGATCGAATAGGTCAGGCGGTAGGCACGGAGATTCTTGAACCACATAATTCGGGCGTCGTTTGGACCAGCGGGCGAGCGATTGTCCGGACAGCCGCTGGCAAAATCAAGCGAAGCACGTCGCCACCGGATCAAACCGGTCTAAGCGGTTGATTTACCCTAACTGCGTAGTCGGGAATTGCGCAAGGCGGGATCCGGCACCCTCCTCACCTAAGCGCGGCGATCCTAATGCTCGTCGACTCGATTTGTCCCTATCGAGTGGCACTCCGACTGACAAGCGGCACTGTCTTGCTCGCTCAGCCTACATTCACTCTCAAGACAGTCCCGCTTGCCCTGTGGCTGCGCCGTCCGGCTAGACTCGCTGGACGCTCAAAGGCCGGGGAACTGTTTTCTGAACGAATGCAGTTTGAGCGAAGAAAATAGATCGCCGCCCTCTTCGCAGCTTAGCGCGAATAAAACATCGCCCGCCCGAGCCTACGCAGAGGCTTATAGGCTGGGGAACTGTTCTTCGAACGAGTCTCTTCGAGTGAGAAAAATAGATCGCCGGCCTGGCTCGTGCCTGCTTGGCCAAAAGATCATGGGCGGACGACCTAACGCGCCATCGATTGGATACGCACGAGCAGTGCGTTAGCCGCCTTCGCTTCGTCGGTGTCGGCTGGCGACAAATTCAACGCCCGGCGCGCCAATAACTCCGCCTGGCGGATGTCACCCTCCTGCAGTCGCAGTTGCGCGAGCGCCAACCATGGACGCGGATGATCCGGATCGATTCGAACGGCGTTTTCGAGGGCAGCACCGGCAATACCCGGTTGCCCAGCCGCCATTTCGGCCTCCGCCTGCTCGATCAGTGTCGTCGTCGCCGGGCGTAGTGGTGGTAACTGGCGCGCTGCTGGCAGCGCGTCCGCATCGTCCGCAATCTCACCACCCGACTCGGGCACTGGCGCGCTCGACGTCGTGAACGTGGGCTCCTCCAACAACGAACAACCACTCAGCAGCAGTGCGATCGTTATAAAAATGACCTGGCGCATCATCAGAACGTATCTCTCAACCATTTAAGGGCGCGTCCGCCCAACCCTGCTCGCCGGCATCGTCGATCGTTGGCAATGTCGGTCGTCGACGGTACACCAATCACGACGGCATCGTCACAAGCCGTGTCGACACGCAGCCCCGAGACATAATGTAGCAGAGTCGCGCGGCTGTCAGGCGGTGCACTCAGTTGCAAGCTCCTCGGGTCGGCGGCCGCCATCAACGCACCCCACACCGGCAGCGCAGCGCGTGAACCCGTCAAGCCGCTGGGCGTATTGTCATCGTTGCCCACCCAGACGACGGCCAGGCGGTCCGCGCTAAAGCCGGCGAACCAGGCATCCCGGAAGTCATTCGTCGTGCCGGTTTTACCGGCTACCGTGACCGACTCGCCGAGGATCGTGCCAAGACGACGGCCAGTACCGCGCCGCGCCACCTGCACGAGACCGGTCTGTAGCTGGTACAGGGAATCGCTGTCGGCGACGGAGTCGACTTCGAGCGGATAGCGCGACACGGCGCTGCCATCGGCCGACACCACTTCGCGAACCGCTCGCAGCGGAGGTCGCAAGCCGTCGGACGCGAGCGACACATAAAGATTCGCGACCTCGAACGGGGTCATCTCGACAGCGCCGAGCAACAGCGACGGATACGGCCGATCGATCTCCGGGCCGCCAAGCCGCGCGAGCGTTCGCGCGATCGGTCGCAAGCCGACCGTCAGTCCAAGCCGGACCGTGGCCAAATTAATCGACTCAGCCAACGCCCGAAACCGCGGCACCTCGCCAGCGTAACTGTCCGAAAAATTGCGCGGCGTCCATTGACTGCCATCGTCTCCGGCAATAGACAACGGCGCGTCTTCGATGAGCGAGCCCAGATGCCAGTCTCCGGATTGCAAAGCGGTGAGATAGACGATCGGTTTGATCAGCGAGCCGATTTGGCGACGTGCTTCCAGTGCCCGATTAAAGCCGCTACCGACGCGCGCGCGACCACCAACGAGCGCTTGGACATCGCCAAGACGAGGCTCCACCACGACGACCGCACCCTGCAACGAGCGCGCGCTTTCGTCTGATCGGCCGAGCAGCTCAAGATGCTCGCTCAGCGCGCGTTGCGCAGCCGACTGCAGCATCGGATCCATCGTTGTATGCACGAGCAAACCGGCCTGCTGTAAATCTTCGGCGGCGTAGTCGCGCGACAACTGGCGACGCACGAGATCCACGAAAGCGGGATAGTAGTTGCTGCGCTCGACATCGCGGCTCGCCACGCGTATCGGCGTTGCCAGCGCGACGTCACGCGCAGACTCACTGAGCAGATCCGCCTCATGCATCGCGACAAGAATACGATCACGACGCGCCTTGACCCGATCGACAAATCGCGTCGGCGAGTAGTACGACGGGCCGCGCACCATCGCCACCAACAACGCGAGCTGCGCGGGCTCCAGTTCGGCCACCGGGCGCGCAAAATAGAACTGACTGGCCAGTGCAAAACCGTGAATAGCGCGGGTGCCATCCTGACCCATGTAAATCTCATTGACATACGCGGTCAGAATGTCCCCTTTGCTAAAACGGGCCTCCAGCAACACGGACATCGCGGCCTCTCGAAACTTGCGGCGGAAACTGCGCTCGTTGGTCAGGAAGTAACTCTTCACCAATTGTTGTGTCAGGGTGCTGCCGCCCTGTGTGACCCGACCCGCCCGCAGATTCGCCCACGCGGCGCGCGCGATCGCCCGTACATCAAGCCCCCAGTGCGATTCGAAGCGCCGGTCTTCGACCAGCAACAGCGTCTGCTTGAGCAATGACGGGACCTCTTCCGGCGCCAGAATCAGGCGATCTTCGCCGTGTGCCGCGAACACACTGCCGATCATTAGCGGGTCGAGTCGCGCCAGCGTCACGGGCGTTCCCGAGACCGTGTCGAGCACGCGAATCTGGTCGCCGGTAAACAATACCCGCAGCGGTCGCGCCGGTACGCTGCCATCCCAAAACGTGGCAGCGCGGCGATGCAAGACAATCTGCTCGCCATTGCGACGGTAGGTGCCCGGCGTGTCTGTCGCACCGGTTGTCTGTCGATAGCCAAGCCGGCGCAATTGTGCTTCGAGTTGGTCGGCAGACAGTCGCTTGCCAACAAACAGCTCGGTCGGTGCCGCATAGACACGAGCGGGTAAATCCCAGCGACGCCCCTCGAACGTATTCGTGATCCGCATATCGAGTGACACCATCCACACGGCGACACCGACCAGCGCAAAAGCCGCCAGCGTGAGTAGCGGGCGACGACGCCACAATGGCCGCTTGCTCGCCTTGCGACGGGACGGCTTGCGCTTGCGATTAGTCGTCGATTTTGCGCGCTTGCTGGTCGATTTCTTTGTGGAAGTCTTGCGTTTTTTCGCCACGTGCGATCTGCCGTTGCATCAGTGAGGAATGACCGTCCATTATAGGCGCATGCGCCACCAATCGCCCGCCGGGGTACACTCGTGAAAAAAAGAATGACCCCGTCGATGCTCGACGATGCCAAACGCCATTTACGCCGCCAGCGACCCTCGTTTACGGCATTGATCCGCAAGTTTCCGGACTGCCCTTTGGCACGCGGCCGCGCCAATCTATTCAATGCGCTGGCCGGGTCGATCGTCGGGCAGCAACTATCGGTTAAGGCCGCAGCAACCATCCGCCAGCGAGTTCTGGATGCCAGCGATACGCCAAGACTGTGTCCGCGCGCGATCAGCGGGCTATCGGAAGCCTCTTGCCGCGAAGCGGGCCTGTCTGGCGCCAAGACACGCTATCTGAAGGCCCTGGCCTCGGCCGTCAACAACAACGAGATCAACTTTCGGGCGCTGGCCCAACAGGACGATGAGACCGTCATCACCACGTTGTCCGCATTGCCGGGTATTGGCGTCTGGACCGCACAGATGTTCCTGATTTCCGGGTTCCGTCGTCCGGACATCGCAGCACCTGCCGATGTCGGTCTGCAACGCGGGATGCAGATGTTGTTTGACCTCGGCGAGCGACCGGATGAAGCGACGTTCCTGGCGCTGTCGGCACCGTGGCGACCGTATCGATCGGTCGCCAGCTGGTACCTATGGCGATTGGCCGGCTAGGGCCTAGCGGTTAGACTGGCGCACACGCTCGAACCCTTTACTCAGGACAAATGATGCAAGCCATTCAGTTAGGCACTAGTGATCTGACCGTCAGCCCATTGGCCTGGGGTTGCTGGCGACTCGACGATCGGACACCCATCGCCGACATTCTGGACACGTTAGCGGCCAACCAGATCAACTTCATCGATACCGCTGCGATTTACGGTTATGGGTCCGACTATGGCGCAGGCCTCGCGGAAAAACTGCTGGGCGACGCGCTGCGCGATCACAGTAGCCGGCGCGAAGACTGGGTGATCGCGAGCAAAGGCGGTCTGGACCTGCCGGTGCCTTACAACAGCACACGCGAATTTCTAATCCGAGACTGCGAAGCATCGTTGCAGCGCTTGCAAATCGAGGCGCTCGATCTGTACATGATTCATCGGCCAGACCTGCTGACGCCACTCGCGGAGGTCGCGGAGACGCTGGACCATCTCGTCGCGAGCGGCAAGACGCGCTATGTCGGCGTATCCAACTTTACGCAGACTCAGGTCAATGCGTTGGCTGCCCATGTTTCTGTGCCGCTGCAGGTGAATCAGGTCGAGTTTTCCGCCAAACACATGGCACCGTTACTGGATGGCACGCTCGAGCAGTGCCAGGCGATGTCGATGACACCGATGGCGTGGTCACCGCTCGGGGGCGGCGCATTGTTGAAACGGATCACCGACAAGGATCCTCGCCACATCTGGCGACTGATCACCGCGCTAAACCGGATCGGCCATGCACACGAATGCGAACGCAGCCAGGTGGCACTGGCGTTCGTTCGTCAGTATCCCGGCGTGATTCCCGTGATCGGATCCCAGCAACCAGCGCGCATTCTCGAAGCGGTCGCCGCCTGCGATATCGAACTGACACGACGCGAATGGTACGAAATTGTCGAGGCCCGCACCGGCGAGCCAATGCCATAACCAATAGTCGCGCTAGTCCGGCATCGCAACATGGTGTTGTGTCAGTTGTTCGACCGGCGTGAAGTCGATATCAAAGCCGAAACAACCGGGTGCGACGACGCGCAACGCGGCAGGCTGCCGGTAGTAGTTCGGACAACCTACGGCTAACACCGTGACTCGCTGGCCGTAACGCAGGCGTTCGGCATTGATCGGCGCTGCGGTCTCATAGTCGAGGACGGTGATGAGATCCGGCACCGATGCGAGAACGCGATCGTCGCTGTCGGCCACCAGGAACTCATTCTTGACGCGCAGGCGCAACGGCGCAGCTTGGCCATCAAACGATTCGATCGTCGCCGCACCAATATCGTAACCGCCCACCACCGAGCTCGCGTAGTCGACGACTTTGCCGGTGTACAGGTGAAACAAGTCGCCATAGATCGAGTCTGCGAAGCACGCACGCAAGGTCAGCAAGGCCTCGCAGGCGGTGCCGCGATGTGCGCGCAACAAACGCCCGAGCGCGATCGAAAAACTCAGCGTACCAGGTACTACGGACTGCTTCAGCATCGCGCCGCTCATCGGGTGCTCGACCGTCGTGATCATGCCGCCCATCGCCTGGGCCATCGCGCGAATGTGACGCTCGTAAGTCGCCGTGTTATCCGTCTGGAAGGCCGCGGTATTGCCGGCGTAATCCACGGCAACGGCCGGTGTCGGCGATACGCCCGCGATGGCGTAGGTCATCATCTGTGCTTCGGGTAATGCTCGCCCCATGCCGTCGCCGTCGATGACGGGAATACTACGTGCCGCCGCCGCCATGATCGGGATCAACGAATTTCCGCCACCGATTTCGAACGACACCACGGCATCGATGCGGCGACCGGTTTGCGACTCAAAAGTGTCGAGTGCGAGCGTCACGTCGTCGACAGAGGGCAGCAATTCGAGCCCCACCGTTGGCGCGCCCACACCGCCGATGGTCACCACACAGGCGTCGTCGTCGAGTTGCTCCGGCGGTAACAACGTCGCCGACCCTCGTTCGGAGAGCAATTGACGCGTGGCGAGCAACGTCACGTAAGGATCGCCGCCGCCACCGGTCGCCAGGAACACCGAACCCAGCGCCAGGTCGTCCAGGTCTGTGACCTCGATATTCATGAGTTGCTGCCTGCTGTCAGGATGTCACCCACCACTTTGACACGCACGCGCGTCGTATTGCCGGCCATGTAGGACATCGCCGTCTCTTCAACATCGGCGATGCGGACCGTGTCCGGATCGGCACCGGCCACAATCGCGGCTTTGTGCGCCTCCGCAGTCACTTGCTCAATCGCTTTGTCGCGGGGTGTTTGATCATAGGCGATCATGCGCTCCTGCTCCCCGCCGATTTGCGCGATAGCCGCACCGAGTGCATTGGCCACGCCGGCATTCTCGGGACGTATCACCTGATCTACACCGTCGATACCATTCGCGAACAACACAGCGCCACCACCCACCAGCACGACCGGTATCGCCGCACGGCTCGGTTTCATCGTATCGATGGCGTCCGCCAGCATGCGCTGCATGGTTTCGCGTGCGGTCGCGACAGTCTTCGCCGGAACACGGCTGAGATGCTCGGCATCACCGAGTTGTGTCACGCCAGCCGCCACTGCGATATCAGTCGCGGTCAACGTGTCGCCGCCGAACACCAACCCGCGCTCCGGTAATGCATGACCAACGGATCGCGGGCCCACGGTCGCGCCGTCAGCCGAGACCTCACTGCCGCCGCCAAGACCGACCGCCAGAATATCCGGCATGCGGAAATTGGTACGCACGCCACCGACCTCGATCACGCGATTCGACTCACGAGGGAAATCGTCTTGCAGAACGCCAATGTCGCTCGTCGTACCCCCGATATCCACAACAATCGCGTTGCTGAGACCGGACAATCGACAGGCGCCGCGAATCGAATTGGTCGGACCCGACGCGAAAGTCAATGCTGGAAAGCGACGCGCAAACGCCGCATCCATCAACGTGCCATCGTTCTGACTCAGAAAAAACCGGCATTGCAAACCGCGTTCGGCGACGGCCTGTTCGAAAGCCGTCACGACGCGATCCGCAAAGTGTAGTAACCCGGCATTCAGGAGCGCCGCATTTTCGCGCTCGAGCAGGCCAAGTCGCCCGATCTCATGCGACATCGTGATGCGTAGATCAGGGTTTGCGGCGCGCAAGCGCTCGGCGACCATCAGCTCCTGATCCGGGTTCATCGGCGAGAAGGCCCCCGCAATGGCGACGGCCGGAAGATCTCTGGCAACGACGTCAGCGACGACGCGACCGATTTCGTCATCATCCATCGGCGCCATTGGCCATCCGTCGTACAAGTAGCCACCGTGCAACGTGTAGCTATGCGCACCTAACGCTTGCTGGATATCATCGGGCCAACCGATCATCGGTGGCACACCGCGTCCAGACGGCGCACCGATACGTATCGCAGCCACAGGCGACAACTCACGGCGCTCCACCACGGCATTCGTGAACTGGGTGGTGCCGAGCATCAGCGCGTCGAGTTGTTCTGCCGCATCAGGTTCGGCGGCCAGCACATGCTCCAGTGCGTCGAGAATGCCGGATACAATGTCGGCGCTCGTCAGCGCTTTGTGGGCCGCCAGGATCTCATCGCCGCGTAGCAGCACCGCATCGGTATGCGTACCGCCTACGTCGATACCCACACGCATCATGTCGCGTCACTCGCCGGTGTTGGGCGAGTTGACCAACGGCCTGCCAGCGCGTAGCAACCGGCCGACACGGCAATCGCGTCGACAGCAGCGATGCCACTCAGAGTGATCACGCCCTCCGCGCCGAGTAACGCTACTACCGCACCGGCGAACCAGCTTAAGAGCGCCGCCCACGATACTGCTATCGCTTCCGGATCAAGCGCGTCGTGGTATGCAGCGCGGCGCAGCAGCGTGTAATCGACCGCAATCACGCCAGCGACGGGCACGAACACGATGGCGAGATAAAACAGGAAGTCGAGAAAGTAATCGAGGATGTTGGCGAACGCCGCCAGCGTGCCGAGTGCACCAAGACCCAACACCAGCCAATGATTGGGCACGCGCGGTGCCGTCGCCGCGATGGACAAGGCCGTGGAATACAGATTGAGCGTGTTCAACACCCAGCTACCGGCGATAACAATGACAAACGCGGCACTGCCAAGACCAATCGTCATCATGACGTCGAGGAACTCGCCCTGCGCAAACAGTTGCGCTGCAAGGCCACCGGCAATCATGACGACTGAGCCCACCACCAGATACGACAACAGCGCTGTGTAGACCGCACCTTGCCAGTGCCGAATAAAGCGAGTGATGTCGGGTAGGATCACAGCGCCAATGATCACGCCGCCGACGACCGCCGACACGCTATCGCCAAACGACAGCGTCGAGACCGTTACCTCGTCCCACAACGCATGACCTGCCGACGCACCAGCAATCTGATACCACAGTAATGCGGTGACCAGCATCAATACCGGTGTCAGCAACATCGACAGCCCACTGATCGCGCGAAAACCGTAGAGCGTGGTCATCGTCATGATCACACCGGCGATCAACTCGATCAGCCACACCGGCGCCTGCACTCCCCAGATATCGGCTAGCATGCGCAGGGCCGTCTCCGAGAACAGATCGATATTCACCCCAAACCAGCCGAGCAGCGAAATCGCGAACGCCACATTCACCAGCGCGGCGCCGCGATAGCCGAAAGCGACTTTGGCGAGCATGTAAGACGACAAGCGAGTGCGTGCGCCAATCACGCCGCAGATACCGCCAATGAGCGCGAGCAATGCACCGCCTGTCACAACCGCAATGATCGCAGAGCGGTAATCGCTGACAGCAAACAGCTCGACGCCAGCGACAAATGTCGGCAGAGAAAACGCGACCATCGCGCTGATCAGTGCAACACCGATCCAGCTACCCGTGCGCTCGACCGGCACCGGCTCATTGGCAAACTCGTTGGACTCCCCTTCCATCAAGGCAGCTTAGCACCAATCGATGGCACAACCGAAGGACGGGCTGCGCCCTCCCGCAGCGCAAGTGGTAGCATTGCGATTCAGTCGAAAAGGAGAACGCGATGACCACGTTTGCCCTCAACGGAACGCCCGTTTCTGTGGATCTGCCATTGGACACACCGTTGCTCTGGGTGTTGCGCGATGAGCTCAAGCTAAAGGGCACCAAATTCGGCTGTGGCATCGCCCAGTGCGGCGCCTGTACTGTGTTGTGGAATGGTCGGGCGATGCGCTCCTGCCAGTTACCGTTGTCGGTGGTTGCAAACACGTCCGTGACGACGATTGAGGGCGTTGGCACGCCGGACGCACCGAGCCCGGTGCAGCAAGCCTGGATCGATCATCAGGTCGCGCAGTGCGGTTACTGCCAGTCCGGGCAGATCATGCAGGCGACGTCTTTGCTCAGCAACAACTCGGACCCGAGCGATGCCGAAATTGATCAGGTGATGCGCGGCAACCTCTGCCGCTGCGGCACCTATCCGAAGATCCGCGAGGCGATCAAAACCGCCGCTAAGACGGTGCGGGAGCAAAGCAATGGGTAAGGTTCGCACGATCGCGCGACGCACGTTCCTGATCGGCTCCACCGCCATCGCCGGCGGCGTCGCGTTTGGTGTCTATCTAACCAAACGGCCCCACGACAATCCGTTGCTCGAGGACCTCGCCGATGGCGAGGCCGCGTTTAACCCATGGGTCAAGATCGATGCCGACGGCATCACGCTGATCACGCCACACGTGGATATTGGTCAGGGCGCCATCTCGATGCAGGCTGCGCTGATCGCCGAGGAGATGGATCTCGACTGGGGTCAGTTCAATACCGACTATGGCCAGCCAGCGGCTGCCTACTACAACCGTGCACTCGGTGCAGAACTCGCGCCGTTCAATAAACACGAAGACAGCAGATCAGCGAATGCAGTGCGCGGGCTGTTGCACGCCGTCACGAAAATCGCCGGCTTACAGGGCACCGGTGGTTCATCGTCGGTGCCTGATAGTTTTACGAAACTGCGCGAGGCTGGCGCCATTGCACGAGAGACTTTGAAATTGGCGGCTGCGCGCCGCTCGGGTGTCGCTGTTGGCGAACTGCGCACCGATGCCGGCGCCGTATTGTTGCCGAACGGCGAACGTCTGGCCTATACAGCGTTAGCAGCGGATGCCGCCACGATTGAACCGGTCACAGACGTCACGCTGCGCGACCCATCTGAATGGCGCCTGATCGGTAAGCCGATGCAGCGGCTTGATATCGTCGGCAAATCGACCGGCACACAGCGCTACGGCATCGATATCGAACACGAGGGGATGCAGTATGCCGCCGTGCGCACCAACCCGCGACAAGGCGGCGATCTAATCAGCTACGACGATACGGCGGCTCGCGCGCTGCCGGGCGTCACGGACATCGTGCGACTCGGCAACGGCGTCGCTGCGCTCGCCAACAACACCTGGAATGCGTTCAAGGCCGTCAATGCCATCGACATCGAATGGGGACCCGCCCCCTATCCGGCCGAGATGGGCGATCACTGGGCGGCCGTCTCGGCATCTTTCAACGAAGACACGCTCGACAAGCAGTGGCGCGATGATGGCGATGTCGACAGCGCGCAAGGTGACGCAGTCACCGCCGAATACCGCGCGCCCTACGTCGCGCACCAGCCGCTGGAGCCGCTGAATGCGATGGTGATTGTCAATAACGACGGTGCGGAGGTCTGGGCAAGCCATCAGTTCCCGCGCTTTGTGCAACAGGTCGTCGCCGACGTCGCCGGTTGCGCGACCGATGCCGTCACCTTTCACAACCAGCATGGCGGTGGCAGCTTCGGGCACCGGCTCGAGTTTGAGAACATTCGGCAAGCAACCGAGATCGCGGCACAAATGCCGGGTACGCCTGTGAAGCTGACGTTCACACGCGAAGAAGACTTCGCCCATGACTTTCCGCGCCAGATTGGCATGGCGCGCGGCGCCGGCCGTGTCGCCGATGGCAAGGTGGTCTCGCTCGACCTGGCGATCGCGACACCCTCTTCATCGACGTCGCAAACGCAACGCATCGGGCAGCCCGCACCGCCGGGGCCTGACGAGCAAATCGTCGCCGGGGCCTGGAATGCGCCGTATGCGATTCCTAATTGCCGTGTGCGCGGCTACCGCGTGCCGGAGCTCGCGCCGGTCAGCTCCTGGCGTTCGGTCGGGGCATCCACCGCAGGCTTTTTCATGGAGACGTTTCTTGACGAGCTGATTCACGCGGCCGGCGCGGACCCGATGGAAGAACGTTTACGGCTGATCGACCGCGCCGAGTCTCGCGCAGTGCTGGAGGCCGTCGCCGAGTTATCGAACTGGGGCGCACCGCTTGGGGTCGGCCGTGGTCGCGGCGTCGCGCTGGTCGACAGTTTTGGCGTACCCGTCGCCGAGGTGGTCGAAGTGTCAGAGACCGATGCCGGCATTCGTATCGACAATGTGTACGTTGCCGCTGACGTCGGTCGCATCGTCGACCCGATCAACTTTGAAAACCATGTGAAAGGCGCTGTCGTATGGGGCCTGGGGCATGCGATGAACTGTGAAATCACCTATGCCGATGGTCAGGCGGAGCAGCGCAATTTTCATCAGCACTCCGGCATGCGCATCCATCAGTGCCCGAACATCGTCGTGCGTGGACTCGAGTTGGCCAATAAAATCCGCGGCATCGGCGAACCCCCGGTACCGCCGGCGGCACCGGCATTGGCTAACGCGATATTTTCACTGACGGGCGAACGGTTGCGCGAAATGCCGTTCGACAAGACAGTAAAGTTTGTTAGCTAGCGGTGGCGGGTGAAGCGTCGGCTGACGGGCGCTTGACCCACCACCAACTCAGTAACCACAGCTGCATTAATAGCGAGAAGTTCCACTCGATGATGTTTTCGCCGCGGTCGTCTTCCAAGCCGAACGTGCCGAGCGGCACCTCGGCGATCGCGAGCAGAAACATGACGGCCAGAAGACTGCGTTGGGCCCACAGCACGCCGGTTGGCAATGCGCTGCGACCATGACGCAGCGTCACCGCAATCTGCGCGATGAAGGTACCGAGGAAAAACACGAACACGCCATAGCGGCGCATCATACGATAGAGATCGCCTTCGCTGCCTAGCGCAAGTACGTATACCGCCAGAAATAAGGAGGCAACGACAGTCAGCCGCAGCCACCACGCGCGTGGCGTGTCCACATGGCGCGCAATCGCTCGCCAGAACAAAACCAACACCAGGCACTGCGGCAGCATCAACGCCTTAAACAACCAGTAGGCGATGCCATGACGTCCCGTTGCGCTAATCGACGTGCAACCGTCAACATAAACAAAACAATCCGGAATGAAATCGCCGGCCACCGACAGCTGGAAGCACAGATTCACGGTGATGATGGGTAGCAGCGCAACGGTCAGCGTTAACCAACCGGGCGGCGATCGATGCAGCAGCGCGGGCAACGTGGGCTCCTCGATGTGTCGGTCAGACTCGACGGCAGTGTAACGGATTTGAATGAAGACGCTTGCGGGACAAGCAGCCTGGAGCTTTAGTTAGTCGCGCAGATCTGCGGGCAATAACGCGGACGGTAGGTTCTGGTAACACACCGGTTTCAGGAACCGGCGAATGGCGAGCGTGCCCACCGATGTCGTCGACGCATTCGTGCTGGCCGGGTACGGGCCGCCGTGCATCATCGCCGCATCTACTTCGACACCCGTCGGGAACCCATTGGCCAAAATTCGACCCGCTTTGTGTTCGAGCACGGGCAGCAGTCGAGCACCGAGCGCGTGATCCGCGTCCTCTAGATGCAGCGTTGCAGTGAGTTG
Organism: Pseudomonadota bacterium; assembly: GCA_039033995.1. Lineage (GTDB taxonomy): Bacteria > Pseudomonadota > Gammaproteobacteria > Steroidobacterales > Woeseiaceae > CALBPI01. The sequence continues at coordinate 27,288 of JBCCBP010000012.1, read as the reverse complement.
ACCGTCTAGCGCGGCTGCCGTCGATACAAGATCGTCGGCATCGGTACAGCGCACGATCAAACCCACAGGACCGAACACCTCTTCGGCTAAGATCGAATGCGCGCGCCAAACCGCGGACGTCGTTTCGAACAGGCTCGGCGTCATCTGTCGACCCTCGGACGGCCAACCAAAACGCTGATCAACACCCGGCACATCGGCAACTCGTGCGACACCCGCCCGGCAAGCCTCAGCGATCGCATCGGTGAGCATCGGCTGTGTCTCGACCGACGACAAGGCATCACCGACCACCGAACGAAAACGATCCACGGCATCTTCGTCGATCACAAACAACACACCGGGTTTGGTACAGAACTGCCCGACACCCATCGTCAATGACATTGCCCAACCAGCAGCGATGTCGTTGCCCCGAGCTGCCAACGCTGTCGGCAACAGGAAATTCGGATTGATCGAGCCGAGCTCACCATAAAAAGGAATCGGCTCGGCGCGTTGTGCACACAGATCGAACAACGCACGACCACCGCGCAACGAGCCCGTAAAGCCGACCGCTTTAACCAACGGGTGTTGCGCGAGGTGCGTCGCGACATCGTGCCCGGCATCCTGAATCAACGAGAACACGCCAGCCGGCATGCCGGTGGTGCGAATTGCCTCGTCGATCGCGCGTGCGACCCACTCGCTCGTCGCCGGGTGCGCCGGATGGCCTTTGACAACGACCGGGCATCCCGCGGCCAGAGCCGATGCGGTATCGCCACCGGCGGTCGAAAACGCCAGTGGAAAATTAGAGGCACCGAACACGACAACAGGGCCCAACGGGCGCATCATCAAACGCAGGTCAGGACGCGGCAGCGGGGAGCGGTCCGGCAATGCGGGCGTGTGCGTCGACTCGAGATAGTCACCCGCTTCAATGCATGTCGCGAACAGGTTGAGCTGACCGATCGTACGACCCAACTCCCCCTGTACGCGCGCATCCGGCAGGCCCGACTCGGCCGCGGACGCGGCGGTGATGTCCGTACGACGCGCTTCAAGCGCATCGGCGATCGCACGCAGGAAGGCAGCGCGCTCGGTGCGCGGCGTATTCGCAAACGGAATGAACGCATCATGCGCCCCGGCAACAGCGGCATCGACCAGTGCGGTCGTGCCGTTGTGGAATCGTTGCGGCTCGCCGACGACGGGGGACGACCAGAACTCGCCATCGCCGTCCCGCCAGTCACCCGCGATGTAGTGTTGGCCCGTCGTCATCGTGTATCCCCCAAGAAGCTAGAAGCGTGACGGCGCAAAGGCCGTTGCATCGATATGTGTCGGCTGCTCCTGAATCATCTCAGTGATGAGCTGTCCGGTTGCCGGCGCCAGGGTCAAACCTAGCATGTTATGGCCAGTCGCCAGCAATGCGTTGTCCGCGCCTGGTACGCGACCGATAATCGGCAGACTATCCCAGGTCATCGGGCGCCAGCCAAACCAGGTCGCGCGTGATTCCTGCCCGGTCGGCGTGTTCAGATAATGCGCCGCGGCCTCGCCGAGCTGCGCGATACGATGGGCCGGTATCGACGAATCGTAACCGACAAACTCCATCATCGAGCCAAGCCGGTAACCATCGTCCAACGGTGTCATGCCGATGCCGTGCTCCAGAAACAACATCGGGTACGACGGACACTGCTCAGGCTGCGTCATCGTGACCGAATAGCCTTTGCCGGGTTCGATCGGGATCGGACAACCGATGTTCTCGGCCATCTGCGTCGACCAGGCCCCGAGTGCGAACACATAGTGGTCCGCGGTCATCGTGCCCTGCGTCGTCTCGATACCCACTATATGCGCACGCTCTCGCCGGACATGGTTGAGCGAACAATTCGAAACCAAGCGCACGCCACGTTCCGCCAACCGTGCCGGCCACTGCCGAACCAATTGATCGGGATTCAGCATCGCATCGTCACGATACAAAAACGCGCCGGCGAGGTTGGCGCGTAGCGCGGGATCCAGCGTCGGCAACTCATCGCCCGGAATTCGGTCGGCGGATACACCATAGTGGTCGGCGAGTAGCTGATCTTCCTGCGCGTAGTCGTCGAACCCCTCGACGCTCTGGAACACATAGAGCAGACCCGACTCACGCCACCCGCAATCGAAATCGTCGGTCGACATCAGTTGTTGATAAGCCGCGCGCGACGACGCCAACAGTGGTTGCAATTGGTTACCAGCCGCGATCATCTCGCGTTCGCCGCAACGTCGCGCAAACTCGTACAACCAGCGATACAAACCGGCGCGCCATTGCAGCTTCAACCGAAACGGCGCGGCCGGGTTCAGCAACGACCGCATACCCTTTTTCAAGGAACCCATCGAATTCAACGGCAACACGTGACTCGGGCAGATGTAGCCGCAATTACTCTGCGAACACGCCTGACCCGGATCGCCCTTGTCGATCAACGTGACATTGAAGCCCGCCGCGCTTAGGTAGTGCGCGCAAGCCATCCCGATGATGCCAGCGCCGACGACGATGACATGGTCGGCGGTGTCGCTCATGCAGCAGTGATGCCATTGGCAAACGGGTCATCGACACTGGCGAACAGCGTCGCCTCAGCCGACACGAACGCGCGGCCGCTAATACTCGGGATCACGCGCCCCTGTGCGTCGAGCGAATAGGACGCCGTGAACCGGCTGCCGATCATGCTCTCCTGAATCCAGAGCTCACCGGGCGCCAGCTCGCCGTCCGCCGCAAGGCAAGCGAGCTTCGCCGACAGGCCAGTACCGCACGGCGATCGATCGTAGGCGCCACCCGGACACAACACAAAGTTTCGCGAATGGGCATTGGCGCTCGCACCCGGTGCGAAGAACTCGACGTGGTCGATCTCTGCGCCCTCGGCACCGGTGATGCCCTGCAGCTGCAAGGCACGTTTGATGGCTTGCGCCGCTCGAGTCAATTCCGGCTGGTTCGAGAGCGCAATCTCGCACGGTGGCTCGGGCGATAAAAAGAACCAGTTGCCGCCCCAGGCAATATCACCGGTGACCGTACCTAGCCCCGTCACGTCGACACTGACGTTGTCGCGATAGCGGTAGCTCGGCACGTTGCGAATGGTCGCGTGGTGGGCGTCGTGCAGCGTGACGGTGACAACACCAACCGGCGTCTCCAACCGAATCGCACCTGGCAATACGCGCCCTAAGTGATAGAGCGTCGCCGCGACACCGATAGCGCCGTGCCCGCACATATTGAGGTAGCCGACATTATTGAAGAAGATCACAGCCGCCGCGCAGTCGTCACGCGTTGGCTCACGCAACAGCGCGCCGACCATTGCATCGAAGCCACGCGGTTCTAAAAGCGCTCGGCGTCGATAATGGTCGAAGTCTTGGGCGAACTCTTCGCGTTGTGCGGCGATCGTCGCGGCGGTTAGTGGTGGACCACCATCAACTATTACGCGGGTGGGTTCGCCTTCGGTGTGAGAATCGATAATTCGTAACATGCTATTCGTCCACCGACCCGGGCCAGTCAGCCCACCATTGTTTGAACTGACGCCAAGCAGACTCGATGAACGCGCGCTGCGAAGAGGACAGCGCGTCGCTGGCATGAATCTGGTGCGCGTAAGCCGCGTGCCCTTCCAGCACCATCAGGTGTTTGTAGTACAAAACGAGGTCCGGCCCTTCATCGAAGGTGGCCAGCACGCGTAGCGCCGCGTCCAACTGTTCTGCCAAAACGCGAGCGGTTGCGTCGCCCGCTGCGGCGCTCTCGCACAGTGCGATCAGCCTTAGCACGGGTTCAGGCAGTGCGTTGCCGACACCAGTGATGGCGCCGCCAGCACCGCAGTTCACATAGCCGTGTACGACTTGCGTATCCACCCCAACCATTAGCGTCAGATCGTCGTCGCCGCTGGTGATGTGCTCGGCAGCGTAACTGAGCGATGCCGCGCCACCGAACTCCTTGAAACCGATCAGGTTGGCGTGTTGCTCACGCAGTGCGAAGAACAAGTCGGCGCGCGTTTCGAAACCATAGTACGGACTGTTGTAGATGACAGCGGGGAGCTCGGACGCCGCCTCCAGAATGGCCGAAAAGTGGGCGCGTTGCGCAGCGGGCGAGCCACCGCGTGATAAGACGCGCGGGATGACCATAAGACCATCGGCACCCACCTCGGCCGCGTGCGCTGCGAGTGCCACAGCCTGTGCGGGACTTTGCGCACCGGTGCCTACGATGGTCGGCACACCGGCCTCGACGAGCGCGGCAACGCCTTGCATGCGCTCGGCATCCGTCAGCAACGGCCAGTCGCCCATCGAACCGCAATAGACCACGGCGCGCATGCCGGCGTCGATCAGACGCTGCGCGGTGGTGACCAACTCGCCCCAAACGAGCTGGCCGTCGGCGCCACACGGCGTCATCAACGCCGGTATGCAGCCCGAGAAGACCGTCTCTGCCCTGCTCATCCCGCCTCTCTTGTTTTGGTGAAGGCTTATGTTTTTATAAGGCAAATTCTACTATTTTCACAGACTCTCGTTTACCCACAATTGCACTGCTGGCTTTATTTTTGGCATAGTCTAAGGGTGGATCTGCGGCTACAAAACACGCTCGAACAACTCCCAACGCCGTTTACGGCGGAGGAACTGTTCGACCATCTGCCCGACACCGTGTTCTTTATCAAGGACACCGAAGGACGTTATCTCTGCGTCAACGAGACGCTGGTCGAGCGTTGCGGCAAGCCCAACAAGCAGGCGCTGCTTGGCCGAAAACCAACGGAGCTATTCGGGCATGCGCTAGGCAACAGCTACGAACAGCAGGACCAGCGTGTGATCCGCACCGGGCGCGCGCTCATCGACAAACTGGAGTTACACCGCTATACGCCGGCCAACTCGGGCTGGTGTCTGACGTCGAAGTTTCCGTTGTGGGATGCGAGCGGTGCAATTATTGGATTAACCGGGACGTCGCGTGATCTTGTCCGACCCGACATGCACAGTGACGACTATGCACAAGTCTCCACCGCCATCCGATTCGCAGAATCCCGACTCGCGCGGCCACCCACTCTGGCGGCGCTGGCGAAACACGCACAACTATCGATCTATCAATTGGATCGCCGCATGAAGCGGCTGTTCGGACTATCCACCGGCCAATGGTTTTTGAAAACGCGCATCGAACACGCGTGTCGGTTGCTAACCGACACAGAACGACCGATCACTGAAATCGCACTGGAGTGTGGCTATGCCAATACCAGCGCGTTCACGCGGCAGTTTCGCAAAACGACGGGGCAAGCCCCGAGTGTGTTTCGGGGGATGAACTAATAGGGCCGTTCGCCGATCCGACTAGTACATTCGCAAGACTGTGCGATAGGCATTGGTCGTTGAACCATAGGCCTCGCAACTGCCGACGTCGTTGTACGTAATGGTTATGGGCGTCTCTGACGCCTTGGCGGACAACAGCATGGCGTACATGCGTGCCCGTCGCTCTTCGGAAGTAGTGGAACTGATCGCAAACTGCGTTTTATTCACACACTCAACCACATCTTGCCCCGGCACAGACAGCGTTACCAGAACAGTATCTGTGTGCGCGTAAGTCACGATGTTGACGACTGTGCCGGTGACGTTGATCCACACAGCATGGCTGTTGACTGATAGCAGCAATGCGAACACTATAAAAATTTTCTTCATCGATGCATACCTCACTCTAAAACTTCTAATGAACCACCTAGATCCGTGAAGCCCAGCCTCTAGAAATCTGCCATGCCGAGTGCCGTGATCACCGCCATTGAACTCTCGGTACATCCGTTGGTCTGTGTGGTGCCAGGTGCAGTGCTGTCGGTGTACCACACCGTCGTATCTACCTTGCTGATATGCGCGGCAATCACTGTGGCCAAGATGTCTTCGTACTGCGTACTCGTATTAGGCAGTCGAAACTCATAGTTCCAACTGCTACAGGTACCGGCGCCGGCTCCTGTCACACTGACGCGCAAGTCTGTCGGCGTAACGTAGAATCCATCTACCATACCTTTTACCCAACCTGCATCGGCGAGCATTGGGCAAAGCAACGCGAATGTCACAATTCCTATTTTCTTCATGTTGATTCTCCGTCTGGACTGGAGTCAATTGTTCAGTTGTATAGTCAGTTTGAGCCGTTTACGCTTTTCGACATCGGTCTCTTAGTCCTGAATATCAACAGAGCCATTGGACAAACAGGTACCACCCGGTCCGTTTATCGCTTTGTCGATAACGACGCCAACCTCTCTATCGGTCTGCTCTGCGAACAGGATCATGCTGTAGGCACGGCTCACCGTTGTCTCGCCCAGATCACTGTCGCGAAAATACAAGTACTGATGCATACAGTCATCAAGCGCAGTGCCATTCAATCGAATGATGAAACCACCGTTATACATGTAGATACGTGACACCGTACCGTAGTACCACGCGGGCGCCGCATTAGCAGTGGAAGTGATCACTGCAAACAGCAGAGTCGCGACTACCACGAAGGACTTCATGAGTTTCAACCGATTACTCCTTACTTGAATATTTGTGTTTCGCCATATCCCAAACGTTCTTAGTCAATCAGGCTTGTTTTTTCGGCAAGCAATTCGCTTGTCATTAATACGAGTTCCTGTCCCGCTATGCGTCTACGGCCCCGTCATAATGACGTTGATGTCTTCACCGTCTGCCCATCGTGTGCACTGGCCTGTACCAACAATACGAATCGGCTCGCCCGAGGCATAAGCGGCCATGAGCAAGGCAATCTGACTTTTACCGGCCGCACTGTTTTCGTCACGAACCAACCAATAACGTTGTGTCGTCGCACAGCTTGGCCGGTTAGTCGGCGTGCCATACAAGAACACGTAATGAAGATTGTCAGTCGCACGGATGATGATACGTTCGATGGTGCCGGTTTGTTCGCCGGCTAATGCACTGTGACCACTAATCAGGGCTAGCAGCGCGATTGCGTGTTTCAATGTTTCTAATTGCACTCTCTATTTCCCTGTACGATAACTAGGTTGGAATTTGTGTGCCCGTCGAGTGGGACCGCTGCCGCAAAGCCAACCATAAAGGTCACTGAATGCTGGACCAAATAAAGATTTGAAACCAAGCCGTGGCATGCCCGAACGATATGACGCACTGGCCTTTAGCAGGCTGTCCACGAATTTCTGAGCAGGCCTGCAGAGGCTGCTCAGGCTTAGATGTACTCAAAATACTAACAAGCCCGTTATGTGAAGCCAGATATTCGCCTTCTATAAAAAACTGCTTGGATAATTCTTGATTAATGACTTTGTACAAACCCAGGTTCGCCATCTTCTCGTATAAGTCCTCAGACTCAGTCCGTGAGAGCGTAACTCTCTCACCCATTTTGTCCACTCCGTATATAGGCGACCGACTAACAGCAATTCGGATAGAGACGATTCCGCGCGCAGAAAGATCGTCGGTCAGCTGAGTAAGGGATTCCTCATTTTCGACAGCGTATGCCTCCATTCTTTCTACCGGAAAGGTGTCTGTAATCTCTGCTTGAACCTGTTGCCTGCAAGCTGCCGTGAGTACGCTAATGACTAAAAACCCCAGCGCGAGCTTCCAAGGCATTCCTGTTGACAGAGTCATTTCTGTCTCCTTGCATCGGTAATATCAAGAGGTCCAAGATCCCCTCGAGTCAAGTAACTTCTACCTCTATAGATCGTGATTACACGTTGGTTAGGCGCATGCCTATAGTTATGTTTGGTGACATCGATTTGAGCCCCTTCAGCCGTATTGGGCACAACTATGACGACCATGGCGACGTCCTTCACTGGCACTGGCGCACCCTGGTTGCTTGGCTGAACAAGTGTTTGTAGAAGATTGCTAGCCAAACTACCTAGGTGTTGACCGCGAGCAATGTAAAGGCTCGGTCTCCCAACCGACAAGTGGTACCCAAAACCGTGGTCGATAATGACGCCCTGAGTCACATAATCATTGGGATCTGGATCATTGAAAAGGTCATTTCCTTTCGCAATCAGCATCATCTTATTGTATGCAGCCTGCTCTGCCTGAGATATTGCCTTACGCATTCCAGGAAAGTTAAGTATGTCGGCGGTGAGCTCTTCTGTTGGCTGATGGCTATGTTTTGCTTCATCGTTGTACGCTCTACTGAACGCGCCTGTGATAGCTCCATTCACAAACTTTCCACCAGAGAGTGCGGACGCTGTCCCACCCAGTAGCGCAGCGGCGATCGTACGCTCCGCGCTAAATCCCGCGTTACCCGCGTCCAAGCGGTCTATTTGTCCACTAAGCGCTTGCGTGACTCCTGCCGAGATAAACCCATGACCGAACTTGCCGCCTTGCAGCTTACCCATCGCGCCACCGGTAACGGCATGCGCAAGTATCTTGGTTGCTTTTTCTCCCGCAGTGAGACTCTGGAACAGTTTTGTGCATGGGTTATCTCTTGCGGCGGCAATCCCGTCGAACTTCGCCCCGATGGCGTTGAACGCAATCGCACTCACGGCGCCAAACAATGCCCCTTTCAGTGGGTCACCACCGACTATCGCCGCAGATAGCGCGCCAGTCACAGCGCCAACTGTTGCTGCCCCATACCACGTGCTGAAGAATGGTGTTGCTGAGCCACCACTAACTGCTATTGCGGTAATAGCAATGATCAACTGTGCCGCTTCCTCAAAGAAGTAGCCGGTCGGATCCGTCTTGTTGAGCGGGTTGTTCAACACATATGCATATCGATTCAAGCTCTGACTATTGGAAGGCTCTTGAACAAACGGATCTGCCTGAAGGAATCGTCCGATACGCCCGTCGTAGATCCGGCCATTCATGTGAATGATACCGACGAGGTCCAGCATCTCGTGCCCCGTGAACCCACGAGTGGTGATGTTGGTGTCGAATGCGATGAGTGCAGCCCCGACGACAATCTGCCAATTGCCATCACGCCGCTGGCCCCAGGCGTCAAACGACATCACCTGCTCGACGGCGCCAACGTCGTCAGTAATGACATCCATCGAGCCGAGATGATCGAAGTGTGTGTAGCTCACACGCTTGTCAACAAGACTCGCCCCGAAATTGGTGTAGCTATCGATCTCTATAGCGACCCCAGCGATATAGCGCTTGCGCTTCTCGGTACCATCCGGACGAGAAACGATTTCAACAGACCCGATGTAGCGCGTCGTTACTTCACCCGAAGCCGTCTTATCGATGCGACGGAACCTTGAGCGATTTGGATCGTACTCAAACTCAACGGAATCGCTACCTTTGCTAATCTTCGACGGCTTGTCGAACGTGGTGTACTCGATGACGCGACCATCGCCCGTGAGGTTGTTGCCATTAGCATCATAGGTAAACACATCACCATCGACAGATGTGACCGCGTGCGGCTTGCTGCTGTTGTATTCGTAGCTACCAACATCGGATTTCGATTTGATATTGCCGAGATGGGCCTCGTCATAAGTGAGTGTAATGACATCTCTGCCGTCGACTCTCTGCCAATCCAGTCGATTCAATGCGTCGTAATTAAAGGTCTCTCGAAGGTTCTTGCCCGCACTTTGGTCGTGCCGGACTTTCAGATTGCCAACAACATCCCATTCGTAGTGCAGATTTTGTACGTTACCCGACGAACTCGTACTGACAATGTCTTCCAATCGACCGTTTGAGTCATCGTATTCTCGGGACGTGATGACATCATTGCCGAGCACTTCGACTTTGACTTGCCCACGCGCGGTCATTTCACCGATCGTCTGGTATACGCGCCGCGACTGCCCGCCGATGACGACGGCATCCTCAACAGAGCTCAGATAGCCATAGCTGTTGTAGCGATGGCGTATCGCGCTATCCACAAAAGACCCGTCACCGGCCGCATCAAATACCTGGAAGACTCTACCGAACTCATCGTAAGTCGTCTTCTCTTTGTAGAGACTGCCATCGAAATTGGTCGTCACGACATCAGACCGACCAAAAGCATCAAAACTGTACGACTGGTAGTAACCGGAAACTGTGTCTTCAACTGAAACGAGTTGGCCAAACGCATTGGCCCCAGTGTCGTAAGTCCAAGTCGATGAGCTCTCCTGGGGTGCATTACTATTACAATTATCAATTAGCGTATTGATGCAATCGATGCGGGTTCGCATCCGACCCAGCGCATCGTAGGTCAAAACCGTCGAATGGCCATTTGCATTCTGTTGCGCGACCAATTCACCGAAAGCATTGTGACGATACTGCCAGTAACCCTTATCAGGATCGTTCATCGATACCTTACGATTTGCTGTATCAAAGTTGATGACAGTCGTGTTGTTTGGCGTACCCCCATTCGACACGATCTCGTTCATGTTGCCCTGTGTGTCATAGCCGTACTTGGTCACGCCTGACAGTGCATTGACGGATCTGACCAGCTCTCCCAACCGGTTGTACACCTCAGTCTTGGCATAATTTCGCGCATTCGTCGAAATCACCTTCGTGCCCGTGTACGACTGGCTGCCTATTGTGTACGCCTCTGCGGAATAGGCGGTGCGACCAACGGTGCTATCCGGCATCGTCGTCTTGATCGGACGACCAACAAGATCGTATTCGACAGTCGACCAATAAATCGGCTCATTCGCACCCAAATAATAAGGCTCGGATGTTCGTTGCGTTCTACCGCTCGCGTCATACTGGGTGTCCTTGGCAATCCATGTCCCAGAAAAACCTTTCGTAAGCTCTCGGGTAGTTCGCCCAATCACGTCATGACAGGTTGCCGATTCAACGCCACCGGCTGCCGTCCCAACCTCGCGATAAATGGAGTCCACCGGACATTGCGCGAGGTTTTGGTCGAAGTAGTCCGTCTGGAAGGCACCGTTCGAAGACCCACGGAAATACTCATGACCAAACAAACCATACGCGATCTCGGTTACGGTATACCCACCGCTAACGTCAACGATGTTGTGAAGTTCGGTTGGCATCCCGAAATGATTCCGACCCTTCACTTCACTTGTCAGTCGACCGAGACAATCGAAAGCCTTGTCAACATAGCGCCCCGTTGAATCATAAAGCGATACGTCGTTATCACACCGTGTCCCATCGATGGTCGATGCTGTTGACCGGACGACATTACCGAAACTGTCGTAACTATGAACGGTCGTCACCCTAATCGAACTATCATCTGGATCGGATACCTCCTCTCGTAGTAAGCCAGAAGGGTAGTAGTCAAACGCCGTCTTACGTGTGACAGTGCCATTTCCGTCTGGCCTCGTAGTGGTCACATCTGCCGTCGCAAGCCGTGCCAGCAAATCATCGAAGCCTGGATGGTAGGTATTGGTTGTCGTCTGACGGCGGAGTTCAGTACCGTTGTTGCCAAGATCGTACTTCACGATCTCCAGCGGGTTCCCATTCTCCGTAAAGGACGTTGTACTCGTCCGCATATGTGAGACGACCTGGCCTTGCGCAGCGCCATTATTCAGCAGCTCGTGCGTTTTTTCCTCAGCCTCACTGGACACCACGAACAAAGGACCGAGCGCCGCAGTGCCAGACGACTCCGCAGTGGTCGTAAACGAGGCATCATAGTCAAGCATTTCCCAGCGCGTTGTTGACGTGGAGAGCAGATGCCCTTGGCGAGACCGACGCTCTGTCGACACCGGATGACCGATGAACGGCCAATCCTGGCGGTAACGCGTGGTTGTGACGATGCCCGTTTGCTCGTCAATCGTTCTCAACTGTTCGAAACCGAGCACGCCCCGCCCTGCTGCCTGAATCTTTGCCTCGCCATAGTGATAGGTGATTCGACTTTGAGCGTCGTGGTCCATCGTGAACCCAGCAGGTTGTGCCACCAGAGCAGGAGCCGAGCTTTGCATCGCGGTAACGATGTACATTGGCGCCGCGAATTCCATTACCGGGCGATAGCGCCCAATTGTTTGGCTGTTAGCGGGCAAGTCCCAGTCCCCGTTGAGCTCCTCGTACAAATCTTCTGCACTGGTAACGTAATAATTGCTCAGCCGACAGGACTCTTCCCGATACGGGCTATCGTCTTGTTCGCAAAATTCGCCCTGCACCGGTGTGCGTGTCAGATCGAAGTCGATAGCGTCGTAGCGATCCGTAATCGCAAGCGATTCATACTCGACCGTAGTCCGCGCCCCAAAGCCATTAATGATGTCGGTGATTTTGTTGAATGGGATGCCAGGCCTATCGATTACCCGAATCTCGGCGTCAGCAGCATCGAAATTGATCACCTTCAGGGAACCATTGCCCGTGAGGTCGGCTGCAAACACCGACTCATTCGAATTAGTCGTAACGCCCGGCACGCCAGTTGCTTGGGCTGCCAGAAACGACTGCGTCGTCGGGTCCCAATAGCGTACCGCCAGGCCTTGCCAGGTATTAGGGTTGCCAACGATCTGCTTCCAAATGAGGTCTGGATAACCGTCGTAGTTCCAGTCATAGAATTGTGGGTCGTCAGCACCCGGCTTGTCATCGAGGCGGTTAGGCTCTACGTCAGGTGTCTTGCCGAGCGTGTCTTCGTTAAAGAACACACGGTTCTCAAACGTTCCGTCGCCCTTATTGATGCGATAGTAGAAATTGTCTGTATTGCTGCCAGATTGATAGGTACTGGAAACAATGTCTGCATAGCTGTCGCCGTTAATGTCGACTGCCTGCGCGCGATGCCCCTGATCATTGGCGCCGAGATCTGCATATAGATCTATCGAGGTATCGCTTGTCATCGTATAGATATGATGTATCCGATCACGAGGTGGGCAGTTCACATGAGTGTCATCGACGCAAGTTTGGTTGGTCTCGCCAAAAAGAATGAAATCAGCCCGCCCGTCAGCATTAAAGTCAGCGCCTGCACTGATCACTTCTACGGCACGCCAGTCAGTGCCAACAACCCAGGGCACGGTTGTGTAAAAAGGCGTTTCGGCGGTCAATTCCTGAGCGTCGGCAAATTTGTAGAACTCGGGTGAATCGATGTTCGCATTCGGATCTTGAACCAGGTAACGGACTGACAGGCCGTTCGCCGAGAAATATAAGTAGTCCAGTAGACCATCGCCGTTCAGATCAACGAACTTCGCTTTGTCGCTTGTCAATTGCCCGTTAAGCGCGGGAGCGGTGACGGGCGTGCCGGATAGTTTCCAGTCTCCGTTGGACTGCGGCTTGGAGAGATAGACATTCCATTTGTCGTTCACATGGTCGAATACTGCGACATCCGAGCGACCGTCAGCATTGAAGTCAAGCGCCGCGAGTCTTTGTTGCACCGTGTCGGCTACTTCCGGCAAACACACTTCTCTGTTGTTTGACCCACTGCAGGTTCCTCCGACGAAGGTGCCTTGTTCGACATTGGACGATTCCTTGTTCTGGATCGCGTAGTTCAGGCGTGGCACATAGTCGCTTGGATCACTGCCATAGGAAGCCTCAACCCAGACGAAGTCAGCACGGCCGTCTCCATTTATATCGGCGGGCTGGTAGGCCTGCAGCTTGTGATTGCTATTGAGAAGCTTGACCGTGTAGGCCTCAGGCTCAATAAAGCGATCTCTACCTGAGTAGTTCATCCCGCCGGCAATGTAAAAATCTGCGGCATCGTATACGGGCCTCGCCCACTCGAAATGCGTCGGATTCAAACATTCATTGCCTGCGCATTCATAGATATCGGTAAGTCGACTGATAACGTCTGGCAACGGAGTATTACCCGCGACAGCATCACCCCCTTCGAACGCATAGTCTTGACCATATTCAAGTCGATATTCTCGATTCTCCTGCTCGGTCGGCTGTCCAGTGACGTTGGTGGCAACCGAATTGAACACCTTAATTTTATCCAGTAGCTGGTCTGAGATGGTCTCGAAACCTGCAATAAACCCGCGTTGTTTGTCATCGCGTAGCAGATATCCGAAAGTTACCCGCGCGTTGCCGGTCGCATCCGGGTTTGATTTGTCAGCACCGAACGCATATCGAATCTGAGAGATCACTTGCTGAGATGCAGTCGTCGTGTAATCAAACCAGATTGGATTGCCGACAACGTCCTTGAACGCTCGGATAGACCAATTCAATGTCCCATAACTTGGGTTGGTCAGACTCGCGCTAGTATTCGTATCGCCGTCAGGACCCAAGCCGTAGTAAGTGGTCGAACCATCTGACCGCTTGGCCGTGAAAGTCTGTGGCTCACCATTGGAAACGCTAGCGATCTCTACAACAACACCCGAATCCACCTCAGTGCGGTAGGTGGCACCAACCTGCGCGTGAGTGCCCGCGACCAGCAAAAGTCGTTGGCCATCTAAGCAGAACTTATCTTCGTTAGTGAACGTAATAGGCGCGGGATCAGCGTCTTGCCCAAGCGTCGCTCGGCAGCGACTGATTGATGACAGGCCACTCAATGACCAGCCCATGCCCGCGATGCCATTGCCCGCCGCACTCGAATAATTTAGGGCGATGCTTGGAGCCACACCGGCTGTTCCGCCAGGCAACGCAATCGGGATCGTATATGTGGCTGCACCAGATTCGCTGACTCGGAAGTCACCAGCGGTAATTCCGATCTTGTCCGAAGCTAGAGCCGTGCTTTGTGCTGGGATTGGTGTATTAAACGGCTGCGGTGCCGCCTCCACCGAACCGCCGGGCCCGCCGACGTTGCCATAGATCGCTACATCGGCATTCGCTTGTGCACTGACATCATTCGGCTGCAACGCCGCTGCCTCTGCCGCGGGTGTCAGACCTTCGAAAGTGCCTGGTGACTGCTTGTGTACCTTGATGCCGCGCGAATCGAAGTAAGGGCGGAAGTCCGACTGCCACTCCGCTTTGTCGATCAGCACCCGCGTCCATGCGCCAGTCGTCGCATTTCGAATCAGCAAATATTGCGCCGCAGGTGTGCGCATCACCGGAATCGTGATCTCGTAGGCAATCATCACTATGTCCGGGCGCTGCTCGACCGCGTACAAACCATCAATGTTCGTTGAATCGAGGCCGGTGAGCTGCTCCAGGCGATCCACGAATGCTTGCGTGCCACCGAACGCCAATGCGCGGGACTGTGGCTCGTAGGCGCTCATCGCGAGAATAAAAATCGACGCGACAGAAAGGCTCATCAAAAACTTGTTTAGCAGTTTAACCATGATTGTCTATTGCCTCTGGTACGCTGGTTTCGCACCTTGTGATTTTTGTTGATCGTGCGGCCTCGTCGATGCCGCCTAACGGATGTATACGGCGGTGATGTTGCACATGCCCCAGCCGCTGGTAGTCCCCGTGAACTCGTAGAAGATCTGCACTTCGCGGTCGGCTATCAAAGCCGAGAGTAACGTCGAGTACGTCTTATCATGGTTGCTCTGATCCATCAGACGTAGGTAACCGCCGCGATCGTTGAAGCAACCCGGCATCGCACCTGGGGCCAGATAGATGAATGGAGTGCCTGGCCCAGTGCGCGTGTAAATTTGGGCAATGGTTGTCCATGGGCCGCTAGCAGCGTGGCTAACAACACTACTCGATAACATCACCGCAGCGGCCAACAACCGCGCAATCCACTGCATCATATTTCCATTCATTCGTAGCATGCCTTTCTCCGGTTTCTTTTGGTTAGATTCGCGACCATCACTGCGGACCTCAAGAGCATCTGACTCTAATCATTGTTGACCCAAATCCGATCAATCTTGAGGTAACCAGCAGACGTCCCGCGCATTTGAATCGTGATCGTGGCGTCGCGCGCCTGCGCTTGCAGTAGTGAGGCATACAGTGCCTTTCCAAAGTCCGGGTCTTCGGTCATCGGATAGATGGCTGCGATGGCTGAAGTAACGCCCGAGATACCCACGCTCGATGGTCTGTTGAGATCCATATGCGCATCGAAATACAGCAATATCTGCTTGCCCGTGTTGATGTAAGCGCGATACACCTTGCCGGTATAGTTACAGTACGGCCCACCGCTATGCGTATGACACGTAGGCTCAGCTGCAATCACCATTGAAGAGCTGCCGAGCGCATAGAGTAAAATTGCGAAGACTAGTCGTCTCATTAAAGCCCCCATTTCTATCTCTGTTGCTGAATGGCACAGCGCATGTCGGCCGTGATTCTTGAGCGTATCGCGGTCAAAGCGAGTCCCTTCACTCTAGTCGTCCGTAATCAAATAGTTTGGCTTGATGGAAGCGCCGTACGTAGGCAATGTGCTACAGGTGAAGTTGGCATCTGTATATTGGACTAACGTATTTGCTTGCCGAGCTTTGGCCGACTCGATCATCGCGTGCCAAGAGCGACACACTTCAGCGCTGATGCCGAGCCATTCTTGGTGAATGTTACAGAGCTGGGTGTAGCTCCCCCGCCAAGAAGCCACAATCATCAAGTTGCCATTCCCATAGATGATGGAGCGCGAAATTTGCCCCTGACATGTGAAGGTGGTGGCATGCGCATTAGCGCCGAGTAAGGCAAGTGCCGCGATAGCAATCACGATTTTCCGGCGAATACCGGCAATGGTTACCTTCATTTATCTCTCCCCTGATAAATGTTCAACCAGAACACTGTAGTGCGTGTTTCTGGCCGCATCCGGTTGTTTCACGCGTTCGCAGAGAACGATCCGGATGTGGTTTCTATTTCTCAGAAGGAAATCAAATGAATTACGTAAAGTCAAATGGCGTCGGATTGAACCATATTTGGTCTGAATTTTTGCAGGCGCCGCGCCACGTTTTGTAACTTCGCTGTCATCAAAAACGCGTATATCGCAACATCTGGTCAATTTTTCGAAAGTCGTTGCTGCACAAGACTTCGACGCAATATCTAGGTAGATTTTTCGCACCGAAGCGGTGCGGACACTAACTGCGCAAAAGCGCAGAACAACGCAGCCTTAGCTCGCTCCTATGACAATTGACACCACCACCGACGTAACGGCTGACGACGAAAAAACACCGCTAGCGCTGGCACCGTCATTACTCTCGTGCCGCTTGCATTGACTTGCACAGTTGTAGACCATCTGTGCGGTTAACCACACAAACAAAAACCGTGCGAAGGGGGAGCTCTGTGCGATTTCGAAATCTATTATTGGCGGCTATGGCCGTCGCAATGGCGTCTGGCTGCGTGTCCTATAAGCCAAGCATTCCGACGACCGATGACAATCAACCGCAGACACTGCAGGTACTGCCCGCGTTGTATGACGAAGAGATCGGTGTGCAAATCGTCGTGGCCGACAGTAGCGCTGCGACCGCTCAATACGGCGCGCTCGGTGGCCTCATCGGTGCGATTGTCGATTCCGCGATCAATAACTCACGCGCGAAAAAGGCAGAGCGTCGTGCCGAGGTCATTCGAGAGCTAACACTTGACTATTCGTTGCAGAATAACTTTGAGGCAGCGATTGGCGTTGCAGATAGCGGACAACGTTGGCGCGTCTCTGGTGTCAGCGAAACGACGGCAGATACCGACATCAACGCACTGGTCGCAAATGCGTTCGACTCGACAGACGTCGATCTCGTCGTACTGCTAACGGGTACCTATCAGATGACACCCACTGTGGATCAAGTGACGCTGGTGGTTCGACAAACGGTGTATCCACGCTCGTTGTACAAATCAGGGGCAAAACCCAAAGCCGCACCAACCGGCCGCTCGTTTAGCTACCATTCTCCCATTCGGGAGCTGGCGTATCGCGAATACCTGGATGGTGAGAAAGAGCAGGTCATGCAGGACATTCGTGAAGAGTATGAACAGTCAATAGCGATTGAGCCCGACAATGCCGACAAGCTTACGAAGTCCATGGAGAAGGAGCTCGAGGAAATCCAGGAGTCAACCGAAATTCCTGAGAACATCGCCATACGCGAAACCTGGCCGCAGGTACTGGTCGGCGGCTATCTCGACCAGGCAGTCGCGCACATTCAACTCATGATCGAACACGACTGGAATGATCCGGTCACCGACGAATGGAATGTCGAGACGCAAGAATCGTTTGCCTATGTTGCCGGCGGTGGCATGCGGATTACGGCAAAAGGACAAAAGGTTGCTGAGCTCAATGAACAGACGATTTATCGACTGAAGCACGGCGATATTGTGTCGGTGCCAACCACAGCCCAGTGAAACGCGTTGCACTAGCCGCAGCGGTAGCGCTCGCTGCCGCCTGCGGCACGCCGACGTTGAAGACGGCGGAAATCACCTATTTCTCGAAACAGGCTGCGGTCGAATCGGCACCGGGCTGCGTCATCGTCGTCGACTCACGTCTGCGTACTGCGGCGCACGGCTGGTCATTGCCGAAAGCACAGCTACAAGATTGGCTGGTTGCCGGACTGCAGGCACGAACTGGCGTGGAGGCGTTTTATACGCAATCGCCCCCACTCGATGCGCCGTACTTGTCGCTGGATCGTGCTTACATCAAACACATCACGACTTCGATGGCTGGTGTTGCCGTATTAACCGCTCACAACCAAGGCACAGAAACATCCGTACGCGGGAATATGACGCGGATGAACTGGAGTGGAGACACCAGCGAGTTTTCTCGCGTACTAAGCCAAGCCTTGAACAAAGCCATCGCTAAAGCGTCAATCAGCGACGTGATTATTGACAACTGCCCGGTCGGCGGTTCAACACCGTAGCATTGGCTGGCTCCCTAACCAGACACTTTTGGCGTGCCTGGCTACTCCGCGGCAACGACAACGCGATAGTTGTCGTGATGTACATCAGTGAAATTGGTCAGCCACAGGGTACGCCGGTCTTTACTCAGCACGAAGCGATCAGAGCCGCAGCCGTCGGCGATGTTCGCACCTGGAAAGTGTCTGAAGTTATGCTCGCAATATTCCACTTCTGAAAGCCCGAGTACTTCGTTGCTTAGCCCGAGATAATTCCCGTCCCGCGCGTACGCGCGCATCACGATGCCCAACACCGGCTTTGCGAAAGTGATGCGTCCGCTCACGCGAATCTGATTTTGACAGGCGAAGTACCCTCTGACCGACAAGTTGTCGGTATACGACGCGTTATCGAAATGAAAGTAATAGGCATCGACCTTCGTGCCAGCGGGGATCACGCCGGGGCTCAGCACACTCCAGTCGCGGGGGTCCCTCGGCTTCCGTTGGTTTTTATAGTCACCCGGACGGGAGATATCGACAGGCAGATCCTCCGTCAGCAAGACGCGCTTGCGCTCGGCGAAGACGAACAAGTCATCGTCACTTTCGAGCTCCCAGAGATCAACAGAGCGCGGTGGCGCGCGCAGGAAACGAATATCGCCGCTAGTCGAGACGATACCTGAGTCTCGACCGGGGTCCGCGTGTGCAGTGAATGCAATGACATTCAATGCAGTCAGCAGCAGCGCATAGACTGCGGGACGGATATCGATGGTTTTCGCAGACATAGTGCTTCCAATACGTGGACGTTGTGGGCACTACAACGCAGCAGAAGCAGTTTGGTTGACGAGGGCTAGCACCACCGTCGAATCGCGGCGGTGATCCTTGGCGATCGGTGCCACACTCGACCGTCGCGAATCGGCTGATATGCAGCAGCCTTAATGGCTAACGATGGTCTCGAACCCGCCGAAGATCATGCGCTTTGGATCGAACGGCATTTCAGCGGCCGCCATATCCATCCCCTCCATCTCTTTCATTACCGCAGGGTTGCCTGCTTCGCGCGCTGATTTGTCCGGCCAAACGATCCACGAGAACACGACCGTTTCGTCATCCGTGGCTTTCACCGCCATCGGAAACGACGTGACCTCGCCGTCAGGCACATCGACGCCCCAAGCTTCCACAACAGTGAGTGCACCATGTTTCTTGAACAATGGCGCGACCGACTCCGCCATAACCCGATACTTCTCTTTGTTGGCTGTCGGTACCGCAATCACAAATCCATCGACAAACGTCATCCCGCTACTCCTGTCTCCCGTCATCCCGGGACAAAGCATGCCATAGTTTCATGACCGTCAATTCGATCAAAAGAACTGATATTGGAAACAGTCAGCGTGTGATGGGACCTTGCGGCACTCCTTTGGAGCGGATGCTGCCCACGTATTTGGCCACACAGCGGTTGAACGCACCTAGCGCACCTTCAAAACGGCCAAAGGTCAACGCCGTGTTGGCGCCGGATGTTAGCCCGGACTGGATGCTCTCTCCTATTGCGAAATCCTCCGCCAGCGTATCCATCGTAATCGTGTGATTCTTTTGCCAATGAGCGAGATCCCCTGCGGCGTCCAGTCGGTCACAGGGCACCATCGTTTGAATACGCAAGCGTGTGCGATCGGCTGCAATGGGCTCGAGCTGTATCCAGGCAAAATGGTCCGACTGCACGAGATACTGGTTCGCCGGAAACACGCTGTAAAGCACCTGCGCATGCGCTCGCAGATGCCATTGGGTCTGCGGTAGCTCGTGGAGGTCGGTAACCGTACGACGTGCGAGCACGGATCGAAGATGTGACCCGAATTGTTCGAACGTTGACAAGTTATCCATGAAGAACGGACCAATGGTGTCGCGATGCGTAACGCGAAAATGGTAGGCCTCGATACCGCCTTCCACGATCAGTTTCCAGTTGGCCGCCACCTCCAGTTCGTCGCAATGCGCGATGCGATATTCTTCGGCATGGAGCGCTTCGAAGTCGTCGGTTAGCCCCGCGAGATAGGCATCAATATCCGGCGGCGTAATGGCGTTCGCCTGCACCCAGATCCAGCCGTAGTGCTCAACACAGCCCACTCGATGCAGGCCAAGCTTCGATTTGTCGATACCCGGAAAACCCTGTTGCTCATGCGGTATACCGACCAACCGACCGCGGTTGTCCCAGGTCCAGGCATGGTACGGACACGAAAACCGGCGCTTGCAACCGCTCATTGCATCCACCAGGCGTGTGCCGCGATGGCGACAGACATTGATAAACGCATGGGTTTCGCCATCGGTATCGCGAGTCAGCAACAGCGGTAGGCCGGCAAGTGTTCGGCGAAGAAACGAGCCAGCTTCCGGGAGCTCACTGGCGTGCACCAGAGGCTGCGGCGTTGCGGCGAAAATTGCTTGTTGCTCGGAGGCGAACCGGTTCGAATCAACATAGTGCGACACTGGCTCCGAGCCAACATCGTCCACCAGGAATGCCGATTTATCCGCGTGCAAGTCCAGCAGTTGCTGGATTAGTCGAATTTCAGTACAACGGTCCATCTTCAGTCACCTTACCAGTTGGTAAGTATGGAATATGACTTACCAAGTGGTAAGGCGTCAAGTATGATCTTGGCTATGAGGCCAACGTCGGATACACCATGACAGAGACACGAGACCAGTTCTTACAAGCGGCACGCGATGCATTCGCCGCGCGCGGTTTCTATGGCACCAGCATCGCGCATATCGTCGAAACGCTGCCCTTCACGAAGCAGGCATTGCTCCACCATTTCGGCAGCAAGGAAAAGCTGTATGGCGAAGTCTTACAGCAAATTTCTGAGCGACTGATGCGCGAGCTGGATGCCGTTGCGGATGCCCACAGCCAACCCGAACGACGTTTCGAAGCGACTTTTCTCGCCTTCTTTGAGTCCGCCCGATCGCACGCTGCGGACACACACTTGCTGATGCGTGAACTACTCGATAACCAGAGACGTGCCGAGACAGCGCGCAACTGGTATTTGCAGACATTCCTCGAACGACTGACGCGCATGGCGCAAGCCGTGCCCGGCATGCAGTTTGACAACAAACAAGCAGCGCTGGCGTTCGTCTATCAGTTGCTCGGCGCCATCAATTACTTTGTGGTTTCCACACCGACGCTACAAAATATGTTTGGTCCGCGCGATCACGCCAGACTGCAGCGGCAATTCGCCACCCAACTCAAACGATTCATGCAGGTCGTCGCCCCTCAAGCATCCCTTTGACAGCGGGATCTGGCCTTCTCACCACGAGCAACTACTGTATTTGCTCGGCATGTTGGTTGTGCTTTTTTCGTTGTGTCTTGTCGTGAGCTGAGACGCGCGATATCGTGCTCCGACTGGGCCTAGAAACGGTACCGCCTTTTCTTCCCACAACGTCACCGTGGGGCAACAGTCACGACCAAGGAGAGCTCTCATGATGAAAAGACTGCCAGTCACGTTGCTAGCGTGTCTGTTGCTGACCGGGTGTGGGTCAAGCACGCTCGGCAACGGCGCGACTGACTCAACGCGCGAGCAGTCCACTGTGACTATCATGACCTTTAACGTTGAGAACCTGTTTGACACGCAAGATGACGTTGGCAAGGACGACCATGCTTACCTGCCTCGAGATCAAAAGGATGATCCCGCGCACATAGCGAAATGCGCGCCTATCGAAGTGGACCGTTGGCGTCGTGAGTGCCTTGAGTTGAATTGGGACGAGGCAGCGCTGGAATTTAAGCTAACCCAGTTGTCCAAAGTCATCCTGCAAGTTAATGAGGGGCGCGGCCCAGATGTCATCGCGTTACAGGAGGTCGAAAACAAGGCAATCCTGAGTCGGCTGTCTGAGGAATTCCTAGCTGACGCCGGCTACCGTCACACCGTGTTGATCGAAGGCGATGACCTGCGTGGTATCGATGTCGCCTTTCTATCGCGGCTGCCATTGATTGGCGAAGCAACGCTACACGATTTTGTGCCCAGAGGATTTCCTGATCGCGCGGACGATACACGCGGCATCCTCGAGGCCACCTTCGAGTTGCCTGACGGCACCCCGTTGACTGGGTTCGCTGTACATTTTCCGGCTCCGTATCACCCCATCAAGATGAGAGAGCTGGCCTACGAACGGCTCAATCAACTGCGCTCGGCTATTCGGGCGAATCATGTCGTGTTCGCGGCCGGCGACTTTAATACGCCGATGCGCGAGATGACACAAACCACGATAATGGATGATTTCGTGCGGCCTTTTTGGACGGTTGCACATGAAGTCGACTGCGCAGGCTGCCGCGGCACGAATTATTGGTATCGAGGGAAAACATGGTCCTTTCTGGACATGATTCTGTTCGCGCCTATTAGTGAGCAGTCAGGCTGGCAAATGACGCCCGGCGGCGTGTTTATCGCGAATGCGTACGCCGACCAACTAAATACTGACGGCACCGTGAAGCGTTTCAACCTGAAACTACGTGAAGGGGTTTCCGACCACCTGCCTCTGGTGATGACACTGGAACGTGCGGACAACCGCTGATCGCCAATACGGGCTTCGCTAACGTCGCATCGCATCGAGGATCACAGCGATCATCGCGTCGACGCCAACCCGTATCGCGCCATCATCGGCCACGAAGTCCGGGCTATGCGGAAAACCGACGGTACCCGCCTGCGGGTTATCGATCCCCAACATATACATCACGCCGGGCACACTGCGCTGAAACGACCCGAAGTCTTCGCTAAACGCGGGTATTACACCCGGCACCGGCGAGACGGATACCGACGGCGCCAGTGCAGCGATTGCCGCATTGGCACGCGAAAGCGTCGCGGCGTCGTTGTTGACGCCTTCCAATGCCTGCTTGAATGAGTACTGCATCTGCAAACCATCCAATGACAAGTCATCCAACGCGCTTCGGATTTGTTGTTCGACATACGGGCGGTAGTCCAACCCGGCCGACATAACAAACCCGCGCACAGCGGCGTTGCCGTCGCTATCGTCCGCCTGTCCGAACAGATTGATGCTGATAAACGGCTCGGTCTGGAACGCGAATATCTGTTCCATGCCGACGGTATCCGCCTGCATCAGCGCCTCGCGAATCTCATTGACGGCCGACCCAAGATCACCCTCGCCGCTAACGCGGACATCCACCAGCATGCGACCTGCCATCATGCCGTCCGGCAGCACGGCCATTTGCCCCACGGGGAACGGTGCCGCGTGCACGGTAAAAATGGCATCCGGTTTCGTATCGCCAAAGACCGCGTCTTCCAGCATCAACTCAGCGCCGATACCGGCCTCTTCCGACGGCTGAAAAACGAGCATCACGCGGCCGGGCAACGCATCGCCGATACTCGCCAAGCCATGCGCAATGCCGACGCCAATGGTCGTGTGTATGTCGTGTCCGCAGATATGGTGTGCGCCATCGACTTCAGATGCGTACGGCACCGGGTCCAGCGCATCGCCGGCCACCGCGTCCATATCGGCACGGAATGCAATCAACGGCCCGTCCGGATCACCGACCAGCGTCGCGACGACGCCATGCCCACCGACACCGGTGCGGACATCGAAGCCAAGCTTGGTCAGACTTTCGGTGACTTTGCCCGCGGTGCGAACTTCCGCACCGGCAAGCTCGGGATAGCGATGCAGATCATGCCGAAAGGCGACGAGCGTTGGCTCGACCGCCGTGAGGGACTGCATTGCCGTCGCATGTAACTCGTCAATGGTCGGCGGCTCGCTTGCGCAACCGCCTAGCGCCAGTGCAGTCAGTGACAGCAAGCCATAAAGACGGCCGCAGCGCGATGGCCTGCCTCGATCCGTGTCACGCCTGAGCATCTATTGCCGCGCCTCCACAATCAACGCCTCAATCTCATTCGCCAGCGCGAGCTGACGCTCAACCAACGTGTATTGGTTCATCTGCGCGCGGAGCAGAATATTCAAATGACCGTGCAGCGCGGGGTCGGTCAGTATCGCCTCGCGTGCGACGCCAACCACGCCTCGACTCTGCAACCAGCTGTTATCGAGATTCTGAATATCGTCCGGTGCCTCGACATCAATCGTCGCGGTGACGGCATTGGCCGCCGCGTGCTGCTCGTCGCGAATGCTCCGCCAACCATCTCTGGCAATGTGCGCGAACTCATCATAGGCAAACAAGGCCTGCCGCAGCGGCTCGCTGGACAACGTATCGAGCGCACCGCTCGCGACCATCTCTTTGAACGCCGCGGGCGACCCTGCCGGAATGCGCCCGGAAGTGACATCGTTGACGGCGCTCGCGAGCGTTTTATCGTCGGGCAGCGGACTGCTCGGATCAGCCGCATAGTCCCGCCGCGCGTCCATGATGAGGTCGATGTTTTGGACGGACCGCCCGAACACTTCGATCCCACTCTCGAGTCGCGCTCGGATTACATCAAACTCGTCATCGAGGCGGTCGAGGTACTCCGCCGCGCGCCGCTCGGTCTGCCGGGCGTCGTTCCAGTTCGCTACCTGAATACCGATGACCACACCGATAACGACGATAATAAAGTCGACGACAACCGCAAACCAGTCTTGCGCTTTGACGTGTTTTTTTACGCGCCTGAATAACACCGCGAGCCCTTCGTGTCTTACCGAGTGCGTGCCGCGTCCGTGGCGATAACGCTGTACCCAGTGTAACTGACTCGCTCGTCGCGCGACATTGAATAGGCTGGCAATAGAGGCGTGTTGGCTCGCGGTGCGCCTACCCGGCAAAGGCACCAATCCGGTAATACTCCGGCTCTTCGTTGCCAAGACGGACGAGGCGATCCGCTAACGCTACGAGATGTTCAACGAGCTACACGACCATAGCCGACAACCCGAACCGGACTATGCGACCCGAGGCCGCGCCAGCGATTAGCGCTGGACGCGTCCCGACCCGTCGCCGCCCATCAAGTTATGGACCTCAGGCACGGTGACACGATTGAAGTCGCCTTGGATCGTGTGTTTCAGGCAACTGGCCGCCACCGCAAACTCGAGCGACTGCTGGCGGTCTTCATAAGCCGTCAAACCGTAAATCAACGCAGAGGCAAAACTGTCACCACCACCAACGCGATCAACGATGTCGGTGAGCTCGTAGTGCCGCGATAATTTGAAACCACTCGCATCGCGTAGGCATGCGGACCAGCCGTTGCGATCCGCGCTGCGTGATTCGCGCAGTGTCACCGCAATGGTCGACATGTCCGGGTATTCCTCGAGCACCTTCGTGGTCAGCGCTTCGTACTTGGCCGTATCCAGCTCCCCACTTTCGACGTGGACGTCGGCTTCAATACCAAGCGACTTCTGGCAGTCTTCTTCGTTCGCAATACCAACGTCGACGTACTTCACGAGCTCACGCATGACTTCCGGCGCCGACTTACCGTACTTCCAGAGTTTGCCGCGGTAGTTGAAGTCGCAGGAGACTGTTACGCCGGCCGCTTTAGCCGCCTTAACCGCTTCGAGCGAAAGGTCAGCAGCCGATTGGCTGAGCGCAGGCGTGATACCGGTGATGTGAAACCAGCTAGCGCCCTCGAATACCGCACCCCAGTCGAAGTCTCCCGGGCCCGCTTCACAAATTGCAGAGGCAGCCCGATCGTATACCACTTTGGACGGCCGCTGGTTCGAGCCGGTTTCAAGAAAGTAGATGCCCACACGCGACCCGCTGCGACGAATGTCGGTGGTGTCGACGCCAAAACCCCTCAGTTCGCGAATCGCCGACTCGCCAATGTCGTTGTCCGGCAACGCGGTAACGAACTTAGCATCGAGGCCATAGTTGGCCAGCGCGACAGCGACATTTGCCTCGCCACCGCCGAACGTGGCTTCGAATGTTGGCGATTGAAAGAAACGCTCATGTCCCGGCGACTTTAACCGCAACATGATCTCCCCGAAACTGACGAATTTCCCCATCTTTATTCCCCTGTTACCGCATGGCCGTCACGATGCGACGGCTGCGATGAGTCACGGCCGCCGGCACGGCGGCCTGAGCTTTGGTCTGTCGCGTGGACGACTTACGAGAACGCCAGACCACCATTGATATCGACGCTGGCACCGGTCACAAAACTGGATTTCGGTGACGCGAGATAAGTGACGAGATCGGCGACTTCGCCGGCCTGCCCTTCACGCCGCAGTGGTGTCGCTGCCGCAACGTTCGCGCGCACGGCATCTTTGGTGAAGGTGTCATGGAACGTGGTGCTGATCATGCCCGGACACACGCAGTTCACACGAACGCCGGCCGGCCCGAGCTCTTTCGCGAGCCCACGCGTTAGCGACATGATCGCGCCTTTCGATGTCGCGTAGGCAGCCGCACCAGGACCGCCACCATCGCGCCCGGCCTGCGACGAAAAGTTTACGATCGCCGAGCCTTCCGGCATTGCGGGTGCCACCGCCTGGCAGGCCAGAAAAGTGCTGGTCACGTTCAAACGCATGATGCGATCGAAGAACTCATCATCGAGTTCGGCCAGATTTTTGCGAGCCACCAGCCCACCAACGACATTCACGAGCACATGTATTTCCTGCCCGAACGCATCCTTCGCAGCCGCGACCAGTTTTTCGACATCGGCTTTCTTTGTCATGTCGCCTGCGACAGCAATCGCGGTACCGCCTGCTGCCTCAATCGCAGCTACCGTCTCTTCGCCGTGGCTTGGATTATTGAAATAGTTGACGACGACTTTGGCGCCCTCAGCCGCTAACTGTTCGGATACCGCTCGACCAATATCACGTGCACCGCCGGTTACGATGGCGACCTTGCCTTGCAAACTACTCATGATTGTTTTCCTGCCTGTTCTCGATGCGTGCGCTGGCACGCGATTATTGCCTGATGTATCGCCTGATATAAGGCGCCCCAATCGGGATAACGCATCGCACTATGAGCGCAGCAGCCAACCCGTGTCTGTGACGCTAGTATACGCGCCCGACGGACAATTGATCAACCATTTGT
>JBCCBP010000011.1:0-84470 GCA_039033995.1 Pseudomonadota bacterium | reverse complement strand
CTCAACCTCATAAAAACAATCACTTAGCTACAATTGTTGAGCGCCGGCGAACACCCGATGTATGTTGCTAGTCAGATGGGCCACAAAGACTGGTCGTTTACGGCAAAGACCTATGCACGCTGGATCAAGACAAACGATGAAGACGGCCGCAAAGGCGAGCGTGTTTTCGCCAGCGTGGTCTAGGTATGGTCAACAATTGTAGCTAAGTGATTGTTTTTATGAGGTTGAGAAACTATTCGAATCCCCTAGGGGACGCCATATAAAAAACACCCGCTGTGTGCGGGTGTTTTTTTATGTGCGGTCCTATCAGGGGCTGAGAAGCGCCAGGTTTGCGCAGCAAACTTGGGCGGGTGCGAGTCGAGCGGGAACCGCGAGACCATTGGTCGCGCAGCGACCAATAATCCCCTCCACAAGTCAACACAGACACCTGAAACGAACGCGGTACGGGGCATTTTTTATGGGTGTCTGCCAAATCGGGGGAGAACCCCACGGGTTCGACAAAATGGAATAGCAGTTTGCGACGAGCAGCATCAGCTGCGGCAATCGGCCTCGGGCAGATTGCGATCAATCCCCCATCGAGCAAATACGGATGTCAGTGTTGCGCTGTTTCACAGCCCAGGACGGCCTGCGTGACAGTGTCGCGCAGTCATTGATGATCGATCGTCACGGCTGGGGGTTGGCTGGCGTAGCTTTCGGTGGTCTGACGCGACCGGATAGTGCGGGTAAGGCACGTTTGTCCACCACATACTCATCGCTAGACTGGATACCCCCTATCTCAAAGAACTTGAATTGGACGCGGCGTTAAAGACTTATCGATGGTCGAGGCACCGACCGCCTAAGCCTCCAGAGTCACGGAAGGCACCGGGGCGTCTGTTAAAGCAAGTCAGATGATCAATTTGCAGATGCGCTAGACCACTCATGTCAATGGCGTCACACTTTGAAGTGTGACCGGGTACGCTTGCCCATCCCATGGAGCAGCCTTAAAATTCAAGCCTTTGGCGGAATTGCTGGCGCGTGCGGGCGGCGGCGGACTGTCCTGTAGTGTGCGCGGCTTCGGTGTGAAGTCTGGCGCCAACCCGGGATGACTGACCAAGTCATCTCAGTGAGTCTGGGAGAGGACTCCAAATCCACAGGTAAGGTCTTTGTTTGACAACACAATAACGATAAAACGCATCGCAAAGATTAATTCCGTCGATTTCGTACGACAGGCGTTCGACTGCTATCGCTCGCGCACGCTATTCATGATCGACAGCGATGGTGAGGGCAGCAATGCCGATCTGATGACCAATCCGCTCGAGTCTTCTACGCCACAAGCAGGCGGCGGGTGGTTTCGAGAAACGCTGGCACCGATTGAAGACGACACACCCGCCCAGATTATCTTTTCCTCCGGCACGGAAGGCCGCGCCAAGGCTTTCGTCATTTCTCATCGCGCGCTGGCCAATGTCGTTAAGCGTATCAATGGCGCTATGCAGGTCGATGGTTCAATCCGGGAATACATTGGAGCGCCTGCAACGTTCTCGTTTGGGTTAGCACGCTGCAGAGCTGTCGCAGCAGTGGGTGGCGCCGGCTTTATTCCCAGCGACGGATTCAACGTTCGTGAAATCAAGACGATGCTGGACGACGGCGAAATCAATGCGATCTCCGCAGTACCCAGCCTGTGGCGCGTGTTGTTAGCCAATGCCGACTTGTTCGATCGAGCCGGGAAGCGCGTCAAGTGGATCGAAATCGGTAGCCAGTACATGAGTGCCGACGAAAAACGGCAAATGAGAACGTTATTCCCGAACGCGCAGATCGTTCAACACTACGGCCTGACGGAGGCTTCTCGCTCGACCCTACTCGATATTTCAGCCACCGACGACACGCACCTCGAATCGGTCGGTAGCGTCGAACGCGATCACATCGATGTGGCACTCGACGCAGACAATCGCATCATGGTGCGTGGCGAACATGTTGCACTAGGCAGAATTCTCGATGGCGATCTGTTGCCAATCGTCGATAACGATGGATGGCTCACTACCAATGACCTCGGCAGCATTGAAGACGGTCACCTGTACTACCGTGGTCGATTCGACGACGTTGTTAACTGTGGCGGCATCAAAGTCGACCCGGAGACTCTTCAACAGCGGGTGAATGATCGCCTGGATGGTGCTGCGACCGTTGCGATTGCCGGTGTGCCTGACGCGATGCGTGGCGAGGGGTTTTTTGCAGCAACAACCGATAGCCGTGTTGATCACAATCTGGTCCAACGCGCTGTCAACGACGAGTTGGTAGCGATCGGTGTCCATGCCAACGATGCCATTCACGTACAACTTGTCGCCACGATACCGCGCACCGATACCGGCAAAATTCGCCGCAGGTCGCTGGCAGAACTGTTTGAGCCACCGACACGACCGACGCCAACGTCGGGAGGCGACACCTCATTGCTCGCAGCCTATCGCGACGTGTTTGCAGACGGCACGATCCAGCCAACCGACAGCTTCGAGTCGCTCGGCGGGGATTCGCTGAACTTCGTACAGCTTTCGATCAGTGTCGAGAAAGCGCTCGGGCATCTCCCGGACGACTGGGAACACCAGACGATTGCTGATCTCGAGCAAAGCACCGCACCGGAACCGAGTCGCTGGGCAAAATTGGAGATGAGCGTATTGCTCCGCTCGGCAGCCATTCTTTGCATCGTACTGTCCCACTCCGGTTGGCAAGTGGTCGGCGGCGGCACGTATCTGCTGTTCCTATTGATCGGCGCCAATTTCGCCCGGTTTCAGTTTCGTGAATTTACCGAGGGCAAGATCTGGACGATGCTGCCCTGGTATAGCGCAAAGATCCTAGTACCCTACATGTTCGGGGCGATTATCTACTCTTTGATGACCGACTATTTCAATCCGCTCATATTTCTGTTGATTCAGAATTTTTACGGCGTCGGTTGGACCATTATTTTTCCGTTCTGGTTCGTACAAGTATTGCTGCAATGCCTGCTGCTACTCGGCATTGTGTTGACGATCAAGCCGCTGCTTCGTCAGCTGCAGGTCAACACCTGGCGAACGTCGATTGCTATGCTCCTCGGTTTTTTCACGATCCGTTTTGCGTATCCGCTGATGTGGGATACGACGCCGATGTCCGACATGGTCGCACCACGATTCATCGCCTATATCTGGCTTGGCTGGACGCTGTACTTGTCCGACACACCGCTACGCAAGTTGCTGGTCGCCACTATCGGCGTCGCTTTCGCCTTCGCCGATAATATCTACCTGAATTTCACAATCTGGCTGAGTCTTGGGTGCATACTATTGCCAGCCATCCGCCACGTTGTCGTACCCCGCTCGGTGAAGTGGGTGGCGAGTTATGTGGCTGCCGCGACGTTCTACATATTCATCTTTAACGGCGTCACGATCTACTTCGTCAAGAATGTGCTGGGTATCGACACCGTTATCATCAACGCCATCGCTGCGCTGGTCGTCAGCTTTGCTCTTTGGGCCGTTTTCGATCGCATCGCTGTATTAGCCCGGTTGACTGGGTTTGTACGCCAACATCCAATCACCCAACGCGTGCTCGGCCGCCTCACCCCCTAACGACTTCTCGGAGCGTTTGCTATGTTGACTCATCCTGTCATTGTTCGATGGCTCACAGCCTTACTGATTGTGATCGGGACAAGCGCCTGTGCCGAGCGCTCACCGTATCAAGCAACCTCACCAACGCGCTTCAATGCCGCAATCTCGGAGTTCGAGCGTCGTGATGAATCCCGCACGACAGATTCAGACGCGATTCTGTTTGTTGGCAGCTCCAGCATTCGCCTATGGGCACCTAACATCGAGCGAGACATGGCTCCCCTGCCCGTCATTGCGCGTGGTTTCGGGGGCAGCAATATGAATGATGTCAATTTCTTTTTCGACCGACTAATCACACCGCATGCGCCGAGCGCGATTGTAGTCTATGTCGGTGAGAATGACGTTGTGCAGGGTGTCAGTAGCGCACAACTGCTGCAGGCATTCGAGACGTTCGTTGGCAAAGTTCGGGGCACACTCCCGGATACCAATATTTACTACTTGTCGATCAAACCCGCGCCGGCCCGTCGTAACGCATGGTCAAAAATGCAGGCAGCGAATACTGTCATTGCGAACTATGCGAACAGCCAGGGTGACATCTTTTTCATCGATATCGCGACACCGATGCTGGATAGCAACGGGGGCGCTCGAGAAGATCTCCATGTCAGTGATGGCATCCATATGAACCGGCAAGGCTATGCGATCTGGACCCGCGTCCTGAAGCCAGTCCTGCTCACCAACGAGACATCATCATGAAAACACTGCTTGTCACCGGCGGTGCCGGATTTATCGGCAGCGCACTCATCCGCCGGCTGCTGCAGGATGGTCGCTACCGGGTCGTCAACGTTGACAAACTAACCTACGCGGGCAACCTCGCAACACTCAAGTCTGTGCTACCCAATGATCACTACACGTTTGAGCAGGTCGACATTTGCGATGCCGAGGCGATTGCAGCGCTGTTCGAAAAATACCAACCCGATGGTGTGATGCACCTGGCTGCCGAATCCCATGTCGATCGGTCGATCGAGTCTCCCGATACGTTTATCCAGACCAACGTGATTGGTACCTACGTTCTGCTCGAGCAAGCGCGTCGTTATTTATTGACCCGAGGTGACTCGATCGATGGGTTCCGCTTCCATCATATTTCTACCGACGAGGTGTTCGGTGATCTCGATGAAACCGATCCGGCATTCTGCGAGGAAACTCCTTACGCACCGAGCTCGCCCTATTCTGCGAGTAAGGCGAGTTCCGATCACCTCGTCCGTGCCTGGCATCGCACCTACAAGCTACCGGTTGTGTTGTCGAACTGTTCCAACAACTACGGGCCCTACCAGTATCCGGAAAAACTGATCCCGGTCATTATCGGCAACGCCCTGCGCCAGCAACCACTGCCGATCTATGGCAACGGCAGTAATATTCGCGACTGGCTATTTGTCGACGATCACGTCTCGGCGCTACTACGGATCTTTGAATCCGGAAACAACGGAGAGACCTACGCCGTCGGCGGTAACAGCGAGGTCAGCAACCTGAATCTGGTCAAACAGATCTGCCAGATTCTCGATGATCTGCAGCCGGCTGAGAAGCCGTATGAGAGTTTGATCAGTTTTGTGACAGATAGGCCAGGACACGACCGTCGCTACGCAATCGATAGCAGCAAACTACAGCGGGACTTGAGCTGGACACCCGAGCACTCGCTCGAGAGTGGTCTGGTCGCAACCATACAGTGGTATATCGAAAACAAAAATTGGCTGCAAATGGAGACCATCGCATGAGTCGCAAAGGCATTATTCTCGCCGGAGGCAGCGGTACACGCTTGCACCCCGTCACCCAGGTTGTCAGCAAGCAACTGGTACCAGTCTATGACAAACCGATGGTGTATTACCCGCTCAGCACACTCATGCTTGCCGGTATCCGGGAGATGCTGATCA
The DNA here is from genome assembly GCA_039033995.1 of Pseudomonadota bacterium. Classification (GTDB taxonomy): domain Bacteria; phylum Pseudomonadota; class Gammaproteobacteria; order Steroidobacterales; family Woeseiaceae; genus CALBPI01. The sequence continues at coordinate 79,006 of JBCCBP010000011.1, read as the reverse complement.
TCACGACACCGGAAGACCAGCCCGCTTTCCAATCGTTGCTGGGCGACGGTTCACAATGGGGCATTTCGCTCTCCTATGCCATTCAAGATGAGCCGCGTGGGCTCGCGGAAGCGCTCATCATCGCTGAGTCTTTCCTGAATGGATCCAAATCCGCGATGATTCTCGGCGACAACATTTTCTATGCACGCGATCTGCCCGGTTTCCTGAAAGCTGCTGACGAGCGGGACGCGGGCGCTACCATTTTTGGTTATCACGTGGCAGACCCGCATCGCTTTGGGGTCGTGGAATTCGACAAGGATTGCGCTGTCCTGTCGATCGAAGAAAAGCCGGAAAACCCGAAATCCAATTACGCAATTACTGGCCTGTACTTCTACGACGAGCGCGCGCCCGAATTTGCCAAGGCCATTCAACCCTCAGCACGTGGTGAACTCGAAATTTCCGACCTGAACAATCGCTATTTGGAAGACGGCTCGCTGTTTTTGCAGCACCTGGGGCGAGGCTCCGCCTGGCTCGATACCGGCACCCACGACAGCCTGTTGGACGCAGCCGAGTTTGTGGCCACCATCGAGAAGCGGCAAGCCTTCAAAGTCTGTTGTCCCGAGGAAATCGCATGGCGACTCGGTTATATCTCGGACGCCCAGTTAGAAGATCTCGCAGATCGACTGATGAAAAGCGGCTATGGCGCCTATCTGCGTCGCATCATGACCGAGATTATCTAGCGTCACGCCGCGTGAGCGGCGACTTGGTGCTTACATGACGACAGCTATCAATAAACGCATTGCGATCGGTGCGACCTGGATGGTGGCGCTACGACAGGTCGATCGGTTTATTGGTCTGATCAGCCTGACCATCCTCGCGCGTCTCTTGCTGCCAGAAGATTTCGGACTGGTGGTCTACGCGACGTCGCTGGTTGCGATCATCGAGATATTTTTTCAGTTTGGTTTCGAGACTGTACTTATTCGCGACAAAGACGCGGGCCGCGAAAGTTATGACACCGCGTGGACACTGAAAATTCTGGTTGGCGCTATTCTCTGCGCATTGTTGATGCTCGCGGCGTACCCGGCGGCCGCCTATTTCGACGAGCCCCGCGTTGTCGATATTTTATTCTGGGTGGCTTTGGCGCCCCTTTTGCGCGGCTTCGAAAACATTGGTGTTGTCGATTTTCAGAAGAATCTCGAATTCAATCGAGAGTTCAAGTTCAAGTTTTCCGTCAGAGTCATCAGTACCGCGTGGACGATCATTTTGGCTTTCGCGTTGCGCAACCATTGGGCGTTGGTGTTCGGCATGTTGGCAAACAGTGCGCTTGGCACCCTATTTAGTTTCTTCATGTCGCCGTACCGACCCAGCCTAAGCTTGACGCAGCACAAACGAATCTTTGGTTTCTCCAAGTGGCTGCTAGTACAGAACATTCTCGATGGTTTCACCAAAAAGTCGCCAGTGTTCGTTATCGGTCGCTTCTTTGATGCTCAAATCGTCGCGTTCTACAACATGAGTAACGAGCTTTCGAACATGGCGACTGGCGAAATAGCGGCGCCTATTCGGCGAGCTTTGTTTCCCGGTGTTATGGCCATCGCAGATGACGAACAAAAAATGGTCGATACGATCATGTCGACGATTGGTGTTATCGCGTTTATCGGTCTGCCGGTTGCCGCCGGCATCGGACTGACGGCGCCGGTTTCGGTTCCATTGCTACTAGGCGATAACTGGGGCGATATCGTGCCGTTGATGCAGATACTCGCGGTGTTTGGCGCAAGCATGGCCTTGTACAGCAACAGCCATGTGATCTACTACGCGGTCGACAAACCCCAGATAACGGCGTTTGTTACGGCGATGCGTCTGGTGCTGTTACTACCGATGCTGGTATATGCGACACCTAGACATGGCGCTATCGGCGCCGCATGGGCTTGGACAATCGCGAACATCATAGTAACTGTGACCGAATACTTTCTCTTTTATCATATGGTTCGGTATCGTCCATTGCAGTTGCTCGGTATGATTTGGCGCAGTATCGCCGGCGTCGCCGTCATGGGCCTCGTTGTCTATCGCTTACTGCTTGCGCTGATCAGCATGAACGATCGTTACCCGTTGGGTATCGAACTGGCCGTTCTCGCTGCCGCTGGTGCAGTCTGCTACACCATCGTCACCTATTCGCTTTGGACGATCACCGGCAAGCAACGCGGCGCTGAGTCCTTCGTGCTGGACTTCATCAAGCAACGTCTTGGTCGAGATTGATCAGACACTCGAAAAACGCATCACTTTTGTGATCAGGGAACACAACATGAAAACTTTCGTATCAAAAATCTATCTACCAGAAAAAGAGAAGTTTGTTGCCTACATCGACAAGATTTACGAGAGCGGCTGGTTGACCAACAATGGGCCGTTGGTACAGGAACTTGAGCAAGCACTCGAAGCCTACCTGGGCGTCAAAAACCTACTGCTGACCGCGAGCGGCACGGCCGCGTTGCAAATCGCCATGAAGACGCTTGATCTGGAGGGCGAGGCAATCACGACGCCGTTTACCTATGTGGCAACTTCCAGCGCGCTGGTCGCTGAAAAGGTCAAACCGGTTTTTGTCGATATCGACGCCGACACACTGAATATCGATCCGGACAAGATCGAAGCACAGATTACCGCAGACACCACCGCCATCGTGCCGGTGCATGTATTTGGCAACGTCTGTGACGTCGAAGCGATCGAGGCCATCGCGAAGCGTCACAATCTGCGCGTGATCTACGACGCAGCACACACCTTCGGCATCAAGTTCAAAGGACGCTCCGTGTTCTCCTACGGGGACATCTCAACCGTCAGCTTTCACGCGACCAAGATCTTTCACACCATTGAAGGAGGCGCCGTCATCGTCAATGACGACAGCTTGTATGCGAAAGCCAAAGCCATCCGCAACTACGGGATGGACGACAGTGGCGAAATCGCTTACTCCGGTGTCAACGGCAAACTGAATGAAGTCTCCGCGGCCATGGGACTGTGTAATGTCCATGAGATTGATCGCATCATCGACGAACGCAGACGGGCCTTCGAGTACTACACTAGCCAATTGCAGGGCAAAGTTGGATTCCAGCACTACAATCCTGATGCCACAATGAACTACAGCTACATCTCTGCACTGTTCAAAGACCATGCAGAGATGAGCGCGGTACGGTCGGCTCTGGCAGAACAAGAGATATACCCGCGCCAGTATTTCTATCCATCTCTGGAAACCGCTCCGTTTACTGGCTCGACCGCACACATGCCGATTTCCGGTGACGTCGTCAGTCGTATCCTGGTACTGCCAATGCACTCCGGCGCCGAGAGACCGGTCACCGAGACGATACTAAACATCGTTGGATGATACGGGGGACCCGCTATGAAGAAGAAGATCCTGTTCCTCGGTGGCTCCAAGTTTCAGCTGCCGCCGATCAAGTACGCGAAGTCACAAGGCCACCACGTCATCACCTGCGACTATCTCCCGGACAATCCGGGACATAAGTTCGCGGACGAGTTTTATAATGTCAGCACAACAGATTTCGATGCGGTGCTGGCCCTCGCTAAGCAATGCAACATCGATGGTATCGTCGCTTATGCATCAGACCCGGCAGCGCCCACACAAGCGTATGTCGGTAATGCCCTCGGCCTGCCCTCCAACCCGTTCGAGGCCGTCGAAATTCTGGCTCGGAAAGATCTCTTTCGTGAGTTCCTGACAAAGCACGATTTTCTGACTCCGAAGTCCAATGCGTTCTACCAGCTCGAAGATGCCACGCTTTGGTTGGAGACGCTGTCCAAACCTGTCATCGTCAAACCGGTCGACTCGTCGGGTAGCAAAGGCGTTTCAAAAATCAATGATGCATCCGAACTACCCACGGCATTTGACGACGCACTGAGTTTCTCCCGTGAGAAAAAGGTCGTGGTCGAAGAGTTTTTCGAACGAGTGGGTTATCAGGTGGCCGGCGACGGTTTCGTCGTCGATGGAGAGCTCAAATTTTGGTGCTGGGCTAACGAGCACTTCGATGGCAAGCTGAAAAACCTCGTGCCGATCGGTGAGAGCTTCCCGTCCATCATCAGCAAAGAAACCGCGCAACAAGCCTTCGAAGAGACCCAGAGGTTGCTAACGCTGCTTGGCATGCGTCATGGTGCGCTGAACTTCGATTTTCATTACAACAAGGACGGCGACTTCTCATTCCTGGAGCTCGGTCCTCGTAATGGCGGCAATCTGATTCCTGAAGTCGTCAAATACGCGACCGGCGTCGATTTGGTCAAGTACACCGTCGACTCCGCCCTCGGACTCGACTGCAGCGACCTGGTGATGACCCCAACCAACGGGTTCTACTCTTCCTACATGTTGCACGCACTCGAAGACGGTGTCGTCGATCACATCTGGTACAGCGACGATATTCGCAACAACATCATCGAGGAGTCCCTGTTTATCAAACCGGGCGATGAAGTGAAGGCCTTCAGCGGCTCTAACCATACACTGGGGACGATGATCATGCGCTTCGACTCATCTGAGGAAATGCTTCGCAAAATGGACAACATGGAAGACTATCTGCGCGTGGTCGTTCGTTGACGCGAGATAGTTGACGACGCGGCGGCAGTGACTGAATAGCGACATGTACTGGTACTCGTTAGAGCCCATTCAGTCGATTGCACAACAACAAGAAGAACAACAATGACGAGTGTTTCAGTCGGTCGGGCCCAAATCTTTCACATCTTTCCAGACTATCCGCACCATTCGGTCCGGATGATCCGGTTTCTCGCCAGAGTAGACAAATCGCTCGGCAACTCAACCTTTTTCGTATCGGCTCGTGATCATGCAACAGAGCAGAAGTATGCTGACATCGAAAACGCCGAAATTGTTTTTCATAGCTCCACGAGGGAGCAGCTTAAGCTTCTGGCACGCGACCCAACCGCGGTATTCGTCTTTCATAGTTTGTTCGACCTTGAGCAATGGCAGCAACTCCACGAATTACGCATTGTCGAGCGATCAGTCTGGGTATCGTGGGGCGCGGACACCTACAAACATGTCGGCGATGTGCCAGCCGACGAAACGCTGAAGCAAAAGATCAAACGCCATTGGTTGTTGTGGCTGAAACGTCGAACCCTGAAAAAACTTCGCGCTGCGGTCGCACTGAATCAGGGTGATGCAGACGTTATGTCGGACATATTCTGGGCGCGCGGACATGTACGAGTGATGCGATATCCGTTAGACGACTCGACTTTCGGGTACGCGGACAAGGTCCGACCGTTTCGTGCCACCGATGATCGTCTTTGCAAGGTCTTTTGTGGAAACTCGGCAGACCCAACGAATCACCATATTGCAATGCTCGACGCACTCGCCCATCTCGCCGACTCGACCGAGGTGACTATGCCGCTAAACTACGGTGGCGGCAGGGACTACGTCGAACAGGTGCTTGATCACGGCCGCCGTTTATTCGGAGATCATTTCAAGCCCATCACCGACTTTATGCAGAAAGAGGATTACGATCGATTGCTTGCCGAGATGGATGTTGGCGTGTTCTTCCATGATCGACAACAAGGGCTGTATGTCGCATTCACGATCTTGCTGCATGGGAAACCGATGTACCTACGCAGCCATGTATCCAGCTACCAGGAGTTTCAACAACTCGGTATGCAGGTAGGTAACTCAGACCGTATCGCCACGATGGATATCCAGTCGTTTGCCGAATTACCAACCCGCATTGCGACAAAAAATGCTGAGATCGCACGACAGACATTCACCGAAGAGCCCGTTATGGCGCTTTGGGTCGATTTTCTGTCCGAACTGTCATCGACGAGCTAGGCGTACACTGCGTTCGTACATAAAAAAACGCCCCACATACCTTGCGATATGCGGGGCGCCCTCTCCAAACCTGAGTTGTACAGCGACATTGGCGGATGCCGCACAACAATCAGACTCAGATATTGAGGCCTAGGTCTTTGATCACTTCCATGGAAATGTAGTTGCTGCCAGCCGGCAGGTTTTTCGCAACCGCATAGCCTCGCGCAGCAGACAATGTCTGCGGCCCGATGATGCCGTCGACCGGACCCTTGTAATAGCCGGCACGCTTCAGAGCATTCTGGAGCGCAGTGACGTTTGCACGAGTCATATTGACCTCGCACATCACCTGGTTCCATTCCATGCGTTCATCTGTTGTTTTAACCGATCGGGTTACCGTGTCATAAGTCGCAGGAATAGCGATGCGCTTCTCTGACGCTGGCGTGACCAATTTGGTGACTTTAACGGAATCATATTCTGCCGGAATAGTCACTTCACGCGTGGTCGCTGGCGTCTTGACCACACGACGGCTCACGGTGTCGAACTCGGCAGGAATCACCCGCTTCTCGGTACGCGCAGCTGCCACCAGAACGCGTTTGGAAATCGTCTTGTAAGACGCCGGTACTTCTACCAGACACATGATTTCGCCGGTATCGTTGGTAGCCTGCGACAAGACCGTACCATTCTGGCCGGTCGCCGGACCTTTCTTCCAAACGGTGTGCGCCGCTTTATCGAGCACACGTTCAGTTTGCATCTCATAGCGTGCGGGCACTTCAACCAGCTCCGTACGTTCTGGCTTCACCATGACGCGCTCTGTGACCGTCTCATAAACCGCGGGCACAATTTCAAGTCGCGTTGACGCTTGCTTAACAACAACGCGCTCATCGGCGGTCGTGTAAGTCGCAGGTACGATCTCAATGCGCTCAGACGCGTCGCGCGTCAAAACAGTCTCGCTCTCGGTGCGGTACTCCGCCGGGATCAGGACACGTGCGTAGCACTCGCCAGCCTTCGGGTTAGGCGGAAACAGGCTCAGGTCCGTCGACGTCGTTTGCGTAGAACCAGAGTTGACTGCCATAGTGCTGCTTCGCGCCAGCGCTTCTTCTTTCGCAGCCAGTTGCGACTCGAGCTCGTTGACACGACGTTGCGTTGCTTCGTATTGCGTTTTCGATACGACTTCTGCGGTCGTTGTCGACTCTTTGCTGGCATCGACGCCAGCGCAACCCACTGCCAGTGCTGCGCTAACAGCCAATGACAGCGATGTAAGTCTTTGTAGTTTCATCCCCACTCTCCTCTACGTTTGGACTTTAAAGACCGGAGAAGTATAGGAGGCGAATTGATATTTACGTCGCAGTGACACAAAGCGTCACAATGTTGCAATGCTGCAGTGACAGGGTAATTTGACTGCAAGAGCTTGGCCACAGCAGACGGGCCCGCACGGGGTGACGCCCAACCGATTGTCTAAAGCAAGCCGCCTGTGATTTATGCGGGATGCAGCAGCTTCTTGATCTCTTTCAACAAGACCGGCATTTGGATTGGTTTGCGCAAATACGCGGTAAAGGACGCCTGGTCAAAATAGCGTGCACTCGATGCCGTCAGCGCGACGATCGGGTTCGTAAATCCCGATTGCCGAAGCCGATTGGTCGCATCAACACCGTTCAACCGTGGCGTATTGATATCCATCAGAATCAGATCCGGCTCGTACGCCAGGGCCTTCTCAACCGCCTCGAGTCCGTCGCGCGCGAGCAGTAGCCCATAGCCCGCCTGATGCATGTAGAACTCTGCCAGCGCCAGCATATCCTCATCGTCATCGCACAATAAGACGATGGACGGTTCATCTGCAGCGTGTTCGCTGGGCATTTGTGGCAGAGAAATCGTCTCGCCTGGTTCGCCCTGCGCCTCAACCGCGGCGATCTCTAGAATAAGACGGCAGCCTTGATCATATTTTTCGTCGATCGTCACTCCGCCATCCATCCGTTTGGCGAGTCGCTGACTGATTGCGAGACCCAGCCCGGTGCCGGGCACGCTCCCCGTATCAGCAGAACCGCGTTCGAACGCCTCAAACATACGTTGTCGACTGGCCATTGGGATACCTGGGCCGGTATCGGACACAACCGCGCGCAACCTGTCGTCCTGCCAGTCGACATCGAGCGTAACGCTGCCGTGCTCTGTGAATTTCACGGCATTACCGAGTAGGTTGATCAAGATCTGCCGCATGCTGGTATCGTCTGCATGAAAATGCGTTGGCATGTTCTCCGACACGCTCGCAGAAAAGGCCAACCCCTTCTCTGCGGCAAGCGGCGCCATGATCGCCGCCAGATCCTCAATTAACGCGGTAATCGCAAAGTCCCGCTGCTGACTGGTCGCCTTGCCCGCCTCCAACTTTGTGTCATCTAGTATGGTCTCGACGAGCGTCTTCAAGTGGCGTGACGCCCTGGCGATCGCCTCGTTACTGCGATGGACTGTCGCCTGGTCCGCTGCGTCATCCAGCGCCAGGTCTGCATAGTTGATGATAGACGCCAAAGGCGTCCGAAACTCATGCGACATCATCGCGATGAAGCGACTCTGTGATGCCGCGTTTTTTTCCGCTTCGCGACGACGATGATCGAGTTCCGCGCGCGCCTCAACCAACTCGCCGATCATGTCGCGCATACGCCGAATCAGTCGGTTCTGATTAGCGTGCATCAGGCGCGCTTCGTTGGTCATTTGCTGGCGTTGTTGCAGCAGATCATGCTCACGCGATGCATCCAGCAACACCACGAACCGAGAGTCTGCGCTGGCGATCAGATGCACGTCCACGACACGGTCCGGCAAACCAACCAACGGGAGCAACAGCGAATCTGTCAGATCCTGGCCCGTCAGGGGCGGCAGAACCGCGGCAATCCCCATCCCAACGTCTGCGCTCGACAGCAATGCGTGCGCGTCGGGTGCCCACACGCCGCGGATAATGCCCGCCGCATCGATACTCGCGCACTCGGGCCGTCGACGCTCGAACAAGCGGTCCCTCAGAAACGCATCGACCGCTGCAGGGAGGGTCACGTAGCGGCGCTCGTATACGCTTGTTGAATAATCTGACGGGCCAGCGTCTCAATAGCACCGTCCACGTTCTCGCCCGTCTTGGCACTGGTTTCGAATACGGGCGTACCCGATTCCGCAACTGCCGCCAGCGCACTGTGTTTGATCTCCCACTGAGTAGCCAGATCTCGTTTGTTCGCCAACAACACCTGCGGGACCTGCCCAAACCGGGCGCGCGCCTGCTCAGCGAGACCCAGTGCGGCGCCCAATGTGTCGCCGCGGGTACCATCGCACACCAACACGTAACCGGACGCGCCTTTCAGGTAGGACATTTCTACTGTCTTGAGTTTGTCGGTGCCGGCGACATCCCACACCACAAACTTGATAGCGGTCTGGTCGATGCAGAACTCACGGGTATCAATTTTGACGCCGATCGTCGTGAGGTATTTATCAGAGAACTGATCATGTACGAAGCGCGCCACGGTACTCGTCTTGCCGACCGCGAAGTCTCCCAATACACAGATTTTCGCGGTCAGCTGGCTCACAACCGCTCACTTGACAGCGCGACAACGACACGTCGGCGACGCGCGTCGACCGATTGTTCCGCGATATCGGCAGCAGCGATTTCCCAACGCAGTCGCGGATGTTGTACGCGCGACTGCAAACTGGCAACGACAAGATCGGCACGGGCCTGCGCAAGCAGCTCGTTGTCCGACACCGTCCCGAGTGCGTCAGTGCCACCGACAACCGTAACCACAACATGCTGCGATGACGCTTCGGCCAGTGGCACCGCTTCACGTAGCACGACGGCGACAGCATCCAGCGATTGCTCGTCGACCAGATCGGTGCCACCACTGAACAAGATCTCGAACCGTTCATGCTGCTCCAGCAACGCATCGAGCGCCGATTGCTCTACCAATGACACACGGCTGACATCGACGGGCACATCAAAGAGTCCACTCGCCTGCCAATCAACAACACGTTGTCGCCAACGTTGTGGCGCACTACCACTGAGCGTGATCCGACCATCCTTCGCATCAACCGATATGCTGTCCGGCGGGTTGATCACCGCCAATGTGCGTTGTGTGGCAATCGATGGGTCCAGCGAACGGTAAGGCTGCAATGCTGATTCCCAGCGGACGGTCTGCAGCCCTGTTTGGGCAATGATGCTGCCAGGCTCCGCGGCTAGTGGATCGCGAAGTCCGTAGATGATGTACGTGTCGTCACGACGCTCAATTCGATCAAGATAAATGCCCGGCGTCTCGGCAAAGGCAGCTCGCAGCGACGACTGCGCAGTATGGTTTTGCCAACCACGAAAACCCCACCAAAACACGGCCGCCAATAACACTAGAATCAGCCAGAATACCGGCTTGCGCAGCCACGAACGGCTTGCCTCTTTTTCTGTTAGCGCCTGCCACGTCAGGCACTCGGCGAGCTCATACTCAATATCGTCCTCGGCCTCGGTACGCCCCATGAAGTGACTGAGCTCATACTCAAAGTTGGCATGCAGGCGCTCGAGCAAACCTGAGAGCGAAGCGTGCAGACTATTCGGGGCCACGCCACGAATGACGCACACCAGAACGGCATGTGGGCCATGTGCAGCCCACAGTGCGTACTCTCCCATATCGGCGACTTGCAGGCGCCCAGCGTGATTGTCCGAAAATGAGTCTTTAACGAAGTCCTGAATAGCCGTAAACATGGCCGAAACGGCATCGTTATCCTTGAGCTGCGTTGCATCCTGGTGCACATGCGCGATCAACATGCCACTGTCGCGACTAATCAAATACCCTTGCTCAACGCGGTACTGCAGGGTCTTTTGCAACACATACTGTGCGAATGGCACACCCGCACGCGACGCTTCCATCCGCCAGCGCAGATACTTGAGTGACAAGCTCTGCTCCATCGACTGGTTAATTTGCTGCGTGTAAGCTTTGAAAGTCTCAGAGATAGAACGACGAATCGCGGGGCCCATCACCGGATACAACGCGTCCGCATACTCTTGAGGAGACTCTCTTAGACTCGTACGAATGCACTGCTCTACGGGCGGCTTGAGCCGGCGCACCAGTTGTGGACCCGCCTCATGGCTGTCTTTCAACGCCGTCGGCAATACCGACGCGACATCGTCGGCTCGCAACTCCGGTATGCTGACTCGGCGATCGAGCTTTGCGAGCTTTTCTTGCTCGTCACCGAACAGCAGGCCGCGAATCTCTTCGAGGTTGTTCATTGGCTACAACCCGCTCACCCTGGCGACGCTAGGCGTCGCGCCCGCCGCTGAGCTTGCCAGCCAGCGCTGCAAACAGCTCGCCGAGTTCGCTGTGGAGTTTGGACTGATCGTTTGCCTGCAGTTCGACCGTCTCGAACAAGGAATCAAGACGCTTTTCCGCATCGCCGATACGTGTAGCCAGCTCGCCTTCCAGATTTGCGATTTCGTTGCGAATGGTCTCGGCCATCGCCGCTTGCGCTTCGCTGACGGCCGCCTGCGACTCCTGCAATGTGTTTTGCAACTCGCCGATTTGTGCCGATAACGCGGTTGCCTGCTCATCGTTGGCACTGCCCAACTCGCTGAGCGCTTGCTGCTGTTGCTGATCAACCGACTGGATGGCGGCTTCAAGGGCATCGATTTGTTTTTCGGTCTGCTTCGCCTGACGCTTCAGCAAATCGCCAATACGTTTGTCGAGACCACTGAGCTGCTGCTCGTAGTCACGCATCTGGCCACCGAACAGAATCTGGCGAATCTTGTCGATGCTGGCTTCACTATCGTCGTTGGCGGCCGCCAGTAACTCCGCGTCTTTTTTAGCACTCACTGTTGTTCTCCCCCGTTAGCTGCCGGATGCAGCGTCTGGCGACTCCAGCCGATATCCATGTTGGTAAATGGCAGACAATGCCCATCCTGTTTCATCACCGAAACGCAATTTGCGTCGTAGCCGGCTAACGTGTGTGTCCACTGTCCGCGTTGTGACGGCGTCGTTGTCGATGCCCCAGATTGTTGTCAGTATATGAGAGCGGGACAATGCCTGATCGCGGTGCCGAAAAAAGAACAACGCCAGTTCGTATTCCCGGTCTGTCAGCGTGAGCGGCTCACCGAACAAAGCAATACGCGACCGCTCGATATCGATTTCAAAAGGCGCGGCGTCTGCGACGACCTCAGCAATGCGACCACCCGGTGCACGCCGACGAACGGCGTTCAGGCGCGCCATCAACTCGCCTTGCCGCAACGGTTTGGCCAGATAGTCGTCGGCTCCCGCATCGAGCGCCTGAACGATATGACGCTCTTCTCGTTTCACGGTCACCACCAGCGTCGGCGTGAAGTCACGCAACTCAGTACGGAGTTGTTTGACCACGTCTACGCCACTAATGTCTGGTAACAACCAGTCGACCAGATACACATCAAAGCTGTCGCGGCGCAGTGACTTTAGAAACGCCTCGCCTTCAGCGAAAGTGGTGACCTGATGGTCAGCCTGTTCCAGCCACAGACGCACGAGTGCCGCCTGGTCAGGGTCATCTTCAAGCAGTGCTATTCGCAACCCAGTTCCTCCCCGAACGATCGTAACGACGCGCGTATCAGCGCCGTCGATCATTTGTTGTATATCGACAGAATAGCCTAAATTGCCGTTGCGGCGAAGCGCTAGCTAATGGTTAGCTCACGCAGATAAGCTTCGAGGGCATCAATGTGCGCTGCGACTGTCGTGCCATCGCGCTGTTCTGCCGCCGCTTCAATGTCGCGACCAATCTCGGAGATTCGTTTGAGACCATAAGCTTCGCCGGAGCCAAACATGTTGTGCCCGGTCACCCGGATCGCATCGAATTCGCCGGCGCCGAGAGCGTCTCGCAATGCCTCGACGTCGCTCGCACGTCGACCGAGATAATGTGCGATCAGGCGTTTTGCGAAAGGATCGGTCGTTTCCATACGTTGCACCATGCTCTGTTTGCTCTCGACCGAAGATGGATCGAGTGTATGCGGGTCTCAAGACACCAACAAGGCGGGAATTGTGACAGGTTGTGACAGTCTCCCGGTGTCGATGGTGCTGTCAGTGCGTATCAGTCTGCTACCCTCGTGTCATGCAAGTATTACTGCCACTGGCAATGCTGGTCACCGGTCTATGGCTGGTTTATCGGCACATTCGCCCAAAGCCCGCTGCTCCGCGCGCCCAGCGCTTTGCCTGGCAAGTCACACTGTTCGGCGTATTCCTGATGCTATGGGTCAGCGGCGCCGTCGGTATTATCGGCAGCGAGGATAATCCCGCCAACCTGATGTTTGCCGCGCTGTTGGCGACGGGTGTTTGTGGCTCGGCCATCAGCCGCCTGAGACCAAAAGGCCTGCGAATCACACTCGCGTTGATGGCCGTCGCCCAAATCATCATTGCGCTCGTCGACTGGCAATGGCGACTGGGTGCCGCTGGCCTGGCGTGGCCCAGAGACGTTTGGACCGCCACGACGATTTTCACCATCATTTGGTTGGTAGCGGCGGTTTTGTTCGATCGCGCTCATCGGCAAACAGCTCGCTAGTCTCCAGACGTCCAATCTAAGTGGTCTGCAACGCGATCTCGCGGTTGTAGAGTCGCAGCGCGATCGGGATGCAGAGCAGAATCGGTATGCCGAATAGTGCTGGCACTGTCGCCACCGCCTTGTAGAGATTCTCGTTGCCCCACTGATCCGACAACCAACCAACCATCGTCGGTCCAATGAACAATCCAGACATACTGATTGTCAGGTAATACAGCGCCGACACCTGGCCGCGAATCTCGCTCGGTGTGATGTTCAGCAGTCCGGTCAGGCCCGTCGCCGACGCGAGTGCGATACCAATGGTGTTGATCGCGATCAATACAAATGCCATCTCGGCACTGGGCATTAGCGGCGCCGCGATTCCGGTTGGCACGAGAACCAGTGCGCCGATGACGACGATCAGCAACGGTGCATCGCGCCGACCGCGCGCATAAAATTTATCGTTCAGATAACCGGCAATGTTGACGCTGAGTGGACCAATCGCGAGCAGGATAATGCCGTTGACGAAGGCGTAGGTCGTGGTCTCCATGCCCCATGTGCGCAAAAACATGGAGGCATACCATCCTTGTGAGTAGGCTACGATTGTCATCAGGCATGGGAAAATCAGAAATGTGACGTATACCCAGAATCGGTCGCCCACATGACTCAGCAACTTACCAAACGTCGACGATCCGTCGTTTTGCGTGCTGCTGGTCTGGCGTGTCGGCTCGCGCATGAACAGAAACACGAACGCCAGGGCGATGCCGGGCAGCCCAACAATAAAGAATGTGAGCTGCCATGGCGCGACATCGCCGATCAGCGGTAGAGAAATCTTCTCCACGGTTTTCGCCCACGTCAGCACACTGGCGCCAACCAGCGACGCAATACCCGCACCCAATGACAGCGCCGCCGTGTAAAACGCGATGGGTTGACCCCGCCGCTCGCGCGGAAAGCTGTCGGCGATCATCGACATCGCACAGGGGCCCAACGTCGCTTCGCCAGCGCCGACACTTAAACGAGCCGCGAACATATGACCGAACTTGCTCGCGAAACCTGAGGCGACGGTCGCGACCGACCAAACCAGAACACCCGTCGCCAGAATCCAGGTGCGTTTCATGCGATCGGCCGCGTAGCCCAGTGGTAAACCCATGGTCGCGTAAAAAATCGCGAAAGCGGTCCCCATCAGCAACCCGATCTGTGTGTCGCTCAGATCGAGATCCGCCTTGATTGGCTCTATGAGCAAGCCAAGAATGTAACGGTCCACAAACGAGAACACGTAAGCGATGGTCAGTAAAATCACCATCGACCACGCGCGACGTGACGATGGATATTCGTGTGTTGTGTTAGCGATAAGACTTCCCCGTGACACGCCTGAACCGGCTGGCGCTTATGATGGCATAATAGTATACGAATATAACATTTGATTGGCGCCGTTTATGCTGACTCTTCTACCACGCCGTTGCGTGCTCTCCCTGTCGTTTCTACTCATGTCCGTGGCACCCCAACAACAGCAGGCCGACGCGTGGCTGAGCGCGGGCTATCAGGAAGCGGTCTTCAGTGTGTCGTCGCTGACCGGGTATCAGTCGTTTCTCGAATCGACGGCCGGCTGGCGCGTTATCGCAGAGGGCGAGCTACCTCCGCCCATACTGCACGCCTGGGGACTCCCGGAACAGGCGGCGGCGCGCTTTGTGGTCATGGCCAACCCGGGAACACAGCGCGGTTTTGTCCGCCTCGTCCAGTTCACCGACGTGGATCAGCAGCAGATTCGTTCCAACGCGCAATCCTGGGATACCGGTGGCTGGTTCGATGTGAACACCCGGGTGGTCGATATGGCCACCAAATTCGCCCAACTGCAGGCGGCAGGCTGGCAAGCGACCAGCGACCCGGTTCGTTTCAGGTTTGCCCAGTTCGAAGTCATTGAATGGCTCGCGCGAGGTCCGGACGGTATTGTCTTCGCGATGATTGAACGCGTCGCACCGGAACTGGAAGGCTGGCCACAGCTGCGCGAAATGAGCCGCCTGTTTAACGCCACGCAGATCGTCACTGATCTGCCAGAGGCCCGCAAGTTTTACGAACGGGTATTGGGTTTTCAACCTTATTTGGAATACAGCAGCGCAAGCGCAAAGGAAGGCCCCAATGTGCTCGGCCTGCCGCACAATCTGGCGGATGATATTCGCCGTGATATTGCTATCCTGAGCCCGGACGGCAACAACGAAGGCAGCATTGAGTTGCTGAGCTTTGACGGCCTGACCGGCGCCGATTTTTCGCACCGCGCCATCCCGCCCAATCTCGGCATCCTGATGTTGCGGTTCCCGACCGATGACCTCTCTGCACTGCACAAACACCTGCAGGCAAGTGACGTGGAGATTGCCTTTGCACCAATCCGCATCAACCTGCCACCTTATGGCGACGTTATGCTGATGGCAGCACGTGGCCCCGATGGCGTCTGGCTAGAGTTCTATCAGACGGTGACGACGCTCGCTGATTGATGCGTCAATCACCGGCGAGCAATACCTGTACTTCTGCCAGACCTTCACGGCCTTTTTTTATCTCGGCGTATTCCGGCGAGTTCCAGAAAGCGAGTGCAGTTTCGCGGTCCGGCCATTCCGACACAGCGACAGAGGTGTATCCTTCCAGCGTCCCTTCCAGTAGTTCTGCACCCGGCCCTAACACGATGTACTTGCCGCCCCGCTCGGCAACGAGTGCCGCAGCGGCGGCGGCATACTGCGCTCGAAATTCGTCACGGTCTTCAATTTTTGCCGCAATCAACATATACGCTGCCATAGGTCACACTCCGTCAGTGAATGAAAATGTCCGGCAAAGGTAAGGCCCGCTGCGCTAAAGCGCCGAATAGCCCTCGCTCACCGCCAACGCGCGAATCAGGAAGTTTCTCAGCGTCGCAACGCCTTCGGACTTGGGCATCAGTCGCTCCTGCTCCATCAACAAGGCCATCTCGTCAAGGCTGCGCTGCCCATCGATCATCGAAAAGAAAAAGGCGTGTATCCGCGATGCCATGCCCTGGGATTGGAACGATTCACTACCCGGCACAGGCAGCGACGTATCGACCAGCCAATCCGGCAGTGCCACATGACGGCCCGGCGCATCCGCATCAGCCGTTTTGGTCATCGACATAACGACCACGCGTTCCTGTCGTGCGTGCCGGTTCGCCGGGGAAACCATGTAGGGCAGCTCCGCTTCCACGAGTTCAATATCCGAAAATCCGCTCGCCGCAATAATCTCCTGTGACTCTTCAATACTGAACTCGCCTAACGGACCACCGCTACGAAACGCATGTGAACCAAACCATATCCAGCGGCCGCCAGTTCTAAGCAGTCGATTCCAGCGCTGCGCCTGCAATGGCAGCGGCTCGTCGATGACATCGACCAACCACGGTGTCACCAGTGTATCGAAACTCATCGGCTGGAAGGGCGGTCGCAACGCGTTAGCCAGCACCCAGTGCAGACCGGGTCGCGCGGCTTCAGGCGCAGCCAGTGTGCGCTGCACCGCGACGTCGCCGCTTGTTGCTGGCGCAATAGGAAACTCATGCAAATCGATCGTCTCACCAGCCGACAACCGTTTCGCGGCGATCATGAGTAGTGGATTGAAATCGAGTGCGAACGTCAATGTGTGATCAAAACGCTGGTGTAAATCGTAGGCGAGCCGCCCACCACCGGCACCGAGCACCAGCAAATCACCCGGACCGCTGGCTCCGATCGCGTCTGAGACCAGATCTACGGACTGCCGGTTCTCCGTATCACCCCAGCACCAGTCGCGATGCAAATTGGCATAGTAAGTGACTAAGCCCTGATCTTCCGGCAAGCGGGTTCGCAGCGCCAGATACGTTTCATGATTCGCCGCGAGTTGATGGGTGTCCAATTCAGACAGAATGTCGCGCAACTCTTTCGCATGGGCATCCAATGCAGCATCTTCATGCGCCAATCGCGCCCGTGTCGCTGCCCGCAACGTGCTCTCATCGAGCGCTTGCTGCAACACCGATCGGCGCTGCTCGATCTCTCGCTCACGGGCATGGTAGCGCTGACGCCATTCATCCAGAGCGACACCGGGCTCGGCGAACAAAAAGGGCACCTCATCGAGTAGCGGATACACGGTCTTGCTGCCAACCGAAAGCAATCCATCGGGATGCGCAACCAGCTTGCTGTCGCAGCGCGGACACGCGAATCGCGCGCAAAGGTGTTCATCGATCATTCCGCGATAGTACCCAATCGAGGCATGCGCGGCGAGCGAGCGCATCGTGAAAGCCACGAGTGCGCCGCTCTGCCGGATCTATACTTGAACAAGACCCGTCTGATCAAAATACCGCAGGCAAAAAAAAGACCCTGCCGAGGCAGGGTCTTCGTAGTATTCGACTAGCGGCCGAATCAGGCGCGGCGACGAGCCAGACCCATTCCCAGCAATGCGAAGCCAATCAATGCCAGCGCGCCTGGCGCCGGTACTGCTGTCGCGATTGTCCAGGTGCTGCCACCATCGGTTGAGTAGCGCAGTGACATGCCACCGGCACAGCAATTTTCGAAGCCCAGCAGGTTCAGCGTAGCGGTACCACGGCCCACGGTGCGGAAATCGATGACGTCACCGTTCTCCCAGTCGCCGTTCCACCAGATGTCGTCCGTGCGAGTGAAGCCACCACGAATGAAGACCGCACCGCCGCGACCCCAGTCGCCACCGAACTGCCACATCGTGGTACCAGTCTGCGTGAAGTTCACTTCAAACAACGTCGCGATGTTGCGGCGTGGACCGTTACAGCTTTGGCGACTGCCTGCGTTGTCCAACGCCGTTAGAGACGTTTCACAAATCAGGTTGCCCGCCAGAAATTGCGATTCGATGTGATCGATCGAATCATCCGCGCCCACTGAATAGGTGCTGGAGCGCACGGTCATGTCGATGGTATTGATAATCGTCGCTTGCGCCAGCGGTGCAAAACACAGTGCCGCGATGGCTACAAGCAGTTTTGATGAGAATTTTTTCATTATTGAAGTCCCAGTTGCATCTCGTTTCTTGCTTAGTACGAAGCAAGTGTCATGCCAATCTTTTAACTCATTGTTTTATAAATTTTTTTTAGTTCAGTGCGACCATCCAGAAACGGAACTGTAATAAATCTCGACGATTTTCCAACTGCATATGCCGACTGACGTTTGTTGCCCGACCAAATACGGATTCCGCTAATGCCAGATCTATCGCACCTGCTCAAGCTGCTTCAGGCGCTGTTCCGATAGCGCCTCTATAGCCTTGACGTCTTCGATCAGCTCGCGCGTCGCTTCCGGAGAGGGATACGGCCCGATCATCGGCGAAGTCATCTGCTGCGGCTCGTTATCGGCATACACGCCTTCCGCCGGTGTCGTAACGGGCCGCATCGCTTGCATCGCGTTGGTACGCGTATCGATCACCATCGTCTCGGCCATAACACCGTCGGGCGCTTCTGCCGCGAAATGCCAGGTACCATCGGCATCTTGCCAGCGATAGACCATCACCTCATTGTTGCCTAGCCCTGAGACGTCCTGGAGAACATTGCCGGAAGATGTGTCGGGCAAAGCGCGTTTCAGGCGTCGCAGCGTATCGTCAACCGTCCACAACGGCCGACCATCAGGACCCTTAATGAAGAATGGACCGGCTAGCGCGACCACGATGACCAAACACAGCAAGCGAACAAACAGTTTCATAATGAGAGGTTAAACGTTTCGGGTCACATTCTCTGCGTGGTGTGTCGCAATTCACTAGGGTTGCGCTTTTACATAGACATCTATATTATAACGCTATACATTGATGTCTATGTAAAATAGGAGCTCATCGTGCTAACCCGCCGACAAATCATCAGTCTCGGCGCAACAACACTGGTCGTCGCCCCGACTGCCGGCACACTTTTGCACGATCGATTCGCGATGCAAACCGCCCGTTCCCCCTGGGCAGTGGATACAGATTCGCTACCCGATCCGCGCCTGAAAGCGCTGGCCTACGCGATTCTGGCGCCCTCACCGCACAACCGGCAGCCGTGGCGCGTGGCACTTGAGGGCGACGACACCGTCACTGTGTGGCCGGATCTCGATCGATTGCTACCGCAGACTGATCCACTTAACCGCCAAATCACGATCGGCCTTGGCGCGATGATTGAGCAATTCAAAATCGCCGCAACGCTAACCGGGCATATAGCCCGTGTCGAGTGGCTGGTCGCGTCGTCCGCTGACCGACCGCTCGATAACGCACCAATTGCGCGTCTGACGCTTGCGGCATCGACTTCTGTAGCGTCGGATAATCTCGCACCGTGGATGCTCGCGCGCAGAACGCACCGACAACCGTATGCGTTGGATCGCAGCATTCCCGACGCGGCCTTAAACGCGCTTGTTGCCAGCGTCTCACGACCCGCCACTTCAGCGGGCACGACTAGCGAGTTGAGCACTGTCTCAGCGATCAAGGAAATCTGTCATGCAAGCTGGCTCACGGAAAGCAATACCGCAAGAACCCACAATGAGAGTGTGCAACTAACCCGTATTGCAGCCGGCGAAGTCGCCGCAAACCCAGACGGCATTTCACTCGGCGGACCGCTGTTTCGAGCGCTGCGCATAGTCGGGGTCATGACACGTGAAAAAATGGCTGAGCCCGACAGTTTTGCCTACGATAGTTCACAAGACTTCTATAGTGCCCTGATCGACGCCACCAATACGTTTGGGTGGATCACGACAGAGCACAATGATCGCCTGGCTCAACTGCACGCCGGTGCCGCGTGGCTGCGATGGCATTTGACCGCGACCAAACTCGGTATCGCCATCCAGCCGTTGAGCCAGGCGTTGCAGGAGTTTCCTGAAATGCGTACACACTATGCCGCAATCCATCGCCAACTCACCAACAACACGGCTGCGACCGTCCAGGGTCTGTTTCGTTTGGGCTATGCCGACGTGCCACCACCCTCTCCGCGCTGGCCGCTGTCGGCGGTCCTCATGAAGACAGACGCATGAGCAAGGATGCTCACCTGGAATCGGACGCCGGCACAGCAAACGACAGTGTCGAATTTAAACTGTTCACAGAAATCGACATGATCGCCCATATGTCGACAACACTGTTCCAGCGAGCGCTGCCGGTAGGTACGAGCGTGGCTCAGTTTGGCGTGTTAAATCGACTCGCGCGTTTGTCGAAGGAAGAGACTATTACCGAATTGGCAAAGGCGTTTTTGGTGAGCCAGCCGACGATGACCTCGACGATCAAGAAACTGGTTTCCAAAGGCCATGTCGCATTGAAATCCGGTGAACGAGATCGTCGTCAAAAATTTGTCAGCATCACCAAAGCCGGACTCGCGCATCGCGAAGCAATCACGACAAGCCTGTCACCTGCATACCCTCAGTTGCAGACACGGGTCACCTCAGAGGAGCTCGAGGAAACGCTTACAGTGCTGTTTCGGATTCGAGAAATGCTTGAAGACATCGCCTACGCCGACTGACGTAGTCGGCGGCGGCCGATGACTCCGCGGGCCAGCAGCATTGCACTTGCCGCCACGACACAATAAATGCCCAATGCCTGCATTTGTTGTGGCAGTGGTATGCCGAAGTCGATCAGTGTCCCGGTCAATCCGGGTCCGGCTGCCGTCGACAACACCGCGGCAGATACCGTGACAGACCGGATCGCCCCAAGGTGTTCTGTCCCGTAAGTCTCAGGCCAAAGTGCACCGAACAACGTCGACGACAATCCGTAGCTGATACCCAGCAACAGCATGACAAAAAACAACGCGTTGCCCCCGACGCTGCTCATCGCAAAACACGCACCGGATAATGGCACCAAAAACACCGGCAACATACGGAACGCGCCCCAGCGATCGATCAGCATGCCGGACAGCAATGCCACGACGACCGTTGTGACTGCCATCAGTTGGATCGATTTCGCAAAATGATTGTCTGGCCATTCGAACAGAGTCGCAAAGTAGTCTTGATGATAAAAGATCGTGGTACCGATAAATGCGGGTGCCAGAACGCCGGTGAGCAGGATCCAGAACAACGGGTCGCGAACAACCTCACCTCTCGTCCAATTGCGTACCTCGAGGCGCTGATCGGATTGCTCATCGGTGAGCTGACTGGGCTGACGAGGTGCCGCATAAGCCCACAGGGCCAGCGGCAATGCCACGAGCAACAGCACCAAACCAGCCGACATCCAGCTACTGCGATAGCCTACCCAGGTCGTCATGGTGGCGAAGCCGATCAACAATGTCACTTCGCCGCCCTGGTGACCGAGCACGACCAATGACACCGCACGCCCTCGCGCATTGCTAAACCAGCGACCTGTGGCGGTGAGTGCCGTGTGCGTCATCATTCCTTGCCCGAACAGGCGCAGCAGGTAGATCGCAAGAAACAAACTGAACACCGACCAAGCAAATGCCGCCAGAACGGTCGCGAGCGCAAGCATCGGGATCACAATCAGTAGCACGCGTGGTTCACTGACGACGTCCACCAACTTGCCGACCCAGGGCAAACTGATCGCGCTGGTCAGTGTAGCCAACATGTACAGTCGGCCAATCTCTCCATGACTGAGGCCGAACTGACCCTGCCATTCCCCGATCGACGCAGCTATGAAATAGGTCTGCCCAAAGCTTGAGAAGAATGTCAGTACGAAGCCGCCGAGCAACCAGCGGAAGTTCTGTCGAATGAATTGCAACATCGCGAGATTGTACGCAACCGCCGCCGCGTTTGTAGGTCGGTTTACGTCAGGCGGTCAAAGACGCTTCGGCGGACACTAACGCCGCTACCAGTTGCTCGCTCGAGAACGGCTTGTTGATCATGATGACATCATCCCGCGCGCGGTCGCTGTCGCTGTAGCCGGTCATCAGCACGACTGGCACATCGCCACGATGATCGCGCACCCACTGATGTAGATCGAAACCATCATTGGTACCAGGCATCCGCACGTCTGATAGCAGCGCTTCAACATGCTGCCCTTTCGACAACAACGCGATCGCTTCGTCGGCGGACTCGACATGCGTCACGATGGCGCCGAGATGCTGCATCATGGCGACCAGTGTTTGCGCGAGCGAGGGGTTGTCCTCGACGAGCAAGACACTCATGTTATCGAGTCGACGCAGCGATGGACGTAGCTGTTGGGTGTGCGTGCTGCTTGCCTGCGCCCTTGGCAGGATCAACCCGATCGTAGTCCCGGTACCGTCACTACTGATGATGCGCACATCGCCACCCGACTGCGCAGCAAATCCCTTGACCGAACTCAGGCCGAGTCCCGTACCGGTCTGCTCGTCCTTGGTTGTGTAGAACGGATCAAACGCTTGCTCACGGGTTGCTTCACTCATCCCGCACCCGGTGTCTGCGATCGTCAACAACAGGTAATCGCCAAAGGGCATGTCCGGCCAAATATCGACGTCACCAGGCTTCAACGTCAACAGGCCCGCGCGCATCGAAATGCCCCCACCGTCAGGCATCGCATCGCGAGCGTTGGTCAGTAGATTAAGCAGCATCGATACCAATTGACTACGATCCACGTGAATCAGGAAATCACCCGAACCGTCGCGAACATCAAGGTCGATGGCACTGCCAACGGCGGCATTCAACAATGGGCCGGATTCATCAAGAATGTCAGAAAAGTGAAGCGTTTCGAATTCCAGAGTCTGGCGACGTGCAAACGACAGCAGCTGGCGAATGATCGCAGCTGCATGATCGAGCGCATCATTAGACCCGCGCAAAAAAGACTTTTGCAGCGGCGACAATGCATCGATGTCGAGTTGCTCATTCGCCACGCGGATCACTTGCATCAGATTGTTAAAGTCGTGAGCGACGCTGCCTGTTAACTTACCAATGGACTCGATGTGCGCGGTCTTGGCCAACGTCTGTTCAAGCAAGTTTTGCTCTTCAATACGTGCGACCAGCGCCTCAGATTTTTCTTCCACCTGCTGTTGCAGGCTCTCGTTCAATTCTTCCTCTCGCTCCCGCAAGCGGCGTTCGAAGCGACGTTTAGCCGACACGTAAACCAACAAAATAGCCGCTAGGCCGAGAGCCAGTACAGCCACCAATACCAATGCGCGCATCTGTCGTGAACGCTCGGATAATTTCTCCAGCGCATTGGCACGCTCGTTGATCGCATCGGTGCGTTGTTCCAGCGACTCGCGGCTCTGTTGCATCCGCAGCAGCTCCGCTTGCTGTCGCTGGTTTGTGAGCTTGGCGTCAAAGTAGCGGCGGCTCTGCGCGCTGATGGCGGCGCGACGACGTTCTTGAATAGCCAGGAGCTGCTGGTACCGCACCCGCGCCTCCTCCGCGTTGCCGATCGCTAGCAGCGCTTCAATGCTTAATTGATGCCACTGCTCTACGCGCGCCAGCGTGCGTGTTTCAGCGCCGTCAATCGCGTTGAGCTGAATCAGGGCCTGTTCCGACCGTCCCATCGCAAGCAGTGTCTCTGCCAATGAAAAACGTGCGTCGATCTCTTCTAGCGGCAGGCCCTGCAACAAAACCACAGCGCGTTCAGCGGCGGCCAGTGATTCGTCTAGTCTGCCGAGATCCCGCAGTGCGTCGGCGAGATATTCATACCCGTTGCCCTGCATACTGGGATCGTTGATCAGGGTTGTGTCGATCAACTCCTGTAGTCTTGCAGCCGCGACAGCCGGTTTGCCGGCCAGGTGTTGCAACTGCCAGCGATGCAGAAACAAAGAATTGCGCACAACGCTCGGCGATGCCTGATCGAGAACCGGTGTAATTTTGTCCATGACGGTAGACGCTGTCGCGTACTCATGTTCATTCAGCAGCGAGACCAGATAGTTGTTGGCGATGCCGAGCGCCATTAGATCAAAGCCTTCTACCAAAGCTTTCTCTAGCGTAGTTTGGTATTGATCGTGGGCCGCGAGTGCCTGACCATTCTCCGCCAGCGCGCCCGCGTAGTAGTACATCGCGCGCAACTTTTCACGCGGTGCAACACCTTCTGCGTCCTCTGCAATCAAGCTTGATAACGCAGCGAGACTCTCAGCTGGTCGGTTGGTCACCAACAACAACGCTGAACGCAATGAGCGCATCTGAAAATAGAGAGTGGGTTCCGCGGCGTTGGCGGAATCTGCAATACAGCGATCTAGCTTGTCGATACCGCGATCGATCTGCTGCGCAAGATAGTAGGACCGTCCAACAGCGAGGCAGGTCTTGGCGATCATGCTGCGCGTGCCTGCATCACCCCGCGCAAGAATTGCCGCCTCCGCATCGCTCGCGAATTGAACCAGAGCCTCAGGGGGATAGTCACGCGATTGCATGACCCGATCGACGAACTCGTTGATCTCTTGATCTGTCAGGCCGGATTGTGCCTGAGCAACACTACAAAGAATGGCCGTGAACAGCGCAAAGTCGCGCATTTTTCGGAAAATGTTCGAGGTAATCCTCCCCTGCCTCGCAATCACCGTGACGACCACTCTGAGTATTCAAGGTGGCAACCACACACAAGCCCAATCAAGTTATTGATATTTTTCAAAAGCTTAGCCCATCCATAGCGTAACTTCAACGGACTTGGCGATGGATGCTGAAGTTTTGACAACATTAGCATCTAGCTCTTATTTTAATTGTCAAATAGTGTGAATTATCAGCGATTTAGGCCGCTAGTATTCTGGCCCGCTTAGCGAAGACTCAGACAACCCAATAAGGATGTGCAGTCATGACGAAGAGTACCCACACCGCCGTAACGCAAGTTCTACTAGTCGCGCTCGCGGCGATGCTATTCGCCCCGGCAGCGACGGCCGCCGCTCAGGTAGAGATGGATGCCCAGCTCAACTTCCCATCGGGCATCGGCGAAGTCGGGGAACCACCGAAGAAGAACATTATTAGTTCACAGCGCAAAGCCGAGAAGGCCTATAACGAAGGTCGTTATCGCGATGCGTTTTGGTATTACCGTAAAGACCTGGCGCCCGTTGGCGACAAATACGCGCAGTACATGGTGGGCTATATGATGGAAAACGGTCTGGGTACCGACGTCGACAAGGAAGGTGCCGCCGCGTGGTATCTGCTGGCGGCGGAACGGGGCCATGAGGAAATCGTCAGAGTCAGCCTCGACTATCAAAGCGCGATGTCTCCGGGCGAACTGGCGGACGTCAAAGCGCGCACTGCCTCTCTGAAAGACCAGATGGGTGATCGAGCATTGATCGAGCGCTTGATCCGACGCGACGTTGATCGACTCAATAACATGACTGGTTCGCGCACCGGGCGTTGCGGCATGCCCGCCCGCGTCTACCGTCCGTCCGACGCGCGTGGATCTGTTAGTCAGGAAGTCTACTGCCAGGAACTGAAGGCACGTATCGAGATGCGCATGCAGTATCTTGGCGGTTACGTCGAGTTCGGCGAGCTTGAACTGCTGCCGGATGAGGAGGACGACACTGAGACATCCGAGGAGTAGCGCACAGCGTTCACCTAGAGGTAAGGTTGCCGATGCCCCTGCTCGATCGTATCGAGCAGGGGCTTTTTTGTGCCATCAACGCCACGCTGATCGGTCAATGCTTAGCAGCAATGACGCAGTCTACGGCGATTAGTTCGCTGCAATCAGAATGACAGCCACGCCCACTTTTGGCTGATTGTGAATATTTAGCCAAGGTTTTGTAGTCAATAGCGGTGATTTGACGATCATCATGACCCACCAAAATTGACAAATCTATCGATCACTCGGTAATTTCTAAACCTGCCCGGACTAGCTGTTTTTCTGAAGAGAGAAGCAAAGCACGCCAGTCTCCACTGGCATCAGTTCGTTTGATCACGCAGAAGGAGTCGCTGTCATGCAGAATCACGTCATTATGCGCATGCTTGTTGTTGCGGTCGCCGGTTTGCTCGTTACGTCTGCACCATTGACGGGCCACGCAACCGCAGCAAAGATGGAACTCAAGCGCCAACTGAATTTCCCGAACAAGTTTGGTGCCATCGGCGAACCACCGGCGAAAGACGTTTTGAAGGTTCAGCGCAAAGCAGAGCGCGCTTATGAGCAAGGCCGGTACGACTCGGCGTTCTGGTACTACCGAACGGATCTCGCACCGATCGGTGACAAGTATGCGCAGTACATGGTCGGTTACATGAAAGAGAACGGCATCGGTACACCGGTAGATGAAGCTGGCGCGGCAGCCTGGTATGCGCTGGCGGCCGAACGCGGTCACGAGCAGATCGTCGAGACTAGCCTCAACTACCAGAAGGGCTTGTCACGCAACGACTTGGTCACCGCCAGCGTACGCGTCGAGAGGTTAAAACGCGAGTATGGGGATCGCTCGCTGCTCGAACGCTTGATCCGTAACGATATCCATCGGCTGAATATGATGACGGGCACGCGAACGAAATTTTGCGGCGTCAATGCCCGAATTGTTTTGCCGCGAAGCGCTCGAGGCTCAATGCCACAATACAAGTATTGCCGGATGTTGAAAGACCGCGTAGAGATGCGCATGCAGTACCTCGGCGGTTACGTCGAATTCGGCGAGCTTGAGTTGCTGCCCAATGAGCAGGACGGCACGGGCATCGCCGAATAGGGGTTCAACGCAATAGCACTTCGCAACCACCGCTAAGGCCCCGGCTCAAACACCTCGAGCCGCGGCTTTTTTATGACTTAGCCGAAAGGATGCGCCAGCGACGGCGTCAGTGGCGTGAACAGCACCGGTCCTTTGTCGTCGACATACAAACAATCTTCCAGCCGCACGCCAAACTCTCCAGGCAGATAAATGCCGGGCTCATTAGAAAAGCACATACCCGGTGCGATCGGCGTCTGCTCGTTGCCAACGAAATTGATAGGTTCGTGTCCGTCCATCCCAATGCCATGGCCCAGACGATGCGTCAAACCGGGCGCCTGATAGCCCGGGCCAAAGCCTGTATCGGCATAGAATTGGCGAACGGTCTGATCGACGGCACCGGCAGCAACACCAGGACGGATAGTCTCGAGGGCGAGTTCCTGACCACGTTTGACGGTTTGCCAAACACGCTGTTGCTGGGGCGACGGTTTACCGACGACCCAGGTTCTGGAGATATCGGACTGATAACCGTGCACACTACAACCACAGTCCATCAACACAATGCCGCCCTTCTCTACAACCTGCGGCTGTCGTGTGCCATGCGGGTAAGCGCTGGCCGGGCCGAACAGGGCAATGGCGAACGTCGGGGTACCACCAAGCTGTCGCGTCGCGTCATTCATCATCGAAGATACTTCACCCGGCGTCATGCCTGGCACAACCCGCGGGTAAATGTGCTCATAAGCGCGCAAGGTGACATCGTTCGCGACTTGCATCAGCGCAAGCTCTGCCTTTGATTTGATCATACGACACCCACGGGTGATCGCCGCACCAGACACCACTGTCGCTTTCGGCATGGCTGCGTCAATGCCGTCGACGATAAAATAGCGAACCGTTTCTTCAACAGCGATACGTGCTTTAGCACCGATTGGACCAATGAAGTCGGCGACCTGCTCAAAAGGATTCTCATCTTCGTGCCACGTACGCACGTCGTCGCCAAACTGCATTTGCTCGCGGATCGAAGGCTCTTCAAAAAACGGCGCCACAATGCAAAACCTGCCGTCTGCCATAATGACCGCACCGACAAATCGCTCCGATCGCCACCAGCGAATGCCGGTAAAGTAAGTCAGCGCGCTACCGGACTCCACAACCAACGCAGCCACATCGTTTGCCCGCATCAGTTGTGCCGCTTTTTGAATCCGTTGACGGTGCTCGTCTGCAGAAATAGGTATCGCGCCATCGGTCATCGATGCCAGCTCGACGGCATTCTCCCCTTCGCTTCTGGCGGCCAGGACATGCCGTTGAGACAAGGCTGCGAACGCAGTACCCGTGGCTACCAAGAATTGTCGTTTATTGATTCTCATCACACGTGCTCCAGCATGTTGCTGGGTGGAGTGTAACGTTAATCTGCGAACGCGACCGCTTTACTCAATACGCACATTGAAGCGAATTTGAAAACTCGGGATACCACTGCCACTGTTACCCGCCATTTGCCCGCTAAACGAGAAGCGAATTCCCCGCACCGCAGGATCCACACCCAGTGCATCCGGGGTCGGTGTATAGGTAAATGGCGGTCCACCGTCTGGCTGGTTGCTGAATGCCACATCGGTATTGGGATCAAACGACAATCCACTCGCTACCGCACCATCGACGAATACGAAAGCCGGTGCGCCACCATCGTCAATCAGTAGTTGCGTGCCGGCATCGAGCGTATCGGTGACGATCAGCGTGCCATCGTCGACAATCCCGGGCCCCGCGTTCTGCACGGTGAGCAGGTACTGCGCGAACGCGCCAGGAATCGCGAGCGGGTTGCTTGTGCCATTGATGGGGTCTGACACGATCGAGACGACTTTGGCGAAAGCGAGTGTTGGCACATCGCGCTCCGTCAGGCACACATCGTCGACGTGCCAGAAATCAAACGATGAGCCAGATCCATCGACTAGTCGAAACCGAACTCGAAAGCCAGGGTGACGCCCGGCGGGTGGAATCGAGTAGTTGCGCACAAAAATCTGACCGGGTGTTCCACCGCCCGCGAAACTCTCCAGCAGCACCCAGCTGCTGGCGCTATCCAGATATTCGACGACGAGGTTCTCGTTGCCGTCCGGGTTTTCGCTGAATGCGTCGGCGCCGCGACGAACCCACAGTGTCAATGCATCGAACGAGGCGGAAGATGTGTCGATCGCATTCGATGAGACGGTGACGGGTGCACCATTCAGAAATAACGATGACACCGGTGACTGAGACGTCACGGTACTCGTGCCGGCGCTACCGCCCGCCGAGACCACCGTCCAATTCGTCGCAAGACCCAGCTCAAACTGATCACAGGAACCAACCATCAGTTCATTGGTGGCAGGCGCGCGCTCTGTAATACGCACGTCATCGATATGATAGAAATCGAAAGGGGCGCCCGAACCACCGGATTGACGCAAGCGCAGCGCGAAACTGCCATGCAAGCCATCGGGTGGCAGTCGCAACACGTCATTGAATATCTGCCCTTCAGCCCCGCCGCCAGGATAACGCGCCAACACTCCCCATGTGCCATCTGCTCGGCGGAATTCGATGAGTAAGTCCTCGCCCGGATCTGGGTATTCGCTGAACGCATCACTACCACGTCGCACCCAGACACTGAGCTCAGCGGCCGGGACGGCGGTACTGAAGGTTGGACTTGTCACTGTCACCGGATCATAGCGAGTAAAGGCACCACGCGTGCCCCCGTTGGAAACCTGCGCGCCGGTTGCGATACCAGAACGGTTGGTATTGTTAGTTGTCCACGGTGCCAGGCTCGCGCGCTCGAATCCATCCACGAACAGCACATCCCCAGGTGCTGCGTATGCAGTACCCGCGCCTGTAAGTGCGACTGCGGCGATCATTGCCAGCGTCGCGAACAATTGTGTGAATTGCTGTCGCATTCATTACTTCGCCAATCACATCACGGCGAAATGTAGGCAAACTAGCGTCGGAACGCGTTGAATCAGTTCACATTATGCAAAATCATATCGCCGCTCTAGCGGCGAGACTCTGCCTGAACAATCGCATACAGCGCCATAGCAGGATCGTTGCGCCAAGGTGCGCGATGGCGGTAGTGGTCAGCAGCGAATAGCGAATGCCCGCTTCGCCAAAGCGCGCAAGATCGAACACGTAGTCGGTCATCAATGCCAGCACCAGTGGGCCTATCGCCAGACCAATCATGTTGATCACAAACAAATAGATCGCAGATGTCTGCCCGCGCAAGTTGTTTGGCATGAGCTCCGCGATGGCAGCCGGTGCGACACCGAACGGCATCGCTGCAAAAAACACCGTGGGCACGACGAGCAGCATCGCTAGCCAGTCGCTGGCAAGTAATGGGAATGCTATACCCGTCGGAAACCAGATCCAGGCGGCGATGAAACCAACTCGAATCTTCGCATCGGCGTATCCGCGCTGAGATAACCAATCCGCAAAGAAGCCGCCAGAAAGCACACCGGCGCTGCCGCACACAATCACGATCGCACCGTAGACCAAACCAAAGTCCGCAGCACCCCAGCCGTGTACCCGCTTGAAGACTTCGGGCAGCCACGCGGATGTCCCGTAACTCGAAAACGCGAGTAACGCGAAGCCGATGTTGTGCGTGGCGATCGTTCGCCATTGCGTCTTGAGATACGCGAGCGCCTCACGCAGAGGTACCGCCGCCCCGCTTTTCTTCCCGGTCTTGAGCAAGCCCTTACGAACGGGCTCGCGTACCGTCAACCACAACACGGGCAGTAACAGCAAACCGGGTAGGCCGACGATGAGAAAGACTTTCTGCCACGGCTCTATCGTGCCGATGCCGGGCAGGACCCAGGGCTCTGTCTGGCGAACCATCGCAACGACACGACCGCCGATGAGGTAGGCCAGGCCACCGCCGAGATAGATACCCATGCCGTAAAAAGCGATAGCCCGTGCCACACGTTTTGGCGGAAAATAATCTGCGATGATGGAGTATGCCGACGGTGACAGCGCTGCTTCGCCGGTGCCGACGCCAACGCGTAACAGGGCCATCGTCATAAAGGTCTTCGCAAACCCACAAGCGGCGGTCGTCAGGCTCCAGATCGTCAGTCCGATGGCGATTAGCCCCTTGCGATTCACTCTGTCAGCCAGACGGCCGAATGGGATTCCGAATAGCGTGTAAAAAATGGCAAACGCAGGCCCCATCAAAAACCCAACTTGCCAATCGTATTGCAGATTGAGGCCAGTCTTTAGATCAGACACCATCAGACTGAGGATCTGTCGGTCAATGTAGGAAAAGACGTAGATGATCGTCAGCACAATGACGACGTACCAGCTGTAGGCTGGCGATGCGTAGTCCGGTTTCTGCAACTCGCTAGCGCTGCTCATCCAGCGCCCCATTGGCGAACGCGGTGACGGCCGAAACAGGTGACAACGTCGGTACGAATAGCACGTAAAGGAACCGGATAATGCCGCATGTCCCCCCCACGCTGCGTCTTATCATCGCTTAAGCATAGCACTGGCCTCTGACGCCCGCGTAAAAAAAGCCGGCGAGAGAATCTCGCCGGCTTTCTTTGCTACTCGTGTTATCGCTGTGATTTAGAAAATCTTGCGAATCGACAAACCGTAGGTACGTGGTGGGTTCGGGTAGCCGTTAAAGCTGCCGGTCTGCGCCACGGTCGGGAACGTGCTGATCAGATACTCGTCGTTGGTCAGGTTACGCGCCCACAGTGTGAGGTCCCAACCAGACACAAAGCTGATACCAGCGCTCGCATTGAACATGCTGACTTGACGAGCCGCGATGCTCTCCGGCACGTTCTCAACGATTTGGTGCTCGCTTTCATACACATGTTCTGCACGCAGGAACGCGGTGCGACCACTCGCGAGATTCCAGCGGTAAGTACCGGTCGTGGCTGCCGCAAACTGCGGAATACCTGCCGGTGTCGTGCCGGTCAGATCACCAACGGTGCTGTTCGGGAACGAGTCGTACTTCGCATCCAGCCAGGTCGCTGCGAAGGTCAATTCCAGTGCATCGGTCGGGTACAGCGTCATGTCGTACTCGATACCTTGCGTAGATTGTTCACCCGCGTTGACGAGGTCGAAGCCAGTGCCATTGAAGACGTTCGACTGGAAGCCCTCGATGGATTGCTCAAACAACGCCAGGTTAAACGCGCCGCGATTGAACTGACCTTTCAGACCCAGCTCGTAAACAGTCGCTTCTTCCGGACCGGCAAAACGCGTACCACCCTGAATATTCGGTACCAGAATGTCCGCGGCAGCCAGTGCTGGGAGATCAGACGCAAATGGCAGTGAGTCGCGTGACAGGTTCCATGAAGACGCCTTGAAACCGGTCGCCGCACTGACGTACCAGTTCAAGCTATCGGTCACGTCGTACGCGAATCGAACCGTCCAGGTCGTTTCGCTGTCGTCGGTCTCACCGGACTCAACCGCATTCGGGAAGCCCAGAACCGGCGGCAGGAACTGCAGCGGCTGAAGAGCCAACAACTCGTTACAACCCGGCGGTGGATTATCCGCTGAGCAACCGGTGACACTGATAAATTGCGCTTGCTGGAACTGTGCCGGGAATGCTGCGAAGTTTTCCGGTGTCGGCGCCGCGCCACCCGTTAAGGCCTGGAACGCACCCGCGAAGCCAATCTGTACGAAGTCGAGTTGTGAGAACACATCGGTGTTGTCCTGACGTACAAACGCCTCTTTTTCGTTGCTTGTGTAGTTCAAGCCCAGCGTGACGGTCGCGCGGTCGGAAACATACCAGTCGACGGAGCTGAACAGCGAAATCGCCGTATCGTCCTGACCAGAGAAATCATCGATCCCGGTACCCGCGGCGAAGAAAGTGCCCGCACCAAAGCCGAGCGCTGCCTCAGTAGCGGAGACGCCACCGCCCGACAGGATATCCGCGTAGCCCCGGAAAGCGGTGCCGTAGGTGAGGTCCGCTTCATATTCCACTTCTTCGCTGAAGTAAAAGCCACCAATCATCCAGTCGGCGGCATTGCCGAAGCTGCCTTGCAGACGTAATTCCTGGGTAATCGTGTCGATGTCCCAATCGTTGCGGTTGCTGGCGACAAGATCAGCGCTGGTGAAGTCAACGTCACCATCGGAGTCCAGCGATTGGGTACGGAACGACGTGATCGATACCAATGAGAAGTTTTCGAAATCGAAATCCGCTTGCAATGAAACACCGCTGTTTTCGATGACGTTGGTCGGGATGACGTTTAACGCAGTCTCGTAGGCGAATGCATCATTCGGTACTAACTGACCGCCCAATGCGACAATAGCGCCGCCAGTCGGCCCGTTAACCAAGTTGGACGTGCCGCAGCACTCTTCGTCGATCTCGTCAGTGTCGGCGATCAAGCGGAACGAGACCGTCTCACTCGGCTCCCACAACAACTGACCACGCACACCCCAACGCTCGCGAGCGTTGAGCTCCGTACCGTCGGCGATGTTATCGAAATAACCGTCGCGCGAGTTGTAGGTACCCGATACGCTGAACGCCAGATTGTCGCTGATCGGACCTGTGTAGCTGCCCTTGACGACGGTCTGGCCAAAGTTACCGAAGATCAATTCAGCAGAACCTTCCGCTTCGAATTGTGGCGCTCGCGTAACAACGCTGATCACGCCAGCCGACGCGTTCTTGCCGAACAGCGTACTTTGCGGACCACGCAACACTTCAACCCGCTCCAGGTTTGGCAGATCGGCCAACGCGGCCGCGGAACGTGAACGATAAACACCGTCGATGAAAACACCAACGGAAGGTTCGATGCCGGGGTTGTTCGCGCCGTTACCAAATCCGCGAATGACGAAGTTAGTGTTCTGTGATGACTGCAACTGATCAACCCGCAATGACGGTACGACCGTTTGAAGGTCGATCACATCCAAAATTTTGGCGTTGTCAATGGTCTCGGCACCGGTAACAGATACCGCGATCGGTACTTCCTGCAGCGTTTGCTCACGCTTGGCTGCCGTGACGACGATTTCTTCCAGAAATGATTCGTCCGACTGCGCCAAAGCGTTGCCGGTAACCATGACGCTACCGCCCAGCACACACGCCAAAGCAACAGAACGTCTCAACGTTAAGTTAATCCGCATGATTTCCCCCACTTGGATTAGTTGTGAAAAAACAACGGCACGAGACAGCCGTCTGATGCGCGGCATTATAGGACAAGCTTCAGGATTTACCAACCGTAGTTTGCATAAGTAATTCAAATTTCACGAAAACTATGATGCAAAAATCGGACATCGCCAGCCTATTTCTGAACGCCGAAGTGCGCCGGCTCAAGTGTTGCGCAGCTGTCGTCGAGTGAAGCGACTAGCGCAAGTTCAGTGATCGCCTTGGGGAGCTCATAACGGAAGAAAAACTGGCACGCGCGCCGTTTTCCAACCGCGAAGCTATCGTTCCGGCCGGCGACACAGCGCGCCTGCCATAACCACATCCAGGCGACGATAACGTGGCCTAATGCATTGAGAAACAACGTCGCGTTGGCCAGTCCGCGCTCCGCGTCATCACAGGCGACGACAGCCTGAACCGCAGTCTCAACAGCTGCCCATGCAGCAGCAAGGGCCGTCGAGAATTCAGCCAAGTCGGCGTCATTGACGGTCGCATCAATGGTGTCGCGCATTTCCGCCGCGAGGACGTTGAGTGCTGCGCCACCCGCCAACCTGACCTTGCGACCGAGAATATCGAGACCGTGGATCGCGTGCGTGCCCTCGTGAATGTGATTCAGCCGATTGTCGCGATAGAAACGCTCCACCGGATAGTCGCGCGTGTAGCCATAGCCTCCTAACACCTGGATCGCGAGCTTGTTGGCCTCGAGACAATACTCGGAGGGCCAGGATTTCGCGACAGGCGTCAACAGCTCGAGCAACAAGTGCAGGGTTTTGATTTCCTGTTGATCAGTCGCGACTGCCTGGCGATCGAGCAGGCTGGTGCAGTAGTAGAGCAATGCCTGCCCGCCTTCGACAAACGCTTTTTGGGTCATCAACATCCGCTTGACGTCGGCATGTTCAATGATCGGCACCTGCGGCTGCGACGGGTTCTTTTCACCCAGCTTGCGGCCTTGTTGCCGCTGCTGTGCATAGTCGAGCGAATAGAGATATCCGCTGAGGCCACTCATGACAGCCGCCAGACCGACACCGATGCGTGCCTCGTTCATCATATGAAACATATTCGCGAGCCCGTCATGCTCCCGACCCACCAGATAACCGATCGTTTCGCCGCCCTCACCAAAATTCAGCAGGCAATTCGTCGTACCCCGCTGGCCCATTTTGTGGTTCAACCCAGCCAGAACAATATTGTTGTGCTCGCCGATCTGCCCTGCATCGTCCACTCGGTATTTGGGCACCAAAAACAGCGAAATACCCCGGACGCCCGGCGGTGCATCCGGCAATTTCGCGAGCACCATATGCACAATGTTCTCGCTAACGGATTGCTCACCACCGGAGATCCACATCTTGCTTCCGGTCAACGCATAACTGCCGTCACCACGCGGGGTAGCGACGGTACGTATATCCGCCAGGGAAGAACCGGCCTGCGTTTCCGACAAGCACATCGTGCCAAACCAGCGCCCCTCGAGCATCGGTGGCAGGTATATCTGTTGCAATGCCTCGCTACCACACGCGCGTAACAGGCTCGCCGCACCGGCCGTTAAAAACATGTAATTCGACACCGACTGATTCGCTGCGGTGAACATGCTGCTCACGGCATTGCAAACCAACGCAGGCAATTGCAAGCCACCGACTTCCGCTTCGAAACCCGCGGCAACGAAACCGGCTTCCGCGTACGCACGCAGTGCATCGTTCACCTCGGGAATCATCTCGACCTGACCATCAACAAATTTCGGCTCGTTCTGATCGAGCTTTTGCGCGAATGGATAAAACTGTTGTTCGGCAATCTGTTCCGCCGAGTCCAGTATGGAGACGAGCGTGTCACGATCGTATTCTGCATAGCGCGGATGCTCGAGCAACCCGTCGACCTGGAACATGTCATGCAGGTAAAAATCGAGGTCCTGCCGATCAACAATCATGGACATCAGAAAACTCCGTGCGAACACCAATCGCGGTGCTGTGAATCAATGGTTTGGACGCGCGCCAATGTGACGCGAAGGCGATGAAGTATCGCAAACGCGCATCATCCCGTCACCCGCGCGGCAGTAATCAGCGAAGACTCGACAAACCTCACAATTCAATTGACGTTAACGTTAACGTTAGTTAGCATTTCGTTATGCCAGCTAGCCACGTCATACAGGAATACTCGATCAGCGACTTATCGAGCGAGTTCGATGTCACGACCCGTACGCTGCGATTCTATGAAGAAAAGGGCTTGCTCAGCCCTCGCCGCATTGGGCGCATCCGCTATTTCAGTGCTGCCGATCGTGTACGTTTGCGTTTGATCCTGCGCGGCAAGCGTCTCGGTCTGTCGCTTGCCCAAAGCGCTGAGATTATCGACCTGTATCAGACCCCGGAGGGAAGTCAGAAACAGCTTAGGGTATTGCTCGACACACTGGCTGCAAAAAGAGCCGAACTGGAGGCCCAGGCGGCCGACCTGAAGGCCACGCTTTCTGATTTGAAACGTGTCGAGACATCCTGTCGCAAGGCATTGGAGCAACGCCGATGAGCGCCACGATCGTGTCCCAGCTCAACCTGAACGATGATGCCGCGTTAGCCAACGCGAGTGCGATGCAGGGACTGGTCAACGACCTCAAAGCGACGATCAAAACAATCTGCGCAGGCGGCGGCGCCAAACGACAGACCCAACATCAACAGCGCGGTAAGCTGTTAGCGCGTGACCGGATCGAGGCATTACTCGACCCTGGTAGTGCGTTTCTTGAATTGAGTCAACTTGCCGCCCATGGGGTATACGACACCGAGGTTCCTGCGGCTGGCGTCATCACGGGCATCGGTCAGGTCAGCGGCCAGCTCTGTGTCATCGTGGCAAACGATGCCACCGTCAAGGGTGGTACCTATTTCCCGCTGACTGGCAAGAAGCATTTGCGCGCGCAACAGATCGCCGCCGAAAACCACCTGCCCTGCATTTATCTGGTCGATTCCGGTGGTGCCTTCCTGCCGCTGCAGGACGAGATTTTCCCGGACCGCGAGCATTTTGGTCGCATCTTTTTTAACCAGGCGCGGATGTCCGCGGCAGGCATTCCGCAGATCGCGGTTGTCATGGGTTCGTGTACAGCAGGGGGCGCCTATGTACCTGCGATGGCGGATGAATCGATCATCGTGGCCAACCAAGGTACGTTTTTTCTCGGTGGCCCGCCGCTGGTGAAAGCAGCGACCGGTGAAATTGTCAGCGCGGAAGAACTCGGTGGTGCCGACGTACACTGCCGCGAATCCGGCGTGACAGATCACTATGCGCGCAATGATCACCATGCATTGCAACTGGCTCGCGATGCCGTCGCCCGGCTAAATCGTGCTGCCATCGACCCCCTCGTGCGACGCGAGCCGAGGCCACCTCGCTATTCACCGGAAGAACTTTACAAGGTCGTGCCGGCCGACCTGCGCACCCCTTACGACGTGCGGGAAGTCATCGCACGTATCGTCGACGACTCGACCCTTGAAGAATTCAAACCGTTGTACGGTACAACGCTAGTCTGTGGCTTTGCGCATTTACATGGCATGCCGATCGGCATCATCGCCAATAACGGCATCTTGTTCAGTGAATCATCACTGAAAGGCGCGCACTTCATCGAATTGTGTTGCCAGCGCAAGATTCCATTGGTGTTTTTGCAGAACATCACCGGCTTCATGGTCGGCCGACAATATGAGGCAGGGGGCATCGCAAAGGATGGCGCCAAACTCGTCCATGCGGTCGCCTGCGCCGCGGTACCCAAGATCACGCTGGTGATCGGCGGCTCGTTCGGCGCCGGCAACTATGGCATGGCCGGGCGGGCGTATGATCCGGCGTTTCTTTTCATGTGGCCCAACGCGCGCATTTCAGTCATGGGTGGCGAGCAGGCCGCCAGCGTTCTCGCCGAGGTCAAACGCGATCAGAAAGCGCGTGTCGGAGAAACCTGGGACGCGGACTCGGAAGCCGCTTTCAAACAACCGATTCTCGATAGCTACGACCGTCAGGGGCATCCTTATTATGCATCTGCACGTCTATGGGACGATGGCGTTATCGATCCGCGAGACACCCGCACCGTGTTGTCACTGGCATTGAGCGCAACGCTGAACAAGCCGATCGAAGAGACGCGTTTTGGCGTGTTCAGGATGTAACGATGCAACGACTGTTGATCGCCAATCGCGGGGAAATCGCGTGCCGTATTATCCGTACAGCACAACAGATGAATATTCGCTGCGTCGCTGTGTTCAGCGACGCGGATCGTCACGCGCAGCATGTACAAATGGCAGACGACTCGATAGCGCTCGGTGGTGAAACCCCAGCGGAGAGTTACCTCGATATCGACAAGATCATCGCCGCCGCTCAACGGGCTCGCGCAGACGCCATTCACCCGGGCTACGGGTTTCTGAGCGAGAACGCCGCTTTTGCACAAGCCTGTGCCGAGGCGAGCATCGCCTTCGTTGGCCCACCCGTTGCCGCCATTGAGGCGATGGGCTCGAAGTCTGCCGCCAAGGCGATCATGCAGTCTGCCAACGTACCATTATTGCCCGGCTACCATGGCGACGATCAGTCGGCGCAGACGCTGCTCGACGCGGCAAACCGCACAGGCTTTCCCGTGTTACTCAAAGCAGCGGCTGGCGGCGGCGGCAAAGGCATGCGCATCGTTGCCAACGAGAACGATTTTGAAGACGCCTTGCATGCTGCGCAGCGCGAGTCTCGAGCCGCCTTCGGCGACGATCATATGCTGGTCGAGAAATATCTGACGGCGCCGCGACACATCGAGATCCAGATTTTCGCGGATCAACATGGCAACGTCGTACACCTGTTCGATCGCGATTGCTCGATCCAGCGTCGCCATCAAAAGATCATTGAAGAAGCACCGGCACCAGACATCGATGCTTCTGTACGTGCTGCGATGGCGAAAGCCGCGATTGCTGCGGCACGCGCGATCGACTACGTCGGTGCGGGGACGGTTGAGTTCTTACTGGACGAAGACGGTAGTTTTTTCTTCATGGAAATGAACACCCGGCTTCAGGTTGAACATCCGGTCAGCGAATACATTACGGGACAGGACTTCGTCGCCTGGCAAATTGCGATCGCCCGCGGACAGCCACTGCCCCTGGCTCAGGCTGACATTGAGCAGCGCGGACATGCCATCGAGTGTCGCCTTTATGCCGAGAACCCAGACAATGACTTCTTGCCGGATAGCGGGCGCCTGGATGCACTCGCGTTCCCGACAGCGACAAGCCATACGCGCGTCGATACCGGCGTCGTTGCGGGTGACGATATTTCGATTCACTATGACCCGATGATCGCCAAGCTGATTACGTATGGGGACGACCGTACGCAGGCGCTACAACGGATGGTCAGCGCACTGGCACAAACCCGAATACTAGGGCCCGCAACGAATACCGACTACCTGATGCGGGTCTTACGCGCGCCGCAGTTTGCGCAACATCCGCCAACAACACAGTTCATCGCCCGGTATGCCGATACATTGCAGCGACCGTCGGCCAGCCACGCCGATTGGCTCGCCGCCGCGATGACCGTGGCCTGGCCCGCGTCTCATAGCGCGAATCCGTGGCTTGCGAATGCGGCGTGGCGCACCAATCTGGCCGCGCAACAGACCGTTCAGTTGGTTTGTGGCGACGAGCAACGTCAGGTGGTGTTGTCGTTTGCAAACGGTGATGTGTGTAGCGCCAGCATGGGTGAGCACCACTACACGCTCAGCGCACAGAAGCACGGTGCGCGACTCGATCTGACCGTCGATGGACATCGAACGCAACGGTCGGTGATCGAGCATGACAAGCGACTGCTCGTCTCCAGTCACGATGGACATCGCGAATTCACGCGCGCCCTGCCCGACCTCGGCAATGCGGCAGACACACACAAGAGCAACCTGCTCCGCGCTCCGATGACCGGACGCGTCGTTGCGATTCACAAGCAACCGGGCGACACCGTCGCAGCGCAAGAGCCGCTGGTCATTGTCGAAGCGATGAAGATGGAACACACGATCCGGGCCGCAGCGACAGGACACGTCGAACACTGCCATGTTGCCGTCGGTGATCTCGTCGACGGCGATGCGCTGTTGATGACATTGGAGTTCGATACGAATGAGGAATAGGGATGCTGGACTTTAATCTCGGCGAAGACATCGATTTATTGCGTGAAAGCGTCGCGCAGTTTGCGGCGAACGAAATCACACCACGCGCTGACGACATTGATCGCAGCAACGACTTCCCGAAAGATCTTTGGCAAAAAATGGGCGACTTAGGTCTGCTGGGCATCACCGTCGATGAGGCTTACGGTGGTACCGGTCTTGGTTACCTCGCGCATGCGGTTGCTGTCGAAGAGATCTCCCGCGCATCGGGGGCCATCGGATTGTCGTATGGCGCGCATTCCAACCTTTGCGTCAACCAAATTTTTCGCAACGGGACTGAAGCGCAAAAGCAGCATTACCTGCCCAAACTGTGTTCTGGTGAACACGTCGGTGCGTTGGCGATGTCGGAGGCCGGGTCCGGCTCCGACGTTGTCAGTCTATCGCTACGCGCAGATCGAGACGGCGATGACTACGTGTTGAACGGAAACAAGATGTGGATCACCAACGGACCGGATGCCGATACATTCGTGATCTATGCCAAGACAAGCCCTGATGCCGGCTCGAAAGGTATCACGGCATTTATCGTCGAAAGAGACTTCGCCGGCTTCAGCCAATCGCCGAAGCTGGACAAACTCGGCATGCGCGGCTCTAACACGTGTGAGCTGGTATTTGAAGACTGTCGGGTGCCAGCCGACAATGTGCTTGGCGCCCTTGATGGCGGCGTCCGTGTGCTGATGTCGGGTCTTGACTATGAACGCGCCATCCTAGCGGCCGGGCCTGTGGGTTTGATGCAAGCGGCGATGGACGTGGTGCTGCCGTACATCCACGAGCGCAAGCAATTTGGTCAACCAATCGGTGAGTTTCAACTGATGCAAGCCAAGATTGCCGATATGTATGCGCAACTGAATGCTTCGCGTGGCTATTTGTATGCTGTCTGCAAAGCGTGTGATCTCGGGCGCACCAGTCGTGCCGATGCAGCCGCCGTGATTCTGTACACCGCGGAGCAAGCGACGCAGGTAGCCTTGCAGGCGATACAAGCGCTTGGGGGTAATGGCTACATTAACGACTACCCGACTGGCCGCTTGTTGCGGGACGCGAAACTCTATGAAATTGGCGCGGGTACATCCGAAATTCGCCGTATGCTCGTCGGGCGCGAATTGTTCGCCAATAGCTGATCGCAGAAGGACTACCGCCATGCCAGGACTCTATTACGACGACACAGAAGTTGGTCAGGTGATTTCGCATCGCATGCACAGAACAGTAACGGAAGCAGACAATGTACTGTTCTGTGCGATCACGCATAATCCACAGCCACTTCATCTCGACGCGGAATACGCGAAGCGCACCGAGTTTGGTCAGCGCGTCGTGAACAGTTTGTACACGGTCTCGTTTGCCACCGGCGTATCCGTCGAGGACACTACCCTCGGCACGCTCGTCGTCAATCTCGGTTTTGGTGAGATGACCTTCCCCAAGCCGGTGTTCATTAACGATACGTTGCGCGTCGAAAGCGAAGTCATCGAGCGCCGTGAGAGTCGCTCGCGACCCAATGCCGGAATCGTCACTTTCTTGCATCGAGTGCACAATCAGCGCGACGAACTCGTATGCACCATTCACCGTACCGCCATGCTGCAGAAGTTCGCGCAATGACGCGCGCGCGGTCCTGGCTGTTCGTTCCTGGCGACGATACGCATAAAATTGGCAAGGCGCTTGCTGGTCCCGCTGACCGCATCATTCTGGACCTCGAAGATGCCGTGGCGCCTGCCAATCGAGCAGTCGCGCGCGAATCCGTCGCCAACACAATCAATGGCCTGACAGCAAAAGACTGGGCGCGCGTTTGTGTCAGAATCAATCCGTGGCAGGAGGATACGGCCAAGGACGATCTGCAAGCGATGAGAACGAGGCTGCCAGCGAGTATCATGCTGCCAAAGATTGCGGGTATTGATGACCTCCGCGCCGTCGATGCGGCACTGTCTGAAGTGGAACAAGACACGGCCCAATCGATGACCGACGTGATCGCCCTGGTCACCGAGACCGTGTCGATGACGGCGACCCTGTCGATCATGCCGCCTCCGCCCAAGCGCGTGAGCGCACTAACCTGGGGTGGCGAAGACTTGTCGGCGGCGCTGGGAGCCAGCGCCAACAAATATGCCAATGGTCGTTGGCTGCCAACCTTTGAGTTCGCGCGTGTGCAATGCCTGCTCACCGCTAAGCGTTTCGGGCTCCACGCCATCGATACGCTATACACCAATTTTCGTGATACCGACGGCATGCGCCGCCACGCGGATGAAGCACTACGAGATGGCTTTGATGGCGTACTCGCCGTCCATCCGGCACAGCTCGACCCTATTCACGCTGCGTTCACGCCGGACGCGGCCAGCCTTGAACATGCCCGTCGCGTGGTAGCGGCGTTCGCGGCGCA
Source organism: Pseudomonadota bacterium (assembly GCA_039033995.1). Classification (GTDB taxonomy): domain Bacteria; phylum Pseudomonadota; class Gammaproteobacteria; order Steroidobacterales; family Woeseiaceae; genus CALBPI01. The sequence goes on along the minus strand of JBCCBP010000011.1, from coordinate 36,743 downwards.
CCCGGATGCCGGCGCACTGCAACTGGATGGCAAGATGATCGATCGCCCGCACCTGATACAAGCGCAAAAGATCCTGGACAGACTCGGCTAACCCCGCCCTTAGTGGTTGAAGACCACCGTCTTGCGGCCGTTCACGATGATACGATGCTGCAGGTGCCACCGAACCGCACGTGCCAGAACACTACACTCAATCTCGCGCCCCAGTTCTGTCATCTCGTCCGCACTGGTCGCATGTGTCACGCGCCGCACATCCTGTTCGATGATAGGTCCTTCATCGAGATCATCTGTCACGTAGTGCGCGGTAGCGCCGATCAATTTGACGCCGCGCTCATACGCTTGTCCGTAGGGTTTGGCGCCCTTGAAGCTCGGCAAAAACGAGTGATGGATATTGATACAACGGTCCTGCAATTGTTGGCTCAGCGCGGGCGAGAGAATTTGCATATAGCGCGCGAGCACGAGTAGATCCGTATCGGTGTCTGCTATCAATTTAATCACCTGCCGTTCCTGCTCGGACTTGGTATCCCGCGATATAGGCAAGTGATGAAACGGCAATCCATACCACTCGACGATGTCGCGCGTATCGTCATGGTTGGAGAATACGCCCACAAGATCGGCATGAAATTGCCCTTTGCGAAAACGCATTAGCAAATCCACTAGACAATGATCAAACCGGGATACTGCGATCATAACTTTGGGGCGCTCAGCGAGACTCGCGATTGTCGCCTCGCCGTTCAATTCTGCGACCGTTCTCGTGACGCTCTCTCGTAAGGCGCCGACGCTACAATCCGCCTGCAGCGACAAATGAATACGCAAGAAAAAACGTCCGGTTGTCGCATCACCGAATGAAGCAGCGTCTCGCACATCGCCGCCGCCTTTTGTCACAGCCGCTGCGACGCGCGCCAGAATACCTGACCGATCCGGTGCGCTCATCAAGACAACGTATTCATTCATCATCGACGGCCTACGGTTTTCCGGATGTGTGATCGCTGAAGCGCGGCAACAACGTCGATATGACCAATGCCGACAATAGGTGCATACCCGCGACCAGCACGAACACCGGCGTATACGAGATGGAATCGATCAGAAAGCCAGTCCATTTTTGAAATAGGGCCGCACCGAGACTGCCCGCTGCACCAAAGACACCCCAGATCGTGGCGACATCCCGCGGAGAAAAAAGATCCGATGGCAAGGTGAACAAATTAGCCTGCTTAAACTGTATGAAGAACATCGTCAGGCAAATGAGCGCGATGCACAACGCGAGGTTGCCCGTTAGTGCGGCGGGCAACGCTGCGGTCGCACCAACAGCGCCAAGCCAAATCATACTGCGTCGCGCTTTTCCGACGCTCCAACCGCGTTTGACAAGCAGAGACGATGCCCACCCGCCGGCGAAACTGCCAATATCCGCAAACAGGTAGGGCAGCCAGGCGAACATGGCGATCGCACGCAAATCAAGCCCGCGTGCATCTGCCAGATAGAGCGGCAACCAGAACAAAATGAAATAGAAAGCGCCATCCGCCACGAATCGACTGAGCATCAATGCCCAGGTCGTACGTTGTCCCAGCAGCGCACTCCAGGCGGGTCTCGGCGAATCGGTCACCGTGTCCTGTCCGGCACGAATAAAGTCAAGTTCGCTGGCCTGCAAAAAACGATGCACGTCCGGAGTCTCGTAGTAACGCCACCAGACAGCCAACCACAAAAAACCCAACAGGCCCGGCACAATGAACGCCACCTGCCAGCTATAGTCGATGATCAACCAACCGACCAACGGTGGCGTGATAATCGAACCAAAACCTACGCCGAGCGTGACGACGCCAACCGCCAACGCGCGTTCCTCGCGCGGGAACCACTCGGCCACCGACTTAAATACCGCCGGGAAATTGATCGCCTCCCCAATACCGAGAAACACTCGAGCGGTGATGAAGCTCTTGATGCCCTGGCCCCACGCGTGTGCGATGCCTGCGATACTCCAGACGACAACCGCGATAGAGAACACGCGCTTGACGCCGTAGCGATCGACAATACGACCCGCCAGGATCTGTCCGATGCCGTAGGCCAACAGAAAAGCGAGCGACAGCGTACCAATGTCAGCGTTGGAAAAACTGAATACGTCGCGTAGTGTCGGCGTCGCAACGGAAAACACCAAGCGGTCAACATAGTTAATCGTTGTGATCAGACACAACATGATGGCGATACGCCATCGCCATGCCCGCAAGAGGCTGCTGAGCTGAGTGTTATCCCCGGCAGATGTCGACACTACAACGCGTCTCCCACCTGGCGATTCAGGAACGCCACCAGGTCATCTACGAAAGGCCGATAATAGGCGTCTGCCTCTTCGAACAGACAATGGCGTGCCTCCGGATATTCTTTGAGCTCGCACTGCGCTAGCGCATCGCACGCGACTCGCGCTGGCGCGTTTTCGACAAATACATCATTGCCGGCCAGCGGCATCCAAACTGGCAAATCGAAACGGCCTTGCGTCGCAGCCAGACGAGCCTGCTCGGCAGATTCTGCCAACGCCAGAACGAAGCTGTTCGTATAACCGCCGACCTTCAAGGCAGGGTTCGCGACCATCGATGCCTGCCATAGCTGAGTACGGTCGTTGGGATGACTGCATTGACTGGCACGCGCGTTGTAGACGTCCAGATCAAACTGCCAGGCTTGGCTGCCAGGCGAATAACGCTGACCAAAACCGATTGCCTGCAGCGAGTGCAGCAGAACTTTATCGACGGCATTCGGCCTGCCACCATAAATGGCATAAGCCGGCGTAATCAGAGCCGCCGCATCAAAGGTGTGCTCGCCGCGAGCCAGCAAGCGCGTACCGAGCTGCGCGCCCATCGACAAACCGACAAGAAACTGCGGTTGACTGGCTGTCACATCCAACGTTTCAGTCAGCAGTAGGTCGAGGGCATCAACATGGCCGGTCAGTGACCTCGCATGAATCTTCTGCGGATCGTCGCTGCCGCGCGTGCTGCCCCCCTGCCCCGGCCAGTCCATCGCAAGCACGTTGAACCCTTCGTCACGTAAACGCGAAAACGTCTCAAAGTAAACTTCGAGTGGCGCTGACAGGCCTGGAAGAAAAATTACCGTAGCGCGCGAGGGTGTGATCGTGGTGCGGCCCCAACGAATGTTGCCCGCCGCTGTTTCCAGTCGCCCCCATTCCCAACCGTCAGGAACGGCAAAACGCGCATCGTTGAGAACCGCAGTCGCGTCCGCTGGAATCTCCATAACGACAATCTCTGGCTCCTGGGCGAGCCACAACAGCAGCCCCAGAAAAATCAGCACGGGCGTCAACACGAAAGCGACAAGTGTTTTCATGCGCGCAGTCTAGCAGTCCACGAAAGAATTGCTAGGTAGCGCTAGCGCTCGGTACTAACTCAATTCCGTCGCTGGCAACTCGCTGGCACCACCTTGTGCTGAGCGTCGAAACAGGTTCTTAAAGTCCAATAGCAGCAAATACAGCACCGGTACGAGAATCAGTGTAATCACAGTTGCGAACAAGATGCCAAAGCTCAGCGAAATCGCCATCGGAATCACGAACTGGGCCTGCGAGCTCTGTTCAAACATGATGGGCATCAAGCCGATCGCTGTCGTTAGTGACGTCAGAATGATCGCTCGGAAGCGGGCTTTGCCCGATTCGACGACCGCAGTGATCGTGTCCACGCCGCGTCGTCGCGCCTTGTTCACAAAGTCTGTCATGATCAGGCTGTCGTTAACGACAACACCCGCTAATGCCAACAAACCAATAATTGAAAACATGCTGATCGTCTTACCAAGCAGCATATGGCCGACCACCGCACCGATAAAGCCAAACGGGATCACCGACATGATGATCAGCGGTTGCGTGTAAGACTTCAATGGGATCGCAATCAGTCCGTAAATCAGAAATAGTGCGACCAGGAATGCGACGATGAAATTTTGCACCAACTCCTGTTCGTCCTTGCTGGCACCCTCCAGTGCGTATTCGGTACCCGGATACCGCTTCAGTATTTCCGGGATCACACTGGCACTCACCTCTCTGACGATCTCCCCGGGTTGGGCAATGTCCGTATTGAGATCAGCTGTCACCGTCACAGTGCGCTTGCCATTCTTGCGTGTGATTTCTGAATACGCTTCACCAAACTCGACGCTGGCCACCTCGTTGAAGGGTACACGGTCACCATCCGGTGTCGTAATCAACATTGTCTCGAGATTATCGAGAGACCGGCGCTCGCGCTCCGGGTAGCGCAACATAACTTTGAGCTCGTCGCTGCCGCGCTGGATCCGCTGTACTTCTTCGCCGTAAAACGCCTGACGCACCTGCGTGCCTAACGACGCCAATGTGATTCCGAGCGCTTCAGCCGCTGGTTTGACCTGCAATTTAATTTCATCGCTACCCGCACTAGCGGAATTGCGAATATCAAACACACTTTCATAGTCGCCAAGCGCCGCGACAAGTTCATCGGCCGCCCGCTCAAGCGAGTCGAAGTCTTTCCCGGACAGACCAAAGCTAAGCGGTTGCCCGCCGCCAAAACCATTACCATCGCCAAAGGAGATCTGTCGAACGCCTGGCAACAAGCCAACGGCTTCACGCCATAGCACTACCAATTCTGCGCCGGTGATAGTCTGCTCTTCCGCTGGCGGCATTTCGATAATCATCGTGCCAGTGAATTGCCCGTTGGTAAACGTCGCCACCTGCTGCAATGGATCGATCGCACCGGGATTGTCAGTCAGATAGCGATCACGCACTTCATACAATCGTTGTTCGATCTCGAGCAGCGTCTGGTTACGAATCTCGGATGGCGTGCCGTTCTGCATCGTCACATCCATCGAGACGTATTCACCCGGAATGGTCGGGAAAATATTGAACTTGACGATACCGCCAGCGATCACGCCGAGCGTCAGCAACATCATTGTGACAAACAAACAGAACGTCACGCCGCGCGCAGCCAGCGCCTTATTCAACGCCGGTGTGTAGATATGCTCGATGATCCAGTGGAGGCCATGCTGGGTGCGGCGCTGCAGGCGAGCAATAAACTTGCCCGGCCAGCGGATCCGCGATGTACTGCGATACGGTGAAAAAATATCGCCTTCATCGACCGGCGCAATTTTCGCGTGCGCGAGATGCGCAGGCAAGATGAGTTTCGATTCGACCAGCGAAAAGATCAGGCAAAGCGCAACCACGGCGGCAATCGCCTCGAAAAACGCGCCGGCGATACCGCCCAAGAACAGCATCGGGGCGAACGCCGCAATGGTTGTTAGCACGCCAAATGTCGCGGTCACCGCGACCTTCTGCGCACCAGCGACAACGTTGTCGATCGAATGACCATCGGCCCGCGTTTTCGTGTAGATGCTCTCACCAATAATGATCGCATCGTCAACGACGATACCCAGCACGAGTATGAAACCAAACAGACTGATGACATTGATCGTGACGGGCCACGGGGTTAGCGGCATCAGCCACAACGCGCCGAAGAACGTGACCGGGATGCCGACGATGACCCACAATGCGAATTTCAGTCGCAAGAAAAGCGTCAACACCACAAAAACCAGCAGCGCACCCTGCAATAGATTGTCGAGCATCATATCGAGGCGCTGTTGCAGGTACTTAGCCTGGTCGACCCACGTCTCTACCTTGATCGTATCGGGCAACTCGGATTGCAGCTTTGCCACATAGTCTTTGACGATCCTTGCGGTCTTTAGCTCGCTTTGCTGACCGCCCGCCAGGACACGCATCGTGATCACCGGCTGCTCGTTAAAGCGCCCAAAGCCATCATTGTCGACAAAGCCGTCAACGATGGTCGCGATATCAGACAAGATCAGCCGCGAGCCGTCAGGAAACGTGCGCAGGGTCAGATCGGCAAACTCGCTGCCCGTATACACCTGGCCCTGTGTGCGAACACGAATATCGCCACCGGTTGTTTCGATAGTACCGCCTGGTATGTCGCGTGAGGCGTTGCGTAATGCGTTGGCGATCTCCGTCATCGTGAGATCGTATTGCTGCAAGGTCTGCTCGGAGACTTCAATGCTAATCTCGTAGTCGCGGTCGCCCAGTAGCTCGAGGCTATTCACTTCCGGAATCGCGATTAGATCGTCACGCACCTCGCGAGCGAGCGACTTGCGGGCATATTCGTCAAGATCGCCGTAGATTGAGATGAAGATCACCGGAATCGGAATCTCGTTCTTTTCGATAACCGGCTTCTCGGTCAGCTCGGGCAATCCTGCAATCGCGTCGACTCGCGTTTTGATTTGGCTGATGACCTGATCCAGCGAAGCATCATTGGAGACGTCTACATAGACGGTACCGCTGCCCTCGCGCGCCGTCGCATTGATCTCGTCGATACCCTGAACGTCCTGTATCGCTTCCTCGACTTTGGTGAGTACGCCTTGCTCAACCTCCTGTGGCGCGGCCCCCGGATAAGCGATGCGAACATACACCTGATTCAACTCGAAATCGGGGGTCGTCTGCTTGCGAATTTGAAAGACTGATACCACACCAAAACAAATGATCAGAATCATCAGCAGATTCGCGGCCACACCATTGTTGGCGAACCACGCGATGATGCCGTTTTGATCGGGACTATCGGTTGTCATTGCCGAGCCCCCCTATTGCGCCGCCGCGCTACCGACGCCGCTACTGGCATCTTGCTGATCACTATCGTCTGATTCGAGATCTGCCGATGTGCGAACCAGCATGCCGTTGAGCGGGGAGTCCAGTCGAGTTAACAAGATCTCCTGCTCCTCTAACTGATCCCCGTAAAAGTAGGCATAGTCTTCGTCGGTTCGCAGAACATCGACATTGCGAAAGCGTAACCGACGTTCGCCATCGACGAAGATCACCTGATCACCTGCACGGAGTAACGGCCGCGGAATCTTGACAATATTGGACATCGACACGCCTGCGATTTCCGCAGTCACAAACGTGCCCATCGGCAACTCTGTGTGCCCTTCGCTGGCTACGGTCAATGCATAAGGGTCATCGACACGTGCGACCGCCCACACCATGCGCGTACGCTGATCGACCTGCCCTTCAGTTCGAACGACTGTGGCATCCCATTCAGACAAGGCACCTCGATAGCTACCCGACAGTGTGACGGGTGGACCGTCGCCGGATTCCACAGCGGTGGGCAAGTCGACGAAAGCGAGATCGGGATCCGGAATCGCGAGTCTGACCTCAGCAACGTCGGTTGCATAAATAACGCCCAGCTGCGAGCCGATGTTGACAAAATTTCCAAGCTCGGTCGCGCGGCTCTCAACCAAGCCTTCGTAAGGCGCACGAATCACGGTTCGCTCGAGGTCGCGCTTTGCTCGAACAAGATCTGCATTGGCACTGGCCAACGCCGCTTTGGCAGACGATAACTCTGTCGCCGAGCGATAACCCTGTTTGTTCAATCGCACTGAACCGTCATATTCGATCTGCCGCTGCGCCAATGCTGCCTCAGCACGCTCAACGGCAACTTGATAATTCAACGGATCGATGCGCATCAGCACATCACCCGCGCCGAAGTGCCCACCTGCCAGGAACGCATCCGACAAATCAACGACGGCACCGGACACCTCGGCGCTGAGCGTTGTGCGCGTCAGCGGCGCGACCACGCCCTGGCTTGCAACGTAGAACTGTACGTCGCCGGCTGTTACTGGAGCGACCTCGACCAATGGTGTTGAGTCCTCGGTAGGCTTTTTGGGTGGCTCTGGCCGGGATTTGACCAGCCCAACAAAACCAATAACGCCTATCGCCAACACCAGGGTGGCTAGCAGCCGGCCCTTCCATTTCGGTTTCTTGACAGAGGATGGATGTGTGGATTCTTGCTGCACTATTTCATCTTGATTCCGGTGGATGTGCTTGATTGTGCGCCGGCTTTATCAGATACGCTAGCGCCGAACGCTCGACTTGACGAAACTTGAGTGATGCCCGAACGTGGCTTTTTGCATCTGGCATCGCATAGAAAGTGCTCTGTTTGCCGACAAAAGATCGCAGAACGCGGCTGCGTCGCCCTTCGCAAACGCCTGATTTTTCTACACCTAGTGGCACACTTTCGGCCGCGGAATCATCGACAGTAAACGGCGATGTCGGATTCAACTGCGCGACCCAAAGCCGACTCTTGACCGACCTTCGAAATCCAATGTTGAGATTTCTCTTAGGCGTACGAAGTTTCCATGGTGCCAGTGTTGGAGCGTCACTCTCGGATTTCGGTTTTTCTCGGTGTACCAGCTACTCGGCGTCGCTCTCGGCTTTCTAGTTACATTCGTTGTGCCAGCATCCAAGCATCGCTCTCGGACATCCTGTCCTTCGCGACACTCGATCATCCATGACCGAGAAGCCCCGCTCTGGGCGGGGCTTCTCGACGTTAGTCTTTACGACCGCGCGTGATCAGGCGCGACGGCGCGCTGCACCGAATCCGACTAGCGCCAGACCCAACAGAGCCAGCGCACCCGGTGCCGGAACTGCCGTGACCCCGGTGACCATGACCACGAAATCGTTGTAGTCGTTATCGCTACGGTTAAACGCGAGGTCTTCCCACGCCAGGATGTAAGCGCCACCGGAGAACCTGTTGATCTGACCATTCACGTCCAGATACTCACTACCGTTTCCTCGAAAAGCGATCATCTGATTCGCATCACCCGCATTACGGTTGTCTTGCGAGAAAAAGGTGCCGCCCGGACCCTGTAAATAAAAGCCGAAAGCACGTGTCGCAAAGGTCGCAACCGTGACGCTGCCACCAGCGAACGGCATGCCAATCGCCGCGAACTGATTGCCTTGCCCATACAAAATAGATGCCGCACCGCTTGATGCCGCGCCGTTGAAGATCTGCAGTCGGTTATTCGGATCGTAAATGTCGTAGATGCCGAAGCTATTAGCGTGACGCGCACCCGCAAATTCAAACAACAAGCGGTTGGTGCCGATGCTCGTATCCGCCATATTCCATACCTGATCCGCCCCGGTCTGACTGGTGTTCACATCGCGGAAATCCGCATCAACGTGTCCATCCGCAGAACCATAGGTGAGGTTGTTGAGTGCCCGCTGCAAACTACTCCCGTTAATCGGGGTAGCGCCGGCGGCAGCGGTCACCAGAGAGGCGATCAGCACCAGTGCAATTTTGGCTGTTTTCATAATGTGCTCCAATAGTCGTAAGCGTTGTTGTTGCTAACTACGAAGCAAAGGGCATGCCAATCTACTTTTATTAATAAAAACAGTTTATTAGAGGTCAAAAAAGGACCGTAGCGTCGTAATCTGTAAACTGATTCGACACCATATTTGGGCGATCTGTCTCAAAAGTGTGAACTGTGTCACACTATTGTTGCTGGGCCCGCGCCTCGATAAATGCCAGCGCTTGATCAAGCCTGTGCAGGGTTCTGTCTCTGCCTGTCAGGCTTAGTGTCACATCGAGACCGGGCGACGCAGCACGCCCGGTCACGGCCACACGCGTCGGCTGTCCGAGCTTGCCCATACCGATACCAGCTGCGTCCGCAGTCTGTTGTACTGTGATAGCGAGCGCCTCCGGCTGCCAATCCGCCAATTCAGCGAGCGCACCCCGTAAGGCACGCAAGGGCTCAAGCACAACAGGCCGCAAGTGCTTTTTGGCAGCCCCGGGGTCGATTGTGACGTCGTCGACGAACAAGTAACCACAATCGGCGGCCATACCCTGCATCGTCGTTGCCCGCTCGCGAAAGGCGTCAACGACAGCGTCCAGTTCGGGGCCCGCGGCAGGATCCAAATCGATCGCGCGCAGTTGCTCCGCGAGCACGGGGGTCAGCTCAACGGCCGGTTTGCTGACGATGTACTGTTGGTTGACCCACTCGAGCTTCTCCGGATTGAAAGTAGACGCTGACGCGTTGACATCGGCGGTATCAAACAGATCGATCATCTCCTGAATCGTGAATAACTCCTGGTCACCATGAGACCAGCCCAAGCGCACGAGATAGTTCAACAACGCCTCCGGCAAAAAGCCGGCGGTCTTGTAGTCAAGGACGTTCACGGCGCCATGCCGCTTGGAGAGCCGTGCGCCATCCGCACCGAGAATCATCGGCACATGCGCGTACTGCGGCGGCGTCGCGCCCAACGCTTTCAGCATATTGATCTGGCGCGGTGTGTTGTTCAGGTGATCATCGCCTCTAATAACATGTGTGATATTCATGTCTGCGTCGTCAATCACGACAGTGAAATTGTAAGTCGGTGTGCCGTCCGAGCGGGCAATGATCAAGTCGTCCAGCTCGCTGTTGGCGATGGTGACTTTGCCGCGCACGGCGTCGTTGATTTCGACCACACCATCCAGCGGATTCTTGAACCGCACCACCGGTGCGACTCCGTCACGGACGTCGGTACGATCTCGCCAACGACCATCGTAGCGTGGCTTTAAGCCCGCAGCGCGTTGCGCCTCGCGCATCTCGTCAAGCTCTTCCCTCGTGCAGTAGCAACGATAAGCTTTGCCCTCCTCCAGCCATTGCTGGAGCACCGCGTTGTATCGATCAAAACGATCGGTCTGAAAAATCGGACCTTCATCAGCCTCGAGCCCCAACCAGGCCATGCCGTCCAAGATGGCATCGACGGATGCTTGCGTCGAGCGCTCGCGGTCGGTGTCTTCGACGCGCAACACAAACTGGCCACCATGACGACGCGCATACAAATAGCAAAACAAGGCTGTGCGGACGCCGCCGATGTGCAAAACCCCGGTCGGGCTCGGTGCAAAACGAGTTCTAACTGTCATGAGTGTTTCCGTATTTCGGCAGTTAACGTCTACGTGCGCTACTGCTCGCTATCAAAAAAATCGCGGCTATTCTGCATGGCAGCGACGAAGCTCGCTTCGTCATCGCCGGCCACCGCTGTCTCCAATCGATTGACCGCCGCAGCCAGTGCACGAAGCGCATCGAGCCCATAATCGTTCAGGCGCTGGATCTCATAGTACAGGTGGGGATTCTCAGCGATCACGGTACGGCCCATGCCGAGCTGCGCGTCAAAGGTGGGGCTGGACACCTGGGTGATGCTGTCGGCATCCATGCCACTAGTACGCAACGCGTCGGCAAACGCGATGTTGGTGGCATGCGACAACCCCAATACATAGGAAATGATCTGATCGTGCGCATCGATACTCATGTCGATACAGGTCGCCATGGTCGACGCAAACAAATCGCGCGCCTGCTGCGTCGCGGCCGCATTACCGACATCGGTAAAGATCACCTGCTTCCCCGCCAGCAATTGTGTAGACGGACCGAACATTGGATGAATGGACGTGACCCGAATGTCGGCGGCCGCCATTCGTTGCAGCGCCGCACGCAGTGGTGTTTTCAATGACCCAACATCGAACACGAGGCCATCTGGCCGTAACTTGGTGAGCTCATCGAGCACCTTGGCGCTCAATGCCAGCGTGGTCGCGACAACGATGATGTCGTAGTCCACACCAGCGCTTTGCCAATCGCTGAATACCCGATCTTGTTGCGTATCCGCTGCCGGATCGGCGATAGAGACAGCGTAGCCCTGAGAGTGAAAAAACTCGACGAACCACTTGCCCATACGACCGGCACCGCCGATTACCAGTGCGGATCGACCATCCCCCGCTGCAGACGCCATGACCCGATCGCGCTCCTGCTTCTCGAGTGAGGAACGAATCATCTCCGTCAAGACCCGTTCGGCAAGCTCCGCATCGACACCGGCTGCCGTCGCCGTCGCCCGCGCCCGGTCGAGCACGACGCGCTCTCGTTTGAAGTCGCGAGTCTGGTGTCCATGCGAGGCTTTCAGCCGCCCAATTTCCGAGACTAATGCCTGCCGCTCTGCAATCGTACGCACCAATGCTTCGTCGACGGCGTCCAGCCGTTCGCGCAACGCATCGAGCCCATCAAAAGTAATGTCAGTCTTGTGTTCAGACATAGCGGCTACCGCAGTGGAAAAGCGGCGAGATTATAGCAGGGCTCGACCTAGACGCCGCCTGAAAACCAGTCGACGCAGCTCGCAAACGTCTCAGTCGTCCAGCAAGCCGACAATGCGGTCGTATTGTTCCGACAGCAACTGTTCATGCTGCTGATTGGCGCGCTGCACGATGGGCCGCACTGTCTCGCGGTTTGCAATGAGTCGATCCAACAGCGCGATGATCTCGTCGAGCGTGAAGGTGGTGAAATCGACCTGATACTCGCCGAGGCCAATCGCGGTCAGCAGATCACCGGTTTTGCGGTGATAGCAGATCCCGAGCGTCGGATTGCCGACGCGCACCGACAGCACTGTGCCGTGAAACCGTGTGGGTACCGAGATGTCGATGTCTCGCAGCGTTGCCAGCAGTTCATCAACCGTGCGCGGCTGGCGCACGACGACCGCGTCGCGTTCTTCGTCAGTTAGTCTCGATAACACATCACCAATGACCGCGTTGTCTTTGATTTGCGTACTAAAAAGACAAGCAAGATACCCGTTAGACTGCACGTGTCGGGTGAGCCCTACCAGTTTGTCGACGTAGGCACTGTACTGGCGATCGTCGCCGGCGTGCCAATAGCGCGCATCAAACACCGGCATGGGATTAATCCCAACACAGAGCGGACGCTGCTCGTCGCGCTGAACTGGATCGGGCAATGAGACATTGCTCGCTACATCGGGATAAACCAGCCCTTTATGAGGCGGCGAACCCTCGACCAGCTCGCGCGACGGTTCGTCACGATAGGACGCATGATGCGCCAGAGCGAGCGACCACCGGCATAGGCGATGACTGACCGGGTGCTTCAGGGGGCCCGCGCCAAGACTGACCAGCGCCACTTTGCAACCCGCCAGCCGCGCCAGCGCTACCCACTTGAAGACCGTGTACGGGAAGCCCCAGACGCCGCCAAAATTATCCAGAAACTGATTGGACCCCGTGACCATCAACAAATCGAGGGACTTCAGCACCTGGAAACTACGGTAGAGAAAGCGCAGCTCGCCAGGTAGTTGCGCAATGCCTCGCGCCCCCTGCCGTAGTCTAAGCACAAGAGTTCTTAACCATTTGACGCGTTTAAGCCGCTCTCGCAAGCCAGTTCCGTCGGTCGATCTCGGTGCTGGCGAACGGCGATTGCGATCAAACCAACCCTCAGGAACCGGCGGCTCCCCAGACAATTCAAATGCAACAGCTTCACGCTGAAGACGCCGTATTGGATATGCAGGGACATCGTATCTTTGCGCCGAGTCCGCTTCATTGATTGAAAAACAGACAATGTCCGTCTCGGTCAGACGCCCACGCAGATTCTCGATAGCCGCCCGAATGATAGCCTCGTCACCAAGGTTAGCATTGCCATAGTGTCCAAAAACGCCAATTCGCATCGCTCATGCTCCCCGCCCGGATGTTCCAGTCGGTCTGCCTTATCTTGTTGTTTTATCTCAGAGCCGGTCGGCCACGTATTCGGCGATCGCTAGCGAGGCAGTAATGCCCGGCGACTCGATACCGAACAAGTTGACCAACCCGTGACAGCCGTGCGTTTCGCTCGACTGGATATTGAAATCGGCCGCAGGTGCGCCGGGCCCCGCGATCTTCGGCCGGATGCCCGTATAGCCTGGTTGCAGTCTGGCGGCATCGAGCCCAGGGTAGTAACGCCGTATTGCAGTCACGAATTCCGCCTTCAAACGCTCATCGAATCGGTAATCGACGTGCTCGACCCACTGCACATCCGGCCCGAAACGCGCCTGACCACCAATATCAAGGGTAACATGCACGCCGAGCCCCGCGTCGCTGGCCGTTGGGTAGATGAGATGGTTAAACGGCGCTTTTCCGGTGAGCACGAAATAATGCCCGATCGCGAAGAAGGCCTCCGGCACGAACTCTGAGGCCAAAGGCGCGATACTTTTGGCCACAGTAACCGCCTCAAGCCCCGCCGCATTCAATAGCCGCGCGCACGACACAGTATCGTTTTCGGCCGTCGTCACGAACCAGCACTCGCCGCGCCGATCCACGTTGGCCACACGCGCGTTACAAACCACGATACCGCCTGCCGACTCCAGATCTCCTAGCAGACTCAGCGCATATTCGTGCGTATCGAGAATACCTGTAGACGGCGACCACAACGCGGTATCACACACCACATCGGGCTCGAGTTTCTCAACCTGAGATCGACTACGCCATTCGAGATCGGTAACACCGTTCAGAGCTGCCGTCTGTCGGTAACCCTCGAGTTTCCCGACGTCCGCATGCGTCGTCGCAACGATCAGTTTGCCCAACTGTCGGTGGGGCACCTGCTTGCGCTGACAGTAAGCGTAAAGCCGTGACTTTCCCTCGACGCACAGCTTCGCCTTCAATGAACCAGGCGCATAGTAGATACCTGCGTGGATCACCTCGGAATTACGACTACTTGTGTGCGTCAGTGGCTGAGCCTCTGCCTCAAGCACGGCAACGGACATGCCGCGCACCGCAAGCTCACGTGCACACGCAAGTCCAACAATGCCGGCGCCGATCACAATAACGTCGAAATCTGTATCCATAAAGCGAGTCGATGCGTTGAATACGGCCGCATGGTACAGAAAAAAGCCGTCCTTTGACGCTTGTACAAAATGATGAGTTTGTGACACAAGCGACGAACGCCGTGAGTAAACACGATACTATCCGCACGCGAAGACGAGTTGAGGCTGACAGCAAATTGGAGAATCTGGGACGAAAAACCGCCCTTGGCGCGGCCTGGATGGTGTTTTCGAAGCTAGCTATCCGCTTTATCGGCCTGATCAGCACGCTGATCCTCGTTCGACTACTGGATCCAGAAGACTTCGGTATTGCCGCAATGGCAATGACGATCGTCGCGATGGTCGAGCTATTGACCACGTTCGGTTTCGAAGTCGCAATCATTCAAAACCAGCGGGCAGATGCTGACGATTACAATACGGCGTGGTCGCTCAACGTCTCGCTCGGTCTCGCCGCGGGTACCCTACTGCTGTTGCTCGCCTACCCTGCATCCTTATTCTACGGCCAGCGTGAGCTAATCGCCGTATTTGCAGTGCTGTCTTTGTCCACCTTTTCGCAAGGGCTCGAGAACATTGGCCTGGTCGACTTTCGCAAACATCTGACATTCGACAAAGAGTTCGCTTTCCGTGTATCGGTAAAGGTCATCGGCTTTGCAATTACGATTCCGCTGGCATTTTGGCTGCGCTCTTACTGGGCGCTAGTGATCGGCTCAGTATCTACCCGCATCGCAACCACGATCCTGAGCTACTGGGCCCACCCTTATCGGCCCAGCTGGTCGTTCAAGGCGCTGGATCGCATTATGAATTTCTCTAAGTGGCTGTTTCTGAACAACATGGTCAACATGTTCCGACGAGTCGGCCCTGACCTGATCATCGGCCGCATATCAGGTGCGAAAGGACTTGGCCTTTATAGCATTTCATACGAAATCTCGAACCTTCCGACGACGGAACTCGTGGCCCCTGCCAATCGAGCACTATTACCCGGCTTTTCCAAAATTGCCGATGATCAGGCACGAATTGCAAAGCAGTTTGTGCGCGTCGCCGGGCTGCTATCGCTGCTGTCATTGCCAACCGGGTTTGGCATTGCCGCCACCGCGGAACTGTTCACGCCCATCGTGCTCGGTGAAGACTGGATTGCCGCGATTCCATTGATTCAAGTGCTGGCCCTGTTCGGCGCAGTCACAGCGATCCAATCACCGATTGCGACTGTACTGATGGCAATAGGCAAGCCGAAAACCGTCAGCCTGGTTTCTCTTGCACAACTGTTTTTTGTGCTGCCGCTGCTCGCATACCTGAATCAGCGGTTCGGTGTCATCGGTGCGGCGATCGCTATGCTGGTTACAGCATGCCTCGCCTTGCCGACCTATGCAGTGCTCGCATCACGCCAAATGAATGTACCGATCGGCAGCTTCACCCGGGTCGTATCGAAACCACTGCTGGCGGCATTGGTGATGTTCTACTGCGTCTGGCGCGCGCTGCCTAATCTCGACCCCACCGTTCCGCACCTGCTGCTAGCCTCCTCAGCCGGTGCTGCATTGTTTGTTGGAATGATCGGCTTGCTGTGGCTGATGAGCGGCCGTCCGCAGAATAGTGCGGAGAAGGAAATTTTCGATTTATCAATGCAGTATACTAAGAAGCTAATAAAGCGCTAATACACGACATTGTCGTGATAAACGCGTAATGTGATTCGGTTAATATACGCGGAGCTACCGGTTCGGTAGCCTCCTCTTCTTTCGGCTGTCCGGTATTCGTTCGGGGAATATGGTGAACACAGAGCGCAAGAAGGTGCCTTTGATCAGCGTCGGCATGCCGGTGTATAACGGCGAGCGATACCTGGCCGCGGCTATTGAGTCAGTGCTGGCGCAAACCGAAGCCGATTTCGAGCTCATCATCGCCGATAACGCATCGACGGATCGCACACCCGAAATCTGCGAAGCCTTTGCCGCCCGGGATTCGCGTGTCATCGTACACCGCAACCCAACCAATATTGGCGCTGCGGGCAATTACGCCCTGCTAGTCGAGCTGGCGCGCGCGCCGTTCTTTCGGTGGTCCAACGCGGACGACTTGTTTGCGCCTGATCTGCATGCCTTGTGCTTGAAAGGGTTACAAGACCATCCTGCAGCCGTACTCAGTTACGGCAAGACGATGCTGATCGACGAATCTGGTAAAGAGCTCGGGGCTTTTGACGACAACATGCACATCGTGGATGACGACCCGGTGCGACGCCTGCAAACCTTCTTCGATCGTTATCGCCTGACCAATGCGATTTATGGACTCATGCGTACTGACGCCGTCCGCAAGACCCATATTTTTGGCGATGGTGCACTGCCGGCAGGCGATATCAGCTTTATGGCGGAGTTGGTGTTACTCGGCGACTTTGTCGAGTTGCCGCAGCAACTGTTTTATCGCCGTATGCACCCAGAGTCGAGCAGCCATGATCGCGCGGACGAAGCAAAACAAAAAGCATTCTGGGCTGCGAGTCAGTCGTCTTTTCGGCTACCCATCCTGCGACAAACCGGGCGCTACCTGAAGTATGTCTGGAACACCGACGATCTACGCGGGAGCAAGCTCAAGGCAAGTACCTATTTCATGCGTCGACTAATGTGGCAACGATCCGCTGTGTTGCGAGAATTGGTAGCCACCGTGCGAGCAAACTGAACTCATAAAATACTGGATAAAAAGAAGCTAAGGCAATGAAAGTAGTAATATTTTGTGGTGGATTAGGCACCCGATTAAGAGAGCACTCCGATGTTACACCGAAGCCTCTGGTGAACATCGGATACCGACCGATTGTCTGGCATCTGATGCGCTACTACGCCTACCACGGGCACAAGGACTTTATCCTTTGCCTTGGATACCGGGGTGATCTCGTCAAGGAGTACTTCCTAAATTACCGAGAGACCGATTCCAACGATTTTACGCTGCGTGATGGTGGCCGCACCATCGAGCCTCACAACACCGATATCGATGATTGGTCAATCACGTTCGCTGAAACGGGCATGCATGCCAATATCGGTCAGCGCCTGCTGGCGGTTCGCCATCTCGTCAAAGACGACGAGATGTTTCTCGCCAACTATAGCGACGGACTGTCCGATATACCGATCAACCAGATGATCGATGAAGTGAAACGAAAAGATGCCATTGCGAGCTTCGCGGCCGTTAGAACATGGCAGAGTTTTCACGCCGCTAAATTTGACGATGACCGGTTTGTCTCAAGCCTGGGTGAGTTGACTGACAAGGATTTCTGGATCAACGGCGGTTTTTTCGTGATGCGCAACGCGATATTCGACTACATCAATGACGGAGACGAGCTGGTCGAAGAGCCGTTCGATCGGCTGATCAAGCAACGCAAGCTGCTCGCGTACCCTTACGATGGCTTTTGGCGTGCGATGGATACGTTCAAGGACAAGATTTCGTTCGACCGAGCCTATGCACGCGGCGACGCACCGTGGGAACTGTGGAACAAGACAGAACAAGACTAACGCGAGTCGGCTGACCCGCCGACCACCGAATACAGTACAGGATATTGATTGTGAGCAGTAACGCCATAGAGACGACCCAACAACCCCTCGCGACCGACAACGCCACTGGCACGTGTTGCCGATTCTGCGGCTCGCGCAATTTGCGGAGCTTTGTCGACCTCGGTATGTCCCCGCTATGCCAGACGCATATCAAGCCAGAGCAGCTCAACAATATGGAGCCCTTCTATCCGTTGCACGCGCTGGTTTGCGAAGACTGTCGACTCGTACAACTCGACGAATTCGTCGCGCCTGACGATATTTTCAGCGAGTACGCCTACTTTTCCTCGTTTTCGGACAGCTGGGTCGCACACGCCGAGCGGTATGTCGAAAAGATGTGCGACGAACTATCGCTCGACAGCAATAGTCAGGTGATGGAAATCGCAAGCAACGACGGTTATCTGTTGCAGCATTTCGTGAAACGACAGGTACCGGTACTCGGCATCGAGCCAGCCGCCAACATCGCGGAAGCAGCACGCGAAAAAGGCATTCGCACCACCGTACGATTCTTCGGCGATGACACGGCTCGTGAGATCGTTGCGGAATATGGTCACGCCGACTTGTTGCTTGGCAACAATGTACTGGCGCATGTCCCGGACCTGAATGGCTTCGTCGCCGGCATGAAGATCGTTCTGGCCGAGCACGGCACGATCACGATGGAATTTCCGCATCTGTATCGACTGATGGAATCCAATCAGTTCGACACGATCTACCATGAGCACTTCAGCTACTTTTCGTTCATCGTCGTTGAGCGTGTTTTCGCAGCACATGGACTAACCCTGTTCGATGTCGAAGAATTGCCAACGCATGGCGGTTCTCTGCGGATTTACGCGCGCCATCAGGATGACGAGTCCCGACCGCTAACCGATCGTCTCAAAGCGTTACGCCAGCGTGAGCTCGACGACGGTCTGGACACGATGGCGCGCTATCATCAATTTGCTGATCAGGTGAAACGAACCCGTTGGAACATCATGCGATTTTTCGTTGAGGCGAAAGAAGCTGGCAAGAAAGTCGTAGGTTACGGGGCTCCGGGCAAAGGCAATACGTTGCTGAACTACTGCGGCGTACAGAAGGACTTTCTCGAGTTCACCGTAGACCGTAATCCCTACAAGCAAGGCACCTATACACCCGGCACGCATATTCCCATTCTGGCACCGGAAGTGATCGCCGATGCGAAGCCAGACTATATTTTTATCCTGCCGTGGAATCTCAAGGAAGAGATTACGCAATCACTTGCCTATACCCGTGAGTGGGGCTGTCAGTTCGTGATTCCGATACCAGAGATCGAGGTGATCTGACCCGCCCGACCCACACGGGTCGCGGACTTCGGTCACAGGGCAGAACCCGACCTGCATCAACGTTTTTAACGGGTTGCATTGTATACTTGCGGGTTAAATCTTCAGGGCGCTGAGCACCGGCCCAGGAATACTGGCAGGCGGGAATAACGCCTTGCCACGCGACCGGGGCGACCTCGTCGTGTCACCGCCACAAACGCACAGGAGCTACTATGAAAGTCCTTGTCACAGGTCACCAGGGTTATATCGGCACCGTCATGGTGCCCATGCTGCTGGACGCCGGCTTCGACGTTGTCGGATTCGACTCGAATCTCTATCGTTATTGCACCTACGGCGACGAGCCCGTGGCGGTACCGACCATTCAGAAAGATGTGCGTGACGTCACCGCTGCCGACCTCGACGGCATCGACGCCGTGGTTCATCTAGCTGCGTTGTCCAACGATCCGCTCGGCAATATCAACCCGAATCTGACCTACGACATCAACCATCTGGCCTCCGTGCAGCTCGCTAAAGCGGCCAAGCAAGCCGGCGCGCAGCGTTTCGTTTTCGCGTCATCATGCAGTATGTATGGCAAAGCTGGTGACGACGTTCTCGATGAGTCGGCCACGTTTAACCCCGTGACTGCTTACGCCAAGTCGAAAGTGCTGGTTGAGCAGGAAGTCTCAGCGATGGCAGACGACGACTTCAGCCCAACATTCATGCGGAACGCGACTGCCTACGGTGTATCGCCGCGCATTCGCTTCGACCTGGTGATCAACAATCTGGTGGCGTGGGCGATGACGACCGGCAAAATTCTGATGAAGAGCGATGGCACACCATGGCGGCCACTCGTGCATATCGAAGATATCTCGCTGGCCGTCATCTGCGCGCTGAAGGCACCGCGCGACGTGGCACACAATCTGGCGGTAAACGTCGGCACCAATACCGAGAACTACCAGATGCGCGATCTGGCCCAGATGGTCAAAGATACCGTACCCGACTGCGAGATCGAATATGCCGAAGGCGCAAGCCCCGACGAACGTTGCTATCGCGTCAACTTTGACAAGATCCGTCAAGTGTTTCCGGACTTCAAGCCGCGCTGGACGGCGCTGCAAGGCGTCGAACAGTGTTATGAGTCGTACAGCCGCTACGGCCTGAACGCGGACGACTATGAGGGCATTAAATTCAAACGAATCGCCCACATCAAACATTTGATTGCCGAAGGCAAGCTAACCGACGAGCTCCGCTGGACGATCTAGGCTGAGATCAGAGCTCGCTGATGATTATTGTCGACCGCGCCATCCAGCAACGCCTTGATGCCAACCAACCGATTCGGATCGGGATCGTTGGTGCTGGCTTCAGCGCCCGGCATATCGCGGCACAAATCCTCAGCGCTTTTCCGGTCATTCACCTGGCTGTGATTGTGAACCGCACGCCGGAACATGCGCAGCGAGCGCTGGAAAACGCCGGTGCCGCAGAGATTCGATCTGTTGACGATGTCTCGGGCTTGAATAAAGCCATCGAACGGGGCGCCCACGCGATCACAGACAACCCGCAGGTGTTGTTTGATTGCGAGCGGATCGATGCGGTCATCGAAACCACCGGCGAAGTCGAATACGGTGCCTGGGTCGCCCTGCAGACGATTCGTGCTGGTAAACACTTGATCGCGCTCAATTGCGAAATGGACGCAACGGTCGGACCCTGGCTGAAAGCGCTAGCCGACGAGCAGGGTGTGATCTACACCAATACCGACGGCGACGAGCCAGGTGTAGCTGCGAATCTGGCGCGGTTCGTGAAGACGATCGGCCTCGACGTGGTCGGTGCAGGCAACCTTAAAGGTTTCTACGATCCGTATCGCACACCGGAGACTCAAGCCGAGTTCGCGAGGCAGCACAATCAGAAACCAAGAGCAGTCACCTCCTTTGTCGACGGGACCAAGTTGTCGATGGAACTCACGGTACTGGCGAATGGTCTCGGATTTGGTGTTGGCAAACGCGGCATGTTCGGCCCATCTTGCGACGATGTGCGCCACTGCCTGCCCGCCTTTCCCGAAAGTGCTTTTACGCCGGAGCGCGGTATTGTCGACTATCTGGTTGGCGCGGCACCACACACCGGTGCGTTTGTTATCGGCCACTCCGAGCAACCGATGAAAGCCGAGTACCTGCGGTACCTGAAAATGGGTGATGGCCCCTTCTACGTGTTTCATACGCCCTACCATCTGCCGCAGCTTGAAGTACCTATCACCGTTTGTCGGGCGGTATTGCTGGACGATACCACGATTGCACCACTCGGCCCGCCCTGCTGCGATGCGATTACAATCGCGAAACGTGATCTCAAGGCTGGCGAAACACTGGACGGTATAGGTGGCTTTACGGCCTACACGCTGATCGACAATATGCAGACGTCAATCGCCGAGAATTTGCTGCCAATGGGTGTTTCCGACGGTTGTGTCTTGAGAAGAGACATTTCCAAAGATTCACCGATTACCTATGATGATGTCGAGTTACCCAAAGCGCGTCGGATCGATGAATGGCGACGCGCGATGATCACACGATTTTTTCCGGAGGCCGCGACCTGATGCTATCCCTACCCGTCGCGCCCGACACGACAACAGATCTGACCATTCTCTGTCTGGGCGCACATTGCGACGACATTGAGATTGGTTGCGGCGCGACGTTGCTGACGTTACTCAACCGATACACGAATGTGCATGTTCACTGGCACGTGTTGACCTCGACGCCCGCGCGAGCCGAAGAAGCACAGGCCGCCGCAAGCGATTTCTGCGCAGGTGCCGCCAGCGCCAGTATCACGGTGCACGAATTCAGGGATGGCTACCTGCCTTACGAAGGCGCTGCGATTAAGGACACCTTTGAAGCGATCAAGCCCACAGTATCGCCAGACCTGATATTCACGCACTATCGCAGCGACGCGCATCAGGATCATCGTCTCATCGGCGAGTTGACCTGGAATACGTTCAGAGACCACCAGATTCTGGAATATGAGATTCCGAAATGGGATGGCGACCTCGGGCGTCCCAGTGTCTTCGTAGATATCGATCCCGTGCACGCCGCGAGAAAAATCGAGCTGTTGCAACAGCACTATAACTCGCAACAGCGAAAGCACTGGTTTACGGATGATCTGTTCCATAGTCTGATGCGGCTGCGCGGCATGGAGAGCCACTCGCCAACCCAACTGGCTGAAGCTTTCTACGCCCACAAATTGAAACTGGTCTGACGCACAGCAGACCTCCACTTGCTGACTGAGAGCCATGGCATACCTACTACACCAACTGATTGATCGCGGAGCCGAGATAAACTCTCAGGCATTGGCGCTGGCCGACAAAAAGCAGCGCATGAGCTATGCAGAATTATTGGCAGCCACCCGTGACTTCGCACACGGCGTGACCCAAGCCGGCCTGACCGCAGGTGATCGCGTCGCAATCTTTCTGCCCAAGAATGTTGCCAACGTGACGGCGATGTTCGGCGCCACGCGTGCCGGTGGAGTTATGGTACCGGTCAATCCTGTACTGAAGGCGGCCCAGGTGCAGCACATCGTGAACGACGCCGGCGCCGCGTTGCTCATCACGAGCAACGATCGCTTGAAGCTGATTGCAAGTTCGCTCAAGGATTGTCCGGATCTGCGCGTCGTCATCGTCACCGACGACGAGGCGAAAACACCGGAGGACGCGCACTACGAGGTTATTGCCTGGCGCGCACTGGACACGATGCCCTGCCGATTGCATCTCAGTATCGATACCGATGTGGCGGCGTTGATGTACACATCGGGCAGCACCGGCAAACCGAAAGGCGTCATCTTGTCACATCGCAATATGGTCGCCGGCGCAGAAAGCGTCGCGACCTATATCGGCAACACGCAAGACGACAGAATTCTGTGCGCATTGCCATTGAGTTTCGATGCTGGTTTCAGCCAGCTGAGTACGGCATTCTGGTCGGGCGCCAGCGCCATTCTGCACGACTATTTTTTGCCGAAGGACACACTCCGTGTCGCGGAGGCCGAAGGCATCACTGGCATCACGGCAGTGCCGCCGCTCTGGATGCAACTCGCCGATCTCGACTGGCCGGACAGCGTCAAGCGCAGCGTGCGCTATTTCGCCAACACCGGCGGCAAAATGCCGCGTACGTTGCTCGCGAAACTTCGCAGTAATTTTCCAGCAGCAAAGCCCTTCCTGATGTACGGTCTGACGGAAGCGTTTCGCTCGACCTACCTGCCACCGAATGAGGTCGACGACCGGCCCGATTCGATTGGCAAGGCGATCCCCAATGCCGAAATTTTGGTGGTCAGACCCGACGGTACGGAATGCGACGTCGACGAACCGGGTGAACTCGTGCACCGGGGCGCTTTGGTCGGTTTGGGATACTGGCGTGACCCTGCAAAAACCGCCGAACGCTACAAGCCCGCACCGGGTCAACGCGATGCAATCCCTACAACGGAACTCGCCGTCTGGTCGGGCGATACCGTGCGTCGCGACGCCGATGGCTTTCTCTATTTCGTCGGCCGTAAGGATGACATGATCAAGACCTCGGGTTATCGCGTCAGCCCTACCGATCTCGAGGAATCGTTATATGCGTCCGGCCTTGTGGCTGAGGTGGGTGCGTTTGGCGTCGAAGACGAATCACTGGGTCAGCGGATCGTGTTGTGTGTCGTAGCGAAGCCCGGCCTTGAAGACGCCGAAAAACAACTACAACAGTATTGCCGTCGAGAACTGCCAAGTTATATGGTGCCGGCCGAATACCGGTGGCACGACTCGCTACCGCGCAACCCCAATGGCAAAATAGATCGAGCACGAATCGCGCGCGAACTCGCCGATCGTAGCAACGGGAACTAGACCATGACGAACACCACATTACCGCTGCATACGGAAGTCGCACCATTCGATGTTATCGACAATGAGCTCGCAGTCGGCGGCCGTCGTATCAGCGAGATCGCGGCCGAGCTCGGTGAGGGGCCGTTTTTCGTTTATGACAGCGCACTGATTCGCGAGCGAATCGCACATATGCGGCGACACCTGCCAGACGACCTGCATTTACACTACGCAATCAAAGCCAATCCGATGCCAGCGGTGGTGAACCTGATCGCGCCGTTAGTTGACGGACTGGATATCGCCTCTGTGCTCGAACTCGATGTTGCACTCGACACCGCTACCGACCCAAAAGACATCAGTTTCGCCGGACCAGGCAAGCGCATGGTGGAGCTGGAACGCGCTGTCGAAGCCGGCATCACCGTCACGATCGAATCGCGAACCGAGATGGAACGCCTGATGGCAGTCGGACACAAACAACAGTGCCGCCCTCGCGTCGCAATCCGCGTCAATCCAGATTTCGAACTCAAAACATCGGGCATGAAAATGTCGGGGGGTCCGAAGCAGTTCGGTGTGGACGCCGAGCAGGTACCAGACCTGTTGCAGGCAATGCGCGGCAGCAACCTCGACCTGGTCGGCATGCACATCTTCTGCGGCTCGCAGAATCTCAAGGTGGACGCCTTGATCGATGTACAAAACAAAACCTATGAGCTCGCCGAGTCGCTGATGCAGCAGCTGGACCATGAATTGGAGTGGCTGAATCTAGGTGGCGGATTCGGTATCCCCTATTTCAAAGGCGACAAGCCGCTCGACATTGCGCCGCTCGGCGAGAACCTCGAGCCCATCATCAGCAAACTGAAAGCAACGAGCCCATCCACCCAGCTCGTACTGGAACTCGGGCGCTATATTGTTGGTGAGGCCGGTGTGTACATCTGCCAGATTGTCGATCGCAAGATTTCTCGCGACCATGTGTTCCTGGTCGCCGACGGTGGGTTGCATCATCACCTCGCGGCATCAGGCAACTTTGGACAGATCATTCGGAAAAACTACCCGGTGCTGATCGCCAATCGCGTATTCAGTGATGCACCCGAAGTGCAATCGGTCGTCGGGCCATTGTGCACACCACTCGATCTATTGGCCGACCGTATGTCGATGGCGCGTGGCGAGATCGACGATTACGTGGCGGTGTTCCAGTCGGGCGCCTATGGCCCAACCGCCAGCCCGATAAACTTTCTGAGCCATCCACTCCCAAAAGAAATTCTAGTGTAGGCGCCAGACAGTGACCCGGGTGACCACCTGGATCACCGCGACACCGTTCTGAAGCATTTCCTCAATATGACATAACGCGTTAAGTGTTGTGCAGCGGAGGCTTGTTCGATATAGCTCACAGCGTGTTCAGAAAAGTCGCCTAAAATTCTGTTTTTGATAGGTAGGTGTCGGTCTTTTGCGCACTGTCGCAAAGCAGCGAAACGACGACACAAAATGTCTCGATTTGGCGACATCATGATTAATGCATAAAGGTCATGGACTTACAGAAAAAAGCTCAATCAGCCTTTCAGAAAGCGTTCGGGTTTGGCGACATAACACCCCACCGTTGCTTTACAATTATGGCCATTGATGAAATGCGCAAGAAATTTTTACCAACAAAAACAGCGCTTTAAGAATGTCTGGCATAGCCTTTGCTTTAATTTAACAAGAAGATTGTGAGAACTGCGCACGGCTCTTTTTAAAGGACTTTGTGCGTTGGATCACACTTTGGAAACTAGGCGCGTACTTTCGGGGTTATTCGGTTGTATTCGACTTTATGACAGTCGCATACTTCGAAGCGTGAAAGGCAAGTTCATCGAAAGGTGAATACGCAAAACAACCGGTCTAAGGGCATTGCCTATGACAGCGGGGTTGCCAACCAAACGGTGTCGGTTCTCGACACCCAAGCGCAGGCAGTCGCTACATAGTGCATTGGTCAATAACGGATTTAATGTGTCGCCGTCAAAGGACGATGACAGACATTTTAAAACATAGGATTTTGAACAATGTTGAGTGCTGAAAGATTTCGTAAAACGGCGGCTCCCATTATTCTCGTATCGCTGCTGAGCGCGTGCGGCGGCGGCGGCAGTGACGACGGTACGATCGATGGCAACACCGGTGGTGGCAATCCACCCGCTTCTAACCGTGCGCCTTCTATTTCCGGTACACCACCCGCGACGGTGATGGCCGGACAGTCGTTTTCGTTTTCTCCATCGGCGTCAGACCCTGATGGCGACTCGTTGTCGTTCACCATTCAGAATCGTCCAGCCTGGGTAACCTCGTTTAACCAGAGTACCGGTCAAATGGCCGGCACGCCCGACAATTCGGATGTGGGTGTTTATCAGGGCATCACGGTCACCGTTACTGATGGCGACCTATCGACCTCGCTTTCACCTTTTTCCGTTGAGGTCGATGATCCGGGCAGCAACCCGCCGCCGACCAACAGCGCCCCGACCATCAGTGGTAACCCGGCGAACTCTGTGCTGGTTGGTGACGACTACGCCTTTACGCCGAGCGCTTCCGATGCGGACGGCGACAGCCTGTCGTTTAGCATCCAGAATCGTCCGTCCTGGGCCAGCTTCAATAGCAATACGGGCCGTTTGTCGGGCACTCCAGGTGCCGGTGACGTTGGTACGTATGACAACATCCGCATTACGGTCAGTGACGGTCAGGCGAACGCGACGCTGGGCGCGTTTAGCATCACAGTAGGTCAGGTAGCGACCGGTTCAGCGGAGCTATTCTGGGACGCGCCGACACAAAATACCGATGGGTCACCGCTCACCGACCTTGTGGGCTACGCGTTCTACTACGGCACGCAATCCGGTAACTATCCGAACCGCGTCGAAATTCGCGATCCCGGGATTACGAGTTACGTGATCCCCAACCTGACGCCTGGCACGTATTACTTTGTAGCCGTCTCACTGAAGAGTAACGATACCGAAAGTGAGTACTCCAACGAGGCTGTGAAGACCGTTCAGTAGGCGATCGTTTGGTAAGGCGGGTGTAGACCTGAGATACTTCAGAAACAACGATCCGGTCATACAGCAACACGAGCGATAGCCTATCGTGAGGTGAAACAAGGTGAAAAGACGTAAATTTATTCAAAGCGCTACCAGTTCAGCTGGCTTGATGCTGCTCGACACAGCGCTCGCGCAGACCGCTTGCCCGCCCGTCCTTTCCGACGGCGCGCCAGCGAGGCCATGTCCTGCCGGTGACTTGGAGGGTGACTGGGCCGCTCGCACTAGCGGTGCTGGTGTTGTCTGGTTCCACGATTTTCGCAACGATGCCGAAGTTGACAATTTCCGTTGGTCCTCTGGGCTCGGCAATGATCCGAATGACACACGCAGTCCCGGCCGTTGTATCCGCAATACATCCGATGGCATCACCGGTGGCGGCTGCCTTGAGCTGATTCACCCGGTTGGCAGTGGTGGCGCACCCGGCTGGTGGCGGCCCTTCGGACCAATGAGCGGCGCCTCAAACGGCCGTGGAGAAAATGATCCTGCTGCTGCCGGAACGATGAATCTTGAAGCCTGGGATCCGAGCAATCGGGGCGTTAACGAAGCGTATCGCCGCAGTTATTATGCCCACCCGTCGTACATTGGTGCTGATGGCTGGGACAACGATCGATTCGACGGTAGTGAGTTCTACCTGCAGTTCCGTATCAAGATCGATCCGAACCGTTTCCGTGCCGGCACCCCGAGTGCGGGCAAGCAGTCGTTCCTGGCGACAACGCAATCGACACTGAACCAGGAAATCGTGCAGCAGAACGAACGTAACCGCCGGGCACTTTGGTACACCAATTTTGGCTCGTCACCGGATACGGGCGGCTCGATGGGAGTCGACAACGGCACCAAGCAGCCAGGCAGTGACTACGATCGCTGCACACAAGGTGGCCCTTGCTGGGAGTATGCTGATGCTCAGTGGGTAACCTGGCTGTACCACTTGGTTCCGGGCACCGACGGCGACCGCAATACCCTGTTCGAAGCCTTCGTAGCGCGGCCGGGCGAGACTTCCTACGAAACTGTGTTCTCGCAAATGAATACGATCAACTTCAGTGATACGCCGCGACACCCGAAAGGCTACAACGCGTTCCAGCCCTCGAATTATATGAACGGGCAGGCAACGACAGTGGCCTGGTATCAGCGTTACGACCAGATCATCTTCTCGAAGCAATTTATCCCCTGCCCGCAGGTCGGATGATGCACCGATAGCCACTGCGGTGGGCCGCGGCAGGCGGCCGTGACACGAAAACTCAGAAGCCCGAGTCGTTAGACTTGGGCTTTTGTCGTTCTAGTCACAGAAAACAACTGGTAAGCTCTGCACCGCACTCGCCATGAAAGATCCGAAGCCCATGACCGGAAACAAAATCGACAATATCACCGGTTCGCATTACGCCGCGCTCGACGGTCTACGCGGCTTCGCGGTGTTGTTGGTGATGGTCTATCACTACGGACTCGAACGACAACAGCACGTGGACTGGTTCATCGATATGACCCAGTTCGGATGGGTCGGTGTCGATTTGTTCTTCGTCCTATCTGGCTTTCTTATCACCGGCATCTTGCTGGAAACTCGAAAGCAGGACGGTTATTTCAAGAAGTTTCTGGTCCGTCGCTTCGTGCGTATCTGGCCGCTCTACTACGGTGTCCTGTTTCTGTTCTTCGTGGTCGCACCTTTGGTCACGAGCAACCTGCCGGATGATCTGGCTACCATGGGCGAGAAGCAAGCCTGGTTCTGGTTGTACGCCGCGAATTGGTTATTCGCGATAGAAGGCGGCTTTAACGAAACCCCTGGCGGTTACTTTTGGTCACTTGCGGTCGAAGAGCAGTTCTATTTGTTCTGGCCGATCCTCGTTTATTACTGCCGCCCGCCGGCCGTATTGAAAGTTTCGATTGGGCTTCTGCTGATTTCAGCGATCGGACGCTTCGTGCTGGTACAACAAGGCGTCGCCGCATCGGTGGTCTACACCATGACGTTCACGCATTTGGATGGTCTCGCTATTGGCGCGATTCTATCCGTGCTGTTACGCGACCAGGCGTCGTTTGCGGCGATTCGTCGCTGGGTACTACCTGCTTTGGTCGTGGGCGTGTCGACACTCGCAGCGGTTCGCCTGCTCGCTGGAAGCTGGTTTTTCTGGACGCCTGAGATGGCGTCGTTTGGTTATCTGGCGATTGCATTGACCGGGGGCGCATTGCTGATCAAATCACTTACTGCCGACCCTGGTTCGCTCACCCACGGGCTAACCACCAATCGTTTTATTCGCGAGGCCGGCAGATTGAGCTACGGCCTCTACATCCTGCATGTGCCGGTGGCCAAGGCGACGATGATCGTCATAGACAAACTGACATCGCTGCCATCACTCGAAGAATCCTATCTCGCGTTCGCCCTCTTCTTTGTACTGGCATTTGCGTTTGCATGGCTCGCCGCACTCATTAGCTGGCACGTATTCGAAAAACAGATGCTCAAAGTGAAGAAATACTTCGAATACGATAAGCGCACGACAGCCGATGCCAGCTAAACGCTATAAGCTTGCCCTTGCGCTAATGCTCTCCGTTCTGGTGGGCGCTACCGGTGTGGTCGTCGTACTCCTGAAAATGCTGGGTAACAGTTTTGCCGACATCCACACCGGCCGTATTTTTCCACTAGGCGAGCGCGTCGACTACACCACGATCGGCGCGGCTAATACGCCAGCACCCGGCGGCGCCTGTGTCGCCTTCTATGGCGACTCACGCGCCTACCATTGGGCGAAGTATGTCGACAGCAACACCGACGTCTCGATCGCCAATCTTGCCGAGGGCGGCCGCACGACGGCGCAACAGCTACTGCTGCTGCCTTTTGCGGAAACGTCCGGTGAGAAGTATCCGATGGCTGTTTTGCAGGTTGGCATTAACGATCTGCATCCGCTCGGCGCATTGTCCGAGATGCAGCGAAGGAAAGCACGTGAGAATACGAAAACACACATTGCCGAAATCGTCCGACGCCTGACGTTGCAAGCGGAGACGGTCGTTGTGACCACAGTCTTTCCACCGGGCCCTACACCATTGTCTCGGGCACCTTTTTGGGACGACGCGACGTTGACCTATATTCGTGAATTAAACGCGCAGATCCGCGCAATAGACGGCGTCGTTGTGATGGAATCTGGAAATGTGTTGGCACAGCCCGAAAATACGGACCTGATTCGTTCAGGGTTTCTCGCAGACGACTTTTACCTGCACGTCAACGAAGCAGCGTATAGTGCGCTGACGCGCGTATTAGCGGATTCTGGTGTCGCCGCATGCGTGGCGGAGTCGCTATGAGCTGAGCGCTGCTCCATCATATTTCGATGGAGCAGCCATTCACTCTAGTCGTTCGGAATACGCATCACCCATACGTGACCTTCGGTACCTTCATTGATGACGATCGCCAGATCGAACTCATCGAAGGTGGCCACACGAAACTTGCTGTAAGGACCGTTGTCATTACGCGGTACCGTCGGGCTCGTTGAGCTGTTTGCAATGCGCGTCCATACCCACTGCTGGTTGCGCCAACCGGATGCGGGCGGCTTCAACTCATGCACCTGACCACCACCGCGCCAGTACAAAAACGCATTGCGTGCGGGCGACCATTCCCAGCCGGTGGCACTCGCGTACGAAGGCGCCTGACCACCGTGATTGATCGCAATCGCTTGCTCCTGGGGCCGCGTCAGATCGCGCGCCCAGACGTTTTGTGAATCACGGAACGATGGATACACCATGATGTCGTTGTTCGGGTCAATGGCACCAACAGCACCTACGTTCAGCGGTCTGCCGTTTGCCCAAGCCGTATGCGACGGATAGTTCGTGAACTCACCGCGCTCGCCGGAACCGGATACCACTGAGGGATCAATACGCGTGAACGCCGCGCCGTTTGTCGGTGCACCCTGCACCCAGAACACGTTGCGTCGCGGATCATAGGCTGAGAAGCCCCCCGAGAACATCGTGACGCCGTCGTTCATGCCACCGTCTTCCCACTGCAGCGTTTCCAGGTTGAAGACATGCAGTACCGGTACCGCCGTGCTGTTCGAGGGCGGCCCAAGCGTATGCTGACCTTTGAAGATATAGAATCGATGAGTGACTTCATCGTAATCCACGTAGTCGTATGTGTGCGGCGGAATGGCTGAACCGTCAGGGTAGCGACCGGAGAAGTACGGCCAATTGTTTGGCCCGGGATACGGGTCTGACACCCGGCGCCATTCGCGCATACCCAGATCGAACGCATAGATTTCCGATCCGTAGTAATCGTTGTGACCACCACCGTAGGCGATCAGCGCGCCAAACTCACCGTACTTACAAGCAAACGCGCCACCATTCCAGGCTTCGATGACGCCACGTTGGCCAATCGTGCCATTCCAGGGCGGGCTATTCGGGTAATTGGGGTTCACATCCGGATCGTTTCTCGGATCCTGCGAGGCCAGCGTATTCAGGCTCACACGCTCCCATTGACCCACAGTCAGTTGCGTCGCCCAACCTGGCGCAGCCTTGACGCATTCTGATGCGACCGGCGGCGGCGCAGAGCCACTGCCCTGCTCTGTACGCAGATTGTCAGGAGACTCAGCAGTTTGCTGTGCAAAGGCGGTACAACCCGCAAGCGCGAGCGACACAGCGCTCAACATTGAGACCAGTTTTCTATCTCGCAACGACATGACGATCATCCTCTAATCAATAACAGGTTTTCGCTGGAGGAACTTGAGCGGAACACGCTCTCGATAGAGTAATGATACCCGCTGAGGCCTCAAAAAGTGAGAGCAAAATCACATTATCAATGTCGCATTCAGGCGACAAATCGAGTGACATCAATATCTTACAATCGACGTAATTAGAGCTTGTTGACGATATCCACGAGATGTCTTGCACCAGCCTGTCGATCGAAACTTGTCACATCATGCGTTAGACCGCGCGATGTTGGATCGGCTTTGACCTGCTCGATGAGCGCCATCAGACCGCGCTTGATCGCGCCAGCATCCTGCATATCTGCGATTTGGGAAGCCGGGATATCGGCGAGCAACTTCCCAGTTGCGCCGACCGCGTCAGTCAGCGCCAGAATGGGACGACGCATGGCGATGTACTCGTACACCTTGGCAGGCACTTGCGCATTAAACTGACTGCCCTGTAACAGCAAGTACGCATGGGCGCGCGCCATTTCCTGAATCGCTTCTGAGTGGGCCGCCATCGGCAGCACGTTCACCAAGCTACCCAATTTCAATTGCTCAAGCTTCTCGGCCACTGCCGGCGCTAGGGTTGCGCCACGGAAGACCACTTCGATATCACCTTCTGCGAGATCCCCGGCATCACGCAATTCCGCGATTGCGACAAACAATGCACTCGGGTTTCGGAATTCACCGTAGACAGAACCGCTGTGTAGCAGCAATAGCGGCTGCGGGTTAGGTGCGCACGACGGTGATTTGGCCTCACTGGCTGCTACCTGTCGAACTGTCCGCCCATAACCATTCGGTATCACCGATACTTTTTCGCGAACGGCGGGACCATAACGACCCGAAAATAAATCTCGAGTTGCCGGTGTCGTGACGACAACAGCATCCGCTCGTGATACCGCAGCAGCTTCGAGTTTTTCGAGCGTTTTGCTGGTCTCACCTGGCACGTGCATCGGATCTCGAAAATCGGCGACCCAGGGCACACGCGTCTTCGTGCTGAGGCGCAACGCGATCTCGTGCGCGGACGACACGGGAAACGTCGAGAAAATTACCGGTTTGTGCATGCGCTTGAGTAAACGCTTGCCGATAAACACAGCCGGTCGTATCCACGTTTGATAGCGATCCGGGATTGCCAGCCAACCCGGGTACTTGCCAGCTAAGGCCAAGTGACGTGTGGTGTCCAAGCCCCACGCACGCACGACGCGTACCGACGATGGCACATCGTCCATGCCATCATCACTGATCGCGGGTAACGCGTTTTGCGTGATCGTTAGGACCGTGACGTTGCTGCCAGCCGCAGCAAGCTGCTCGGCAAAAGCAACCGTCCGATGCAGACCACTGCTCTGAAGAATCGGAGGGAAGTGGTACGCAACAATCAGGATGTCGCGACTCATCGGGATCTGCGCGCGTTAGTTGCTCGCGGTCTTATTCTGATCGGCGATTTTGCGAGCGAGCGAATACCGCAATCGCGTCATCGGGTACCCGAGCGCCTCGGCTTTTTCTGCATGCGTTAGCGCCGTCTCGTATTGTTTCTTATCACGGTAAACAATCGCCATAAGATAATGAATCTCGGACAAGCCACTCACATCCTTTGCGAGAGCGATATCCAGCACTTGCTTAGCGCCATCGAGATCACCCGATTTACGCCGAATGATGGCTTCCAATGAATAAGGCGGTCCGTAATTCGGATGATAAGACTTCGCCTTGGCGAGCGAGCCTAGTGCTGCGGTCGGGTCATTCAGCGCGTTGTGCGCTTGTGCCTCAAGCACCAAATAATCTGCATATGTGATCTCTGTCGTCGGTGTACGCGCTTTGCTAAACGCAACCTCGCTCAACACGCGTCGGAGGTGGTGCTGCTTTTGCTGTTCTGTCAGTGCGGCCTGCGCACGGCTCAGTACGACTTTGGCGGCACAATAATGATGAAGCGATCCCCATGCGCCGGGCACCTGACTACGCCACGACTCGACGTCGGAATTGGCAATGCGATTTGCAAAGCGGCTGCCACGACCAGCGGCGGACACGACGTAGCGCGAGCGGCACATATCGCCCCAGGTTGCCCACTCCGCGTCGGTTGGATTGAAATTCAGTGCGTGGGACGGTGTCGATTGCAGGCTAAGCAACAACACGCCCGCAAACACGCCCAGACCTCTGGACCATTTACCGTGCGAACGTTCCTGCCATGCGTCGTGTTTAAACATAATTATTGTTCCACCTTTTTTTCGCCCACCTATGATACAACTTTCGTGCGTAGCTTACCCAAAAGCCTTGTAAACCTTTGTTTCAAGGCGATAAACAGTGGCCCGTTATCGGACCAATCGAAAAATGGTGTGACCAATGCGCGCGCGTTTCGATCTTTCAGGATATAGCGTAATCCTACCCATACGCTGCCGCTATCGCGCTCGAAGTCGCACCAGACCTTATGGTCTGTTTGATCGCGTTCGGCGCGTGTTGTTCCGCTGCAATAAGCGTATTCGGCAGCGACCAGATCAACGCCGTTAGAGGCCGCCAGCTGCGTACAGTACTCAGTTCTGCCAACGTTTGGCTCAATCAATGCGAGACGCCCATCAGGACGGCGCTTAAATTCGCAAGCAATCGGGCCCGTTAGTCCCGTCGCCTCAACAAACTGGCGCGCCGCCTCTATGACTGCAGCATCATGCTTGGCCACAATGACTGACCCCTGCCCCGAATCGAGCGGCCAGGACCGGAGCTTGAAGCCAGAAAA
Organism: Pseudomonadota bacterium; assembly: GCA_039033995.1. Lineage (GTDB taxonomy): Bacteria > Pseudomonadota > Gammaproteobacteria > Steroidobacterales > Woeseiaceae > CALBPI01. The sequence goes on along the minus strand of JBCCBP010000011.1, from coordinate 2,346 downwards.
GGCATGCATCAGTTTGCCGTCGACCGCAAACCCCGATGCGAACACCAGGTTTTCCTGACCACCTGGGATCCACTCCTGCACGATAAATGGCAACGCACCCGGATATGCTTCCGCTAACGCAACGACATCCTGACCGTGTTGAGCAAGACTTACCTTGAAACGACCCATTGGCGCCGCGGGTTTGACCGCCGCCGGAAACAAGTTCTCGGCAATCTGCAGTGAATCGATGTCGTCGATAGTCTCCGAACGCGGAAAGTCGACACCGGCCTTTTCACAGAAACCAGCGATGCTCGCCTTGTCGAGCAATGCTGCCACTAACGCAGTATCGCGGCTCCAGCTCAGTCGGTAAAAATTCGCTAAGCGCTCCCATTGCGTCGCGACCGCGCGGACCATCGCGTCATTGGTCAGGAACAGCCACGGTTTGTCGCGCTGCAGATCTTCGCGCTTTGCAAGCTCGATCAAAGAATCCGCCAATTGATCCTCGTCCAGCGACGCGATCTGGACAACCCGTGCCGTTTGCGTTCGTGTACCCGGCAGTGTCGCGTTCGCTTCCACCGCAACAACATTGGCACCTGAGCGGGCAAGGCTACGACTGACCGACAAGCCGTGGCTACAGAGACCAACGACAAGCGCATCAACGGCCATTGATCGATCTCTGCAATGCGACGTGACCCTGAGTGCGACGTTTAGCGTGATTCTCTGGCTTCGGCTTCGATACTTTACCCTCCGGCTCAGCGAACTTTGCCGGGTTCATCGCAACAATCGACATAAGGAGGGCGATCAGCCAATACATGATCTCCGCTTTCAGATAGGGCGCGAACATGCCGGCCATGCCGACTACGGCCAGCGCGCCCGAAACACCGGTGAGTAGCAACGTGTATTCCGGATATTTTTTGAAACGCTTCCGGCCGCGACGGACTGTCATCCAGACCCAGAACAAAATACAGAACATCAAAACAACGCCGAAGATACCGTGGTCCACCATGACCGACAGATAGGTATTGTGCGAGGCACGAGCCCTACCGGAACCTGGATTGTTGTGGCTGATCGTCAGCATACTGTCGTCCATATATTGAGGACTCAGTTCTGCCGTCCCTTTGTGACCAGCCCCGAGCGGGTAGTCGACAAACATTTTAAACTGTGCGTCCATAATCACGAGGCGCGAAGAGGCACTGTTATCGAACTCCTGCTCTTCATTGGTGACGGCGCCTAGTGTCGATATTCGCTCCCAGAAGGTCACAGGCGCTAAAGCGACAAAACCTACAATGGCGGCGGCGGCAAACAAATGGAACCGACCGCGCACTACGCCCGGCTTCATCCACCACAGCACGGCACCACCGAACACAAGTCCGACGAAGGCACCGCGGCTGTTACCCTGCAACATGCCATTCAATATGAGTGGCATCAGCAACATGAGATACCCTAGCCGAGACCATCGCTTCTCACTCAACATCAACGCCGCACCGACGATCACAGCGGTGCCCAATTGCATGGACATCGAATTGGAATCATCGATGCCCGGACCGCCGACCCCTTCGAGTCGTCCACCGCCACCCGCATTGAATGCAAGCCAGCCGAGATAGACGCACCCGTAAATGTGCACCATCAGTGTATCTTTGATCTGCTTGGGCGTGCGCACGATGCTGTAGAACAAATAGATCATCAAGAGATATTTGGTAAACAAGATCACACCCGCCATGTGCTCCGGCCCAATAACCCACGGCGCCTGAAACCAGATCCAGGCGACAAACAGCGTCCAAAAAATGGCAAACCCATGTGAATAGAAAGTCGCCCTGGCATCAGGAGACGGATTGTTTCTTTCACGCGCCAACTGAAATATCAGCGCAATCAGTGTGACCAGCGCTGCAAAAAGCGCCCATCGCATGGGTGGTAATCCGACACCCCACCAACGAGAAGGCGGATGCAGATAAAACACGGCCATGTAGGTCCACAATCCCCAAATCGGGCCACGAAGAAACGCGGCCGCGATACCGGCGAGGTAAAATCCGACAAACAGCAGACCGGTCAGCGACATTGCTGGACCTCGCGGGCTACCAGTGGCGCCGTCATCGGATCGACTCCTGCACGGCAGAAACGCTACTTTGCAGGAACTCGCGCAGCGCCGACTTTGTCGAGAATGTATGGTCGGCTGATTCGATCGGCTTCACATCAGCACGGGCGATGACACTGGCCCAGGTTGCATCCGACTTTGTCAGGTCGCGAAATTCTGCAGCAGTCAGGTCTGTGTCTCTGAGCAGTATGTCTGTCCGACCAGTAAACCGTTCACGTCCGCGGCGCATACGCTCGATGAATCCAACCTCTTCATCGGCAGCGCCAGCGCGTCGG
>JBCCBP010000010.1:0-95068 GCA_039033995.1 Pseudomonadota bacterium | reverse complement strand
GCAAGCCATGACTTTCCCTCGAGTTGCCCATTGATGACACGAAGTAGGCGCTTCATCTCTTCCAAGTACCGATTGCGAGGTCGTGGATCCTCAATTTCCTTTCCGGCCGCCATATGGAAGTAACCAAACTGCCCGAACATCGGGCCAACGCTACCGATTTGAAACATCAGCCACTGCATGACGCTGTAGCGCTCTGTTTCAGTACGGCCAGCGAGCCGCCCGGCTTTATCTGCCAGGTATAACAGTATTGCTCCACTTTCAAAGATGCCGATAGGGGAACCGACCGGTCCCGCCGGATCAATAATTGCTGGAATCTTGTTGTTGGGATTCAACGACAAGAACTCTTGAGTCAGCACACCACTTTCGTTGAGCGGCACATGGTGTTTCTCATATTTCAGTCCCAGCTCTTCCAGAGCGATTGGGACTTTCACCCCGTTTGGCGTTCCAAAGGTGTATACCTGTATGCGATCTGGGTGAACTGGCTTCCATCGCTTCGTTATCGAGAAACTCTCCAGCTCGTTCATATTTTCTAGCGACGTACTACTCACGATCTTCACTCCACATTGAGTTACCAACAAGATGTGCTAATAAACAGTGCAATAGTTAGCACTATATAAAAGTTAGTGTACCATGTCGTTCTCATTTGAAACAGAAGACGGAGAAAGAAGATCGTGAAACTAGTCAACATAGCCGTTGCCGCAGGCAGTATGTTGATGTCGCTCTCGGCGTTAGCTGGAGTCGATATCGAGTTAAGGACACTTGAAGAACTGTACGAAGAAGCGCTTGAGGAAGGGGGTAACTTTGTCCTAAGAGCAGGCGGTGATAAACCTGACCAGATTGATTACTACCTGGACAAATTCAAAGCAAGATTTCCTGATCTAACTGTCACACACAGTGTGGACGTGAGCATCAATCATGCACCGCGATATGACAATGCAAGATCCTCTGGCGGTGAGGAAAACGTCCCGGACGTCATTCAGTTTCAGACACTACATGACTTTGAGTATTACAAGGAGCGAGGCCTGATCGAACCGTACAAACCAAGAAACTGGGACAAAGTATTTCCGGACCACAAAGATCCTAATGGTTACTGGACGAGCATGTACGGTGTGACTTTTAGCAATTACGCAAATCCAGATGTGCTGGGGGATATCGAACCTCCGCGCGATGCGTTGGACTATCTCAACCCAGCGCTGAAAGGCAAGCTAATACTTACTTACCCGCACGACGATGATGCTGTTCTATACCAATTTTGGCACTTGAAAGAGCAGTATGGCTGGGAGTACTTAGTTGATTTAGTAGCTAACGAGCCGAAATGGGTGCGTGGAACTGCCTGGCCATACGTCGCGATAAACAACGGTTGGTACGGAGCAAGCTTCACGACTTTCTGGGGCTTTGAACCATTTCCAGACCAGAAGACCGTGTTTCAACTGCCAAGGAGCGACTTCTTTTTGACTTGGTTTCAGACCGCTGCAATCCCTACTCAAGCGAAGAACAAGGCGGCAGCGAAGCTCTATCTGAACTGGATGTTATCCGAAGAAATGCAAGCGACTTGGATCCAGTTTCCGGTTCGTCATGACATCGAAGCGCCGGGTGGCTATAAATCGGTCTTGGCGCAGAACACTTCCCCGGGTGATTTCCGGCGTTGGATGATGAAGAGAGATCTCGTCGAACGATTCCGCCTTCAAATGCGTCAACTAATAGGCGAGGCAGAGGGTCCTACGCCGGTAGACATTGATTATTCGAAAGATCCGAGGGATTAGTTCGACCTGGTCAGCCCCCGTGACGTGCACAACGGGGCTGATCTAGCCTTTGGTTTTCTTGTACTTCGTTCGAGCACTTCGAACTGCCTTACCGTTATCGACAAACCACTGCTCGAGTTCTTCGAATACTGGTGTGAGTGTCTGAATCAGATCGGTGGCTTCGTACTCAACATGAGGTGGAATTGTTTTCAATTGTATTCGCTTAACCAAACCGTCACGCTCAAGCTCTCTTAACTGTTGCGCCAGCATTTTTTGCGATACACCATCGACCGCGCGCTGTAGTTGATTGAAGCGCATACGCTCATCTTTCAAACTCCAAAGAATTTCTGGCTTCCACTTTCCAGCAAACACCGCCAACGTCTGTGCAATGGGACAGGACGGTCCGGGGGGGGGCTTAGCTTTTGGCATACATGCATTAGGCAGTTACTAAAAGGTAAGTGTACTTGATGGGGCTGAGACTGATCAATCCGGTGCGGTTTGTATGGTTCAGATATGCCTCTGAAAAATCTAAAACCTAGTTGTTCAGTCGACTTCGCTCAAGACAAGAAGTGATTGCCTCTTACGCCCGAAGTCCACCTGGAGATGCTATGGCCGACAAATCAATTGATTTGGATCCGTTGGCAATCCGTACGCTTGCTGACGACGTGTTCGGTGACGCTGACAAAGCATCAAGATGGTTCCAGCAGCCTGTCCAAGCATTGAATGGTGAAACGCCGGGCTCGTTGATGAACGATGAAGCTGGACGCCAGAAAGTGCACAGAGTCCTGACCAGGATCGCTCAAGGGGTATTTAGCTAGAGCAACGTAGATCGTTTGTGGTACCGAGATTGTGCTGGTTCAGTTTGACGGCTGGCCGATACGGACACTGAGTACCTAGATTTGGCTGGTTCCAATTAGCGGTGGAAGCAAACAGTCGGACCGTTTCGCGAGCACTAAACAAATTGGCTGACTACCCAGTAAATGCTAGGAGTGGCGAGCTGCAGTACCGAGATTGTGCTGGATGAAGTACTGAGATTCAGCTGTCCCAACAGCATCGACCTATTCGTGCCAATTGGCACGGGACCGTTCCCGACCATCATCTACATTCCAATACTTCGCATAATATATATTATGTTAAATAATAGATATCCGGACGGTGTATCACGGCTTTCTCGCAACAAACCCGTTATTACTCGTCACCCCACAAACGCGAACAATCAAGTTAGTTCAAATGCCCAGTAAAGTGAGGCTGGGACGTCGCACGCTACATCAGGGATACATCAGCGCTCACTTTGTCTTTTCCGCTTCTAGCCAGACTGCAAACAAACGTCACAGTCGCTCGTCATCTTGCTCGTTATGACTAACATTCAGCCTCGTTCTGACCCGGCTAATGGTTTCGGGTGGCAGACGCGTGCAAACGGACTTGGCAATGAGGCAAGGACATGGCATCAAATAATGACTATGCGCAGACTCACGCGCTCGCGACACAGCTACGTTCGGAACTCGAAAGGTTGCCTTACCGAAGCCGACCACTATTCATGATGCACTTCCCACATGGCGCAGCCTCGGAGTCGTCTCTGTTACTCGGGGCACTGTTGCTGGATCATGGTTTGGAAGGCTTCGACTACGTGGCTGGTGAACGTGGCGCCTACGCACAACATGACTGGTCGTCGCATGCCTGGCTGACACGGGGTGATCTGGTCGTCGATATTACCGCTGACCAGTTTGATGATGCGCCAGCAGCTGTGATTGTTAGCCCCCGATCCAGCTGGCACGATCAGTTCATCCTGACGAGCCGCGAGCGTGCCGATTTTCGTTTACTGCCGGGATGCGCAACGTTACAGCCGATTTACGACCAGATCCTTGCCGCAATACCGACACAGGCAGGAGAACGGCGGGCAGCAGGCTAAAAAAAGACCCGCGCCTGTCTGGCAAACGGGTCTTCTCTATTCCTTGCGGATCTAATGCTTCGTGCGCTTACATGCGCATCAAACAGATACTCAATGACCCACTGCTCTGGTTAGCGTTCGGACGACGCACGAGACCAGCGGAGAACCAGGCGTCGTTCCCAGTGATTTGGCCGCCATCGCCATCGATCGTCTGGCTAATGCGCTCAGCAGTTTCGTCGTCCACGTTGTCCATTCGCAAATAGACGTAATTTCCGTCAGTGTTGCCATCTCGATCGACATCGCAGGCCCACTGACCGTTCGACCGATTCACTTCCATGAACGCGCCGGTCGTGATGCGGTTCTCAAGTTCCGTTTCGATGTAAGGCCCACTCCACCCCGGCACATCACCGTTGTTACTACGGTTACGGTTGACCAACAATTGACGCTGACCATCGTTGGTCCCGGTTGGGCGGTAAAACGGATAATCGCCAGTATCCGCGTAGTAGCGGGCAACCGCCGTTTTTAGTGTGTTGACATCTTGTACGACGGCTGACACTTTCGCATTTCGAATCGCGTCGAAAATCATCGGCGTTGCAATGGAAGCAAGGATCGCAATGACTGCGACAACCCCGACCATTTCCATCAACGTGAAGCCCTGTTGCTTCCGGTTCATTACTCTCTCCTGTTAACTCGTTAACTTAATTCGTCACTGCGGGCGCTAGCATTCCCGCGATAGTGAGTTTGTCGGCCATTGCATGGATAACTGAAGGAAACGAGACGCGAACCGCACAATTCTGCGCGAAACGTGACACAGCACACACTTTCTTGCCGAGCTGTCTCGCGGCAAAAGGTCTGGTATTTGAAGCGTCTGACCAGCAACATAGCGGCAACGTAAACGAGGCGCCGGACATGTCCGAAGAACAACCGCAATCAGATGTACCGAGAACCTTGGATCCGGAGGACTGGGAAGCGGCCAGGCAAACCGCGCACACGATTGTTGACGACATGGTGGACTACCTGATGTCAATTCGGGACCGGCCCGCATGGCGCAGTGTTCCCGACGACGCCAAAGCCGCGATCCAAACACCGGTCCCCAGGCAAGGTGAGACGCTCGCCAATGTCTACGAGACTTTCAAAAACCATGTGCTGCCCTACCCCACAGGCAATCTTCATCCAGGTTTTTTCGGCTGGGTAATGGGCAACGGTAGTCTAACTGGAGCACTCGCCGACGCGCTCGCATCGACGATGAACGCGCACCTGGCCGGCTACGATCAATCGGCCTATTTCGTCGAGCGACAGGTGATCCGGTGGCTTGCCGAGCTGGTCGATTTTCCGGTTGACGCTTCGGGCGTCCTGGTGTCGGGCGGAACGATGGCCAACCTCAACGGGCTCGCCGTCGCACGCAACGAAAAATGTGGGTTCGATATCCGCAACCAGGGACTGCAAGCGACGGATGCACCTCGACTCGCCATCTACGGCAGTACCGAGACCCACAGTTGGATCTACAAGGCCTGCGAATTGATGGGGCTTGGCAGACAAGCGTTTCGCAAAATACCGGTCAACGCCGCATTGGAAATTGATGTCCAGGCCTGTCGTCGGCAGATCGTCACGGACATCGAGGCGGGATGGCGGCCGTTCTGCGTAATAGGCAACGCCGGTACAGTGAACACGGCCGCGATCGATGACCTGAAAGCACTGCGGCAGATCTGTGACGACTACGACCTGTGGCTGCATGTTGATGGTGCGTTCGGTTCCCTGGCCGCCTGGCATGCAGAGACAGCACCCTTGGTCGCTGGCCAGGAAACCGCTGACTCGATCGCTTTCGACCTGCATAAATGGGGCTACATGCCCTATGACATCGGTTGCGTACTGACTCGCCGAAGCGATGCTCAAGACAACACTTTTGCGACCGCAGCTTCTTATCTTGGCGCTACCAAACGCGGTCTTGCCGTGCAAAACACCTATTTTGCCGACAAGGGCATACAGCTTTCACGCAGTTTTCGTGCCCTGAAGGCCTGGATGTGTCTTAAGGAGCAAGGCACTGACCTGTTGGGTAGTGTGATCGCACGCAACGTCAGGCAGGCGAAATATCTCGGTGAGCGAGTGGCGGCCCACGACAAGTTGGAACTCATGGCGCCGGTCTCACTCAACATTGTCTGCTTACGCTATGTCGACACTGCCCTCAATGCGCAGGAATTGGACGCTCTGAACGAAGAAATCCTGCTGCGAATTCAGGAAAGCGGTAGTGCGGTGCCGTCACAAACGCAACTACACGACAGGTTCGCGATTCGCGTTTGCATCACTAATCATCGCACGACCCAATCGGACCTCGATGCATTGCTGGAAAGCGTGGTTCGTTTTGGCGACGCGATAACGACTTAGACGCTACTCAGGAGTCTCGCAGTCCGCCAACAAGCCGATCATGGACATGGCTAGCGTTGCACCCGCTAACGCGGTGATCTGTGCGTGATCATAGGCGGGTGCCACCTCCACGACATCAGCCGCAGCGATCGGTACACCACGCAATCCACGCAAAATTCTCTGTAGTGCCATGGTGGACAGACCACCGACCACCGGGGTCCCAGTACCGGGCGCGAAAGCCGGATCCAAACAATCTATATCTAATGTTAGGTAAACGTTATTACCTCTTGTTTTTTCGAGAATAAATTGAACCACACTATCCGCCCCCATGGCGTCAGTCTGCTCCGCAGTCAGCACATGAAAACCATGTGTTTCGGGATTATGAGTCCGAATCCCTACCTGAATCGATCGGCTTGGATCGATCAGACCCTGCTTCGCCGCGTGGTAGAACATGGTGCCATGATCCAGCGTTTGCTGGTCCTCAGCCCAGGTATCCGAATGCGCATCAAAATGCACGAGAGACAGGGGCTCGTCATAGTGAGCAGCGACCGACTTCAAGACGGGATAGGTGGCGAAATGATCGCCGCCGAGCATTAGCGTCTTCACACCAGCGCCGTGAATCTCGGCAAAGGCCGCGTGGATATCATCCGGGAGTCGCTCCGGATTGCCCTGAGCAACCGGTATATCACCAAAATCAACGACACAAACGCGCTCGAAGGGGTCGTACTCCCAACCGTGCAGGCGATCCCAGGCAATCATTGCTGAGGCTTCGCGGATCGCACGTGGCCCGAGTCTGGCACCCGGTCGCGATGTCGTCGCCAGATCAAATGGTAGCCCTACCACGGCAACATCGACGCCATCCAGACACTTCGTATAGCGTCGCCGTGCGAAGCTCAGGATGCCCGAGAAGCTCGGCTCTACGAGGTTGGTGTGGTCATCCTGCCGGGTTACCGCCAGATCGATCCGCGAGCGCTTATCGCTCAAGCGTCACCCGCATGATAGTCCCGCGTCTGGAGTGCTGGCTGGTAAACCACATCCTGCATCAATGGCGGCTCATGCAGCGAGGGATGCAGTGTGTGTGCGAGCACTTCCAATGCATCGATCAGCGCGGGCCCTGCGGCATTAAACAGAAGCTTGCCGTCCGTCAGGTAGACGCGGTGATGCTCAACCGCCCGCATTTTCCGCCATTCCGTCCGCGACGCCAGTGCGTCTAATTGCTCGGCCGGAGTGGATGACGCCAGTGGGTCACTGGCAACGAAAATCACATCCGGATCGAGCACACTGATGCGATCCCAGTCCGCACCACCCGGACTGCCTCGCTCCACGCCGATCAACGAGCGTCCGCCGGCCAGTGAGATCAGTTGCGGGGTCCAACGGCTCGCGCTCAATGGCGGCTCGAGCTGCTCCAGAAACAAAACGCGTGGTTTCTGTTCGTCCCGGATTGCAGCGGTCTTTTCTGCGATACGATTGCGCCGATAGCGTAGCCCGCGCAGCGCCAATTCGGCCGCGTTGGTCGCGCCCAGCGCCTGCCCGACGCGCGAGACATTCTCGAACAAGTCATCGAGTGTGACAGTGACGAGGTGGATGTGGCGAACGTTGGGCAGCGTGAGTGCGACGCGTTCGCCGAACCCCTGGTCATCGCTGACGATGACATCGGGCTGTAATGTGCGAATCTCTGTCGCTAATCGCTGCTCGGAGTTGGGCAATATCGAACTCAGGCCACCCACGCGAGTGAGGCCTGACAACCGTGCAGGAAGCAAGCACTGCTCCGCCACGCCAACCAAGGCCGACTCCAACCCTAAAGCGATGACGATGTCCGTAGCCCCCGGCGTCAGCGTCACAATTCTCATAATTTTTTTCCGGCCTGTAATCGACATTGATATCGAAACGACGCGTTTACAACCAACACGTCGTGTCGCATCAGTCCTCTCGCCCCTGGACTAACGCGACGACCTAAGCCGTGCAAAATACTGGATAACTATAGCCCCCGCAATGCTTACTGAATTGTCGCTGTTAACGGCTTAGACAAACCATGAACCTAAGGGAAAAAAGCGCGTTTTTGATCGAATGTTTGTGTATGCGCTAACGCACTTGCGCAGGATCTCGCCACAATGCCAGGAGCAGACTGACTGCCGCCAACCCATCACACACACTGATTCCAATGTAAATCCAGACTGGCACAGACACCGCCGAGCCGCTGGCGATCCAGGATCCGATGGCACCGATCCACATACAGAGGAAGACGAAATAGGCGAGCCAGCGCACGCTACGACGCAAAAAATAAGCGAATACAATGTACAACGTCACCACCGGTAACAGTATTAGCCCTTCTACCGTGAAACCGCTCGTGACTGCACCAACCAGATGCAGCGTTGCCGATGCGGTGACAGCCCACGCTGCGGCCGTTAACCCGCTGTCTCGCCTTCCCTGTCCATTCATCGCGTTAGGCCCGCACCTGTTATTGCCTGCGTTATACTGACAAGAGTCGCACGAATGGCGCAAGCACTCGTATCAGGAGGTGTGCAATGAAGCGGGAACTACATGTAAACGGTGTGAAACAATCACTCGAAGTCGATGATTCGACCCCATTGCTCTGGGTGCTGCGCGAGCAACTCGGCAAGACCGGTACCAAGTACGGCTGCGGAATTGCCCAATGTGGGGCCTGCACGGTGCATATCGACGGCAACCCCGTGCGTTCGTGCGTGTATCCCGTCAGCGCGGTTCAGCCCACTCAGAAAATCACGACCATCGAGGGCCTGTCGCCAGACGTTAGCCACCCCGTGCAGCAAGCTTGGCTCGAACTAGATACCCCACAGTGCGGTTACTGTCAGTCGGGCATGATGATGGCCGCCGCCGCTTTACTGGATAAGAACCCGTCCCCCAGCGATGCAGATATCGATAAAGCCATGACCAATATTTGTCGCTGCGGCACCCTGCCCCGCGTCCGCGCTGGCATCCACCGTGCCGCGGAAATCATCAAATCAGGAGCGAAGTCATGAAGATGCCGAATCTGAACCGACGTGAATTCCTGGTGAGCCACGCTGCCGCAGGCGTCGGACTTGCGGTTGGCGTACTGCCAGCCAGCGTTGCCGCAACAGGTGTTGCCGAAGAGACAAAAGAAGTGAATGCCTGGGTCGTTATCGCACCGGACGATACGGTCACGGTACGTATCGCCCGTTCGGAAATGGGGCAAGGTACGATCACTGGTCTCGCGCAAATGGTGGCCGAAGAATTGGATTGCGATTGGGACAAAATTCGCTGGGAGTATCCGACACCGGGCACCAATGCGAAACGCGATCGCGTATGGGGCAGCTTTAGTACCGGTGGCAGCAGCGGTATTCGTGAGAGCCATGACTACGTGCGCAAAGGTGGCGCTGCGGCACGAGAGATGCTGATACGTGCTGCAGCAGAGCAATGGCAGGTCCCAGCCAGCGAATGCAGCAGCGCGCAGAGTGTTATCACCCATAAACCTAGCGGCAAGACAGTGCGCTATGGCGAAGTGGCGCATATCGCAGCGACGCTACCCGCGCCGGAGTCCGTCACGCTAAAGGATCCGAGCGAGTGGAAGATTCTCGGCAAACCGATGCCGCGCCTCGACACCCGAGAGAAGCTCGACGGCTCACAGATTTATGGTACCGATCTCCAGTTACCGAATATGCTCAACGCAGCGATTCGTCAGTGCCCCGTACAAGGCGGCAAGCTCACCGCGTTTGACGCTGATGCCGCCCGCAAAATGCCCGGTGTTGTCGATGTTGTGACCGTCGGCGACAACGCGGTAGCTGTCGTTGCGCAGACGTGGTGGCAAGCCAAGCAGGCGCTTGCACAGGTGAAAACAGAATGGGACAACGGGCCAAATGCCAAGGTTTCCAGCGAGTCGATTAACGCACTGCTCGATGAGGGACTCGGTGCCGACGATGCCTTCGTTGGTAATCGCAATGGCGACATTAAGGGCGGACTCGCGGCAGCCGAAACCATCGTTACGGCGGACTACAGTTACCCGTTCCAGAACCATGCTCCGATGGAGCCAATGAACGCGACCGCCCTGTGGACAGACTTACAGTGCGATGTCTGGTGTCCCACCCAGGATGGTGAAGGCACCCGGCGCGCGGCCATTGAAGTTGCTGGCCTCGCACCCGAGCAGGTTGATGTCCATAAGTTGAGTCTTGGCGGTGGCTTCGGCAGACGCGCAGGCTTCGACGATTTCACGCGTCAGGCAGTCTTGATCGCGAAGACCCAGCCAGGACGTCCGGTGAAGCTCATGTGGAGTCGCGAGGAAGATATGATGCAGGGTTTTTATCACCCGATCACGAAAGCGCGACTGACAGGTGGCCTCGACGCAAACGGTGAACTCACCAGTCTGCATATTCGAATCTCGGGCCAGTCAATTCTAGCTTCGGTCTATCCCCAGGCATTGCAAGAAGGTATGGACCCTGTCGTATTTCAGTGTCTCGCGCCGAACGATGGCGGTCAGATGGCAGAACACAGTATCAGCTACGACGTGCCGAATCTGTTGATCGATCATGCGATGCGCAACACCCATTTGCGTCCTGGTTGGTGGCGCGGCGTGAATGTGAATCAGAATGTCATCTATATGGAGTGTTTCCTCGACGAACTCGCCGCCAAAGCCGGCCGCGATCCGTTGGAGTTTCGACGCTCACTGATGAAAAATCATCCGAAAAGTCTGGCCGTACTCAACGCGGTGGCAGAGCGCATCGGTTGGGGATCGCCACGGGATGGCCGGCACCACGGGCTCGCGGTTTGCAAAGCCTTCGACAGCTATGTTGCGGCTTGTGCAGAGGTGTCGGTCGATGCCAAAGGCAAACTCAAGATGCACCGCATTGTCGCCGCGACGGACCCTGGCTACGCAGTCAACCCACAACAGATCGAAGCACAGGTCGCTGGTAGTTTCGTCTATGGTTTGTCGGCGATGATGTACGGTGAATGCACGGTCAAGGATGGCGCGGTGGTTGAGCAAAATTTCAACACCTACCCATCACTGCGTCTTGCAGATATGCCCGACGTTGAAACAATCGTAATGCCGTCCGGTGGGTTCTGGGGCGGCGTCGGCGAACCGACGATCGCAGTGGCTGCACCCGCTGTTTTGAACGCGATCTATGCAGCGACTGGCCAACGTATCCGACAGTTACCGATCAAATCTCAGTCACTGATGCCTGAGCAACGAGCGAGTTGAATCGAAACGGACCTTGTCGGCCTAAAAAAAAGCCCGCAACGATCATTGTCGTTGCGGGCTTTTATTTTTAGCCGTTTAACTTTAGCTTGCGGCGACCGGCTCAGCCGCCCCTAGCTTTACCGAGTCATTTCCGATCATCGTCTCAGCATCTCGCAACGCGTCGATGCGCTTCTCAAAGCGAGCATCGACCTCGATGCAATGATCCGCATCCAGACCGTTCAGCATGCGACTCACTTCTTCGTTCGCCCCGGCAATAAACACCTTCTTACCGGCTTGGCGAGCGTCACAAGCGATCGTCTCAACCGCACGGGCCGCAGACACATCGATAAAGCTCAAGCGTGTGAAATCGAGCACGATAGCTGAAGCCTTCTGCTTGGAGATTTCGCGTACATGATGACCGAGGTCAGCTGCAGCACCGAAACTCAGTGGGCCCGAGAAATCGAACAGCATGATATTGCTGCCCGCTTTGTCGAGGATGGTCGACTCTTCGTCGGTCAATACCGTTTGCTCCATTTCCAGGATGTCTTTCAGCTGCGTATCAGCCAAGCGCTTGATGAAGCCAAGCGCAGCGAGGAACACGCCAGCGAACACGGCGTAGATCAGGTCGACAAAGACCGTCATGCTCAGCACAACGACCATCAGCACGAGATCCCAGCGTGGACCACGATGCGCGTTCTTCAGGTAGGACACATCGATGATGTCGTAACCGACTTTCACCAAGATACCGGCCAGTACGGCATGCGGAATTTGCGAGGCTAGCGGCGACAGACTGACGACCACGGCGAGTAACACCAGCGCATGTAACATGCCCGAAATTTTCGTCTGACCACCGGTCCGAATATTGATGACGGTACGCATGGTGGCGCCCGCACCAGGAATAGCACCAAACAAACCAGCGACCGTATTACCGATACCCTGGCCGATTAATTCCTTTTCAGAGTCGTGTCGAGTACGCGTCATGTTGTCTGCAACCAGCGATGTCAGCAAGCTATCGATCGCGCCTAATGCAGCCAGGATAATGGCGGCCTCGGCTACGATCAGGAATGAATCACCTGAGAACTCCGGCATGATAAAAGAAGGCAAACCGGTAGGAATATCGCCAAGAATCGGCGCACCTTTGAACGCGACCGATACCAATGTGCCAATGATCAGCGCCGCGAGCGCACCTGGCACGTATTTGCCGAGCGAGGCAGGCCATTTGAACACCAGTAAGAGCGTCAGCAATCCAATACCGAGCGCGACAAAATTCGGATCAACAACCGCGCCCGGAATAGCGGTCAAGGCGGGGATGGTGCCCTTACCCTCCGGCTCGTGTCCGAACAGTCGTGAGGCTTGCAACGCGATAATGATAACGCCGATACCGCTCATAAAACCCGAGATTACCGGGTATGGCACCAGACGAATGTACTGGCCAAGGCGCAAGACGCCAAAAGCAATCTGCAGTAAACCGGCAAGCACTACAGCCGTGAACACCAGTGCAAGATTGCCCGACAAAGAGGCGAAAACACCGGCGAAAACGACCACCATCGGACCGGTCGGCCCGGTGACTTGTGAGCCCGTACCACCGAACAATGACGCAAAGAACCCGACGATAATCGCGCCCCATAAACCAGCAATCGGGCCCGCACCGGAGGCTTCACCGAAAGCCAGCGCGAGCGGCAGCGCTACAATACCTGCTGTCAGGCCACCGTAGATGTCACCGCGAAGGTTGGAAAAATCTAAAAACTTCATACGTTCACCTTTCCCTCAGAGGAATATTATTTCAGTGACTGACTTAACTGTGCGAGCAGGCCTGCATCTCGGCGTACTCGCGTACTTCGCTGGCATAGCGCTCAGCAACCGGCTGGAATGTGCGAGTTGCGGCATCAAACGCAACGATGCCGCCAGTCTTGATGTCGTAGACCCAACCGTGCAGCTGGATATCCCCTTTGGCGAGACGTGTTGCTACAGTCGGATGCGTGCGTAAATGATCCAGCTGCAAGATCACGTTTTGCTCGAGCAACATCTGCATTTTCTCGGCATCCGTCATATCGCGACCCAGTTCATTGACGACATCAACTGCCGCCTTGCTGTAACCGAGCCATTCCTTAACATGCGGTAACGTGTCCAGACCTTCCGGATTCATGGCGCCTTTCATCGCACCACACTCAGTGTGACCGCACACTACAATGTGCGGCACCTGCAAAGCGGCGACAGCGAATTCGATAGATGCGGTCATACCACCCGTATGGTTGGTATGCGGCGGCACGATATTGCCGGCGTTTCGACAAATGAACAGCTCACCTGGCTGGGTTTGCGTGATCATTGCGGTCTCGATCCGAGAATCGGAACACGTGATAAACAGCGCCTCAGGCGATTGACCGCGGCTTAGCTGCTCAAATAAATCTCGCTTTTCAGGAAAGACTTTCGATTGGAACTCGACGACACCTGCTGCGAACTTAGGCATGACTGATTACCTCTTGACTACCTATTGATTATTGACTTCTGACTCTAACGGCTGTGGATCAGACTCATTGTCGGAGCTCATCCACAGGCGCTTTGCCGATTCTATGTTTGCCGGATTCAAACCGGCGTCGCGCCCTTCAACGAATGTGATGGCGTCCACGATCCATGTGGCTAACTCTGGCATGACCAGCGAATAAAAATGATGGCGGCCGTCGCGTCGTTCCGCCACAACACGGTGGGACTTCAACTCGTGCAAATGTTGCGATACGCGAGAGCTCGTCAGAGACAGGCGTTCAGCTAATGTGCTCACGTCGCACTCGCTACGGTACAGCTCTTCGATCAAGCGAATCCTGTCTGGATGCGCGATGAGTTTGAAAATAACTGATAGCTCCTGGGCTACCGCTGTTCTGCTAGGCATTGATGTCTCCCGACCACACCTATTAATACCCTTGCATATTCATATATGCGAAATTTTGCAATTGTGAAAATATTAAATCCTTTGATGTCGCAAGGCAAGCTTTTTCGGTCTCAATGAAATTCGCCAGTCAATCGCGGTACGCACGTGATTGAAGCATCGGGAAAACCTTACGAACTGTTGTTTTTATTTGTTTTTTTGACCTGGTCGCGATTTGGGAGGGCTCGCCTACCTATTGTCGTCCTTGACGAAAAACGAGCGCACTGTGCCTACCTCTCCGACCGGCTTAGCCAAGGAATCATGCTGCGGCTACAGCGAGATACTCAACAACCCTTACGAACTGACTACAGCTATCACGGGCTTAGCGCTGGACTTGCCGCGCATCCGACATCATCAACAGTAGCAACAAAGCGGCCTGCTCCGAGCGCAGGGTGTCGTGGTCTGTCCACGACTCCTGAAGCCCATGTGCGCCAACGCTGATACCCCCACGGCTTATCGTAACTGCAGGCAAACCAACGGCCATTGCGGCATTCGCATCCGTCGATGAGGCCGTCAGAACGGGCTCTAACCCAAGGGATCGCCATATTGTCAGTGCTCGTCGAATCAACAAGCTGTCCAACGGGGTTGAACCAGCGGGACGTGCGCCCACCGATACCAGGTCGACCGATAGTGCCTGCCCACCGACTCGCCGTTGATTGGCCACATCGATCGCTGCGACCACACTCTGTCGGAAGGCCGTCTCCAGGGCCACCAGTAGCACCGGATCGGCACTGCGCATGTCGACTTCCATCCAGCTTTCAAACGGAATCGCATTGACGGCCGTCCCGCCACCGATGCGGCCAACCGAATAGCTTCCCTTGCTGGGTTGAGCCGCCAGCACGGCATCCGCGTTCGCGGTGAACTGCGTAATGATGCTAGCGAGTGCATGGTGGGGGTTTGCGTGCCCAAAATCACCCCAGGAATGGCCGCCACTGCCGCGGATCGTTACGCGAAACCGGCGTGAACCCACGGCAGTTGAGACGATCAGGTTGGGGTTGCTGCCATCAATCGCGATCAGCGCGTCAAACCGCTCCGCCAGCGGGCTCGCCAGTAGATGTTTCGTACCGCGCAGATCGCCAAGACCCTCTTCCCCGACCGTAGCAACAAATAGGATCGCCTTTTCGGTTTCAATCTGTGCCAGTGTCACGGCACGCATCAATGCGTAAAGCATCGCGACACCTCGCGTGTTATCGCCGACGCCCGGCGCCGCAAACACGTTGTCGGAGACAGCGACATCGATCTCCGTGCCAGCGGGAAACACCGTATCCATGTGAGCCGCGATCACGACAATGGCCGCATCGGGCGCCCCTGGTCGCAGCGCAAGCACATTACCCACGTCATCGATCGAGATTTCTAACCCCGGCAACTCAGCAAACTTCGACGCAATGTTGGCCGCTCTGGGCGACTCGCCGAATGGCGGCGCCGGGACCTCGGTCAGTGCCACCATCCAGTCATTGACGTCGGACCGTTGCTGCTCGAGCACGTGATAGGCCTCGCGAACGGTGGCGGAATCGGTCATTTCAACGATAGATAGCGGCTCGGCAATCGCCGCCGTCGTCAATGCTAACCCTGCCAATGCCTTCAAAAAACGGTACATCGAACATCCTTTGGTTTCCGCCGTGTCAGTGTATCGCAGCACCGTTCACTCGAGCATCGCGGTGGTAGGTTGAACATAATCCTGACGATCCTCGCTGGCAGCGAGCGGCTGGTATCGTCTGCAGCCCACCAGGTTTTCTCTGACAGCGTTTTACAAATGTGTAAATTAATGACACAAACGATTGAAAAATCATACTTTATGAGGTCTCATGAATAAGGGCATTCTTGAATCTGCGCCACCCGCTGCGCCATTAAATCGACGGTTTGTTGAACAATCAGCAGTCGTTGGCATTTTGTGACATGTGCACGTCGCAATTCTTGGTGGTATCCGGATAATTAGGAGAAGGGGAATACTCATAGTCGGGAGCTGTAACGTCATGTCCGTTCGGAAACACTGGAGTGCTGCACGCAGGGTAAGTGCAAGCCATGCTGATGGTTTTACCCTGTTTGAGCTGATGCTTGCCATCGCCGTCATCGCGGTGATCGCCGGGTTTGCTGTGCCCTCTTTCGTTGACATCGTTCGCAGCAATCGCATCGTCACCGACAATAACGAAATTGTCTCCGCCCTCGCATTGGCACGATCTGAAGCCATCAAAAGCGGCGTTCGGACCACGATGTGTCGCAGCGCCGACCAGGCGACCTGTGCAGGCAGCGGCGGCTGGGAACAAGGCTGGATCGTGTTTTCCGACCCCGCCAATCCCGGGGTCGTCGATGCCGGCGAAATCGTGATTCGGGTCTGGGGGCCGCTGCAAGGTGGCAGCACGGTGCGTAGCTCCGGCGCATTCAATGCTTACCTTTCCTTTGTTGGCACCGGTGAGACCCGCGGCGATACGGCCAATGTTGGCGATTTTCGGGTGTGCGGAAAAACGGGTGATATCGAAGAGGGTCGCACCATCAATGTTGGCTTCTTTGGATCCGCCGCCACCACTAAAGGAGTATCCGCATGCCCTTGATACCGGCGAAGCGCCAGCGTGGCTACACGCTGATCGAAATTCTGGTCGCTTCTATCCTGCTGACGGGTGGTTTGGTTGGCTTGGCCAGCATGCAAGTGAATGGTACGCGACTCAACAACAGTGCTTACCTACGCTCGCAAGCCAACGTGATCGCTTATGACATTATCGACCGCATGCGAGCGAATCGGGCTGACGCACGGGCCGGCGCCTACGATATCGGTCTTGCCGATGCGACGCCCACTTTGACGACGCAGGTTGAAGATATTGACCTCGTGCAGTGGCGTACCGCCATTGATTACTACTTACCCGCCGGCCGCGGTTCTATAGACCGCGTCGCCGGCGCTACAGCCGATGACCCCGCCCGCTTCACGATTACAGTGGAGTGGAACGATGGTCGCGAGGCCGGAGACGAAGTGCAGTTCCAATTGGTGACCGAAATATGAGACAGACTGGTAATCAACGTGGATACACCCTGATCGAGTTGCTGATCGCACTGACGCTTGGCGCGTTCCTGGTTGGCGGTATTCTTCAACTCTACATCGGCAGTAAACGCTCCTATAACACGCAGCAGGCGGCGACAGAACTACAGGAAATCGGACGTTTCACATTGAACGCGCTGGTATCGGATATTCGCATGGGTGGCTTCTTCGGCTGCGGATCGCGTACCAATATGGTTAACGCACTGAATAGCGCCGCGAATTGGGCTTACGACACCGATACGCCGATTCTAGGTTATGAAGGCGGAGCAAGCACCTTTCCGGGACTGTTCGCTGGTTTGGCAGTCGCCGACACCGACGCGATCAAAATCACTCGTGCGATCCCGGACGATAGCTACGTGATCGATACCCATGCTACCGCGACCGGTCAGATGACGCTGAAGACCGCACACGATATTGGTCAAAACGAAATCCTGGTGGCGACAGATTGTCTCAACAGCGCAGTGTTTCAAACCACCAATGCCGGTGTGGGTTCGACGATCATCAATCACGGAAGTTCTGGCGGTACGGTTGGCAACTGCACGCAGGGCCTTGGCGCACCGCTCAACTGCGGCACAGCCACTGGTAATCCGTATCAATTCAACGAAGACTCTTTCTTGATGCGCTTCGAAACCAACGCATATTTCATCGGCGTCGGCGCCAGCGGGCGCAATTCTCTGTTCCGCGTCTCGCTCGACAACGACGGTACGCTCGGCGTACCGATTGAAATGGCCGAAGGTGTCGCGGATATGCAGCTGGTCTACGGTGTCGACAACACCGGCGATGGTTCGGTCGATGCTTACTTGCTCGCAGACGCCGTCGCTTTGGCCGACTGGGGCAACGTCATGAGCGTACAGATCAATCTGTTGATGGAATCGAATATCGATCGGATCGCGGATGACCCGCAATCATATGTGTTCTTCGACGGTACCGCGGGCAGCCTGACTCCTATCACACCCGCCGACAACCGTCTCCGTCGCGTATTTTCCTCTACCGTCACAATACGAAACCGAGCGATCTGACTATGACAACGATGAAGCGATTCAACAAACATCCCGCCGCATCGCATCACGGTCAGCGAGGCGTGGTCATGGTTATCGCCCTAATCGCCGTTTTGCTGCTGTCACTGATAGGTACGACTGCGATGCGCAGTTCAACAATCCAGGAAAAGATCAGCGGCAACATGCGTGACCAGGATGTCGCATTTCAGGCGGCAGAAGCCGCGCTGCATGATGCAGAAGAGTTCATCGAGTCGTTGACGACGCTGGCTTTGTTCAACAACACCCAAGGTTTGTACACGACCGGCAACGCCCCGAGTGTCTATTCCAACTGGCCTGCCGATGCGCGCGCTTTTGATGGTGGCACCTTTGGTGCCATTGGCAAAGTCGCAAGTGAGCCGCGATACATTATCGAAATTCGCGGTACCGTCGACGAGTCTGTCAATACGTCGATCAACCTGAGTGGCGGCTACGGTGTCAGCAGCGGCGCTGGCGATATTTTTGTTTTCAAGATTCACAGTCGTGGTACCGGTCTTTCAGATACGTCACAGGTCGTATTGAGATCCAACTACGCAAAACGATTCTAGGTTTTGGCTAATCCGTTAGCTCCTACAGGCATGAACGCTATGAAATTTTCCAAATTGCTCACCTACTCGTGTGCTGGTGCTCTAATGGCCACACTTGGTGCGACGTCTGCTTTCGCGCAGGCTAGTCCAGGTGTCATTGCACAGTCACCGCTGTTCCTGTCGGACTCGGTTGAACCCAACGTCATCATGGCGATCGATGACTCCGGTAGTATGGACTGGGAAATCCTGTTACCAACGCGAGACGGGCTGCCGTGGTGGGATCGCACGAACGAGACGTTCCTGAACAACGATGGTTCGTTCCGCTTCAACGGCGGACAGCGTTACGCCTACATCTTTCCGAATGGATTCGATGCTGCCAATCAAGCCGGTTCGACAATGACCTTCAACGGCACATTCTGGCCACTGCCGCCTGTGCCAGAACATGCGTTTGCCAAGAGTGCCAGCTACAACCGCGCTTACTATAATCACACGCTCGATTACGAGCCGTGGGTGTCTACCGGTTTACGGACGTTTGCGGACTCTAACCCCACGGCGGCGCCCTGGGATCCGGTTGCCGATGCGGCCACGTTCACCATCGACCTAACGCAAACCGTGGCTCGCGAGACTATCGACATCACGCGTATGTTTGTCGTGTTCGAAGGCATGCGGTTCTTTGACGGCACGGTCAACACCGGCCCTAATGGTATCTACGATGGCTGGGACTACTACCCTGCGACGTACTTTGTGCCGACAGATGTCGGCACCGGATTTGTCGGCGACATTTTCACTGGGACTTTTACGCCGTTTGATTGCGCGTCGCCAGACCCCGCCGTCTATCGTGTTTATCGTGAGAATTCTGCACTTTTTATCGCATTGGGTGGGGATGCCGATACGATTGGCCCTGATGGACGTTGCCTGACCCGCGTAGAAATTCGTAACGATGGCCGCACGTTCCCAAGCGGACGCAGTTACGCGGAAGAGATCCAGAACTTTGCCAACTGGTTTACCTACTACCGCAAACGTCACCAGGCAATGCGCGGTGGCGTCTCACAAGCATTCAGCGAGATTACAGGCGTACGCGCCGGACGTTTCCTGTTTAACAATCGCCAGAACGTCGATATGGTCAGCCTGACAACAGACGGCGACGCATTTCTCGATGAAATTTTCACCGCACGCGGTACCGGTGGCACACCGACTCGCCAGGTTATCGATTACATGGGCCGCCAGTTTGAGCGTAGCGATGCGAGCCGACCCATCATCGAGGCCTGCCAGAAAAACTTCGGCATTCTGTTTACAGATGGTTTCGCCAACACGAATGCTATTACCGTCGGTAACACGGATGGCGGTGAAGGCATACCTTATGCGGACGCCTTCGAAAATACGATCGCTGATGCAGCGATGGAGTACTATCTGAACCTTGATGCCCCGGCCGGACTGACACCGGGTCTGGTGCCAACGCCCGCCGCTTGCGCCGGCACGCCAAACCCTCTGCTGGACTGTAACGCGGACCTACACATGGTCACCTACGGCGTAACATTGAACACGGTCGGTGAAGTCTTCGGTGTCACGCACTTTACGCGACAAGATGCATTCGACAACCCGCCAACCTGGCTTGAGCCGAGCACCAGCTTTACGCGTACTCAGGTCGATGACATTTACCATGCGACGATCAACGGTCGCGGTGAACTGCTGAACGCGTCATCGCCGACGGAGATTGCAACACAGATGCAGGATGTACTGGCGGCCGTACTGGAAACAGAAGGTACCGCGGCGGCCGTGACGTTCAACACTGGCCTGCTCAGTAGCGACAGCCTCGTCTATCAGGCCAAGCTCGACTCCGAGGAATGGAGTGGCTTCCTGACAGCTTCTGCACTGGATCCGATTACCGGTGACGTGAATGGCACCGCCTCCTGGGATGCAGCAGACCTCATCCCGGCCGCCAGCGCGCGTCAGATCGTCACCTATGATCCCGCCAACGGTGGTATTCCGTTCAATAAGTTGCCTGCGCTGACGGCAGAGCAACAGGACGATCTCAATACCGACCTGCCCACCGGATTTACCGGGCAGGATATCCTTGATTACCTCCGCGGTGATCGTAGTAACGAAAGTGAAACGGGCTTGCGCGAGCGTTCAACGCGCACCGTGCTCGGCGACATTGTTCACTCTGGTCCGGTACTGGTGGGCCGTCCGATTAGCAACTGGCCAGATGCAGCGCCGTTCCCGACCGGCACCGATGCTTACTCAACCTTTGAGTCAGGTCCTGCGGCCAGTCGCCGGGAAGCAGTTTACGTAGGCGCCAATGACGGTATGTTGCACGGTATCTGGGCAGACACTGGGTCCGCTGACTCCGGCGCCGAGTTTATGGGCTTCGTGCCTAACGCGCTGTTCAGCAATGTCAGCGGCGAAGGCTTGCATGCCCTCGCACAACAAAGCTACGTGCACCGTTATTTTGTAGACCTGACACCGGTCGTCACCGATGCGTATGTACCGACCGTCGATGGCTTCGGCCCTGATTGGCATACCATTCTTGTTGGTGGACTTCGCAATGGCGGTGCCGGTTACTTCGCACTGGACGTGACCGACCCCACGGCAATGACAGAAGCTAATGCGGCGGATTTCGTGATGTGGGAATTCACCAGTGATGATGACCCCGATCTGGGTGCTGCGTTCAGCGAGCCGACCATTGCGCTCATGGCGAATGGCCGCTGGGCAGCGATTTTCGGTAACGGCTACAACAATCCAGGTAGCGGACAAGCGGCTTTGTTTATTGTGTTCCTCGACGGCGGACTGGATCGTGTTTGGACGCTTGGTTCGGACTACATCAAGATTACGCTGCCAGGCGCCAACAATGGCCTCAGCTCACCGCAACTGGCAGACCTCGATAACGACCGCGTGCCGGACCGCATCTACGCGGGTGATCTTCAGGGCAATATGTGGGCGTTCGATGTCAGCAATGCCAACACTAGCCAATGGCGTTCAGACTATCGCGGTGGCGCAACGCCGGAGCCGCTGTTTACAGCTACCGACGCGTCCAACAACCCGCAACCGATTACCAGCCGCCCGGTGTTGGCACGTTGCCCATATGACAACAGCGTATCGCCCGACATTATGGTTCTGTTCGGCACGGGCCAGTACATTACCGAAGGCGATAAGTCATCGACCGATCAACAAACGTTCTACGGCATCTGGGACCGTGGCGTGGAAGAGCTTGACCGTGATGACCTGCTCGAGCAGTTCGCTAACGACCCGGCTTTAACGTACGACACGACAGCGGTGCGTATTCCGTCTAATTTGGCGATGGACCCGGCCACCGAGTTCGGCTGGCACATGGACTTCCCGGATACCGGGGAGCGCACTGTATCGAATCCGTTGGTGCGTGGCAGTGCGTTGTTCTTTAACACGATCGTCCCAAGCGCAACCGATCCTTGCGTCATCGGCGGCGGCGGTTGGTTGATGTCGGTCGACATCTGCGATGGCAGCCGACCGGAGATCCCGCTCTTCGATCTAAATGGCGACGAGCTGATCACCAACGGGGATGTTGTTGCCGACAACAACCTGACCGACGCAGACGGCAATCCATTGACCTTCGCGCCTGGCGGGGAGAAGTTCAACCCGAACGAAGGCTTGCCGTGGCAATCATCAATTCTGGGCGACCGCCAATATACGCCGGGCAGTACCGGTAGTATTGAGAAGCGTGCTATCGATGTGACCAACAACACGCTCGACGGCCGACTGTCATGGGAGCAACTGATCAATGAGTAAGCGTCAATCCGGCATGTCTCTGGTGGAATTACTGACGGTAGTGACAATCGTCGGTATTCTGTCGGCGATCGTCATACCGAGCTACCAGGAAAGCGTACGCAAAGCGCATCGCGCAGATGGGCAGGCGGTTGTTTTGGAGTTGGCGCAATTCATGGAGCGGTTTTATACCGAAAATGGTCGCTACGATCAGGACCGTGCTGGCACCGCTGTTACCACGGTGCTCGCGGGGTCTGCTTTGCTATCCGCACCCAAAGGTGGCGGTGAAACCTACTACAACCTGAGTCTGCAGAACCTGGCAGAGCGGACGTTTCGCATCGAGGCTGCCCCAACCGGCGCACAGACTGGCGATAAATGCGGCACCCTGACTTTGACCCAAAGCGGCGTCAAAGGCGTTTCCGGAGCGACCGTAGCTGTCAACAACTGCTGGTAGCGTGACGGCACGAAAGCTCTCACGCATTGCCGTTTTTTGCGGTGCGAATGACGGCAACAAGCCGGCCTACCGGGCCGGCGCGGAGGCCCTGGGGCTGGCTATGGCAGCGCGCGGCATCGATCTCACCTACGGGGGCTCGAGCTGTGGGCTAATGGGTGTGGTCGCTGATGCCGTACTGGCGTCCGGCGGTCATGTCACCGGCGTGATTCCTCAGTCGCTGGCCAAGAAGGAGATCGCACACCAACACTTATCCGACCTGATCATCGTTGAGTCTATGCACCAACGAAAGCAAGTGATGGCCGACCATAGTGACGCCTTCATCGCGTTACCAGGTGGATTTGGCACGCTCGACGAGAGTTTCGAGGTGATCACGTGGACGCAATTGGGTATTCACGCGAAACCGTTTGGCTTCCTTAACATCGAGCATTACTTCGATGCGCTGATCACGTTTATGCAACATCAGGCCGAGGCCGGCTTTGTAAAGCCGGACCATCTCGACATGCTACAGAGTGACAATGACGCCGACAGGCTTATCGGCAAGTTGTTCGATGTCACGCTGCCAACTGTTGGCAAGTGGCTGGAGCGTAGCGTAAGACCTTAGGGCGCCGAGCGTATCAGTGCTTTGTGAGCAGTTGCTGCTGCCTGGGGCGCTTCGTACATCGGTATGTGTCCCACGGCAGGCAGAATCAGTAAGCGAGAAGTTGGGATAAGCCGAGTAAAAACGGCGGCACAGCTAACATCAATGATCTGGTCAAACTCGCCCCAGATCACGAGCGTCGGCATCTGTACCATTGTCAGATTCTCTTCCAATCCATCCGTCTGCTGAGCGTCCACAAGTTGCCAAAATACCCGATCCAGATGTTCTGCATGTTCCCGATACTGTGCAAGCAGATGCTTGCGAACAAATCCGGGCAACGGCATCGTGCGATGCGACAGTAACGGCAATAACCGATCCAGTGCCAGCATCGTGTCCGCCAATAGCGGATTGCGACCTTGCTCCGCCTCTTGCTGCACGACAGACGCGCGCTCTCCCAACACACCGGCGGCATTCATCAACGTCAGCGTCGCCACCAACTTCGGCGCGTCCAGTGCCATCCAGCAACTAATGTAGCCTCCCATCGAACTCCCAACAACGTGGCAGCGATCAATGCCGAGTGCCTCGCAGAATGCGATCACGCGAGCCGCTTGAGCACGTGGTGAATAGTCGAGTGTGGCGTCGCGCGTGTTGGCACCGAAGCCCGGCAAATCGGGTATAACGATACGATAAGCGCCGCGTAAACGAAGCGCGTAGGCCAGCCAGGATTCTTTATCCGCGGCATACCCATGGACGAGCAGTACGACGTCATCGCCCTGCCCACCCTCAAGGTAGGGCCATCGAATACCGTCCACTGATTGCGACTTGGCGTGAAAACCGAGCACGCGCGTCAGCGCGCGAGTCGCCCCCCGGACTGTCTGTGTTGGAAACACGTGCACGACTGCCGTGATCACGCCAAGCGCGATCGCGCTGTAGATCAGATACTGCACGAACTAGTCGGCCACCGTTGTGCCTAAGCGGAACGATCGAGCATGATCTGCTGACGTCTCGCGATGCTGACCATACGATCTTCGAATTGCTCCATGATCTCGTCCAACGTGCGGCTAATCTTGGTCTGCGTACGAATTTTCTCGATGGCTGGCCACGTCGCGCGTTCGCCCTCCTTCACCAGATCAAGAATTTCCTGTCGCGTGCGACTCGATAGAATTCGCAGTGGGTTGAAGCTGCGACTGGCCGGCAAAATATTGATATCACCAGTATATGTCTGCGACAACACGGATCCGTACGTACTGATCAAGCGAGAGACAGTGGCATTGCCACGCAGTGGCTTGGATAGCAACTGCGCGGTGGCCAACGACCAGTTTTTCGCCGTCGCGAGCCCGGTTTCCCGCAGAATATCCCACGTCGTATTTCTGCCTTTGAACTCATTGATAAACGGCAGCACCAACGGATTGGTCTGACTCACGATCGTATGATTCACGCCATACAATCTGGCCAATCGTTTGACCGGCAGATCCTGGGCGACGGAACCATCCACCCAACGTCTGGATGCAAGATACGGCTGGCGTTTGCCCTGCGCGTTTCTGGCGGCCAACGCGACCGGTGGGTAAACACCGGGCACAGCACACGACGCCATGACGGCTTCTCGCACCATAACATTCGGCGACGTGATCGCGTTCAGCAGCCTCGAAGCCTGGTGTTGCTGCGACGGCGCGACGGAGATGTTGATGTGTCGATTGCTATGTTCATAAGCTTCCTGGAAGGTCATGTCCGGAATAAGCCGTTCGACGACCTCCCAGACCTGCTCGGCCGGCATGCGCGTACCAGCCAGTTGTGCGACACGACCGAAAATACCTGGATCATCGGCTGCTTCAGATTCCAGAAAGCTGCGCGCGAACAAATCACCAATCTCGTTATTGGCACGGGTACCGAGCAAAGCCGCGACAAAAGCACCACCACTGGAGCCTGAGATGATGCTCGGCAACGTGCTTTGCTCCCAAAGCGCTTTCGCCACACCGACATGGTAGTACAACAGGCTACCAGCGCCGCTCAAAAGCAGCGCGCTGCGACCGTAGCAATGGCTTGCCCGGTCAAAAAAATCGAGCTTTTCGTCCAGCGAGATATTGCGTACCCGCGGGTTTGCGAGGTGCTGCAGGCAATCGCAGATTTCATCCGTGTAATCGACAATCAGCTTTTTGGTACCGAATTTCGCCTTGCGGTACAGATCCGGCTTACCCATACCGCCGAGATTGCCGTGTATGCCTTCATTCAACGTGAACAACAGACCATGATCATCGCGCTGCTGACGGAGCTCCTGCAGCATGTCGAGCCGCTCGCGGATCGCCACATAGTCGTACTGCGATGAGCGCTCACGGCGCTTCCATTTATCCAGTCGGTGATTTTTGTCGTAACGAATGGCCGCGCGCTTCCACTGTGCGTACGTGTTTGCGTTACGCATCTGCAACTCTTCGGATGTCGGAAAATGAATAATCAATCTCGCCTCGCTTCTTGTTCTTCGTCGACTGTGCGCCATTGCCTCCACTACGCGACCCAAATGAGGTCGCCGCGGTGCCACGCAACACGTCCGCGCGTGCGCGCACTCCAATGCCATTGCGAGACCCCCGTCACCCGTTGGCGAGACACACCGACGGTGCGGTGCGCCTGTGTTATATCACGCTACAAGCATACCTGCTAAGTGGCCAGTAGACTAGTGTTGCGATGCAACATTATGTGATGAACACAAAGACAATCAGTGACCTGCAGTGCAAACTTGCAGTTAACTGTTACCATAATGTCGTTGATATTTGGCTGGTCTTGAGCTGCTCCACCATTGCCGCGATGTCGTCCAACACGTCAAGCAACACGGCCTCGTCGGTGAGCGGGTTCATCACCGTCAGTCTCAACCACTGTCGTCCCGCTACCTGCGCAGTGGTAATGTGCGCCACACCTTGCTGCACGAGCGCATCACGAACGGGCTGATAAAGACTATCGTCGTCGCCGTAACCAAAACACAGGATGTTGGATTCCGGCTCATAGGGACAATGAAAACCATCAGTTTGCGAAATGACACGCCAGAAATGCCCCGTCATCTTGTAGCGATCGGTCACATAGGAGCCGAGCACTTCTTCGCCTCGCCAAGCGAGGTTCATAAATAGTTTAAGGCCTAAAGACGACTTCGTGCACTCGATAGCCCTCGGCAACGAGTCGTACGCGTCCAAATCACGGTCATAAGCCAAATAGCTCGCGTCCTGATGAAAGGCAGCCTCGAAACTCTTTGCGTTGCGAAATAGTACAGCCGCACACAAGGCCGGCACCTGCAACATCTTGTGGGCATCCCACACTACGGAATCCGCGTACTCGATACCTTGCAAGTAGCCTTGATATTCCGGACTCAGCAACGCACTTGCGCCGTGGCAGCCGTCGACATGAAACCAGATACCACGCTGCTCGCACAGTTCTCCAAGAGCCTGCAGCGGATCGTGCAAACCGGTTGCCGTTGCACACGCGTTCGCCATCAAGGCCATACAGCGCTTGCCTTGCGCCGCTAGCCCATCGAGTAATTCCGGTACTCGGCTTGGGTCGACGACACCCAATGCGTTGGCGGGCAAGTCGACAATAGCGTCTGTGCCAAGACCGAGAATCGCGATCGCACGGGCAACTGAATAATGCGAGGCCGGCGGCACCAACACGACCAAATCATTCGGTGTGCCGGATTGCCAGGCGTCCGGCGCGATCCGCGCTCGCGCCGCTAAAAAACAGGTCAGATTGGCGAGTGACCCACCGTGCGTCAGTACGCCAGCTGCATGGTCACCGACGCTGTCCGCGTCGACTCTTAATGGTTGCGGTCGCCACCCAATATGCTCAAGCATCCAATTGATGATCGCGAACTCAACAGCCGCGCCAGCAGGGCCCATCTCGAAGATCGCCATGGGGTTATTGGTCAGGCCATTGATCAGTGCCGCTAACGCTGAGGGATAATCGGGTACTGACACCTGGTGTGCGATATGTTTTGGGTGGCGAAGTTTGACTGAATAGTCGAGATAGGTACCCAGAAATTCGTTAAACGACTCTCGCTGCATACCGCCTTCACGTAGCCATGTCGCGACGTCAAGGTCATCCAGAATGCGTGGCAAAGGCGCGTATCCGCTGGCCGGTGTCTGACCCGATTGCTGCTGATGGATCTCGGCGCCACAGAGCTTGACCGCATCGGCAAAAACAGATTCGAAATCAGCAAAATCGTCGGTCAGCATCTCAGTGTCCTTGACAACCTGATCGAGATACTACGCGGGATGAATGCCCGTCACCAGACTTGACAGATCTCACTCACGATGGCGACCAATGGATGCGAAGTGCTAGTTGATTAGGCGCGGTGTCATCAACATGATCAGCTCTTTGCGCTGGTCAATATCGTACTGTGCGCTAAACAATCGACCCAACCACGGCACGCGACCGAGTAACGGCACTGCCCGTCTCGCCGAAGTCTGCTGGCTTTGAATCAAACCGCCGATAACGACCGTCTCGCCACTGCGTGCTCTAACCAGTGATGACGCCTGGCTGATATCCAGGTTTGGTGCTGTCGACTGGACCACACCGTTACCGTCAACAACCTCACTCACACTAGACACCCGTGTTACGACTGGAGATACATCGAGTGTGATCCAGCCCGATGCCGAAATCTGCGGCGTTATCGACAAAACGATACCCTCGGTCACCACCTGTGGCACATCCGTGGCAAACGTCTGTGCGCCTGCGGCCGTCGTGCCGGTGCTTTGCTCACGGCGGAAAAAAGTCCGATCGGTACCTACTTTGATCAATGCCGATTGGTTATTGAGTGTACGGATATGGGGTTGGGATACGATATCGACTTCGCCCTGTTCCTCGAGGGCCTGCAGCACTGCCGTGATGCGATTTAGACCATTTTCGATATCCAGAAACGAAACATCCGCGGTCGGTGCTAACGCCGCTAACCCACCGGCAGGCGTCGAGACAATATTGGACAGGTTGCCCTGCACAAACTCGCCATCACCGCTTTGTACGACACGGGACCAATCGACTCCAAAACTCGTGTCCTCGTCGAGTGTCACCTCAACTATTTTCACTTCGATATCGACTTGGCGGTAAATAGCTTCGTTGAGCTGATTGATGTACTGGCTGATCTCCTCAACGCGTCGATGCTGATCCGTCACTTGTACGGTACCCGCCAATCGATTCATCACCAAACGGCCTTTATCGGATATCAGTGTCTTTAGCTGTTCCTCAAGCTCCGCCCAGAAATCTACGGAATCTTCTTGCTCGATCAGAATCTGTCCAGCCTGACCGCCACCACCTTCTCCGCCACCGGCTCCCGCACCACCAGCGCCGCCTACGCCACCAGCACCACCGCTGACCGCAGCTCCAGAGCTCACTTGCGCCTGACTGCTACCGGAGCCACTGCGCACAAGGCGAATATAATCGATCGCGAACGTTGCAGTCTGGCGTGATTTAATAAAAACGATGTTGCCGCGACGCTCCCAGTAATAACCGTTCGCACCCAACATCGACTCCATGACTTCGGCGAATGGGAGATCAGTGAGATCGACATTGACACTGCCAACGACGTCCGGCTCGACAACAATATTTAACGCATAGGTCTTGCCGAACAACTTGCAGGCCTGATCGATAGGTAGGTTGCGGGCAACAAAACTATACAGTGGCTCATCATCTTCGCTGACGGGTTGCGTTGCAGGTACTGCAGTCACCGTCGGTGTCGGGCTGGTCAAGGTCCAGGCCTGATCGCGAATTGCCCGCTCCTCAGAGTAGTCCCTGACATTGCGGAGATCCGTTGTCGCGCAGCCGCTTAGCAGACTGGCAGCCAGAATTCCCAGCCGCAGAGGACACTGTACGATCGATCCTGATCTGTTCATGGCCTTATCATCACCTCACGTGTGCTGTTTGCTTCCAAATCAACCAACACCACACTCTGCTCTCTAATTGCACGTAACCGAAAACCCGCGAAGCGTTCGCCAGCGGCACGTATTGTTCCGTCTATAACGGCATATTCGTGATTTTCTGAACGCACAATGGCGCTCACGACCGGGTTCCTGCGAGAGACTGTCGGTCTTGCGCGCTGACTCGCCATCAGAATCTGTTGTACGGTGGCGCTTTTGTCGACGACGGCCGGCGAAAAAGGGTCGCGTGCCGGTGACGTATTCCACGATAATGCACTGACATCGATACGCGAAATCGCGATGCCACCGCGACCGACTGTATTGGAATCGGCATCAGACAGCTCGGTATCGTCGAGGAACAGATCGTAGGGTTCCACCGGCAACGCCTCTGACGATGCGAACTCACCGATAAATGTCGCGACCAACCGTTCGTAGACAAAGTAGCCTGCCACGAGCACCAACACAGCGATAAATTTCTTGTTATTGAACACCGATATTACCTGCCGCGATGCTGCCATGGACCCAGACGCGAAGCGTCGCATCAACGCCCTGTGAACTTACGCCGTTTCCCTCGAGTCGTGCGTCGATGATCTCGACATACCAGGCTGTGCTGACAACCAACTTTAGAAACTCGAGCGCACGCAGATACAGTTCCTTTGTGTCCGGTCGGCCTTTCAGACTAAGGCTGATCGGCACTTGCAACATATCATCGATTTCCGCTGACTCGGCCTCGCCGAGTTGATAGGAAAACGTCAACCCAAGTAGATCAGCGAACCGGCTCTTTTCGCGAAGCCAGACCGCCAGGCCTTGAAAATCGTTGAATACGCGCCGCTGATCGGCACGCCGTACCTTGTCCTTTAGCTGCTGCATCGCCTCACCGGACCATGTATTGCGAAGCGCCAGAAGCTCAGACTCAACGGCCCCGAGCTCCGCCATGATCTCAAGATTGTCATCAATATGATCGACACGAATCGTCAGCGAGTAGATCAGCAACCCAAGGCAAAGAAGTAGCACACCAGCAATCACCGACTGGTAGAAACGACTGACAAACACGCGGTATACCAACCGATTAACCAGTCTTTGCAACTTCAGAATTGGCGAGCGACCGCTAATGCGCGTCGCATCGGGTGTCGGCTCTTTATCGACCGGCGGCACCACCAATCGCAAAGTCTGCTCTGGCGTCTCATCGACATCCAACTCGAATAGCGAGGTATCGACGCGAAAGATGGCTGATGAGTTCAATGGCGTATCCGTCGGATCATAGTCGTCGCGTAGCTTGCTCATTTGAGTCTCCCGACAATTTCGAACCCGACATCACCATCCTGCGTCGCCTTACCCTGACGAAGTTGCTGCATCCACGCATCCCGCCAGGATGTCGTGATTTCTGCATTCCAGGGCTCGCCGACTAGTCGCTGTTCCAAGTCCATTAACAACGGTGCCAGTTCGCCCAACGGTACTACCGAACGCCCCGCCAAACGCAAGGTCCACGCCTCTGAATCGTTGCTGACAGCTGCTTCGGTTAAGACAAGACCATCCGGCACCACATCACCCAAATGGCTCAAGAAAATGGCAGGCAGATTAAAAGCGTCGACGTTCAGGATATCGAGCTTATCGGCCTCGCTATCCATGCGCTGTACCTCTTGCCGCAGAGTCTCAAGCTCCGCGTTGCGCTGCGCAATACGATCTCTCAAGTATTGCTCGTCAAACTTATGTTGAAGTATCGTGAATTCAACCATTGCGGAGAAGAACAGCGATAGCACGACGGCGGTCGCGGTCATGAGCATGCCACTACGGATAAGCGTCTTAGCGGAAATCGAGCGTCGCGCCAGAACAGGGATAAAGTTACTGGCCAGTCCCAGCGGTAACCCCGCGACCTCACGCATCCAGAATTGCGGATCGGCCGAGCGCGGATCGATTCGAATGTCGGCATCGATCGCCCCCATCAGCGCGTTGCCGGTCTCCTCCGCTTTCTCACCGACAAACCAGGACTCCTTGATCGCGCCCCCGATACGCTGCTTGGCGTAACCGAGTGTCCGATTGATATCAAGAATCAGTCGCCCAGTGTTTTCTGGAGTCCACGGATAGCTCAATTCGCGTACAAACAGTGTTTCACCATGGTCACCGGAAATCAGCATTTGCGTTCGGTCATCAAACAACGCAATGATGAGCAACGCATGATCCGGCTCTGTATCGAGCGACGGTACAAACTCCCCCATGATCTCGGTTAGCGGTACCAGTAGCTTGGGTAGCAGATAGAGCTCCTCACATATCCGCATGACCGCATCGAGGATCTCTTTTGGCATCAAGTGAAGCAGCACGCCACTAATGCCACTACGATCTACCGGATGAGCACGCCAGGCCGCGGGACCGGGAAAAGGCTTGTACCGCTCCACGTGCCGCTGCAAGTACTTATTGAGATCCCTTTTACTGAGCGGTGGCACCTCTAGGAATTCATGGGTATGCAGGTCATCCTCATAGGCAATTGCTACCGAACCGCCTCGACTGATGTCGACATGGTGCCCCGCTTCATACATCGCTGCAGTCAGGCTGTCCAGATCGGTAACCGGTGTTGGCGACTTCCAGCTCTCAACAACCTCGCTGCCACGAAGCTTGGCAATACGAAACTCGCCGTACGCCCATTCGATACCGTAGTCGATACTCATGAGTGATCATCCGAAGCGCGGACGCTCAGGGGGCCGCCCCCGAATTCGCACCGCTGCCGCTGCCCGCGTTCGGGTCTTCGATGCGCTGGGTCACATAGTCGTCCACGAGTCGTGCGGTGATAAGCCCGCCCGTCGGGTAGGGCCCGTTGAATAAGGCGACCTCGGTGCCCTCGATCAAATACATCGAAAGTAAGCCATCGGCACCGGTTTGTGCAGCCGGTATAGCTAGTTGAGCGGCACCGTTCAGGCTCACGCCGGTCTGGTAGCTGTATTCATTGATAATCAGAACGCGATGGAAAAGCTCGCCAAGATGGCGTCGTTCGATTTTGACGGTATCGCTTTCAACAATTGCCGCGCCTGGATCACGATTCCAGATCGCGCTAAAGCGGCTGACATCGTTCGCCTGCGTACCGAGGTTGCCAGATAGGTCGGATATAATCATGAAGCGCGGCGACACCGGCGGCGCTGCCAGGCCGGTTGATTGTGCATAACCATTGAAGCCCCCAGTTCCGTTCAGAAAACCGGGGTCGAAATAGACCGTTCGGTTAAACCCGCGCCGATTCTGCAGCACATCCGTCAACGGGAGATCACTCTGGGCCGCAATGGCAGCACTCCACGATACACTGCTGTTCCCAGGAATCGTGGCGGTGCTTTGCACTGATCGTTCCAATTGGTCCGCGAGGCTGATTAAGTTTTCAGTTTCAGCGGCCGCATAGGCATCGTTGATGACTCCGATAAGGTTCGGCGCGAGTACCGCCGACAGGATGGCGATAACAGCCATCACCCCGACAAGCTCAAGCAGCGTGAATCCGCGATCGCTTTCGGACACCGTGTTGCTCATCGTCCAAGCCCCGACACCAAAGAGAACATTGGCAAAAACAACGATGCAGCGACCAAACCAACAACACCGACTAGCGTCAGCGTGATCAGTGGCTCCATCACAGAAAAAACCTTCTTAATGCGTCGCGGAATCTCTTCGTCGAAACGGTCGGATACCTGCTGTAGCGTGGTATCAAGACGACCAGCGTCTTCACCCACCACAATCATTCGCAGCGTCAGCGACGAGATCACGGCGTGTTCGCGAAACGCGTCCGAAATCTTGCCGCCCTGCTCCACCGCAGCCAACGCGTCATTAATCGCCTTATCCATTACAAGGTTATCGACGAGACCACGAGAAAGCTTAAGCGCCTCGAGTATCGGTACACCCGCCTTCAGCATCAAGGCAAGGTTGTGTACAAATTGGGACTGCGCGAGCAGGCGCTGTAGTTCACCGAATATCGGCATGCGAAGCTTGAAGTCGTCAATCTTGAAAGCGACCGTCTTATGTACACGACGCGCATTGCGAAGTCCGACGACCGCAGCGACCAACGCAAGCAAAATGAGCCACCAATACTGCGACGAAAACATACCGATATCGACAATGGCTTGCGTTAGCGCCGGCAATGGAATCTTCATCTGCACGAATATTTCGGCAAAGCGCGGGACCACAACAGTAAACATCAACGCTACCAGGCCGCCCACCGCGGCCAGGATCATAGCCGGGTAAATACTCGCTTGCTTGATATCTCCCATAATGCGATCCACCCATTCCAGGTGGTTAGCGATATCCTGGAACACGACTTCAAGATTCCCACCGCTCTCGCCCGCCTTGACGAGATTGCAGATCTGCTCAGAAAAGACCTGTGGATAGCTGCGCATGCTGACAGACACTTCATTACCGGCCCGGATATTCAGACTGACGTCCTCCAGCACGGCTTTCAGCGCTTCGTGTGTGGTCTCTTCCGCCATCCCAGTAATCGTATCCGCGATCGGAATCCCGGCGATCAACAGAGTGGTCGACCCGTTGAAGAAATCCATGAGTTCCCGCCGTGGCACCTTGCCACGCCCCATCTTTTTCTTGGCCGTTTGCATGCGGGCATCGATCAACCAGTAACCGATCTCGCGAAGACGCTGCTCCAGGGACTCCTCGCTATCCGCTACCATCGTGCCATCGGATACGCGACCGTCTTTGTCAACGGAATGATAGGCAAACTGTGGCATACGAGGTCTCCGATTAGCGGTTAGCGCACCACACGCAGCACTTCGTCAAGTGTCGTCGTGCCCGCCTGTGCTTTACCGATACCATCTTCCAGCATGCTGACCATGCCATTCTCTTTCGCTAGTACTTTGATATCTGCCGCGCCCGCCCCCTCGATAATCGGACTATGAAATTTCTCATTGATATCGAGAATCTCGTAGATCACCTGACGTCCGCGATAACCACTGTTATTGCAAAGGTCGCAACCCTCACCGTGATAAAGGATCGGTACCTCACTAAAATGCTCCGCGATACCGAGCGTCTCAATGACCTGGTCCGATCGTGGTGTCGTCGTCTTGCAATGCTCGCAGATTCGACGCACAAGTCGCTGGGCGATAATCGCGGACAACGCGGGTGGCAACATGTAGCGATCGACGCCCATGTCGATGAGGCGAGGAATGACGCCGATCGCGTCATTCGTATGCAGCGTTGATAGAACAAGGTGTCCGGTCAATGCAGCACGCGTTGCAAGCTGCGCTGTTTCCAGGTCTCTAATCTCACCGATGAGAATGACGTCGGGGTCCTGTCGTAGTAATGCGCGTAAGCCAGAGGCGAAGTCCATACCGACCTCTGGCTTTATTTGTGTCTGACGGATGGTATCCAAAGAGTACTCAATAGGATCTTCCAGCGTAAAGACACTCCGGATATCGGATTCGACGAGCCGCAAAGCCGTATACAACGTTGTGGTCTTGCCGCTGCCCGTCGGACCTGTTACCAACACCATGCCGTAAGGCATGCCAACGAAGCGTTCAATGGCATCTTTGTGCGGCGCGGAAAATCCCAGATCAGCCATACTGAGCCGGTTGGTACTCCGATCAAGAATCCGCAGCACGATGCTTTCACCGACATTGGTCGGCAGCGTAGAAACGCGGAGGTCGATATAGTTCTGGCCGTAGTCGAATCGAATACGACCATCCTGAGGCGTACGCTTTTCCGTGATGTTCAGGTTCGCAATCAGCTTGATGCGGGCGGTCAGCGCCGGTTGAATCAGCTTCGGTACTAGCAACTCCTGACGCAATACCCCGTCGATTCGCATGCGCACACGAACGATCTTGTCCGCAGGCTCGATGTGAATATCGGTTGCGCCCTTCTTGATACCCACTGAGATAATCTGATCGACGAGTCTAACCAACGGAGATTCGTTGACCGCCTCCTCTTCGTCCGTTTGCAAGGTGCCTGCGGACATGATCTGGTCGATCGTATCGGCGATAGAGCGGCCTTGTGCGTAGTGGCGGGCAATCGTGTCGAGAATCTGCCCTTCCGATGCCGTCACGACGTTAATCGTGTAACCCGTCTCGCGTTCCAATTGATCAATGGCAACAACATTGAAAGCATCTGATAGCGCTGCTGTGAGGATGCCGCCCTCGAGTGATAGCGGCATAACCCGGTTGCGCTTGGCGGTTTCGTAGTCCACCAACGCCAACACATCGTCATCGACAACGATCGATGCGATATCAACGAAATCTGCCTGAGCATCACTGGCTATGGTCTGCGCGATGACATCTGCAGCGACGAAGCCAAGATCGACCAAAACCTCCCCGAGTAGTTTACCGGAGCGTTTTTGCT
Source organism: Pseudomonadota bacterium (assembly GCA_039033995.1). Lineage (GTDB taxonomy): Bacteria > Pseudomonadota > Gammaproteobacteria > Steroidobacterales > Woeseiaceae > CALBPI01. The sequence continues at coordinate 59,438 of JBCCBP010000010.1, read as the reverse complement.
CACGAAGCGCGAGATCCAGTTGCGCATCATTGACAAGACCACGCGCTTTCAGACGACTGCCCAGTGTCATCCTGGTACGCGCCGTCTTCTGCACCTTCTCGTTGACTGTGCTCCAGTGTGCTGACGATTGTTCGATGCTAGCGTTCATTGCTTTTCCTAGGGTCACAACGTACCGACAGAGCTTCGACTCGCACTGCCACGGGACGATTGTCGCTGTCACGGTTGCGTCTGTGCGATCCAATAAGCCCATCCGTGCCATCCTATAAGCGGCCAGATTCCACCAAACTTTAGCCCCAGTGATGGCGGTGCGACCCAGGCCTGGCAGTAGCTCGGATACCGAAACCTCTCGGAAAGCCAGACGATATGACCCCATGCGTCATCCGTTCGTGCTCGATCTCCAATCCAAGTTGCGACGCTTGTGTAATTGCTCACATACAAGACTCGACACGAGCCGTGAGCGATGGGGTGCCGAGATTCTAATCGGAGGAACCAACAAGCGAACTCAAGGCAAACGGGTAGCGTATGAAGCGTCTAACAGCAGCAGTTAAGTCCAACGTCGATACCGTAACTAGAGCGAACGTTAGGGCCCATGCCCCACACTACCGTGCAAAGGACGGAAACTCGGTCGTCAGTTGTGCGATAGCTACGTCGTCGGCAATCGGGAACCAACTGGCGCGGTGGCGATTTGCCATCAAACTCCAGAGGGTTTGCAGCATGAACCCTTGTACTATTGCTGGAATCTGAATCGCCGACTACAAGACCGGCAAAAGAAAAGGGCGCCGAAGCGCCCTTTTCTGTCTATCGACTAGAGTCTTAGCTTAGTCGAAGGCGTAGCGATAACGCAGGTAGTAGAAACCACCGTTGAAACCGAATGGGGAGAACTGGCTGTAGAGGTTGCCTACGCCTGCCGCCGCACCCGGGTTGGTTTCCGGGTAGGTGTCGAAGATGTTCTGCGCACCGAGCACCACCGAAGAGCTATCCGTCATCTGCCAACCCGCTTCTGCGTCAAACAGAATTGCGTTGCCATAAACCTGGCCATCTTCGGAATCGAACCAATCGTCAAAGTAGTTGGCACGAACCAGGAAGCGGAAGTCACCGACAGTCGTGTTCGTCGTCAGCGTCCAACGGCTATCCGGCAGGCCTTCTTCGAGCTCACGAATACGCGTTGCGTCGAGTGTATCCGGATTGAACTCATCGACTTCGGTCTTCGTACGGTTGTAGCTGAAGCTAACGTCCGTCGTTGCATTGTCGAAATCGATCTGCGTGGTCGCCACGATATCAACACCGGTCGTCTTCGTATCGAAGTCGTTGGTGAAGAAACGGAAGTTCTGCAGGTTTTCAGCACTGGTAACACCAGCGTTAATCAAATCCTGCAGCTGCTGTGCCGTCAGATCGTTGATTGAGAACAACTGCGATACCGTGATGCGATCTTCAAGACGAATATCGAAGAAATCGACCGTCAAGGTCACCGGACCGGTTTCCAGAATCGCGCCAGCCGTGAAGTTGACTGATTCTTCCGGATCCAGCGGCTCGCCACCGAACAATACCGCGACCGGGTTGGTCGAAGGGATCGTACCGTTGTTGACGAGGTCGCCCAGTGCGATGTCGAACTCAGTCGATACGTTAAACGCGTTTGACTGACCTGGTGTTGGCGCACGGAATCCAGTGCTGACGCTACCACGCAGTGCAAAACCATCGTTAAAGCGGTAATTGGTCGCCACTTTGTAGTTGAACGTCGAGCCGAAGTCTTCGAAGTCTTCAAAGCGCGCAGAGAAGCCAAGCAGGAAGTTCTCCTGCGGATAGACTTCTACGTCACCGTAAACCGCGTAGTTTGAGCGAGACCAATCACCGGCAGCGATATCACCGAAACCTGGGAAACCGTTCGAGGCGGCGCTAAAGCCTTGATCCGCGAACGGACCAATCTGGAAGGACTCAACCTGACCGATACCGATTTCAAAGGTCTCGTCGCGATACTCGAGACCACCCGCGACGTTGACGTTGTCGTTGACCGCGTAACTGACGTCGAAGTTCACGTTGAACTCTTCCTGGGTGTACGAGCCCGGGTCGAATTCGGTCGGCGAATTCGGACCCAGTGACGCGTTAACGGTGTTGCGAATGAAGAAATCGACTTCGTTCGAACCGTAGGCGACGCTGGCATCCCAGTTGATACCGCCAGCCGTTTCACCGCGCAGACCACCAACGAATGACAGGTCGGTCACATCGCCACCAAAGCGTGGTGTAAAGCCGCCCGGGAAAATTTCCTGGAAGGTGAAGCAGTTCGGGTCGTTCAACACCTGGTTCAGAGCGGTCGGATCCGGCACGTTATCGGTGATGGTCACAACCGGGCAACCTGCCGCGCCCACGGCGCCGCCGTTAGCTTGCAGGACATCGCCGATCAGTAGTGTGTCTCCGCCATCTGCAGAGTACACCGAACCACGCGTATTCGGGTTACGGAAGTAGAAGCCACCGTCTACGGTCTTGGACGCATAGTTGCCGTGCCCGTAGAGTGTTGACCCGCCAGCGAGTTCGAAACCGAAGTTACCGAACAATTTCAGGTCATCTTCGATCTCCGGGGAACCCCAGATTTGGGCCGGATTGGCAACCGCCGTGTTACCGGCTTCGATCAAACCCGCTGCGTCATCACGCTGGATGCTGCGATCGGTGTCGTCGGTGCTACCGTACTCGAGGCTCAGGTTAGCGAAACCCGAGTTGCCGATCGGCAAGCCGATATTGCCGGAAACGGTCAACTGGTCGCCGTCACCTTCATAGAAGGTGCCGTAGCGGACATCGACAGAGCCGCCATCGTTGTCGTCTTTGAGGACGAAGTTCATCACGCCGGCAATGGCATCAGAACCGTACTGAGCCGAGGCGCCATCTCGCAACACTTCGACCTGCTTCAATGCGATGGCAGGGATAACGGACAAATCCGGACCCTGTGCACCATCGGAAACGCCGTTGCCCAGCCAGTAAATGACAGCGGCACGGTGACGACGTTTACCATTGACCAACACCAACGTGTGGTCCGGTGCGAGGCCACGCAGGTTCGCCGGGCGAACGATTGTGGCGGCATCACTGATCGGCTGCGTATTGACGTTGTAAGACGGCACGACGTTTCTGATCAGGTTGCTAAGGTCGGTATCACCCTGGTTCACGAATTCGTCAACAGACAAAACGTCAACAGGAACGGCTGAGTCGGTCACAGAACGTGGACGCGAGCGACTGCCGATAACGACAACCTCCTCAATCGCCTCATCGTCCTGCGCGAACGCTGGTGCCGTCATTGCCGCGCTGCCCAGCGCACTGGCAATGGCGAGCGACAGCATTGATCGCCCGAGAACTCTCTTTGACATAGGATATTTCCCCTCCGCAATAAGCGGTTCGATGGTCGTTTAAACGTTTTTGTGCGGCGAAGCACTGGGCAACGGCCCGGAACTATTCGCCACACTTCACACGGTCGGTTCGTTGCAACAAACCCACAGTGTCGCGGTATTGATACACCAAACGTTTGTCTTCGACAAGTTTTTTGAGACACAAGTCCGGTCTCATTGGAGTTTTCAGTAAGTTAGAGTGTTGCTGGAACGCAACATGGACAAACTCATACCGAAATGGAGTTAACCGGAACTCGACCGCCTAGATGACGCCCTTGTCGCGTAACGCCGCCATGGTCGATGCATCCAGGCCCAGTAATTCGCCATAAACCTCGTCATTGTGCGCACCGAGCTCCAGAGGGCCTGGCCAGCGAATCTCCCCTTGCGTCGCCGACATTTTCGGAAACACATTTTGCATTTTCAGATTGCCGAAGCGCTCACTGTCGACCGGGACAATGGCCTCACGCGCTTCAAAATGCGGATCATCCAACATATCCGGAGCCCTGAAAATACGTCCAGCCGGTACGCCATGTTCCTGCATCAATGCATCGACCTCGTCCATCGTCAGTGTCCGAGTCCAGGCCTCAATGATGTCATCGAGCTCCTGCTGATGCGCACCGCGCGCCGTATGCGTGGCATAGCGCTCGTCGGTGACGAGCTCGGGCCGTTGCATCGCATCACACAGGCGGGAAAACACAGTGTCCTGATTGGCCGCGATCAGAAAGGAGCCATCTTTGCACTCGTACAGATTTGAGGGCGCAATATTGGGCAATGCCGAGCCAGTGCGCTCGCGAATATAGTCGCTGACCGTGAACTCTGGAATAGTGGACTCCATCACGGTGAGCACCGACTCGTAAATCGAGGCGTCGATCACCTGCCCTTCTCCGGATTTTTCCCGATGATGCAGCGCCGCCAGCGCGCCGAGACAGGCATAGGTCGCCGCCAGACTGTCGCCAATGGAGATGCCGGCCCGCGTGGGCGGTCGATCCGGCCAACCCGCAAGATAGCGCATCCCACCCATCGCTTCGCCAACGGCGGCATAGCCTGCACGAGAGGCATAAGGGCCCGTTTGTCCGTAACCTGACACGCGAATCATGATCAGCCCTGGATTGATCGCCTTAAGCGCTTCGTAGTCGAGGCCCCAGCGCTCCATCGTCCCAGGACGAAAGTTCTCCAGCAAAAAATCGGCATCCTTGACCAATTCCTTCACCAGATTCTGGCCCTCCTCCACGCGTAAATTGGCAGTTACGCAACGCTTGTTGCGGGCACATACCGTCCACCAAAGCGGATAGTCGCCGCGCCCCCACACGCGCATTGGATCGCCTTTACCGGGAGGTTCGACTTTGATGACATCGGCACCCATATCTGCCATCAGCTGTCCGCAGAACGGACCGGCGATCAATTGCCCTAGCTCAATCAGCCGCAGCCCTTTCAAGGGTCCCTTTGCGTCAGCGTTTTGGGTCATGCTCAGGCCACATCCGTCTGATGGCCAGGCCATACCGGCTGTACCGGTGCTGGCAAACCCGTTTCTTCCAGACAACGTGCACGCAGTGTCTCAAGGTCCGGTCCGAAATCGAACACTTCGATCGGCGGACGTTCGTCACTCATTTTCTGCCGCAAGGCAGTTGTCGCGTCCGAATCGACCGCACCATCAGCCGTCACTACCACACCGTAAACGCGCGCACCTTCCGCACTGACGAGCCCCTGACGGACCTCCAGCGCCACAAGCTCCGCATCACGCTCCAGTGGGTCACCCCAGCCACCGCCGCCCCAGGTGACATAGTGCAGCAGATCACCCTCTTGCACATGAATGTTGTCTACCTTGGAACCGAGGAACTCCTGGCTGCCGTCGCTACGATCGATGCGTTTCCAGGATCGCGCCGCGGGCTTGCCACCGTTAACACCCCATGGTGGAACAAACCAGCGATCATCATGGATCGAGATATTGCCCTCCTGCATGAAGCGGTATGTCATGTGGATTCCGTTTCCGCCGCGATTCAGCCCGGCGCCACCGGAATCCGCTGCAGATTCGTAGCGTTCGATGATCATCGGGAAATAGTGCTCAAGAAACTCGTTGGGTACATTGGTGAAACCGGGCCAAAGCGAATGGCCATCCGGACCATCGCCAAACGGCTTACCCGGAATGCCGCCGAACCCAATCTGGAATAGCTGATACCACTCGCCCTGTTTGTCGAATCCGGAATACATCAAATGCGGTGATGATGAGAAGCCCGCGGCGCAAAGGAAGTCCGGCGTTTTCTGCCCGAGCAGCGCGCCGAGCACATCGAAAATCCGCCCGAGTGCGTGCGTGCGGCACGACAGCGCCGCCGGGAATTTCGGTTTCAGCAACGAACCCTCAGGAATTCTGACATCAACGAGTTCATAGAAGCCGTCATTGAACAGAATCTGAGGATCGAACACCATGATCATGTAGATGCCGAAGAACATCTTGAACATGTTCTCGTTGAGGTAAAAATTGATCGACGAATCGGATTGCGGGTCGGTGCCTGCAAAATCCAGGATGACCCGATCACCCTCTCGCCACATCGTACACTTGATCTTGAATGGCCCCTTACCTTTGCCGTCATCGCAGATGTAGTCTTCGAAAGAGACCGGTTCCTCGCCAATCGCCTGGCCGATCAGCATCTTCATCGCACGACGATTGCGCGCCAGGAGCTCATCCGTTGCCGAGACATAGACGTCCTCGCCAAAACGGTCACAGATTTCGTTGACCCGCAATGCGGCAACACGACAAGACGCGACGATCGCGTGCAGATCGGCCCGATACCATTCCGGCATGCGACTCTGGTGCGTGGCAATTTTCAATATGTCTGCCTGCAGCTCGCCTTTCCGGTACAACTTGACCGGCGGCATGCGCAGCCCTTCTTCGAAAATCGATGCGGCATCGGTCGGCAAGGAGCCAGGCACCTTACCCCCTATATCGGTCATGTGTCCGAACATCGCCGACCAGCTGATGACCCGCCCATTGCGGAAGATCGGCATGATAACGAGCTGGTCGTTGTTGTGACTGATCGCACCTTCGCAGCTATACGGATCGTTCAAGAGGATAATGTCTCCCTCTTCCAGGTCACCGTCGTAGCCATTCAGAAAACCATCGATGAACGAACCGAACTGCCCGACGATCATCTTGCCACTGCGTTCCGCGATCAGTGGGAAGGCATCCCCTTGCTCACGAATGCCAGGCGATAGTGCTGTGCGAAACAGGGTCGCATCCATCTCCAGACGCGCGTTGCGTAGCGCATTCTCAATGATATCCAGTGTGACAGGATCGACGTCGACGGTGTTGAAGTCGGCTGCATTGGGTTCAATAATTTTTGCGACCATCGTGCTTACCCCTGTACCTTCGGATAAATAAGTATGTTGCCGTAGTCATCGACTGTGGCGGTATGTTCTGGCAACACGAGCGCTGTGCTATCCATTTCAACCACAATCGCCGGGCCATCAAACTGGTCGCCGGCGCGCAACTTGCTCCGGTCGTAGATGACGGCGGGCAGCTTTTCTCCAGCGACCCAGAGTTCATGGTCGGATAGCTTGGCCTCCGCTGGATCGCCATCGCCCTTATCGATATGCAGCGCGGGCAACTCCAGTGCCTTACCCAGTGCCACAACCCGCAGATTGACGAGTTCGTGCTCTGCGTCCATGTTGAAAGTGAACATCCGACGGTGCTCATCATCGAAAGCCTGACATAGCTTCGCGACCGCTTCGCCATCATCCAGTGCGTAGGTGAATGGCATCGGGATCTCGAATCCCTGGCCGTGATAGCGCACGTCCACCTCGTAGCGAACTTCGGCCTCTGCGGCGTCGATACCTTCTTCGGCCAATTCAGCGATGGCCTGGCTACGCATGTCCTCGAAGGTTGCGGCAACGTCGGCCGCACTGGTTTGCGAGATGCGTTTCGAGAAACTACGCGAGCTCTCCGCCCGCATGCGGGTCGTCGCATCGCCAAGCGCACACAATACGCCGGGTGAGTTTGGCACCACCACGGGCCACGAGCCCATCAGCTTGGCCACCGCGTTCGAATGCAGCGACCCCGCCCCACCGAACCCCATCAGCGCGAAGTCCCGTGGGTCATAACCCTGCTGAACCGAAATCATGCGAATAGCACCAAACATGTTCTCGTTGACAATGTCGATGATACCGGCCGCCGCCTCATGCAAGGAGATGCCCATATCATCGGCCACCTTTTGCACGGCTGCTTCCGCCGCCGCGCGATCCAACTCGAAGGTGCCGCCGAGCAGAGACTCAGGCAGATAACCGAGCACCACATTGGCATCGGTAACCGTGGCCACTTCCCCACCTTTGCCGTAGCAAGCGGGTCCCGGGACAGCGCCGGCACTCTCAGGCCCGACGCGTAAGGCTTTGGTCAACTCCGGTACGTGCGCGATAGACCCGCCGCCTGCGCCGACAGTTTTGACATCAAGCGACGACGCCCTAACCGAAAGATGGCCGACATCGGTATTGCGTACCAATCGGGGCTCGCTATTCTCAATTAATGCGACGTCCGTCGACGTGCCACCGACATCGAGCGTCAGGATATTCTTCAGGCCCGCCTGACTCGCCACCCAAAGCGCGCCAGTCACGCCGCCAGCAGGACCCGACAGCAACAAATTCACAGGTGCGTCCTGCGATTTCTTGGCCGTCATCAAACCACCATCCGAACGCAGTAGGTTCAAGCGGCCCTTGACGCCGAAGTCTCTCAGTTCCTGCTCAAGATTGCGTACATAGCGACCGACGACCGGTCGCACCGAAGCATTGGCCACAGTGGTCAACGCCCGCTCGTATTCATACATCTCAGGCAGAATCTCATGGCTCAGAGAAATCGTAAGATCCGGGAACACCTCCGCGGCAATCTTTGCGACCTGGCGCTCGTGCTCACCATTCACGTAGGCATTCATCAGGCAAATAGTGATCGCCTCGACGCCACTGCCTTTCAACGCCTCCAGCGCCTTGCGTGTCGCAGCCTCATCGACAGGCCGGTACTCCTCGCCGGTCGCCAGTATGCGGCCAGACACTTCGACGGTATCCTCCAGTCTGGCCAAGGGCTGTGGCTTCGGCCAGATGATCCAGGCGGCCAACCCACCCGGTACCAAAGAGCGTGCGATCTGCAAGACCTGTCGATAGCCCTCGGTGACCACCAGACCGACTCGGGCACCTTTGCCCTCGAGCACCGCATTGGTGGCCACAGTCGTTCCGTGCAGGAAATCCTCGATTTGTCCCGGCTGAATGCCGGCCTGCTCGCAAATGCCCTTGGTGCCGCCAACGACAGCCTCGGAAGGGTCATGTGGCGTGCTCGGCACCTTGGAGCGATGGGTTTCGCCCGTCTCATCATCGAACAGCAGCAGATCTGTAAATGTGCCGCCGACATCAACGCCTAATCGATAAGCCATAAATGCATTCCCCACACCGCGGTTGCGGCCCAGACTAAAAGTACTAAAGTTATAACATTATCGCTCTTGCGACAACGCTGTATTGGGTGCCCGCCGCGTCCTGTAACTCGATTGCGGCCGGGCCAAAAGAAAAGGCCAGCGCCCAACGACGCTGGCCTTCGATGGGATGGCTAGAAGCGGTAGGTGACATCGACACCATAGCCGCGCAATGCGCTGGGGTGTACAAATGAGCCACCAAATTCCGGCGCCGGAATAACCTCCTGCAGGAATTGCTCGTCGGTCAGGTTGCGACCCCAGACAGACGCGGTCCAACGATCTCCGCTCAAGCCAACGCGAAGATTCAACGTGCCGAATGCGTCACGCTTGGTCTGCGAAAAGTCCTGCGTAATGCCTGGCCCGAAGAAAATCTGCCAGACCGTCGGCGTGGCCTCGCCTTGTAATGTGTGGAACCACATTTCGCCGGTGTATTGGTAATCGAGGCGGGCGTTCAAGGTCATGTTGTTGGATAGCGTGTAGTTGAAGTTGGCACCGAGGTTGGCTGTCAAGTCGGGTGCCTGCGGTGCGTCATTGCCCACCGACGCCGGTCGATTGGCGTTTTCCTTGATCTCACTGTCCAGCAAGCCGATACCACCAAACAAGCTCCAGTTGTCGGTCAGCGATGCATCAAAGTCCATCTCAAAGCCATTGATCTGCAACTCGTCGATGGTGGTCACCACGCGCAACAAGCCCCATGGTCCGGCAAAGAACTCGAAGAATTGATTATCTTCGACGTTGTTGCTGAACAACGATGCATTCAAACGCAAGCGGCGATCAAAGAAGTAGCTCTTGGCACCCAGTTCAAAACTCTGGGTGACTTCTTTGTCGTACTCATCACGCACCAGCAATTGCGCATCGACTGCAGCGCCAGGGTTGGTGCCGTCGCCAAAGTCGTTCAACCAGAAATCGAGCGTTGCCTGGCTGCCGATCGAGTTAAAGCCACCGCTGCGAAAACCGACGCCATAGGTGGCAAACAGGTTTACCTCATCACTGACCGCCCAGTTCAAGCTGACCTTGGGCTGGAACTGATTAAAGGTCTCATCGCGCGCAGGTATGCCACCTGGGTTAGCCGCAAATGCTGGATTGATGGGGCCCGGTGCGCCGGTGCCTGGGTCCAGTGTATTCACATTCAGTCCCGATGCACTCACGTTAGGCACACGATTGCTCACCGAACGTTCTTCGATGTCGTAGCGCGCGGCGACCGCCAATTCGAGAGTATCAGACAAGTCGAATTCCAACTGCCCGAAGCCAGCAAACACTTTCGTGTCGAAGATATCGTCAAACAATAAATCGGTTGGGTTCGGACCTGTCGGACCGATATACGGCTGACGCAGGAAGCCCTGCCCGGTGTCTGCGCCATAGGCGACCACCACCTCACGTTCAATTTCTGCGAAGTAGATCCCAGCAATCCAGCGTGCCGCATAACTGTCATCCGACGTCAGGCGTGCTTCAAAACTGACGTCACTCTGATTGCGTTCCTGATACTGATAGCCATCACAGGTCGTGGGCGTATACGGCCCATAGACGCCGGTGAAATCCGTCGCAGGACTGGAAGGCAATACACCAAAGGGTGCGAAGAACGGACCGAACAGGTCATCTCGACCAGCGCCACCCAAATCGGTAGGCAGGTTATTCAATGTCGCCCTACCCGACTGACAGGCCGGCGTGACTTCATAGCCATAGAACGATGCGCTGGTGCCGTCCGACAGCAGATATTCTTCCAGATCGTTGTAGGCGAGCGTCGCGGTGAGTGTCTGCCGTGGCAACTCCCAATCGGCTTTAACCGAAAACTCAAACGTTTCCTGCTCGTTCTCACCGGGTGTGTTGAACGAGAAGATAAATTCCTGATCGTTGACGTCCCGGAAGAACGCAGGCTGGTTGAAATTGGCCTCAAAAGCGGGGATTGCGAAGACGGCGTTGAAATTGATAGCACCGCCCTCCACCATGCTCCTCCCTACCCGGAAATCGAGGGCGAGATCATCATTCACCTGCCAGTCGAGGCGTGCCTTGACTGTCGTGTCCTCGAGAAAATCGACAGAATCGTCGGTGCCAAGAAATACATTTTCATAGAAACCATCAGTCGTCTTGTAACTCGCAGCGATACGCCCGCTGACGTTGTCACTAATCGGACCACTGAAGACCGCGTTGAGGCGTTGGCTATTATTGTTGCCAAATCCGCCGGTCACCTGCCCTTCGAACGTTTCGCTGGTCGGTTTCGTTGTGACCAGAATCGCACCGGCTACAGCGTTGCGCCCGTACAGCGCCCCCTGCGGCCCTTTCAGCACCTCAATCTGTTCGATGTCGAGCAGCTCTTCGTTAAAGCCGTTGGGGTTCGTGATCAACACGCCGTCCACGACATACGCAAAGGTCGATTCTGCATCGCGCGTTGACACGATGCCGCGAATGCTGACCTGAGTATCGCCGACGTTGGCTGTGTCGACGATCGTGACATTCGGGATGAGATTGATGAAATCAGCCGGCCGTTCAATGCCTGCATTCTCGATCTGTTCGCTGGTGATGGCGCTGACAGCGATGGGTACATCCTGCAAAGACTCAGAGCGCTTACGTGCCGTGACGACAATTTCTTCAAGTGCCTGTTGCGCGACTGCCGCGGTTGGGATTGCTGCGCCGAGCAGCAACATTCCACCCGCGCGCCAACAAGCACGCCTGACCCCCACATCAAGACCGAATGAATTCATAACCGGATTCCTTAAACTATTGCTAAACGCGGCGAACGGCTGAGGCCTACACTCAACCTTGCTGACACGCGACGAGACGCTGTCGAACATCACACACTCGTCTAAGACTAACAAGAGGTCATTTTTTAGACAAGTTAGCTCTATGTGTGCCTATAAGTGGTCGTGATGTAGACGCTACATGAACAAATTGGTGGCAGGTGGTGGTGCGAGCCTCAGGGCAGCCAGATCGCGACGGTGACACCACCCGATTTTCGATTGCGAAGACTGATCCGACCCTCGTGGGCGTCGACGATCTCGCGGCATAGCGACAGACCGAGACCTGAGCCGGTTTTTTTGGTGCTGTAGAAAGGCAATAACGCACTGACCAGCGCCTCCTCGTTCATGCCGCGCCCGCGATCTTTAACACATAGTTGCCAACCACCGGCGTGCGGCTCGAGCGTCACTTGAATGTGCTCCGGGGCAGAACCGGATTCCTGCGCGTTCTTGCAGAGATTGATCAGTACCTGTTCCAGTTGCCGGGGATCAAATGTGCCATGCCACGCCTCCGGTACGTCCGTGTGTTCAAACGTCTGCAGCTGCCGAATTCGCGCGATAAACCCGCGCCACGGAACGCGCGCTTTTTGCGGTGCCGGCAGCTTGGCGAACCGGGAATAGCCCTCGATAAAAGACTTCAGATGACCACTTCGAACCTCGATCGTCTTGAGTAGCTCACCGAGCCGAGCGCTGTCATTGCGTTCCACCAGCAGTTGACCTGAATGCGCCAGGGACGAGATCGGCGCCAGGGAGTTATTGAGCTCGTGACCAATCAGACGGATCACTTTTTTCCAAGTGGCAACCTCCTGACGATTGAGCTCATTGGTCAGACGCTTCAGCAAGAACAAACGATGTGCACGCGCATTCAGCGTGAATTCGTTACATGACAAGTGATAGCGCTCTGTCTCACGTCCCTCATCGATGGTAATCAGTGCATCGCTGCCGTTGGCCAACGCCTGCTGCAGTGTGTCTGGCTGATCTTTAGCGACATCCGCCATGAAACGACGACCCGCGAACGGCTTGCCGGCAGAAAACACGTTGCGCGCCGTCGCATTGGCATAGATGACCCGATCCTCGTTGCTGCACAATACGAGGGCCAACGGAGAAGCCTGCAAGACCGTATCGAGCATCAGCTCGCGTTGGTGCAGATTTTGCCGCTCCTGGCGTAGCGTGCCGACCATCAAGTTATAGGCGTGCACCAGATCGCCCAATTCATCGTTGCTACGGTCTGCAATCGTGAAACTGAAGTCAGCATCCCGCAAGCTGTCCGCACTGTCGATCAGGGCAGCGATACGTGCACTGGTCGGACCGACCAAACGGCGCACGACCAGAGCGAACAGCAGCGTTGCCGCCGCGACAGCCACCGATGCCGCCAACAACCAAACATTGGTCGCGCGGACGATGGCCAACGCCACTGCCACACCAACCAACAGCGCGACAAAACCACCCGCCAGTAACTTGCCCTGCAGGGAGATCCGTCGCTTACTCGGGTTTGCCGTCTGGTCCGTCATGCAGTCCGTACTTTACCATCCGACGATAGAAAGCCTGACGACTAATTCCGAGCTCCCGAGCCGCACGGGCAACAATATTGTGGTGCTGCGCCAACGCGCGTCGGATATCGGCTTCGGTCGGTTCTGGCAACGCGCTCGTCTCCAGTGACCGTAAACCGAGCGCCTCAACATCGATCACGCGGTTGGTTGCCAACACACGGGCGCGCGTCACCAGATTCTGCAGCTCACGCACATTGCCAGGCCAGGACTGCTGCTCTAGCATGCGCATGGCCTGCGCGCTGAACGTGTGATCCTCTCCTACCAGCGCTTCCGCTAACAACGGCACATCACCGGGCCGATCAGATAGCGCTGGCAACTGCAACTCTATGACGTTCAAGCGATAGTACAGGTCTTCCCGAAAGCGACCCTCTGCGATCATCCCTGGTAGATCGGCGTTCGTCGCGCTGATTACCCGCACCTGCGTCTGTCGTGTTACGGAACTGCCGAGTCTCTCGTACTCGCCGCTTTGCAAAACACGTAGCAGGCGACTCTGTCCGTCAGCCGATAGGTTACCGATCTCATCGAGAAACAAAGTGCCCCCATTCGCCATCTCGAAGCGACCGATGCGTCGCTTATTCAGACCGGTGTAAGCACCCGCTTCTGCACCAAACAATTCCGCCTCGAGTAATTCGGACGGCAACCCGCCCACGTTGACACGTACAAACGGACCATCCGCTACCGCTGAGTTGCTTTGTACTATCTCGGCCAGTTTTTCCTTGCCCGCTCCGTTGGGGCCGGTGATCAGGACAGGCACATCCGATCGCGCCACACGACAGGCCAGACTGACAACCTCATGCATCGGATCGCTCTGGTAGACAGTACCGCAGAGATCGTATCGATCGGCTAACGCCGCACGCGAGGCCGCACGTTCCTCCTGAATTTGCTGTCGAGCCCGGCGCTCCGCCTGCAGTGCCAGCAAATTGTTCGTTGTTGTAATGAGCCGATGATCATCCCAGGGCTTACCGAGATAATCGGCAGCACCCGCCTTGACGAGTTCGACCGCCGTCTCGAGGTTGGTCCAAGCCGTGAGCAGAATAATCGGCACGTCCGGCCAATCCTTGCGGATCGCCTTGAACAGTTGAATCCCCTCGGCACCGGAAGTCTTCTCTTCGGCGAAGTTCATATCCTGTATGACGATATCGATCTCTGTTTCACGCAACGCCGCGATGCCCTCATCGGGCCCCGATGCATCGACAGCGTCAATATCGTGAAGCGATAACAGCATCGACAGTGCTTCCCGCACGCCATCATTATCATCGATGATCAGAGCAACCGGTTTTTTCATCGATTAAATATTCCTCGTCGCAATCGCCGGATCGACACCCATCGCGTTGCGAGCCGGTCCCAACGCTGCCAACAAGCCCAGCGCCCATAACCCGAGTACAACAGACGGAAGATACACCGGGTCAAGTTTAGGCATTTCGTATTCCGTGACCAACAGGTGATTAATGCCAAACGACAACGCCAGTCCGAGCACAATACCGCCCGTGGTGATCAGCCAATTCTCAACAAGGAAGTATCGCAGAATATGAAATCGGCGTGCGCCGACCGCGCGCCGCGTGCCCACTTGTCGACGTCGTTGCATGACGCTGAAACTAGCAAGACCCACGATACCGAGCGCCGTGATCGCAACAACCAGCGTCATCACGACCGTCAACATGCGATTCATCGCGACATCGCGCTGGTAGGTTCGAGCGATGATTTCGTCGTAGGTCCGCGGGGTTCCAACCAGACGGTCGAGACTCGCCTTGCGTAGCGACTCCGCGATAGGCTCCAACAATGACTCTCGCTGCTCAGGGGCAACCCGAACAACCCACTGGTTATTGCGTTGCACCACCGGTACGAGCATCGTCACATAGAAATCCCCCCAGTTGTACCACGGACGCGACATCATCTCGATCGTGCCGATGACTTCGATAGCGTCATCGGTGCTGGTATAGAAATAGCGACCAATGGGGTCCTCATCACCAAACAACGCGATGGCTGTCGCATCGGCAATCACAGCAACCTTTGGCGACTCTCCATCCGGTGGATCGTAGCGGATTTCGTCATCGGTAAACCAGCGCCCGCGTGTGACGTTGAGCCCAAGCACGTCCAGCGCATCATACCCGGCCTGATAATAGGCAATGGATATGTAGGTCGCATCATTCTTGTCTGGTCCGTTGCGATAACCTGAATTGCTGCCGCTGTTGCTGAGCGGCATCGTGCTCATTTTTGTCGCGCCGATCACGCCGTCAAGCTCCGCCAGACGTAACTTGTCCTGACTCACTACCGAAGCGAGATCCGCATCGTCGGCCACGTCGGCGACGCTGACCGTGACGAGATGTTCGGGAGCAATGCCAATCGGCTTACGCATCGTCTCGGCGCGATCCAGAATGATGAACACAGAGTTGATGATGACTGCCATCGTCAATGCGATTTGCAAGGCGATTAGCGTAGCCCCTACGCGGTTGCGCAATAGCGTACTGAGTATTGGTCGAATTTCCACGATAGGCTCCTTATTGCGCTTTTAAATGTACAGCCGGTTGTATGCGGCTGATACGCCAGGTGGGGTAGAGTCCAGCGACCAGTGCCGAGCCGATCGCGATTGCAATCGCCGTCAACACCATGACCGGATCGAGTTGGGCCAGGTATTCGTAGTTCCGATACCAGCTCCTGACGGCTAACAAACCAAGGTAAGCGAGTCCTAGTCCAGCGAGCCCGCCGATCGCGCCGATCAGCATGACTTCAACGCCGTGCTGCTGAATGACATCCCAGCGGCTCGCACCCAATGCGCGACGAACGCCGACCAACGGAGCTCGATTGATAAACTTGGCGAGCATTAGCCCAACGGTATTGAGCAGACAAATTAGCAGGAACATCAGACTCAGCACCAGCAGCAATCGATTGTCGTCACTGACCACTTCACGGTATTCCATCCAGCCCATGACATCGTTGAGCCGATTGTCCAACGGTCTCTGAAATCTTCCGAGCTCACGCTGCTCCAGCGCATAGCCATCCATGAAAGACTGAAATGTCGCTTTCTGTTCCGCGTTATCCAGCTGCACCCAGTGCTGCACCCAGACACATTCGCTCTGCAGGAAATCCTGGTACGAATCGATGACCTCCGGTTTCCAGCAATTGGTATTACCATGAGCCCCGTACTCCAGCGAGATTGGCACCATGAATGGAATGAACACGTCCTCGGTATCGCCGAACGCACCGACGTTCAGATCGTAGAACAGGGGTGACGGACGCCAGTGATCGAGCACGCCGACGATGTCATAGGTCTCGCCATCGAGAATGATTGTTTCTCCAACAGAGTTTTCGCCGCCGAACAATCGATTGTTCGTCTCGGCTGATAAAACAACGACCCGCGCGGCATCGGCATCCGCCGTGCGGTCCCAACCACTACCAAATTGAAAAGGCACATCAAACATCGGAAAAAAGTCGCCATAAGTAGCTCGCGCCGAAGCATGTTCGGTCTGCGCCTCAATATTTTTCTTCATGACGAAGCCACGATGCAGCATCGTTGCCTGATGCGTCGGGATATCGGAGGTCATCAGCGCCGCTGCATCTCTGTAAGTCAGCTGCGGTGGTGGCGATCCGCCTTCACGATTATCGTACGGATCATCCTCGTCCCACGTGTCGAACTGTACGGCGAAGACCTGCTCGCCCTTGAATGGCAATGGGTTTGAAGACATCACGTAGTAGAGCGTCAGCGTCGTCATCGAAACCCCGATGCCGAGCGCGATGGCCCCTACCATCAATCCGGTCAGCAACGGATTGCGGCGAATACTCTTCAATGCCAAACGGAAGTAATAGGCAGTCATCTCAAACCATCCTTACGCGACGTCTTGCACAGCCGATTCTGGCTGTGGGTCGAGCGGTTGAAAATCGGATACCTGCCCATCGAGCAGATGCACATTGCGCCCTGCTCTGCGAGCCAGTTCGGGATCGTGCGTTACCATGATAATGGTGGTGCCTTGACGATTGATCTCCTCCAGCATTTCCATCACTTGTCTCGCCATCAGTGAATCGAGGTTGCCCGTCGGCTCATCGGCGAGCAGTAGCTTTGGCTCACCCGCGAGCGCACGCGCTATAGCGACGCGCTGCTGCTGTCCGCCTGACAGCTGCGATGGTAAATGCGCCTTACGTGCACTGAGACCTACCAACTCCAATGATTGGTCAATGCGACGCCGACGCTCGGCCGCCGGCATTTTGCGATAGCGCAATGGCACATCGACGTTGTCTGCAATATTCAAGTCAGGAATCAAATTGAACGCCTGGAAGATAAAGCCGATCTTTTCATTTCTGATCTTCGAACGTGCGTTGTCACCGAGACTGGAGACATCCACTCCGTCGAGCAGATAGCTACCACTGGAAGGCGCTTCCAATAATCCCGCCATATTGAGAAACGTGGTCTTTCCTGAGCCCGAAGGACCGGTAACCGCGACAAATTCGCCCTCGTCGACCTGTAACGCAAGTTCACGTAGCGCATGCGTTTCAATTAAACCGGCTGAATAGATCTTGCTGACTGCGTTCATGTGCAACATTGTTGTTTCCTCTGCTATGTAGCTAATCGACGATCAGCACTTCCGGCGCTGCCTCGAATCCCGCTGTTGATGACACGACGACGGTTTCACCGACTTCGAGTCCTTCCAGTATCTGAATGTGTGACGCGCTGGTCGCACCGGCGACAATACGTTTACGAACTAGAAAGTCACCATCACGCACATACACCGCGCGACCACCCTCGTTGTCAAAATACGGGCCGCGTGGTAGCTGCAGCGCGTTGCTGACCGAATCCAGTTCGATCCTTCCGGTCAGTCGCTGGTTCTGCCGTAAGCCGACCGGCTGGCTTGCCGCAAAGCGCAGTCGGGTCGCCACGGTGTTTTGAGACACTTCCGGCGAGATCGCGGACACACGTGCCGAGTAATCCTGGCCGGAATAACCGATCGTCGCCGGCATGCCAACCTGCACTGCATCGGCGTAGCTCTGAGCGAGCGGTACTTCGAGCTCGAGCTGGGACAAATCAACCACACTCATTAATGCCGTGTCAGCTGCGACAGCCGCGCGATCGTCGACGGAAAGGTTGCCGATAATGCCGTCTACCGGCGACCGCACTGCGAGCGCTTCAACCTGCCGCTCCAGTTCCGTCACACGCAGCGCCTGTTGCTCGACGTCCAGCTGTCGTGTTCTTGCCTCGAACGCCATGCGTTCACGAAACAATTGTGCGTCTGCCTCACGGTGATTGAATTCCAACCGTGCGCGCTCGAGATTGTCGACCGCCTCCTCGTAATCCTGCCGCGATATCACACGGTACTCCCACGATTGTTCGGCACGGCGCAACTCCCGTTCCGCCGCAGTAATCTCGACTTTTGCCAAATCGACGGCCTGCCGGTTCTGCAAATCTGTCTGTCTACTGGCTATCGACTCGCGTTCTGCGGTCGTCTGCTGTGCGTCCAGCAAGGCGCGTGCCTGCTCGAGTTCACTGCTAAGCTGCGGGCTGGTCACTACAGCTACGATATCGCCTTCCGCTACCGGCTGACCGGCGCTGACTCGCAGCGCGACCCGACCAGGCGACGGGGCAAACAGTGTTGGCTTGATCGCCGCTACCACGGTGCCCTGAATAGGAATATCGCGAACAAGGTCCGCCCGCGACACGGTTGCGAACCGGAGGCGCTCGATGTTGACGGTGCTATCGGCACGCATCCATGTCCCGGCAGCACGGACAATGAAGAACACGGCGACACCGGCGAGAATCAGCCCAACAGCCAACAACCATCGTCGGGTGCGCCGGGGTTGAATCACCAAATCCTGTGCGTCTGTGTTGCGGATACCGATGCCCTCACTGGCTCCCTTTATAGGTTGGACCGCCATCTCAAATGCTCCACAGGGTTTGTTCACAACCCGTAGGCGCGTTCAGCAAGTCGAGCAATCCAGCAGTGCCCGTCAACGCGGGCTGAATGATCATGCCACTGTCGCCTGTTGAAACCGCCGGTACCCAGGCCGTATTGGTCAGTAGGGTTACCATCGCGACTTCGAAAGTGATCAGCGCAACGCCGAATGCGAAAGCCAGTATGCGAATGTTCATTTGCAGTTTCATAGCACTACTCCAACAGTCTCATAGGCAATAAAGCAAGCGGCGTGCCAACTTCTAAACTTTTTTATCTCATTGTTTTAAATACCTTTTTCGTCCAGGGTCACATCCGCATTGCGGACACAACTGTCCGCGTCATCGCCAACCGGACACTTCTGCGGACACTGTTGGTGGATTGAGGGCCAATCCGTACGCATCCGACCATCGGCTCACGTAAAATAATGGCGATGGAAACGAAACAAACGACCAAAACGATCTCTCTGGCGCTCGGTAGCGGCGGCGCGAGGGGACTCGCGCATATTGGCGTCATTCGGCGGCTGCTGGAGTCGGGCTATGATCCCGGCTATATCGCCGGCACATCGATTGGTGCTTTGATCGGCGGCATTTTCGCCGCTGGCAAGCTCGACCTTTATGAAGAATGGGCGCGAGACTTGACGCGCGGCGATATGCTGAAACTACTCGATTTTTCGTTTCGCCGTGGCGCCATCATCAAGGGTGACCGCGTCATCGACGCGATTTGCGAACTGATCGGTGATCAGGATATTGAAAAGTTGCCCATTGGTTTCTGTGCGGTCGCCACCGACATGGTCGAACAGTCGGAAGTTTGGCTATGTCGAGGTTCACTGTTCACCGCTATCCGAGCGTCCACCGCAATTCCGACGCTGATGTCGCCCGTCAGATTGCAACAACGTCTGCTCGCCGACGGTGGTCTTGTCAACCCGATTCCGATCGCACCGACATTGAATCATGGCGCGAATCTGACCATTGCGGTAGACCTGAATGCCAAGCGCGAGCGTCAGCCGTTGGCAACCCAGGCGCCGAGCGCTGCACCCGCGCCTCGCAAAGAATCGGACAATGACAGCGAACCGGCAAAAGCGACCGGCAAGTACCGAAAAGCCATCGGCGATTTCGTTGAGCGCCTCAAGCCTGGCAAAGACAATGGCGAAGACATCGACGAGGCGCCAGCCAATCAACCGGGCTTTTTGCATATGAGTACGCAAACGATCGAAATCATGCAGAACGGGATCGCGCGGCTGAAGCTAGCCGCGTACAAACCCGACATGGTGATTTCGCTGCCTCGCGATCTGTGCCAATTCTGGGAGTTTGACCGCGCGGATGAGGTCATCGAGGTCGGTTATGAACGAGCAGCCATAGCCATTGAGGAATACGAGGCCTTGCGTCCAGATGTGACTACCGACCGAACTCCGTCAGGTGACTAAGCCCGTCCCAGACACCTCTTTCCCAACACAGGACTCATCATGCGCGTCATTTTAGGCATCCTTCTGTTTTACGCACGCTTTGGAGTCAGTTTCAGCGCGATCGGATTTTTTGCGCGACGACTCTTCTGGCGCAATGGCAGTTTCGATCTGTCTGGCAAGACCATTCTGATTACTGGCGCAAGCGGCGGCATCGGCGCCGCCGTGGCGCGAGACACGGCCGTGGCCGGTGCCAATGTCATTGCTGTGGCTCGCAACCCTGAGAAGCTCGCGCAGTTGCAAGACAGCATAGCGACACCCATCCAGACGCGCGTTTGCGACTTATCTGACACCAGTGCGGTGCGCGCGCTGGCGCAATCGTTGATAGACGATGGCGAGTCTATCGATGTGCTCGTTAACAACGTGGGCGTCATGTTGCACGAATTCAGCACCAACGCGGATGGCGTCGATACACAATTCGCCACCAATTTGCTGAATCAATATGTCTTGACCGAAGCACTGCAACAAAACGGTCTTAGCAGCGACGCTGCGGTGATCACGGTCGCCTCCGGCGGCATGTATATGGCGCCATTGGTTACCGCCGCGCTCGCAAGTGATGACGCGACAGCACATGACGGTACGCAAGCCTACGCCATTCAGAAGCGAGCACAGGTCGTGTTGACAGAGCATTGGCAGTCGCAAACGGATACCACCGCCACGTTCTATGTGATGCATCCCGGTTGGGTCGATACCGCAGGCGTTAAACAATCCCTGCCGACTTTCCGTAAATTGCTGGCGCCCATCCTGCGCAACGCGACGCAGGGCGCGGATACCATCGTTTGGTTAGCAGCCTCCCGACCAGCGTCAACTGGCGACTCAATATGGCTGGATCGAAAAGCGCGCTCAGTGCATGCTTACGGTTTCACGCGTACGCGCTCCGAGAGCGCAGAAACCTTGTTGGGCTTCCTGAAGAAATTCCTCTGATGCAGCGAATCCGTCACCTCTCATTCACACTGTCGCTCGGCGTGACATTAATAAGTCTTGCCGCCGCTGGGGACGCACAGGAAATCCTGCCCGTGACCGCGAAAACGGCCGCCGACATGCTGATCGCCGTCAATTACGAAACCGCTGCAGTGGCGACGAGTGCCAATGAGAGTGATCTGGCGGCCCAGGTCGCCGCTCGTGTCATTGAAATACATGCCGACGTCGGTGATAACGTCAATGAGGGCGACTTACTTATCTCGCTGGACCCAAGAGACTTTCGGCTACAACTCGCCGCCGCCAAAGCGGAACTGGCGAGAACCGATGCAGAAATTGAGCTCGCGACATCACGGCTGGCGCGCAGCGAATCCCTTGCTGAGGACGCCTACGTCTCGGCCGACTCACTCGCTGAACTGCGTGCGCAACTCGCCATGTTGAAAGCGCAACGCGCCAACAACCGCGTGAATGTCGACATTGCGCAGGCCTCACTTGAAGACACGCGCATCGTCGCCCCATTTAATGGCTCCGTGACGGCTCGGCCCGCCCAGCTTGGCGCGTTACTGACCATCGGCGCGCCTGCCGTTCGCGTGGTTCAAACCAACGCCATAGAAGTATCGGCGCGCAGCAGCGGTGCGGCCTTGCAGGCTCTGCGCGATACCGAAAATGCGACATTTCACTATCCGGGGCGGACGCTACCGGTCGAAGTCGCTCGAGTAGCCGCTGCAATGGACAATCAAACGCGTCAACAGGAAGTGCGACTTTTGTTCACTGCAGACAGCGCTATCGCCGGGCAGCCGGGGCGGCTTCGCTGGCAAAGCCCGGCAGAGTTCGTGCCGGTGCCCTATGTGCAGCGGCGCAACGGGCAGTTGGGTGTTTTTGTCGCGTCGGGTGAAATCGCACGCTTCATCGTCCTGCCCGATGCAGAGGAAGGTCGTCCTGCGCGGTGGACCGACGACAAAGACCAACTGATCATCGACCGCGGTCGGGAACGGTTACAAGACGGTGATCTGATTCGGCGAACAACGCCGTGAGTCTATTCCAACGCATGCTGACCAACCATCCGTTGGTCAACATTCTGTTTCTCGTTATCGTTTTGATGGGTTCGCTGTCATTCCTGTCAATGCCTCGCGAACAAGACCCGGAGATCAGCTTCAACTGGGTGCAGGTCACCACCACGATGCCGGGCGCTTCGGCGGAAGACATGGAAGAGCTCGTTACCGGCCCTTTGGAGGACGGCATTCGTAGCGTTCAGAACTTGAAATTCGTTAGCAGCCAATCCAGCGAAGGGCTATCGAATATTCTGGTTCGTCTGGCCGACCTCGATGAACGCACCGCCGACAAACGCATCACAGATTTGCGTCGCGAGATACAAGCCAAATTCAATGATGAATTACCCGACGACGCTAACGACCCCGAAGTCATCGAGCTGAATACATCGTCGGGCTTTCCAACCGCTCTGGTCGTAGTGGCAGGACAAGCGGACGACGAGTCCTTGCGCCGCAATGCCAGACGGATACAACTCGATCTCGAGCGCTTGCCGGGCGTCGACCGCGTGACCGCATTCGGATTGCATAAACCAGAATTGCATGTCTTGTTTGATCCCGATGCGGCAGCTAATCGCGGCGTTCGCGCCAGTGATATCGCAGATACGCTACGCGACAGTTTCCGCAATACGTCGGCGGGCTCCGTCGATGTGGGTGATGGCGCCTGGCTTGTGCGCGTTGAAGAGCTGACAGAATCGCCGGACAGACTCGCGCAACTTGAGATTGGCGCGGCGCAAAGCAACGAGAGCGTGCTGCTCGGAGATGTCGCCCGCGTTGAACAAGCTCGAGAGGATCCGGCGCAGTTAGTGCGGTTTGACCAAAGGCCGGCTGTGGCCCTCGCCGTGACCAAGGTGGCCTATACGAATACGCTGGATTTGATCGGTGTGGTCAGCGACTACGCTGCCGAGAGCAATGCACTGCTTGAGCCACTCGGCCTAAACGTGCTTGTGGCGGATGATCAAACCGTGCAAACCCGCAGCGCGTTGCGGGTCATGGAACGGAACTCGCTGATTGGGCTCTTTCTGGTTCTGGTGGTCTGTTGGGCGTTTCTTGGCATTCGTATTGCCGCCATGGTGACGCTTGGCATCATCTTTTCTATCACAGGCACAATCTGGGCACTCGATATCACGGGCAACACAATGAATGTCTCGGTCTTGCTGGGCATCGTGATCGTGCTCGGCATGCTGGTCGACGACGCCGTAGTGGTGGTTGAGGCGATCTACTATCGTTTGCAGCACAATGAACCACCTCTCGATGCCGCTCTCGGTGCGTTGCGCGAGGTTGGAACACCGGTAACCGCAGCCGTACTCACCACGGTCAGCGCCTTTCTCCCGCTCATGCTGCTACCTGGCATTGTCGGGAAATTCATGTTCGTTATTCCGTTTGTTGTCACCGTCGGCTTACTGGTGAGCCTGGTCGAAGCGTTCTGGATTCTCCCTGCCCACGTCGTCTCGCTCGGTGGTCGCGCCGTATCCACGGGTCGCGTGCAACAGGTGCGCGAACGCATCACTCGCAAGGTACGCCTCAAGTACGGCCAGGCGCTCGCCTGGGTCATTCGACGCCCGATTCGCTCCTGTATTAGTGGTGCATCGATCGTGTTGCTGGCAATCGTATTGGCGGGTAGTGGCGCTATCCGCAATGAGTTTTTTACATTCGATCCAATCCGCCTGTTTTACGTCCATTTCCAAATGCCAGCGGACTCCCGTATCGAAGATACGCTGGCCGCGGCTGAGGCCGTCGAGGCGCGCCTGCAGACAGTTTTGACCGACGAGGAAACGCGCGCCGTGACCGTGCAGGCAGGCCTCAAATTTACGGAAACAGAAGCATTGATCGGCGAGCAATACGCGCAGATTCAAGTGTCGCTTAATCCACGGCGTAGTGGCCAACGCAGTGTGAGTGAGGTGGTTGACGCCACACGGGAGGCGCTCGCCGATCTGCCTACCTCCGCGGAGATTACATTTCTCGAATTGTCGGGCGGACCGCCGCGTGAACCGCCAATCAAAGTGAAGGTACGGGGAGACGATTTCGCCATCATTTCTGAAGCCGCCGACCGGGTTCAGGACATTGTCAGGAACATCCCCGGCGCGCGCGACGTGCGAGACAATGAAGTCGCCGGACGACGACAGTTGGTTCTCGACCTCCAGGAGTCCCAGATTCGTGCATTCGGCTTGACACCGGCCAACGTCGCGCGCTTGCTACGCCTGCATACCGACGGCGAGATTGTTTCGACGTTGCGCTCAGGCGGTGAGAAAGTAGAGCTCCGGGTTCGTGCCGAGCCAGGTGCGCTCGACAGAATCGAGGCGGTACTGGATGATCCCATTGCTCTGCCGGACGGCAGCATAACGTCACTGCGCCCGCTTGTCGGCACTGCAATCAGTCGTGGACGCGGGGTGATACAGCACTACAATTTCCGACGTGTTATTCAGGTGACCGGTGAGCTTGATCCCAATACAACAGATACCGTCGCAGCCAATCAGCTCATTCGAGACGGCTGGGCCGAAATCGCGGCTGAGTATCCGCAAATTGAGTTGGACTTCACCGGCGCGCTTGACGATATTCAGGAGAGTCTTGATGCCTTCTTGCCGCTCTCTCTGCTTGGCGTCGGGTTGATCTATCTTCTGTTGGCGACCCAATTCCGAAGCTATTTTCAGCCACTATTGATATTGCTGACGATCCCAATGTCGATCACCGGAGTTATTTTTGGGCTCGCGATCACCAACAACCCGTTGAGTCTCTATACCATCTACGGCACTGTGGCGTTGACTGGTATCGCCGTCAATGCGGCGATCGTCCTGATCGATGCGGCCAATACACGCGTGGCGGCTGGCATTCGACCGCTGCATGCAACGATTTACGCCGCAAGACGCCGTGTCATCCCGATCCTGATGACGACATCAACAACGATTGCTGGCTTGTTCTCGCTGGCTGTCGGGCTCGGAGGCAAGTCACTGCTATGGGGGCCCGTCGCGACTAGCATTGTCTCAGGGCTACTGGTGGCGTCCGCTTTGACCTTGTTTGTAATCCCGACGCTGTACCGGCTATTTATGCGCGGTCGCAGCCCGCGCGCTAGCTGACCGACACCTGCAAACGCTGCTGTAGGCCCAGAACCCCGGTTCCATCGGGAATGACGTTGACGCCAAACATGATTTTCTGGGTAGCCGACTCCTGGCGGTATTGTCGCAGCGTCGTAAGTGGCTCGCGATCCGGGTGCCGTGTGCCGGTTGCCGGGTCGACGGTCGTAAAAATACAGCGGCTACAGGGCGAAGCGATGCGTAAGGAAAATCCTTCTACTGTGGTAACGCTGTGCCAAAGATCCTCCTCATAGGGCGTGTCCGTTTCCACAACAATATTCGGGCGGAAATGGGCCATCGTCACCGGTGTCTGTAGTCGTGCATTCAGATCGGCCAATGATGCTGTGCCAATCAGCAGCAATGGGTAGCCATCGGCGAAACTGACTTCGTCCTCGCCGATCACACGTTTGTCGACCGGCAGCAGACGTTTCTGGTGATCATGCTGGTAGACCAGGCGCACCGACATATCCAGACGTGCGGACAACCAGTTGGCTACCGCATCCCCTGCATCACTGACCGTGAGCTGATCCGCCCATACCGTCGCCTTAACGTCGCGGGCCGACTCCGAAGGCACGGCTACCATGATTTCATCAAGACCATCGTGTAGCTGAATGCCGCCTGCGTCGCTCACAACGCTGATTTGTGTCAGCGCAGGCAGTTGCCGACCTGTGATGAACCGACCATCGGGACGAATGACCATCCAGCGTCGATCGCCGGTTATTCCGCGAGCATCGATGCTCGCGCTGGTGAGATTGTTACCGCACATCGACTTAACGGGATAGCTCACCAGAGAGTGAATCCGTGTGTCGCTCATCAGCTGCTCCAATAGCCCATATCACCTCAAGCATAGCCGCTGTTGGACGCTAAACCCACTGTTGCGGGTGCGTTCGCGCACCATGCACCGCGTATAACTTGAAACGGACTCGCGTTTGATGAAAGCAACACATTATTCCAGCACGGCAATTCATCTGTTGGGCCTCCTATTGCTTGTATTGAGCGCCGGCGCCAATGCGCAGGAGGACAATTTCGACAACCTATTCTTCGATGATCCCTTAGATATCACCTCCGAGTTGCCACTTAACGAAGAGCCCTTGTCGGACGCGGCGGCCTACGTGACCGTTATCACTGCCGAGATGATCGATGCGTTTGGCTATCGCACAATCGGTGAACTGTTATCAGCCCAGGCAGGCTTCTACGTCAGTGACGATGGCCCGCGCAGCTACATCGGCGTACGCGGCCTCGCATCGCCCGGAGAATTCAATAGCAGAATTCTATTTATGGTCAACGACCAGCGCCTAAACGATGGCGCGTTGGATGCCTGGTTATCATCAGATGCCGCACCGATTGATATTCGCTCAATCGAACGTATCGAAATCATCCGGGGGCCCGGCGCCTCCGCCTATGGCGCCAATGCGTGGGCGGGCGTGTTGAATGTCGTAACGAAAAGCGGTCGTGCACGTGGTGGACTGGAGATATTTGCCAGCATGGATGACCATCGCCGTCAGGTGACAAGCGTGGCGTATGGCAATCGGTGGCGGAATGGCCTTGAGCTCGACGCATCGTTACGCATATTGCGCGATGACGGCCCCGAGGCGGTATTCGTTCCGGCCTTCAACACACCGCAAACCAACAATGGGATCGCTGAAGAGCTACTCAGCAAAAATGGTGAAACACTGCTGCTGACAGCAAGCTGGGGAGATTTTAACGTTCAGTACGGCCGCGCGGACTACACCAACAATTCGCCGATCGCACCGTTCTTCTCATCTTTCAACGATCCAGACACACGCTTTGACGACGATATCGCCTTTGCGATGATTGAGTGGAGGCGCATCTTGCGCAATGGTGTCGACGCGCGTATCCGTGTGCATGAAGTATCCACCGGCACGGACTTCTACACACCGCGTACGTTCCCAGTGAATGGCTTCCCTGTCCGTATCGTCGCTGCCGGCCTGGTGGATACGAGAACCCGTACGCTGGAGGCCGATATCAGTCAAACGTTTGGCATCCACAAGTTAACGGCCGGTCTATTCCGTTCCGATAAGTCACCAATGACATCGACCACACTGGTCGACGACATTGTCGTCGATCGTCCGGAGGAAAGCCGCAGTTTCGATTCCGTGTTCCTTGAAGATCAGATTAGGCTAACAAAAAACAGTCGCGCGATTATTGGCATGCGCGTTGATAAGAAAACGCAGGCCCGCAGCGTTTTGAATCCGCGCCTAGCCTGGATTCAAGAACTCGGAAAAGACCTCGATCTTAAACTCCTGATCGGTTCCGCCAGTCGTGTACCAAACTGGGCAGAGGATTCAAATGCTTTCGCCCGTCCTGCATCAGAATCAACGCTGATCAAGGAAGACATTCACACGACCGAGATTCAACTCGCATCAGATTCTCGTGGCAACGAATGGCATGTCTCTGTTTATCGCTACCGGTTCAATAATCTGATTACGCCGCTCGCCGCTTTGCCGGGTACCGGACCGCGCTATGCGAACTCGCCAGACGATTTCTCAAGCTACGGTATAGAGTTCGACCGTCGCTTTGAGCTGCGCTATGTCGACCTGAGCGCCAACGTCAGTTGGTCGAATAGTCAAAACGATACGACCAAAGCGCGCGCACTATATGCTCCGCGTGTTATGGCCAACCTGCGGCTTTCCAACTGGCGAATCACACCTTCGTTGTCCGCGGCCGTAGAAGCGCGCTTCCGCGGCAGTCAACTGAGTTACCTGAGAAATCGTGTTGGCAGCGCACTGCAAGTCTTTGCTTCACTACGCTGGCAACCGCCAGCCGTCGAAGGACTATCGGTCGATCTGCGAATACGTAATGCCACGGATAGAGACGTGTTTGACCCCGTTGCTCCGTACCACCAGACGGATACACTCCGGCAGCCGAGTCGAACGATCGGCATCGACCTCACCTGGCGCCTTTGACCCAATGCCGCTGACACGCCGTCAATTTGTGCTTGGCACCGGCTGCGTCGCGGTTAGCGCGCGTGGCGGCGCCACGCATCCGCTTTCAACATCGCAAAGCACGGTCGTCATCTACGATTACAGCAGTGACAGCCAGAATGCGATTTATGCCGGGATGCAGTCAGCATTGGCAACGCATCGTGTTCAGCGTCTGGATCTTCCACAATCGAGCTACTTATCCAGCGCAATCAGCGGCGACCCAAACGCCTTGATCGTGACGATCGGCGACGCTGCCGCACAAGCCTTGCATGACGACAATCTCACACTGACCACCGATGTCTCGATTTGCCACACGGCCCTTTCGGCACCGTTGCCCGAAGAGCAGCATGCACCTATTGCGACCACATTGCTGCTGCCCAATTTTGACGAGTATCTAAAGCGTCTCACCGCGACGTTGCCGCAAATCGGTTCGCTGGGTGTTCTGACCAGTGATGAAGACGGCGACGCGATGCGTGCATTACGAGATGCCGCTGAACGCCATGACCTGAGCCTCGTGTCCTACCCGGTCTACAAACGCGAAGAAATCACCGATGGTCTCAATTATGTTGCCCGTCGCGCCGACGTCTTATTCGCTTTTTCAGACCCGTCAATCTACAACAGTTTCACGGCTCGACATATTCTGGTTTTTTGCCTGCGGCAGCGCTTGCCGGTGGTCGGACCGACAAGCAGCTGGGTGCGCCATGGCGCCGTATTTTCCTTCGCTGTCGACTATGACACGTTAGGACGCTCCTATGGGGAACTGTGTGATGCGATCATCTCCGGGAAACGAGAGCCGATATCCGAACCCCTGGCAATTCCAACGACGGCGCAGCGCTATCTGATCAACCCAAAAAGCGCCGCGGTCTATCGGCTTCGCATCGAACCGGACTCAGCTAGCGACCTGGTGACTTATGCCGCGAGTTAGCCCCATAAGACGTTTTAGCGCCATGAGCCTGAAGAAGCAGATGGTGCTTCTCGCAGTCTCACTAATTGTTGTCAGCAGCGCGCTGAACAGCTATCTGGCGATTTCGTCGTCGATCCGAGCCGCCGAGGAGCAAGCCTTGTCGTCCGCGCTATTATTCAGTGAATCGTTCGCCAAAGCCGCCGAGTTTGGTCTGTACACAGAGAGCGCACCAGAACTCGCGACTGCGGCAGACCTCATCAGTCGAGTACCGACGATTGCCGGTGTTAGCGTGATGGATACTGATGGCAGGGAGATCTACCAGGAGATGTTTCGTCCGTTATCCGAACAACAACTGAAGAATGTACGGGACGGTATTGAGTCACTACAGCTATCCCCACTCGGCGGTAGCCATACAATCCGTCACACGCGACCGGTCTACGCGTCCACCTTTGGCGATATCGAAGGCGAACAGGATGAAACGAGCCGGACCAAACTGGGTGACGTCGCGTTACTGTTCGAATTTTCGCCTATCAAGGAGGGACTGCGCAGTAAGGTCTTGTTGACACTAGTAACGGCGATTGCCATCGTCTTCGCGATCAGCCTGCTGGCCTATGGTCTTGCCGGCCGTCTGCTGCGTCCAGTCTATGACGTCATGGTCGGTCTGCGCGACGTCTCTGAAGGGAATTTCTCCCACAAAGTCACCAGCGAGGCAGGTGGCGAGCTGCGCAAACTCGTCGACGGGTTCAATGTCATGGTCGATGGACTGAGGCACTACCGTAACGAAACCGTGCGCGCTCGCGATGTGTTGGAGCAGCGCGTGGAGGAGCGTACCCAAGCGCTGCTGGAAGAAAAGGAGCGCGCCGAAAGCGCCAACCGCACTAAGAGCGAATTTCTCGCACGTATGAGCCACGAGATTCGTACGCCAATGAATGGGGTACTCGGTATGACCGAGTTGTTATTGACTTCGGAGTTATCGGCTAGCGATCGGCGCTACGCAGAGACAATTCGCAACTCGGGTACTGCGTTGCTGCATATCATCAACGACATTCTCGACTTTTCGAAAATTGAAGCAGGCAAGATGGAGCTGGAATGCACGCAGATCTCGATTCGATCCGTGGCCGAAGACGTCGGTCATATGCTGGCACAGAGCGCACAACAAAAAGGCATCGAGCTGGCCGTTGACGTCTGCCCAAGCATTGAGCCTACGATGATGGGCGATGAAGTACGACTACGGCAGATTCTGATCAACCTCATGGGCAATGCCATCAAGTTCACGGAACAAGGTGAAGTCGTTTTGCGTGTCAAACCCGCTGAAGACGCAGCGATGGCCGCAGACTGTCGGCGCTATCGATTCGAAGTTGCCGACACCGGTATCGGCATCAGTCCTGACAAGCTCTCCGATATCTTCGAATCATTTACTCAAGAAGACGGTTCCACGACACGACGGTTCGGTGGCACCGGACTTGGGCTCGCCATCAGCAAGCAACTGGTTGGCCTGATGGGGGCTCCGTTGCGGGTCAAGAGCGTGCTCGGCGAAGGCACGACTTTCTTCTTTGAGGTGGAAATGCCACTCAGTGACGAATTGACCGATCACGATGCCGTGACGTTTGATCAGATTCGTGCATTGGTGATCGATGACAACAGCACCAATGTCGAGATTATCAAACACCAGCTCGAGGCGTGGCAGGTCGATGTCTACGCCACGACGGACCCGCAAGACGCCGTTCGAGAGGCCGTCGAGCGCTCGACTTCATTGCCCTATTCACTCGCATTAATCGATGCGCACATGCCCAATATGGATGGCTTCGCTGTCGCCAACGCCATCAATGAACAGCTCGACGACGACTGTCGTCCCACCATGCTACTGCTCTCATCAGCGGATTTGATCCGAAACGATGACGCTCTCGCCGCGGGCTTTGCGACGATCCTCCGCAAGCCTGTCACGCGCGACGAATTGGTCGCGAACATAAGTCGAGCGCTGGCTGACTCATCGCGTGAGCAGGCTGAATCGCAGAAACGCGCGATCAGCGACGACACGCCGCTACACTTCAACAAGCCGGTACTGGTCGTTGAAGACAACAAGGTCAACCAGAAAGTCACGAGCGCCATGCTCGCTAAACTTGGTGTTCAATTCGAGATTGTCGAAGACGGGCAACAGGCGGTCGATGCCGTCGCGAGTGCCGACTATGGCCTCGTCCTGATGGATTGTCAGATGCCGGTGATGGACGGTTTTGAAGCTACCCGCATCATTCTCGAAGCAGCGGAGCAAACCGAACGCTGCGTACCGCCGATTGTTGCGTTGACGGCGAATGCGCTGCAAGGGGATGCAGAACGTTGCTATGCCGCGGGCATGTCGGACTACATGAGCAAGCCCTTCTCCATTGCCGAACTGAGGGCTATGTTGCGCAAATATGCGAACCAGCAAGCGGCCGCCTGATCAGGGCAACTTACTCACAACGCGTCGATTGCTCAAGTTGGCACGACTGAAAAGAACGACGGAGACCAGCGCATATGAGACGACCGCCGTCGTCACCCACAAGCCGTCTCTGCTAGTCAGGCCCGCTGCGAACCACACGCCCATCCCGACAAACAGTAACAGACGTACGCGCTCGAATAGCTGAGCCCATCGACTGTTGTCACTGACGAGACCAATGCCGATCAGCAATAGACACACGGTCGCGGCAGCCAGCGCGGCCATACCGTTCACCCCGTGAAACAGCAATGGCATGCCCAGCGTCAGCAACAGCACTGCCACAAACTGATAGCTCAGATAGGTACGCTGCGCCGCCGTGTGCGGTGGGCGATACTTCTGGAAATCCGCTAAAGGTCTCAGGTCGATGGGATACGCCCTCGCGGCATCCGTCGGTCGCCAACCGGTTCGCCCGAACCACACCCGCCATCGATCTCGCAGGCCATGCGTCAATTGTGTATCCCGCCACAGGTCTTTGTAGACTTTCAGGTTCGCATGCCATGGATTAAAGCTCGTTAGCGGCTTGCGTACGCCAAACACGACAGGGTCGGCGTCATTCTCGGGTTCAAACGTACCGAACAACCGGTCCCAGATGATCAGAATACCGCCGTAGTTCTTATCGATATAACGTGTGTTCTGTGCATGATGTACGCGATGATTGGACGGCGTCACAAACACGTAATCCGCCCAACCGAGTTTGTCGATATGCCGCGTATGCACCCAGAATTGATAGATCAGATCAATGGCGCTGACCGTGATAAAAACCTGCAGCGGCATACCCAGTAAAAACAAGGGTACATAGACAATCCAGCCGATCAGGAAGTCGGTGCTCGTTTGTCGCAGCGCCGTTGTCAGGTTGTACTCTTCGCTTTGATGATGAACGCTATGTGCCGCCCAGAAAATACTGATCTCATGACCAAGGCGGTGCTTCCAGTAGTAACTAAAGTCCCAGCAAATCAGTGCCAGCAACCAGAGCGACACACCCTGCAACGACGCATCGAACCACTCAAGCGGCAGTGTCACTATTGCCAAGTGCTGTAACGTGAATCCATAGATGGCGATGCCGATAAGCTTCGAAAAGATACCGGTGACAGTACTCATAGCACCGGCGCTGAGACTTGAGATTGCATCTGCCATCGGTATGTAATGGGTGCCGCGGCGGCGATCAAGCCATATCTCAATGAGGATCGCGAGCAGGAAAAACGGTACCGCCAAACTAATCAAATCCATGATTAGTCCTGCGCTGTATTGATGTGATCACCGTTAGTGGATATCCCCGCATGTCGGCTATCATACCAATGTTGCCGATTGTTCAGGATGCCCAGTGACTGCCTACAAACTCATTAGACCCGATGACCTTCGCCTGCTGGATGATGCCGCTGCGGTATTGAATGCCGGGTTCGACACCTTGCCCGAGTTCGAGCCAGAGGCCGACTCAACGACACTGCATGCGACCTTGCAAACGCTGGCGGAAAAATTGCAAGACAACTATCCGTACGCGCATCCTCTGTATGCCGGTCAGATGCTCAAGCCGCCGCATCCCGTCGCGCGGGCCGCGTATCAGCTGGCGCAATGGATCAATCCTAACAATCATGCCCTGGATGGCGGTCGTGCCACGTCCGCTTTGGAAAAAGAAGCGGTCGCAGAGATCGCGGCCATGTTCTCTCTAACACCGTTTCTCGGGCATCTCACCAGCAGTGGCACGCTTGCGAATCTGGAGGCACTTTGGATCGCGGGTAAGGAACGGCCGGGGCAACGCATCGTCGGATCTTCTGAGGCGCACTACACGCATGCGCGTATTTCTGATGTCTTGAAGCTCGATTACCAGCCGCTTGAGACGGATGACAACGGTAGAATCGCGGTGCCCGCGCTGCAGGAACTGGCGGCCAGCGGCGTGATTGGGACCGTCGTGGCGACCGCGGGGACAACGAGCTTCGGCGCAGTCGATCCGATTGCTGACATCATCGCCTTGGGTCAGGAATACGGTTTCCGAGTTCATATCGACGGCGCTTACGGCGGCTATTTTGGTCTGGCTGATTTACCCGAAACGTTGAAGCGTCATTATACGGCGATCGCGCAAGCTGACAGCATTGCGATCGATCCTCACAAGCACGGGTTACAGCCCTACGGCTGTGGATGCGTGTTGTTTAGCGACCCGTCCGTCGGCCGTTATTACCAACACGACTCACCCTATACCTATTTTTCGTCAAACGAACTCCATCTGGGTGAGATCAGCCTGGAGTGCTCACGCGCTGGTGCTGCGGCAGCGGCGCTCTGGGCCACTCAGAGTATGCTGCCGTTGACGAGTACCAGTGAGTTCGCGAAGAACTTGAGTCGCTGCCGTCGTGCGGCGCAGGCAATGGCCGAAGATCTTGCCGCCGATGCACGCTTCGCGCTGGTGCAACCACCCGAACTCGACATTGTGGTTTGGGCAGTCAGCGCCGAAACGGCTAGCCGAGCTTCGCATCTTGCTAGTCGCGTATTCGATATCGCGGCGGAGAACGACTTGCATTTGGCATTGATCGAGGTCGACGTTGATCGGCTCGACACGTCCTCAACAATTCAGGCCGATCAGGCGACGATCACCTGCTTACGCAGTTGTCTCATGAAACCAGAGCACGAAGCGTGGCAGTTGGAAATCTTCAATCGTCTGGTAGCCGCCACAGAAGCAAGCCTGGCCGAGTAGTGCCGCCAGACTACGCCAGTACACTGCGCGCCGCGGCCAATCCGACGACCAACGCCAATACCGAAAGCGCGCCATTCGCCACCAAATAACCGATGCTTGCCATAGGTTGCCCGTCATCCCAAAGATGATAGGTCTCGAGAGCCAACGCCGACATCGTCGTGAACGCGCCACAAAACCCGGTGGCCAGCAGCAGGCGTGCGTGTGCTGGCCAAAATTCAGAGGCCTGAGTGCTAAACCAGTGTGCAAAAAAACCAATCAAGAAACAGCCGCCGACGTTGACCAACAGCGTCGCGATCAGCGCACCCTTCTCGCCGGCCGTGATGTGATTGACTGCATGTCGGCAGACGGCGCCGGTCGCGCCGCCTATCGCCACCCAAAGCCAACCGGGCATCGCTCTAAGCCTGACTAGCCAGCCAACAACCGCGAGCGCACCGCATGGTATTCGTCAACCATTCGCTCCACCAGATCGGCCACCGGGAGGATATTGTCGATACTGCCGACACCCTGTCCGGACCCCCAGATGTCCTTCCACGCCTTCGCTTTGGTATTGCCGCCACTGCCGAAGTTCATCGTCGACTTGTCTGCCTCCGGCAGGTTATTCGGGTCGAGACCGGCTTTTTCAATGCTCGGTTTCAGGTAGTTGCCATGCACACCTGTGAACAGCGAGCTGTAGACGATATCGGCAGCCGCGGTGTCCACTAGCATCTGCTTGTAGGCTGGATCGGCATTGGCTTCGGTAGTCGCGATGAACCGCGAACCAATGTAGGCGAGATCTGCGCCGATTGCTTGGGCTGCCAGTACGTCCTGACCCGTCGTCATCGCACCGGAGAGCAGCAACGCGCCTTCGAACTCCTGTCGAATTTCCTTGATCAATGCGAACGGGCTCAGCGCCCCTGCGTGACCGCCCGCGCCTGCGCAGACAGCAATAATCCCGTCTACGCCCTCGGATATCGCTTTCCTCGCGTGGCGTAGATTAATCACATCGTGGAACACGACACCACCATAGCTATGCGCGGCGTCAACGATCTCCTGCGGCGGTCGCAGGCTTGTGATGATGATCGGTACTTTGGCTTTTACACAGCTCATCATGTCTGCCTGCAATCGATCATTACTCGCATGACATATCTGATTCACCGCAAACGGCGCAATCTTCCTGTCCGGGTATTTGGCACGTTCGGCATCCAGCGTTTCTGCAATCTCCGCCAGCCAATCATCCAGCAGGCCCTGAGGACGCGCATTCAATGCCGGGAATGACCCAACAATGCCGGCCTTACATTGCTCGATCACGAGTTGTGGGCCAGAGACAATAAACATCGGTGCAGCCACGACAGGAATGCGTAATTGGTCTTGCAAGAATGACGGAAGTGCCATGTGATACCTCGGAGCAAAAATTCCGAAGCAGTATACGTTGCCGGCCTACCCCTGAACAGGTACTACTGGCTGCGCCCTACCGAGTAGATCAAATCCACAGACTGGCTCTCGCCAGACGATGATTCAAGCGACAATCGGTCGTTGATTTTGAGGCGCAGCAAGACGCTGCTGATCTGGTCGAACACGCCGTAGGCGTACTGTACATAGAGATTGGGCGATAGACTCTTGCCAGCGAGCAAGCGTCCATTGCGGCCGCCTCCGTCAAACGTCAGTGTGTCGAGGCCCAGTGCACTCTGCACGCCTTCGGTGACGCCGAACACCTGTTTCAATCCGAGCGCTACCGCGGCATTGGTGAGGTCCGCACCCTCGCCCGCGCTCGCGACTGACAGGTTGCGACCGGTCAATAACAGGCTGAATGCCTCAGCATCGGGCAGCGTGGGCGATGAAAACAGTTCCGATTGCAAGGCATCGGGCGTACCCGATACGTCGATACCCACCGTGGTTTCATCGACGACGCGCTGCGCGCGCACAACGAGCCGCGGTGATTCGATCGGACCGTTGAACACCAACCGTCCCCGGCTGACATCGAGATTCTGACCGTAAGCCTCGTACGTCGCATCACGCAACAGCAATTCGCCATAAGCACTCGGGCTATCGCCGGCTGACTGTTTAATCTCCAGACCACCGGCTAACTGCGTACTTAAACCAAAACCTGCCAGATCCACCGAATCGCCGAGGCGTAGTTGCAAATCCAGCGATCCAGCCAGCAGCGCAGCACCGGACTGTTGACGCAAACTGCCGTCGGCCTCGTAGACGCGCGCATCTCTTGACGCTTGCACAGCCGACTCCGGCAACTGCTGCAGACGGACGTCGGCTTCATCAATCGTCAATATGCCGTCGAGCGCATACGAACGCGGTGTCGCGGTCATGCGTAAATCCGCGGTCGCAGTCGCACTCGCCGTCGGTAGTCCGAGAACACGGGCGCGGTCTGCCTTGAGCGTCGCCTTCAGTACGGGGCCGTTGTCAGCTTTTAGATCGACATCACCACGCAGCGCCAGCGGCCCGCTTCCAGCGACGCCATTGGCAGTGACGGAAAGGTTTGCGGATTGATCCGCGGATGCATCGAAACGGAACGCATCAATGCTAATACCCAATGCACGCACATTGCCCGAGATCTCACTACCGATCAAACTTCCCGTCACGATCGGCTGGGCCAGGGATCCCGCCAGTAGCAGTTCGCCTGCGATCGTTCCGGATGTCAGTTGGATACTCGACGTGATCTGATTGGCTGCCACCAGATCCGGCATATCGACGACAACAGACCCGTCGATCGACGATTGTGAGTTACGCCAGTCATCGAGAGATAGCTCACCACGCACCTCGCCCAGCTTATTCACGACGACGAGCAACTCACCGTCGACTGCGCCGTTGTCGATATCCGCGCGAGCGCTGAGCGTATTGAATGCCAGCTGCTGGGGCTCGCCTTCATCATCGCTCGTCCGTTGATCGGTCAGCTTAAGCGCCGGCGCAATCAGCGCAAGCGACATCGTGGGATTGTCGGCACGACCGCTCATCTCAACATCGAGATTGAGCGCGCCTTCAGCCCGCCATGGTATGGCCGCCATCCGTGTCAGAGCATCCCAATTCTCGACTTGCAGACGTAGGTCCGCATGGATGTCTTGGGTCGATTGTTCGAGCTCGCCACACAACGACAATTGCGCTTCGGCAGCGAGACAAAACGGTGTGACAGTGACCAAGTTTGGCGACACCGTCACATCGACCGATGACTGCAATTGAATTTCCGCCAGCTCGGCAGCGGCCATTGTGCCGCGAGCGGACACGTCAAGCTGCTGCAGTTCGCCTTGCCAGGTGTCGTCTGCATAACCACCGGTCGCTGCAACCTCGAGTGTGGCGCGATCCGGGGCGGTGATCGATGCCGCCAGGGTATGGTTCTGGAGACTACCGGTCAGATCCAATCCAATATCTGCAAAGCGCTGATCTGCGATAGCCAGCGTATCAGCATCGACACGGATATCCGCCGCGTCAGCGCTCCACTCTGCTTCGACCGATGCGCGATCGACGGCGAGTTCCGCCACGATCAAGTCGCGCACCTGCAGCGCTGCGGATAACTCAGGAGATGCCCGATTGCCTGCCAGTGACACGTTGCCCATTGCACGCCCTGCGAGCATTGTCGACACCTGACGGAGATCGCGCGCATCGAGTGTCGTCTGAATATCCAGGTCGCCGCTCAAAGATGCCGAGCCATTGGCTTGTAGCTGGTTTTCACCAACCGTCGCCACAGCATCCACTATGGACAGCGTCTCGCCACGACGCGAGGCCGCGCCACGCACCGCCAAATCGAAGCCGTTGAGTTGGCCAGCGATTTCGCGGACCGACACATCAGCCGATTGTCCGTCATCGTCCACCGAGAACTCGACCAGACCGGTCATCGATTGCGCGTCGACAACCTCGAAGACCTGCAACGCATAGTCGTCGAGCTGTAACTTCCCGTCGACCGCCAACGCATCCGACAGAGAAACCGTTGCCCGCGCCGTCAAGACGCCACCGGTCAGAGGTTCAAAAACCGCCTCATCGATACTGAAATCGACGCCGCTACCAGCGAGCGCCGCCGACCAGTGGCCTGCGAGAAATGGGTCCCCCTGCAAGCCGCTGTCGAGCCGGACAATCCAATCGCTGACTTTGCCCCGCACATCAACGATCATCGCGTCCGCTATCAGCGGTCTGGACTTGGACGACAAATCGATTCGATCCGCCGTTGTCCGTAGATCTACAGTGATGGCCTGATCCAGCACGGCGGTGATGGTGCCCCTGGTTTCGATAACCGCAGGCTGCTCGACACGATTGTGAATCGCCAGTGATTGACGATCCCCCTGTACCATCAAAGATCCGAAGGTCACGTCGGTCGGTAGGTCGAGCCGCCAGTCCAGGGTCCAATCCTGGCGCCATTGATCCGCAAGACCGATCGTACCCTCGAGTGAAAATGCGGCCTTCGGCAAATGTAACAGCGCGATATCGAGCGTCAGTGTCGACCGGCTGAGCTGACCCACCGCACTGAGCTCGCGAATGGTCATCGGTGTCGCGTCAGCGCCCTCGATGATGGTGATGTTGGTCGTCTGTAAATCCCAGAGATCGACAGCAATCGGGCTGCGAATATCCGGCAATGCGCCAAGGACAATATCCGCCAATGGCGCAGGCGGCACGGGCTCAGGTTTTGGCAAAGACACGACGACCCCATCGATGTGCAGTCGCTCAACATCGATACGCCGCCAGTTCCACAACACACCGCGCCCCACCTTGATACTGAGGCGTGTCACGTCAACCTTGATATCGTTGTCGACCCAGCCAATGTCCGACAACTCGAGCCCACCCAGGAACGTGCCGCCAACGTCAACGATGCGCAATTGACCGGGCGCGTATTCGACGGCCTGTCGCACAGCGAAACGCGCACCACTGGTGGTGGCCAGCAGCCAGGCAATCGCCGCTACCGCAATGCCCAAAACGACGATTACCGCGAGCGATACGCGTCGTAGCCACAAGAAGCGCCGCGTCACAGGTCCGCTCCAAAGCTCACATGCAAACGCAGGCCACCCTCGGTTGCGACCGGCGTTGCCAGATACGCTCGAAGCGGTCCGACTGGCGATCGCCAGACAACACCAAGCCCGGCGCCTACTTTGGGTTCAATGTTGGCATCGTCAAACGCGTTACCCGCATCGACGAATACTGCGACACCCCATTTATCGGTGATCGCGTGTTCGTATTCGATACTCGCCGTCGCCAACTGGCTGCCACCGATCACATTCTCGTCCGCGTCTTCAGGCCCAAGCTCCTGATAGCCGAAGCCCCTGACACTATTATCGCCCCCGGCAAAAAACCGAACGGAAGGCGGCAATGCCTCGAAGTCGGATTGCCAGGTTGCCCCTAGCTCGCCGCGCAACGCGATCCGCCCGCGACTGCCGAGTGGAATCAGGCGTCGATAACGCGCATAGGCCTGCACGAAACTCGTGGTCGACACGATGCTCGCAGACGTCGCGCGCGCGCTCAGTTCGATGCTGCTGCCCCGACGTGGATTGGCCTGCGAATCCGCATTGCGGCGCGACAAACCCACGACGGGCATCAACAATCGTGCGCTGGCACTCTGATCCGCCACATCAAAACGGCTGTCCAGCGCGGAGAGACCATAGCTGAACAACCAGCCATCGCGTAACGCGCGGGTACGTTCTATACCGAGCTGCCATCGACGATCGGTCGACGTGTCCGTTTCCTCGGATTCGAACTGCAATTCGACCGTTTGCCAATCGCGCAACGGGTTCGCGAGCGGCTGTCGGTACTCTGCGGTCAATTGCGACAGCACTGGCGAATACAACGCCCCACTCTCGAATTGGTGGCCGCGACCGTTCACCCGTCGATTCCGGTAGCCCCCGCGGAGCCGCGGACCCTGATCGGTGGATGCACCCACACCAATGTAGTAACCCAGTTTCTGTGCCGGCTTCAGCTCTACGTCAAGCGGTACAACACCCTCGTCACGCTCTTCGAGTGCAGCTCTGACGCTCACCTGATCGAAGTACGTTGTCGACACCAGGTCTGCCTGAAGTTGATCGAGCACAGCGCGTGAATACGGCGCGCCGCTGCGAACCTGGATCAGCCGCGCAATCAAGGCCTCATCCAACACATTCTGTTGCACGCGAATAGCACCGATCCGATAGCGATCACCAGACTCAGCGATTAAGCGAATGTCAGCCGCGGTCTCAGCCGGGAACACCGCCAATTCCGACTCGGGGAAACTGGCATCGAAAAAGCCAGCGGCAAGCAGTGCATTGGTCAGCGCACGTTTGGTCGACTCGTAACGACTGTGCAGCAGCACATCACCCGGCTGGGGGGCAGTTTTTATAGCGCTGGTAATCGTGGGTAGCGCGCTGGCCGGCCCGCTCACCGACACCGCCGATCCCCGTATCCGCACCGGCATGCCAGGATCAATAGTAACGGCGACGTCCCAGCAATCCGCGACCGCGTCGATCGCCACGCGCACGTCGGGCGCATAAAAACCGAATGGCTCCAATCCGCGAGCGGCACGACGTTGCCAGCGCGTCTGGAGTCGCGACAATTGCCATTGCGGCGTCGTACAGGTCAGCTCATCGCGCCCGAGAAACGCCATGACGTTGGCAGCCAACGGTTTGTCGACACCGGAAACCGTAACCGACGGGGTTTGCGCTAGCGAGATCTCACAGCAACAAAGACCCGCGAGCAACCACAGAGCACGGGATGCGGATGCAAAGGTGCTGCTTCGCCTAGCGATTTCGGTAAGCAGGCGGTCTGGCATCATCCAGCGCCTGGTAGCGATCCCTGAGCAACGATTGACGGCTTTCACTTGGCACACGTTCACCCTCAACAAACACGGCGACCGGGTGTGATGTGACCTCTAGCGGGTCACCATCCCAAACCACGACATCCGCCACCATACCGGTCGCCAACTTGCCGAATTTGTCTCCAAGCCCCAACGCCTCCGCTGGTGCCGATGTGATCGCCGCCAGGCCATCCTGCCACGGCAGGCCGTGGGCAACAGCATTGCCAGCAAGCTGCGTAAGATTCCGGGCGTTATGGCTGCTGCCATCTGCGATCAACACGCGCACTCCCGCTTCTGACAGCGCGCGCGCATTCGAGAGTGATGCCGCTAATTGATCGAATCCGCTCGGCAAATTGCTCAGTGGAGAAATAATCACCGGCGTATTGCTGGCTGCCAGACGATCCGCAAGCTTCCACGCCTCTGCCCCACCAACCAATATCAATCGCAAGCCGAACCGATCCGCCAGATCGATGGCGACGCGAATATCACTCGCACGGTGCGCACTGAGCATCAAAGGTGTTTCGCCGCTTATGACGCTTTGCAACGCTTCAAGATCGGCTTTGCTAACGCTGTAGGCACGTCTCGCACCAGCGTCGTAGGCATCGCGATGGGCCTTGTAGTCAATCGCGTCTTCCAGTGCCTCGGTCAGCGATAGCAAGGCGGCACTGCGCGAGCCGCCCGCGAGGTAACCGCCGGTTTCGCCAATATGTGCGACGACTGCCGCCTTACGCACCGCGAGAAAGTCATCGTCACCACCGAGATGCACCACGGCAGCACTACCCGAAAACACCGCTGACGGTTGCTCTGCACCCCAGGCTGGAGAAGGTACGATCACCGCGCGTGTGACGCCTGCCACGCGATTCACCGCGAGCAATGATGAATCGGGATTGAAGCTGTCCGCGACGTCGAATGCCGCCGTATAGCGGTCACCTTGCTGACCGCCATCGACCGTGCCTGCAACAG
The DNA here is from genome assembly GCA_039033995.1 of Pseudomonadota bacterium. Classification (GTDB taxonomy): domain Bacteria; phylum Pseudomonadota; class Gammaproteobacteria; order Steroidobacterales; family Woeseiaceae; genus CALBPI01. Next base: position 17,270 of record JBCCBP010000010.1, on the reverse strand, counting down.
CATTGACTTCGACGAGGCCCAGTTGGCTGCGCGCCGCAAACAACCCCGGCGTGACAACTTTGCCGTCAGCCTCGATAACCGTCGCGCCATCGGGCACATAGCGGCCGCGCCTGACGGCACTGATCTGACCGTCCTCCATGACGACCGTGGCATCCTGCAGCGTGCCCGCATCACTCATGGTGTGTACGGTACCCCCAACGATCACGGTGACTTCTGCGTGTGCCATTGCGCACGACAAGCCAACGAGTACAAACAACAAGGTGCGATGTCCGTATTTCATTGCATGCCTCCTGGTGCGCTCACACGCCCCAACGCAAAGTCGGTGACTGGCTGATAATCCGAATCGTTGCGGTCGTACATCAGCACACCGTCGATATACACCTGCTGCGCCTGACTATAGACGCTAAACGGGGTTCGATCCCAAATCACAAGATCCGCATTCAGCCCGACGCGGATCGTGCCGGTTTGATCATCGATACCCAGCGCTTTCGCCGCATTGCTAGTAATCCAGCGAAGGGCGTGGGCTTCACTGATCTCGAGACCAGCACGCCTGCCTGCCGCCATCGCTTTGGCCGCTTCCTGATTCAGGCGCTGTATGTCGATGTCTGAATCGCTGTGCACGATGGCACAGGCGTTCGCTGCGTCGACAAATGCGACGTTTTCGACAATGCCGTCGTAGGCTTCCATCTTGAAGCCCCACCAATCCGCCCACAACGCCGAACAAATGTTGTTCGTCGCAAGCAGGTCCGCAATTTTGTAGGACTCCACGGCGTGGTGGAAGGCCGTGATCTGATAATCGAATTCGCGCGACAACTCGATCATTGCCGCCATTTCGTCCGCGCGGTAGCAATGGTTGTGCACCAGAATTTCGCCATCGAGTACATCGGCCAGCGTTTCAAGCGCCAGGTCACGATCGGGCATCTCACCCTGGCCGTCGAGCGCGGCCTGTCGCTTGTCGCGATATTGGCTAGCCGCAATCCAGGCTTTACGATAACCGGCCATATTGCCCATCCGCGTCGATGGTGCACTACCCCTTGAACCATAGACACGTTTCGGGTTTTCACCGCAGGCCATCTTCAAGCCATGTGGCGCACCGGGGAATTTCATTTCGTTGACGGTGCGCGCAAAAACATTCTTGACAGTCACGCTTCGGCCACCAAACAGATTCGCTGAGCCGGGTAGGATCTGCATCGTCGTGACGCCGCCAGCCAACGCTGTTGCAAAGCCTGGGTCTTGCGGCCAAACACTGTGTTCGGCCCACACTTCTGACGTGTTAGGCGACGTCGCCTCGTTACCGTCCGAATGAGCATCGACACCCGGCGACGCATAAACACCCAGATGCGAATGCACATCGATGATGCCTGGGGTCACATATCGCCCGGCTGCGTCGACGATACGCGCATCCCTCGGCGCTGACAGGTCTTCCCCGACACGCTCGATCTTGCCGTCGATTACCAGCACATCGGTGTTATCCAACCGCTCGCCCGCTCCGGTAAGCACGGTTCCGCCACGAATGAGCAATGGCGCACTGGGCGCCGCCGTGTAGCGGCTGGCGAATGCCGCCGCGGAGTCCTGATCTTCTGGCGCTCCACACCCAGCGAGTATTACGCCACCCAGCGCTGCCAGGCCCATCAACCAACGCATACACGATCCTCTTCCACTGATTAGTTGTCCCTGCCTTTAGGATAGGCGAATTGTTGGGTCCGCGGAAGTCGAAGTCCGGCGTTTATCGCGCGCGCATGAACACCGCATCTGCCTCGCAGACGACATCACCGTGGGCGACACTGATCGCCTGCGATTGCATCCGATACAACCGGCCTTTTTCCTCAATGCACCAACCGCTCAGCGCAAGCGTGTCCCCGACTCTGCCTTCGCGGCGATAGCGGACATTCGCCTTGCCCGTGAACGCCTGGATTTCCTTTAGATAGAGCCAGTTCGCCATCACATCATCTAGCACCGAAAACAATAGGCCACCATGTACGACGTTGTGATAACCAACATGATTCTCGCCCGGCGTGAACTCGGCGCGGCACTGATCATCCTCAAGTCGGAACTTGAGCTGCAGACCAACCGGATTTTCAGGGCCACAAACAAAGCAGCGATTCGCGATGATGTCACTCATTGCACAACCTCATTGATCTGCAGGGATATCGGCGCGTTGAGCTCTGACAATCGCAGCGTTTGACGGCCAATGTAGTCCCCGCTACCGCCGAGAGGATCTCCGGACATCGAAATACGCGCTGTCACCAATACCGTCTCGGCAGAGCTGATCGTGCGTCCTGCCACCATGGCATCGCGATCATCCAGTGACACCTGTAACGGCAGCGCGGAGGGCTCGTATTGTCTTGCCGCCAACGGCGGCCCGCCCTGTTCGGCGTTGCGCACCGATAGATAAAGCCGTGCGCTGTCCGGCAGTTGCCCTGCCAGCGACGCATTCAACGTGACGATCATCGATATCGCCCCGCTCGGTGGTTGATCACCGACAGCCGCACCGCGCAATGCAGCGATGCGCTCACGTAGCACGGCCGCGACATTCTCCGGCGGAGACTGACGCAACATCGCCTCCCAGGCATCCGCTGCTTTGTTCGGTTCTCCGAGCGCTGCGTAGGCGAGACCTGCGTACCACTGTGCCTTCGCGTTATTCGGCGCTTCGGCATAGGCTGCGATGAAGAGGTCGGTTGCTTCCGGAGGAAAACCTTGCCCACCAGCATAGGTAATCGCTTCACCTAACAGGACTTTCAGCTCTGGGTCATCGTAACCCCCGATCGCCATCGCTCGCCGAAATGCGTTCGTGGCCGGCGGAAACTCACCAAGCTCCATGTAGCCACGACCCAGCAATCGCCACCCCGAGTAGTCGTCAGGCTGATCTTCAAGCTCCGCCGCCAAAGCCTCGACTGCGGCGCGTGCCTCCTCCTCCGTGGTCGCTTGCGATACGGCGAGGTAGGCGGGACTCCGGACGATGTAGTTGCTGGCCAGTGGATACAGCGCCAACACACCGACCACAATAAGCAGAGCGCTGCCAGCGGCTGTCAGACGTCGACCAGCCAACCATAACGGCGCGGCCACCAAAGCCAGGGCGACGACCGCCATCGCAGTCGCCACAACATAAAAGGTTGCTCCCATCGCTAGTCGCCGTCCGTATCAATGTCCAAAGCGGCCCGACGATTCACTACGCGAAAAACCGCGAAGCCACCAATCACGAGCAATATCAGCGGCGACAGCCATAGTACCGCGGTACGTGCGGTGAACGGTGGCCGATACAACGCGAAGTCGCCGTATCGCGCCTGCAAGAATGCATAGATCTCGGCATCGCTACGACCTGCCGCCATCTGCTCACGCACCACTTTGCGCAGATCCTGCGCGAGCGGTGCATTGGAATCCTTGATGGACTGGTTCTGACAGGTCAGACATCGCACTTCTGCGATGATGCGTTGGTAGCGTGCCTGCATCGCATCGTCTGCAAAAGCGCGCTCACTGTCGATCGCGACCGCGCTACAACTCAGCACAGCGCAAATCAGTATGCAGCCCAATCTCGCGACGACCGACATCATTGCGACAATGCCTCGAGCCTCGGCAGAAAATCGTCCTGCCAGATGGTATCCGTCAGCGGCCCAATATGTTTATGAACAATCGTGCCATTGGCATCGACGAGGAACGTTTCCGGCGCGCCATAGACGCCAAGATCAATAGCCACCCGGCCCTCCGCATCATGAGCAGAAAACTGATACGGGTCGCCACGATCCGCCAGCCATTGTTGTGCGTTGGCACGCTCGTCATTCCAGTTCAAACCGAAAATACGAATACGTCCGCTGTCTGCCAGACGCATCAGGAAGTCATGTTCCACCGCACAGTTCACACACCAACTGCCCCAGACATTCAACAATGCAGGCGCACCCAGCATGACTTCGCTGCTCACTTGCTCCGATGGATCCAGCACGCGGGCCAGCGTGAATGCCGGCAATGGTTTCGAGAGCAAAGGTGACGGTATTTCGCCGGGATCCCCGCTACGCAAGCCCATCACAAAGACAACGCCAAGGATCGCGAAAATCGCCAGTGGTGCTAGAAACCGCAGCATTATGCAGCGCCCTTGGCGACCCGTGGCGTTTCAGCCTTGGGTGACTTCGCATCGGCTTTTTGTCGGACTCGATAGCGTCGATCGCTGATCGCCAGCAAACCACCGAGTGCCATGATGATCGTGCCGAGCCAAATGAGTCGAACCAGGGGTTTGTATTGCACCCGTACAGACCAGGCATCATTCCCGAGCGGATCGCCCATCGCGACGAACAAGTCGCGCGATAACCGCGCATCGATGCCCGCCTCTGTCATCATGCTTTCCTGTACCAGGTAGCGTCGCTTCTCAGGGGTTAAGGCCGCGACCAGTTCGCCATCCTGCGAAACCGTGACATCGCCACGCAACCACTGGTAATTCGGGCCACTGCCGGTCGACAAGTCATTTAACTGAAATTCATAGCCCGCCACTGACAAGGCCTCACCTGGCTGGATGGCGCGATCCGCTTCGAGTCCGAATGCTGACACGACCACGACACCCAGCGTAAACACGCCAACGCCGAAATGCGCAACGTTCATGCCGAGACGTGCTCGAGAGTGCTGTGCTTTGCCGAGCAATACCGCCAGCGGCTCACGCAACGACACCAGCATGATCCACACAGCAGCCACCGCACCAAACGCAGTGAGTGCACTCGGTTGACCGTAGAATAACCACAGGCCAGCCACCGCCAAAATGATCGATGCAACCATCAACCAACGATAATCCCGCCACACTGCCGCCAGATTGCCGGTGCGCCAGGTCGAATGCATGCCCAGCCCCATCAAAAAGACCAGCGGAAGCATGGGCGTAATGAAAATAATCTCAAAAATCGGCGGCCCGACACTGACTTTGCCAAGACTCAAGGCATCCATGAATAGGGGATACAGCGTTCCGACCAGTATCAGGCTGGCTGCAATCACGAGCAGCACGTTGTTCAATAACAAAAAGGTCTCTCGCGAGGTTGCCTGAAAACCAGCAGCAGAATCGAGTGATGGCGCCCGCCACGCATATAACGCCAGCGCGACACCAATGACCAACAATAGAAACGCCAAGATAAAAAAGCCGCGCGTGGGATCACTGGCAAAGGCGTGTACCGACACGATGATGCCGGAGCGAACCAGAAAAGTGCCAAGCAGGCTTAACGAAAACGCCATAATGGCGAGCAACAAGGTCCAGCTCTTGAACAGTCCGCGACTTTCTGTAACCGCAAGCGAATGAAACAACGCCGTCGCTGCCAGCCACGGCATGAATGACGCATTTTCTACCGGATCCCAAAACCACCAGCCGCCCCAGCCGAGTTCGTAGTACGCCCACCAGCTACCGAGCGAAATTCCCAGGGTTAGAAAAATCCACGAGGCGGTTGTCCATGGTCGCGTCCAGCGCGCCCATTGTCGATCAAGCTGACCGGACAACATGGCAGCAATCGCGAAGGCGAACGCCACCGACAAACCCACATAGCCGACATAGAGCATGGGTGGATGAATGACGAGCGCGGGATCCTGTAACAGCGGATTGAGATCTGCACCATCTGCCGCTGCCGGTTGCAAGCGCAGGAATGGATTTGATGTGAACAGGATAAAGCTCAGCGTGCCGACACTGAGCAAACCGAGGACGGCCAATACGCGTGACGAGATATCGAGTGGCAAAGACCCGGATCGCAAAGCCACAGCGATCGTCCAGGCGGACAAGATCAGCGTCCACAGCAGCATCGATCCTTCATGCGCGCCCCAAACGGCGGCAAAGCGAAACAGCACCGGCAACTGAGAGTTGGAGTTGCTCGCGACATACTGCAGCGAAAAATCATTGTTGATGAATGCGCTCGCCAATATGCCGAATGCGATCACGACGAATCCGAACTGGGCGATGGCGGCAGGTTTCGCTAACTGCATAAAGGCATTGTCGCCACGCTGGGCGCCGACGAGCGGGATCACACCCTGTAACAGTGACAACATCAGCGCGATGATCAGCGCTATCTGACCAAGCTCGGCATTCATTGCGTTTTCGGCACCTCGTACCCTTGCTTTTTGAGCGACTCAGCGACTTCCGGGGCCATGTAGTTCTCGTCGTGTTTAGCCAGTATTTCATCGGCGACAAATAAGGTGCCGGTGTTGGCCATCGTGCCTGTCGCGATGATGCCCTGACCATCACGAAACAGATCAGGCAGCACCCCGGTGTAGGACACCGGTAACTGATTGACCGTGTCGGTCAGCGTGAATTGTAGTTCCAGACTGCCGGGCTCACGCGCCAGACTGCCTTCCAACACCAGGCCGCCAACCCGAAAACTGCGGTCCTTTGGATAGTCGCCAGCCAAGACGACATCGATGTCATGGTAGAAATCACCGGCGCTGTCGACCGCACTGATCACCAATGCGCTGACCACAATCAAGCCAACAACCAGCGAACCAACCGACAACATACGCTGCTGCTTCGGTGTCATGCGTTTACCTCTTTAATCGTTGCGCCCCGGTGCATCGTGTCTTCCCGACCCTGGCTAGCCAGGCGCGCCTTGACACGCAGGTGGCGACGGCGACCACTCCACCAATTCAGCCAGAGCACAGCAAATGTCAGACCGAAAGCTGTCCAGACGTAGGCGGCATAACCCCCCATGGCTAGAAACTCAAGCATTAGCCTGTTCCTCCGCCAACATTCGACCCACCCAGCGGGCGCTGTGTTCCCGTTCTAAGACTTCCGCCCGAAGTCTCTGTAGCAAGGCGGCGCCAAAAAACAGCGTGAATGCGAAGATCATAATCAATAGGGGCGCCAACATGCTGGTCGGCATGCGGGCATCTTCATTCATAATGGTTTGACCCTGATGCAGAGAACTCCACCATTCCACCGAATAGTGGACGAGTACGACATTGACGACGCCAACAATCGCCAATACCGCGCTGGCACGGTCGGCCTTGTTACGGTCTTCGATCGCTGAACGCAGCGCCATGTACCCGAGATACAGAAACAACAGGATGAGTTCCGTCATCATGCGAGGATCGCCCCATTCCCACCAGGTTCCCCACATCGGTCGACCCCAGATGGAACCGGTGGCCAATGCCAGAAAGGTGAATGATGCGCCGATAGGTGCCGCCGCCGCTGCGACAGCGTGAGCCAGCTTCATACGCCAGACCAGGCCAATGACCGACGCAACCGCCATCATCGTGTACGCCATCAGCGATAAATACGCGGACGGCACATGCACGTAGATGATGCGAAACGCATCGCCTTGCTGGTAGTCAGCTGGTGCAAGCACCAAGCCACCGTACAAGCCAATGACGATGCCGACGAGTGATAGACCGAGCAACCACGGGGCAAACAACCCCGCTAACCGATAAAAGTGCGGGGGTGACGCCAGTTGATGAAAGAACTTCCACATAAGGTCCGCGTTACTCCAGACTGATTCGAACTGCCGCTGCCGTTGCGATCGGCGCAAACAAGCTTGTCAAAATGGCGATCGCAAGCAGCATTTCCAAAGCGCCGCTCAACGACGCATCCACCGCGGCTAACGATACCGCTCGCGCCCCGAAGATGATCACCGGGATCATCAGTGGCAACACCAGCAAGGCGATCAAAGCACTGGCCCGTTGGACGCCGACGGTAAGCCCCGCCGCAACGGCACCCAACGCGCACAAACTGTAGCCGCCGAGCGACAGTGATGTGACCAAAATTGGCACTACCGAGCTTGGCAACAAATAGCTCTGCGCTACTACTGCGGAAACTATCACAAGAGGCAATACGCTAACCAACCACAAGGCCACAATTTTGGCAAAACACATTGCGACAAGTGATTGACCTGACAGCACGTAGTGCTCAAGCGTGCCGTCCTCATGATCCTGTCCAAACAGACCGTTGAGCGGCAACAATGCGGCCAGTAACACGGCCACCCAGACGACTCCCGGACCGAGCACTTTCAACACATCCGGCAATGGGCTGACCGCAACGGGAAACAACGTCACGACGATCGCGAAAAAAAACAGCGGATTGATCAAATCTGACGGGCGGCGAAAAGCCAGCTTCAACTCGCGCCATAGCATCGCGCGAAAGGTGGCAAATGGCCGTAGCTCGATCGTGTCCGCAACTGGCTTGTCACTCATCATCGCTGACCTCCCATTCGAGTCGTCTCACCGCTGTGTTCGCGATAACGATATCGGTGTGCGCTGCGAAAACGATCATCCCGCCCGCTGCGGCATGTGATTGCAGTTGCGACAAGACGAATGCGCGCCCTGTCGTGTCGAGATTGGTCAGCGGTTCGTCGAGCAACCACAACGGCGCATCGGACATCAACACTCGCGCCAATGCTGCACGCCGACGCTGCCCAGCCGACAGTCCACCCGCACGCACGTCGCGCCGTGATGCGATCCCAAGCCCTATCAGCGTGTCGTCGAGCTGTGCCGCAGTCACCCGGCGGCGCAATGCATTGTCGAAGGTCAGATTTTCGATCAATGACAGATCCGCCTTCAGGCCAGGCTGATGTGATAACCAGGCGATTGACTGCGCGTACCGCAGTCGCTGACCGACGATCGGCTCGCCGTGCCAGAGCACCTCGCCTGACTGCGGCGGTGACAGCCCCGCAATCACGCGCAACAGCGATGTCTTGCCGCAACCATTCGGACCCACCAGGTGCACAAGATCACCGGGCGCCACGTCCAGGTGTAAGCCTCGCAACAGACAGCGTTCGCCCCGCGAGACCACGATATCGCGCAAGGACAGCGGAAACTCAGTCAAAACGACCCGACCTGGTGGTAAAAAAGCGTTGAAATTGAAAATTCATGTAAACAGCTTTAGTAACAATATTTTATAGCTGATAGTTAAAGCCAATTTTACAGATTTCCCAGAATATTTTGGCGAAAATGTCACATATTCCGAGAGAAACTTAGGATTCGAAACAGTCTCCCCAGCAGGTATTTTACATGAGCGGAACAGGTTGGTTAGACTGGCTCGGCGCCTTTGGTAGGGGTAGCTGAGGCGCGCCAAACCCAAGCGATCATGGATTCAATGGCGCCTTCCGAGCGGTATATTGTAGTGGCGAACGTTAAAGACAACAGCGAAGCGGACACGACCAGCTTTTTTGAAAGCGTGCAACAAAGCGCGTTGATCACTGAACTCGAGCGGATGTACGCCAACCTGACGGGCCTCGCGTTGATAACGGCGGCGCCGGGGGCTGGCGTTACGGCGGCAATTGAGCACTTCTGCGCGACGTTGCCAGCCAATAACGGCAAGCTCGCTGGCATCAACACGGCGATCATCGACGCTGCCGACAATACGGTAGCCGGGTTTCTCGCCGAGATTCTGGCCGCTTTCGGTTACGAGATCGAAGACGCCCGACAATCTGAGCTCTTCTCTCTGACCACGATGATCTGCGAGCATCAAGCTATTGCGGGACGACCGCCCCTAATCGCGATCGAACACGTCGACCTCGCCAAACCAAAAATCCTGGCGCTGATCAATCAACTCGCCGGCATCCGCCATCGTCAACAAGCGGTTTGTCGCTTGGTTCTGACCGGCGGGGAGAATCTGCTGGACATCGCAAAAGCGGAGCGAATGGGTGAGGTCAGCAAGCGCGTGTGCGCCGAGTTGACGCTGGGTGCAATGGATCTCACAGAGCTCAAGGCATTCACCGCGCACGCCCTGGCGGAGCGTCGGTTGCATGCTGACGAACGCGCCATCGACAGTCTCGTACGCCTGTCGAACGGGCTGCCAGGTGAAATCATCCGCGCAATCGAATACGCGAGCGGGCAGTCTGACACGGCATTGAGCTCCGGGGATATGCTGCTCGCTCTCGAATCTGCGTTGCCACCTGCCGAGCATGCGGTGGCACCGACTGACACCACGCAGATCCAGGAAATCACACTGCAGAACACGCAATCGTTCAACGAGGGCCAACCGCAGGATGACGCAGTTCGGTCGAAATCGCCGCTCGGTGAGATTCTCGTGAATCGCAATGGCGAGTTGCTGTCACGCCATGTGATCAAGCGACGCAAAGTCCTGATCGGACGCGCACCGCACAACGACATCGTCCTGGAATCTCGCTGGGTCAGTCGCCATCACGCCATTCTGGTTTGTGGGCCTGATAAGGCCACACTGGCGGACGTCAACAGCACCAACGGATTAACCCTCAACTCCCGCGAATTGCGTCAAGGCAATCTGCGGCATAACGATATCATCGTCATCGGCGACTTCCGTCTGAAGTATGTTAACGAGAACGCTAGTCGTCGTAACTCCGATGACCTCGCCGAGCAGACCGAAACCCGCGTGCTGCGCTCGTTGAGTGTCGCGGATCTGAACGAAGTCAGCGAACAAGAAGACAAGACACAGCAACGCTCCGACGAAGGTTGATCCGTGGCCACGCACACGCGCTCATCGGCATTGATTCTCGCTGTCGGGGTTGCGATTGGTTTGATCGGGCTCGGTGCTCTTCTTCGTACCGCCGCCCTCGATTACAAAGCGACGGAGCGTTCAGTCCGCGTAAAGGGCCTATCGGAACGCGAGTACCCTGCCGATATCGTGATCTGGCCAATCCAATTCACTGTGGCGGACAACGATCTCGGCCTCCTCTACGAGTCTATCAACAGAAATACCGGGGCGATTCGGCGGTTCCTGAACGCTCGTGGTATCGAAGACGCCGAAATCACGACACCAGCGCCCGCCATTACCGACAAATCGGCTCAGCAGTACGGTGGCGGTCCACGCGCGCAATTTAGGTTCAGCGCGATTCAGACTGTCACGGTGTATTCGGAAAACATCGATACCGTTCGCGCTGCCATGAACGGGCTATCCGCCCTGGGCGAGCAAGGCATCGTGTTGTCCGGTGACAACTACATGGCGCAAACGGAGTATCTCTTTACGCGCTTGAACGATGTGAAGCCGGACATGATCGAAGAAGCCACACGCAAAGCTCGCGAAGTGGCTGAGAAATTCGCGAGCGACTCCGACAGTCAGCTCGGCAAGATCCGCAAGGCGAGTCAGGGGCAGTTCAGTATTTCGCCAAGAGATAAAAACAACCCGCACATCAAACGTGTGCGGGTTGTTTCCACAGTCGAATACTACCTGTCCGACTAGTCGAGCCGGACACCCACCCTACTCGCTGGAATCTCGGATCGAGATATCTCCGTTCAGGGTCTTCATCAGAAACGTAGGGCCGCCACCCTTGATGCGCCCAACGATCACTTTATCGACGCGAATCTCTGTGCCACTACCTTGCTTGCTGCGGGTGACGTTGGCTTTCGCCGGCATGACCTCGATGTCGTAATCGGACACAATATCGCCGCGCGATGTGTCGATATGCACCTCGGCGCCTGCCGACGGTGGCAAACCGAGCTCAAGATCACCATTCACCGTCAGCAATGAGGATGCACCGAAGTCTCCCACCGTTGCCCAGCCGATCTTCACATCCTGATTGACCGACTCAGCAATCACCGCGCCTGCCGCACCGCGCACCGTGATCGGACCATTGACGTTTTTCAGGTCCATATCGCCGCGCACATCCCGAATCAGCATCGTGCTGTTGTTGGTCAGCCGAACACGTAAGCCGGCATCACGCGGCAGGCGGACAACGACTCGCGGCGCACTGCTGTTCCATGAAGACCGCACCACAACATCATTACCGTCCTCATAGGCTTTGAGCTGGTAACTCGCTGCATTGATCGGCTTGCTGCCGGACGGCGTAATGATGCGACGTTTGCTCTCACCGCCCGATACCTCTACCGAGACATCACTACGCGCTTCGCCGATCACTTCGAGCTTAGCGGAGAGCATGTTGAAGTCCAGTGTCATTGGCTTGCCGGGCTGCGATAACGGAATGATGATGGGCGCCACCTGGGCCTGCACATTGGCCGCCATGACGAACAAGGCTGTGCCAAACAGCACCAGAACGCCTGCGACGCGTGAAATTAATGTACGTTTATTCATGATCTTTCTTCCTCTTCAATCGAGACGTCGCCGTTTAGTGATTCGATGTTCAATGTAGCACCCTGCCCGCTGCCGATACGCAGACCAGCCGGCTGACGAATTTTGTAGTGGCGACGCCGGCCTTTCTGTCTGGTTTCAATCGCCGCATCGATAGCAATCGGTTGTACGTCAACTTGCGTATAGACCCGCCCGTTCATTTGGGTCAGCGCGACATCGAAGTCACTGCGAGGGGTCACGCGAACCTGAATATCACCGTTCACAGTCTCCACAGCACAATCGGCAGGCAATCGACCCGGTACGCCCAGATAAACCTCGCCGTTCACGCTCTTGATGTGGTCGCACTGGCGTAATCGCTCTACGGTCACCGGGCCATTGACGTTCTTCGCCGACACCAGACCTTCGATATCGCGCACGATGATTTCGCCGTCGTTGACTGCGCGCAACGTCACGCGCGTATCGGGCGGCACTGTGGCGACGAACTGATAAGCAGCGCGACAGTCTTCACAGGGCCACTGTTGCTCGTATTGCTCGCGCTTGCGGCCAACGATCAACGAAACGGCATCGCCCGTCTGATCAATGCGCAGCGGTATCACGTCCAGACTGTAATCGAGGGCTTCCTGGTCGAACGCGCGTCGGTCCTCTTCGATAGCGACGCGAATCTCGCCGGGTTTGCCGCGCACAACAGTGACGTCGCCCCAAATGTTCTTGATCGTCAACTCGGCCTCATCACCGACCGTAAATGTCTCGGTGAATGCGCGTTCGATGCGCGCCTCAGCTAATGCCAACGGGGAAGCCAGCAATGTCGCGATCAGGCTCATGGATAGTGTTGATCTCATATCGAAGTCCTCGCTGTCGATTCTGAAACATAGTCGCTCAAAGCCGGATGCAGCTCCTGCTGACGTGCGCGATCCTTAAGCGACTGCACCAGTTCCGGATCGCCATATCGCAGCAGTGCATCGATGATCGCCAACTGCACCGTTGGAGAATCGTATTGCTGTAGCAGGCCGAGCAGTTCGTCGGCGACCTCGCGCTGATTCACACCTTGTCCAAGGGAGGTCACCGCCGCCGCTCGCACGGATGACACCGGGTCATTGATGGCGCGGGTCAGCAATGCTTCGCTGATCATTGAGTCCTCACCGGCATACTCCGCTGCTGCCAGCACCGCAGCCAGTCGGTCAGAAGGTGATGCCGCATCGAGCCGATTGATCAGCAATTCCCGGCCCATCACGTTCATGCGTGATTCGAGCTCCGCCACACGATCATCGACTTTCTTGTCATCCGCGCCTTCCAGTTCGCGACCGATCAACAGCCCGATTAGACAGGCAGCGGCCATACCAAACGCGGTGCGCGCCTGTGGTTGCAAAAAATTGACCCAGGACCAGCGCGATTGCTGCTTGTCGTGCGCTTCGTGTACCGCCAGCATGACCCGGCGCCGAAGCCCGCTACTGGCCTCTCGGCGTGGTAAGGCATCGAGCGCCTCCCACAAATCGTTCTGCTCACTGCTGAGTTCACGCAGTTCGCGATCATCATGGATTGAGTCAGACATCGAGCTTTGCTCCTTGTAATTGGTTGAACACCTCGTTCAACGCTTTCATCGCGCGGTGCATCCGCACTCGTGCCGCCTGTGCGGTGCAGCCGAGGGCTGTTGCCAGCGATCGATAATCCGAAAATTCGCAGCGCCCAAGCCAAATCACTTCACGCTGCTCTGCGGTCAGACTCGCCAAGGAGTCCGCCAGATGGTCGAGCGACTCCTGTCCTGCCGCGGCCTGCTCTGCACTCCGCTCGTCCACGACCGCGTCGTTGACCAATTCAGGCTCATTGGTGTCCGTTTGCTGCCGTTGCTGCTTACGCAGATGGTCATACGAGACATTGCGAGCGATCTGGTACACCCAGGTCTTGAATGAGGCCTCGCCACGAAACGACTTCGCTCTGCGCAGCAGTCTCAGAAATACTTCCTGCACCAGATCTTCCGCGACGGCCTGGTTGTGGGTGAGCTGCCAGCAATAGTTCAGAAGCCCGTCCTGATAGCGGTCAAACAACGTGCCAAGGCAGGAGACATCGCCATTGGCAACCCACTGAATTAATTGTTCGTCCGAGACTGCGTGCATGATGATTCCTGCGCCTTTGTAGGTGCTGACGCGTGGTAGCGCAAAGTGTTACACGATGATGATCCTTTTTTCTCCGATTTGAACCCGATCGGGAGGTCGTCGCCTCTTAAAGAGAAGAACCGACATCACAATAGGCCTACTTTGGGAGACATAACGATGAAAAGACGTCCCACCCTGTTCCTGCCGCTACTGGTATTGATCACCGGTTGCCTGCATCAACCACAGGCCTATCAAGCCGCGGACGAAGTCGGCGCCCGAGGCTACGCGTCGGCGCAGACAGCGCCAAATCGGTTCGTGGTCCGTTTCACAGGCAGTGGTTCGGCTTCCGACGCGATACTCGAAGCCCTAGCACTGCGACGCGCCGCTGAGCTCACCATTATGTATGGCGGTACGTGGTTCGATGTTGTTGATCGCGAATCGGTCGATGAGATACTGACAACCCGGCCAAGGTCGCTAAGCGTACGGCAGATCGACCCCGTCTTTCTACGAACCGGTTTCGCACCATTCGGGCTCGGTGGAACACCACCGATCACTGCCGGCGCCAATTTCACCTCGCGCCTGCGCCCCGACGCGGATGACAAAGAACATCAGCGTGTCACCGCACGTGAATACACCATCCAGATTGAAGTCCACAGCGACGACGAGGAAGAGTCGCCGAACCGCTACAACGCATTCACTTTGCTGGATCAGGTTGCCGTGTTAACCGACACGCATTGACCGACGCTCCGACCGCACTAAGCGACGCCGACAAAACACCCGTGGAAGCCGAGTGGCACATGGCGAGACATGCGACCCATCGCGATCGGTCCGGCAGTCAGATTTTCGGCATCGAGCACATAGACGCCGGTCTGTGCACGACGGTAGTCGAGGAAAGTGCCGACCAGCCATCCGCCTTGCCCGGCTGACTTCGCCACCCAAAGTGGCTCTTCGACAATATGATGCGCGTCGAACACGTAGCGCGTTGTCTCTTCGTTGCGTACGTCCATGCGCACAACGGAGTCGGAGTAGCGCGCAGAGCCGGTGTCGCTATGACCGACTCCGAACACCGAACCTGCCTCAAAGGCAGCCCTCGGATCGACAGATGGAAACTCCATCAACACATCACTGGTATCGACTGTCGCGGTGCCGGTGGTGCGATTCAGGCGCAGTTCGGCGAATGCGGCGCGCGCGTAGTCGGGATAGGTGTTACTTGGCTCAGCACGCATAAGCTCAAACATGGCACGCTGCATGATGTCGGCATTGTCGTACAGACACAGCCGTGCGATGACCTCGTCGCCTTGTTCATAGGCGTTGGCGCAATGAAAGACGAAGCCCGGCGGTGCCTCAAACCACTGCTGTGCGCTGAGGTCATTCTTATCGATCAACAAAATCTTGCTGCTCTCGCCCCCCGACCATTCGAAACTGTCGACAAACGTCGTGGCACCGGGTGTAAACAGATGGGGGCCGAAATAAAACACGAGGTATCGCTCGGACATCGTGAAACTGTGGATGTAGCCGGACATCGGCAAATCGACGGGCTGTACGGCCTGCATGCCTGATTCCGGCGACACCCGATAGACAAACAGCTTGCCGTTGCGTCCTGCATACGGCGCAGAACCGAAGTTCCACATCGTGCCATCCGGCTCCACCATCGGATGCGCCGAGAACGGCATGTGCTTCAAATCGTCTCGCCAATCCTTGCGCCCCAGTGTTTCGAGTGTATCGGGATCGACTCGGTAAGCAGAGCCGCCTTCCCACAGCGCCAGTAGCTCACTATTCCAGGGCAACAGCGCGATATTCGCGACGTTGCCCGAATCGTTATTACCGGAAGGCACATCGCTTTCGATATCGGTTCCAGCACCCGGCAACAGAAACCGTCTGGTGCGTTGTTCGCGCGTGAACTTTTCGGTCTGTACGTACTGCGCGTCGTGCACAATCGTTTGGTCCTCGATACGGAACCGTTGAATCATGCCGTCGCCATCGAACCAGTGTCGGTACCGGATACCAGCACGCTCGGTGAGCGCGGGACCATTCCGATACAGACTGCCGGTCACCTCTGCCGGCAATTTGCCCGACACATCCAGGCGCAAGGGCTCGAGCGGTTGCGGCAGAGCGCTCTGCCAGCCCAATGACCAGTGAGACTGCTCGACCGAGTCGGCATTACTTGCCGCACTGAGTGGAGAGATCAGCGAGCCGGCCAAGGCTCCGCTTGTCGCTTGTAGAAATCCACGTCGGTTCATCGGATCACTCCTTGCCACTCACAACATTAACGAAGTTTGATGACGACTTGGTTGTCAGCGTCTTCGGACACTTCGAACATGGCATCAGCGAATGGCGGTGGCCCGAAACGTCCTTTGTTGCTGCTGAACCCATAGCCTTCGACCGGCAGACCCATCATGTTGGTATCCATCTCGCCGTTGCCGTTCGCATCGTGATACAACTTGATCGCGTACTGCCCCTCTGGAAGGTCTTCGATGGTGGTCGAGACTTCGGCCGCGTCCACCGGAATTCGCAGACCATCGTAGGCCTCGCCGCCGTTGTCGTAGGCGTCGGCCACATCGAAAATGGCGATCATCAGAAAGCCTTCCGGCTCCTCGATATCGGTCACGGTAATGGTCAAGGACGCCGCGTGGGCCACCGTGGACAAAGCCAGCGAGACCATCAATGAGACAACGGTAGCGATTGCGGTTTTCATTCTCAGACTCCTGTCGTGGTTGAAGACTTGAGTCTAGGATGCAACGTTGTGGTGAGTTTGAAATGTGCCGAAAGTCACGATCTTTATGGCGCATCGAATTCAGGCATTTCTTTAATAATCGCAGACCTACGCGCTAGCCTTACCAGTGGTAGATGGCCGCATTCTGTTGTCGGTCAACAGGTTGACCTGGGCGTGGTTCGTCCTCTGCTCAGCCAGTTCTCAGAATGTCCGCCGTAGCGGACGCAGGATCGATTGGTGCCCGGGGAGGGACTTGAACCACGTGAACCGGAATTGAGGTTGCAACAGATCCTTACCAAGCTCTCTGGGGCTAGCAGCTGAAACTCAAATACGTCGCGACGACGCTTCGTGGTGTTGCAGGTTCCAAATTAGCCACCATGAGGGACGTCCGCCCTGGGCCATAAATGACTATGCCCGCAGTAGCGGGCATAGAGTCAATTGGTGCCCGGGGAGGGACTTGAACCCTCACTTCCTTTCGGAAAACGGATTTCAAGTCCGAAGCGTCTACCAATTCCGCCACCCG
>JBCCBP010000009.1:0-100230 GCA_039033995.1 Pseudomonadota bacterium | reverse complement strand
GTTCATCGACGGCCTCAACGTCGGCTCGTATCTGCGCGATACATTGCTGCTCGACAAAGTGTAGTCCGAAGACGAAGCGATCCAGGAGATCTATCGGCGTCTGCGCCCTGGTGCAGGAAGTCATAAATACGGATGACGTTCGGGTGCGTGATACGCCGCGAGAACTTTAGCTCGTGAACGAAACGTTTCATCATTTCTTCGTCTGACGACACGTTCGGGTTCAGGAATTTCAGGATCAGCTGCTCGCCGACCACGGTGTCTTCCATCAGCAATACCGTACCGAACGCACCTTTACCAATACGCTTGATATAGCGGTAGCGGTTCTCGAGCATCGCACCCGCCTCGAGGGTGGAGATGTCGAGCACAGGCAGGGTCTGCGGCGGTGCTGCGGCTTGCTCGCTGATAATTTTCTGTGCTTCCTCGCCATTGATGAGCAAGGTTTTCTGCTGGCCTTCGGAGAGTTTTTCGGCTTTGCGATCCTGCTCTCGTACTGCTGCAGAGAAACGCGTTTCCAGCGTCTCCATCGCCAGATCGGCGGCGTCGGCCAACTGTTTGTCGCCGCCCTGCTGGATCGCAAAGAGTTTGTCGCGCACGGCAGCGGCATGGCCCTCGTCGACCAGCATGGCGACCGCTTTCATGGCCTCGACGCGGACTTCGCGACCACCGGATTCCATTAATGTCGCAAGCTGAGGCACAACACTCGAGTTGCCGAGTTTGCCCAATGCACGAACGACCGTCGGATCCGATTTTTCATTCTGACCGAGCATCGCCGCAAGTGTCGGTACAGCCCGCGTGTCTCCAATTTCCGCGAGCGCATCGACGGCACGTTCTCGCACCCACCAGTCCTCGTCCTTCGTGGCGGCGAGTAATTGGTCGTAGGCTTGCGGGTCTTTCGTCGCGTTTAGAATTTCGATCGCAGCGCGCCGAATTTCCTGGTCGTCGTCCTTGATCAGTTTCATGACGGCATTGACGACGCGAGGCCCACCAATCTGGGCGAGGGCATCTGCCGCACGCGCGCGAACCCACCAGTCATCATCACGCACTGCCTGCAGCAGGTCTTTGATCGAATCCGGCGTGCCGATTTCGTTCAATACTTCAACCGCCGCCCGCCGCGAGTATTCGTTTTCATCTTTCAAGGCCGGGATCAGGTGCTTGATGGTTTGTGGATGATTGAGTTTGACGACGACATCCACGGCTTTGCTCTGCACATCGACATCCGGGTCTCTAAGCAGCGAGGCAATCAGCTCGATATTGCCGACGCCGTCCATCTTGCTCAGCGCATTGAGTGCGGCCTGACGAATCATTTTGTTGTTGCTGCGGAGCTGATTCTCCAGTGCGCCGGCGACGTCAGGCCGGTTGAAACGCGACAACACGTCGATCAGATGCATTCGGATTAACGGGTCTTTGCCGGTCAGCCGGGCTAGCAGGTCAGGGACTTGTTCTTCGCGCACGACACTGCCGACCATACGGAACAGGACGGTCTGCTCGTTTGGGCCCAGATCATAGGCGCGGCTAAGTAGAGCCGGCACGCTGACTTTTTCTTTGTGCGTGTTGATGATCTCGAGCACTGCCGGTGTTGAGATGTCGTCTTCGTCCAGCAACTTGAGTACAGCGCTCGGGTCGACATTGGCACTGCTCGACAATGCCCATGCGGTTCCCGAAACAACGCGCTGATCAGTGTCGGACAGGCCGCTGATGAATTCCGCCAGGTTTTTGGTGTTGGCGAGTTCGCTCAGCACGTCGACCAGAATCATCGTCTGCTTCTTGTTAGCACCGGCCAGCGCATCGGTAATACGCGGGATCGCACCAGCCCCGAGCTTCTTAAGCTTCTCGGTGGCTTTCTCCGCCGAAGGCGAATAGATATCCTCTGCGGACATCAACTGATCAATCAGACGATCCGCTTTATAGGCGCTAAGAAATTTCATCCTGATGAAAGCGAGCACCGTGGTGAATCAGCGCCGCGAATATGAGTTGCCTCATCTACCCTTATGGTCTGTCCCAAGCCCCTAGATTATGCCACATCGCTTGTTGGGAAATGACGCAGAATAGCGACAAAAGTCTCAATGCGAGACGCGCTCACGGCGAAAAATGTGACGCTTATCCCAATTCGGCTACACTAGCGTCGCTTTGATAGCGGCAGGAGTACTGCGTTGACCTCGCAGGCCAATGAAACCTCTTTCTCGGAATTGCTCGGTGACGTTCGATTACCGGGCAGCGATGCGACACTCGGCACCCTTAACGCGGTGGCGGATTCCGCGGTATCCGACAGTGATTTACCGATTCGGCTGCCGCTTGCGTGTCGATCGCTTTGGCCAACGTTGCAGGAAGCGATCGAGCAGACACTTGCTCGTGCGGATATCCAACGTACCGTGTTGATCGACACTGCGGTCCCGTCGTTTGCCGTGCAGCGCAATACCCGCCCGCTATCGGGCATCAAAAATCTTGTTGCGGTCGCCTCGGGCAAGGGCGGCGTCGGCAAGTCGACGACGGCGGTCAACCTGGCGCTGGCGCTGCAACAGGAGGGCGCCCGTGTCGGGCTGCTCGACGCCGATATATATGGTCCTAGCATTCCAAGAATGCTCGGTCTGACCGGGCAGCAGCCGGCTACCGCCGATGGCAAGACGATGCAGCCGTTAGAAGCGTTTGGCCTGCAGGTCATGTCGATCGGATTTTTGGTCGATGAGGCAGCGCCGATGGTCTGGCGCGGACCGATGGTGACCTCGGCACTGAATCAGCTATTGCAGCAAACGGTCTGGCATGACCTCGATTTCTTGGTGATCGACATGCCACCGGGCACCGGCGATATTCAGCTGACATTGAGCCAGTCGGTGCCGGTGTCCGGCGCGATCGTCGTGACGACACCTCAGGATGTTGCGTTGAGCGACGCGCGGAAAGGCCTCGAGATGTTTCGCAAAGTGTCGGTGCCGGTGCTGGGCATTGTTGAAAATATGAGCATCTACCGATGCCCGACCTGCGGTGAGGAGACCTCGCTGTTCGGTCAGGGCGGCGGCGACAAGCTGGCGGAGGCTACCGGCGTGCCGTTGCTCGGCGAATTGCCGCTGATACCGGAGATCGGTATCACGACCGATGCCGGCACACCGCTCGTCGCGTCGTCGCCAGACGGCGAGACGGCACGACGGTATCGGCAAATTGCTATTTCCGCGGGACTCCAGTTGGCCCGATCGAAACGCGACTACTCCAGCGCGTTTCCCAATATTGTTGTAGAGGACAGTTAATGAGTATCAAAGCTGATCGATGGATCCGGCAGATGGCCGAGCAACACGGCATGATCGAACCCTTCGAGCCGGGACAGGTGCGTGAGCAGGATGGCAGGCGCCTCGTGTCTTACGGCACTTCAAGCTATGGCTATGACGTCCGTTGTTCGCGCGAATTCAAGGTATTCACGAATATCAATTCCGCGATTGTCGACCCCAAATCGTTCGACGAAAACAGCTTCGTTGATATGCAGGCTGACACCTGCATCATCCCGCCGAATTCGTTCGCATTGGCGCGCACTGTTGAGTATTTTCGCATTCCGCGCGATGTCCTGACGGTATGCCTTGGCAAATCTACCTACGCGCGCTGCGGCATTATCGTCAACGTGACACCGCTCGAGCCCGAGTGGGAAGGCCACGTGACGCTGGAATTTTCTAATACGACGCCGTTACCCGCGCGCATCTACGCGAACGAAGGCGTCGCGCAAATGCTGTTTTTCCAGTCCGACGAATCGTGCGAAGTGTCGTACAAGGATCGCGGTGGCAAGTATCAGGGGCAGACTGGCGTCACCGTGCCGCGCGCCTGAAGCGTGGCGGCGTCCGCGTAGCGCTCTAGCGTCGCGACGGCTTGTCTATCCTCCAGTCGAAACTGTTCGATACGCACCGGTACGCCGTCGAGAGACGGCGCAAACCAAATCAGTGAGCTGCGCTTCGAACCGGTGCGACTGCGGCGATACTTCACCGTTTCGAATCGTCCAGCGCCAACGTCGATCGTCTCATTGGCCAGTCGCGTCCAGACAATCGTCTGCAAGCTGCCGCGGTCAACTACCCGTCGCTCGCCGGGCTCATCGCCGTCGACGACGGCACGGCTAACGATCAATTGCTCCAGCAGACGGTCCGTTGTGTCGGCTCGCCAGGCTAATGTCGATGACTCATTACGGTAGCGCGTAGCGATGCGCTCGCCGTCCGTGTCGAAATCGATATCGCTGTCTTTACGACCGTCACGATAGCGATAGGTTTGCGCCTGCCAGCCGTCGCTTGTGGCCGCATGAAACACACTGCATTCGATGATCGGATCGGAACGAAACAGGCGGGCAACACCGCGCGCGCGGGTATCCGAGTGAAAGATGAAACGACCCGAGTCGAGCGGCGCCAATCGCATCACCGCTTCACCCCGTGCGCCTGATATTTTCGCCCTGTAGGTCGCTTCAAAGGGTTTTGGCGTTGCAGCGGGTGCTTGCTCGACGATCGGGGTTGGCGCATTTGCTGGTGGTGCCGTCAACGCCGTTGCTGTCTGCGACGGCGATAAGTCCTCAGTGATTGGTGTGTCAACAACGGGCTCGTCCGATGCCAGTGGGGTCGTGTCCGGCAAAGGTCGGTCCGCGATTGCGATGACCGAGTAGCACAGTGACAACAGCGCGATTATCGTTCTCATGTCATCAGCTCCTCTTCGGTAACGACCACCGGCGCGGTCAAAGCGATCCCATCGAGTATCGCCTGATTATTCTCAAACATGGCGCGGCCTTCGGCGACCCAGCGCGCAGCCATAGGGTAGATCTTATGCTCCATCGCCTGAACGCGTGCTGAAAGCGTCGCGGCAGTGTCGTCTGGCGCGACGACTAGACTGGCCTGTAAGATCGCGGGGCCATCATCGAGTCCGGCCGTCACGAAATGCACGGTGCTGCCATGCGCGATATCGCGTGCGTCAAGACAGCGTTGATGCGTGTTGAGGCCCTTGAACTTAGGCAGCAATGCCGGGTGAATGTTCAACAGGCGTCCGGCATACCGTGTAAGCAACGGGCCTGCGATGATCTTCATGAATCCCGCAAGTATGACCAGCTCCGGCGCATAGTCGTCGACAGCAGTCGCCAGTGCCGTATCGAAATCGGTGCGTGGTTTCAGCTTGTCGAATGCCACGACGGTGGCAGGGATGTCTGCCTGTTGCGCACGCTGTAGTGCGTAAGCAGCCGCGTTGTCGCAAACCAGACCGCAGATATCGAGCAGACGGCCAGGACCGCTGTTGTCATCAATAAAGGCTTGAAAGTTGCTGCCAGAGCCGGATGCCAGCACGACGGTGCGAGTGGGTTTGCGCATGAATCAGCGGTAAGACACCGCACCGTCGCCAGCGATGACCTCGCCGATGATGCTGGCACTTTCGCCTTGCGCCGTTAGCACGTCGAGTGCGGCGTCAACGTCGTTCGCACCGACGATCACCGTCATGCCAATGCCGCAGTTAAAGGTGCGCCGCATCTCATGCGTTTCGATGTTGCCGACGCGCTGCAACCAGTCGAATACAGGCGGCATTGATGGCGCCAGCGATAATTGCACCGCGGTGCCGTCCGGCAACACCCGCGGCAGGTTTTCGGACAGTCCACCGCCCGTGATGTGAGCGATGGCACGCACATCGATGGCCGCAGCCAATGCCAGCAACGCTTTAACGTAGATGCGGGTCGGGGCCAGTAATGCGTCACCCAGTGTGTCGCCGTCGAAAGTGTCCGCCAACGACCCGTCATAGCGCTCCAGTACTTTCCGAATGAGTGAGTAGCCGTTGGAATGCGGCCCGCTCGAAGCCAGTCCGATCACGATGTCGCCGACCTGTACGCGAGCATTGTCGATCAGTGCAGAGCGACTAACGGCGCCGACGGCAAAGCCCGCGAGATCGTAGTCACCGGGTGCGTACATGCCAGGCATCTCGGCCGTTTCGCCGCCAATCAGCGCACATCCCGCGAGCTCGCAGCCGTGGCCGATGCCACTGATCACCTCGGCAGCCGCGCTGATATCGAGCGCGCCGGTCGCGAAATAGTCGAGAAAGAACAGCGGTTCCGCGCCGGTGACGACGATATCGTTGACACACATGGCGACCAGATCGATGCCGATAGTGTCGTGTCGACCCAGCTCGCGTGCCAGGAGGAGTTTAGTGCCGACACCGTCGGTGCCGGAAACCAAAATGGGATCGGGGAAACGCGCGAGATCGAGATCGAACAGGCCGCCGAAGCCGCCAAGCCCAGTCACCACGCCGGGTCGGTGGGTTCGTTTGACGGTATCGCCAATGCGCTTGACCAGCGCGTTACCGGCATCGATGTCGACGCCAGCGTCCTTGTAGCTCAGCGATCGCGCTTCAGTTTCGTCACTCATCCGCGAATTATTTCACAGCCGAAGCGTGCGTCACAGACGCACGCTTCGATCAAGGCGCCGAAACCGATATAATCCACGGATGAGGAATTTATCGCTAGGGTGGACGGGGACAGTCCTGGCCGCGGCGCTGCTCTGGTTTGCGCTGTCTACGACGTCATCGCATGCCGTCACGCTGCCGGATCTGTATACCGCCGAGGTCGCTTACGATAGCGCGCGCCGCAACGGACGCTCGCTCGCGTATGCGCGGGCATTGCAGCAGGTCCTGACGCGACTCACGCCCGGTGGCGCCACAGCGGGTGTCACCGCTGCGCTCGGCGAGGCCGATCAATATGTGCTCGGATGGCGCGAGGGCGCATCAGGCAGGCTGTGGGTGTCCTTTGATGGCGTAGCGATCTCAGCGCGGATGCGCGATGCGGGTATTGGTGTCTGGGGCAGCGATCGCCCGCTGACACTGACATGGATCGCGTTGGAGGCACCCGGCGAATCCAGAGGCCTCGTCGGCGCTGACGAGCGTCGCGTCGACAACCCGGTCACTGTGCCGGAAATGCCAGACGCGACAGCCGAATCGCGGATGATTCTGGCCGAACGTGAATTGCGCGCTACGCTGGCCGCCAGTGCGTCATCGTATGGCGTCCCGCTGGCTTTTCCGCAGTTGGACCCGGTCGATACGTCGGCGGTGTCCGATATCGACGTTTGGGGCGGCTTTGATGATGTTGTGCTGCGCGCCTCACAGCGCTACGGCACCAGCAGCGTGTTGCTAGGCAAGGCGAGCAGCGAGCGGCTGCAGTCTATTCGTTGGACCTGGTTGTTTGCCGGAGAACGTCAGGAATTTACCGGCAGCGTGGACGAGGCCGCACAACGCGTGTTGCGCGCCATGATGACAGCGTTTGCGAGTAGTCCTGAGGCATCCACCGACGTCCGCGTACGCGTGGTTGGTCTCGACGGCGCGGCGCGCTACGGACAGATCTACCGCTTTCTGACGACTCAGAGCCTGATCGAACGCGTGGATGTGCTGTCAATGCACGCCGACAGTGTCGTTTTCGAGGTCGACAGTCTGACATCGCGCGAGCGCCTGGCTAATATTCTGGAAGGTGAGCTGCTGGTGCGGGCATCCGATATCGTGTCGTTTGACGTGGGCCAGCCGTCGTTCGGCACCAGCCCCGTAGGTACAGATCTCGAATTCCGTGTGCGTACCGAGGACAGTTTGCGGTGAGTACGCCACTGCGTTGGATACCCAACGCTATTTCGTTGGCGCGAATCTCTTTGGTGCCCATGGTGATCGCCTCGATTGCTGAAGAGCGTTATCAAATGGGCGTGAGCCTGTTTTTTATCGCCGGGTTTTCGGATGGTATCGACGGTTGGTTGGCGAGGCGTTTCAACTGGCGCAGCGAACTGGGTGCAATTCTTGATCCGATCGCTGACAAGCTGCTGCTCATCGGTACGTTTGGCGTACTGGCGTGGATCGGACTTGTGCCGGCCTGGTTCGCTTTCCTCGTCATCGCTCGAGACCTGCTCATCATGGGTGGCGCGATCACCTATCATTTCTTGTATGGCGATCTTGAGGGCCGCCCGAGCAATGTGAGTAAGCTCAACACAGTCTTGTTGCTGCTCTACGTTGTCTCCGTGCTGCTGTTGCAAACCGGCTTGATCGCGTTGCCAGGCGACTGGGCGGTGTGGGCGACACAAAGCCTGATGTGGGCGCTACTCGCGACGATGGCCATCAGTACCGCCGGTTACGTGATCGAATGGGTCAGACGTGCGAAGGAGCACAGCGCATGATTTCGGAACAACGCATGGTCTGGATTGCCGGTCTCGCATTAGGTGGGTTTCTGCTCTACGCGCTGGCGCCGGTGCTGACACCGTTTGTCGCAGCGGGACTCCTGGCTTATCTCGGCGATCCATTGGCCGATCGATTGCAACGTTTGCGTATGCCTCGCCCAGTCGCGGTGCTGGCCGTGTTTGTGCTGACGATCCTCGTCGTTTTTTTGCTGGTGCTGCTATTGCTGCCGCTTGTGCGGTCTCAGGTCAGCGCGTTGCTGGACGTGTTGCCGCGATATCTACAATTGCTGGAAGACAAAGTCTGGCCACACATTGCGGCTTTCATCAGTGATGACGTCGGCGAGGCGGAATTCGGCTTGTCGTCGATGATCGAGCAATTCGGTTCGACGGCGGGTGCGTGGGGTACATCTTTCCTGGCGCAAGTTGGACGCTCTGGCAGCGCGCTGATCGGTGCCGTGGTGAATCTGTTCCTGATCCCGATTCTGACATTTTATCTGTTGCGCGATTGGGATCTGTTGGTGGCGCGTATCGGCGCTCTTATACCGGCGGACAAACGACCGATCGTCAGCGATCTGGCACGTCAGACCGATGAAACACTCGGTGCGTTTTTGCGTGGGCAATTGTTGGTGATGATCGGCCTGGCGGCGATCTACACGATCGGCTTGTCGCTGATTGGGCTGCAGTTTGCGCTGGCGATCGGTGTGGTTGCCGGTATCGTTAGTTTTGTCCCGTATCTCGGTTTGGTTTTTGGCATCGGACTGGCAGGGCTGACGGCGCTCAATTCGCCGGACAGCGGTATCATGTTGTTGCTGGTGGTTGTCGTGTTCAGTGTGGCGCAGTTCATTGAAGGCTCTGTGCTTACGCCGAAGCTCGTTGGTGATCGTATCGGCCTGCATCCGGTGCTTGTCATTTTTGCGGTCATGGCGTTTGGGCAGTTGTTTGGTTTCTTCGGTGTGTTGCTGGCATTACCGGCGGCCGCTGTCATCGCGGTCGTCGTGCGTTTCACTTATCAGCGGTTCCTGAGTACACATCCGGAAGCGGAGGCCTACCTGGACCAGGCAACGCCGGACGACGCAGAATCGTCATCGAGCGACCACGACGGCGACGATGCTGCCGAGCAGGCTGACGCCGAGCGCGATGCCGATTGAGGTTCGCATAACACGACGCGAGCCTCTGGTATGGTGACACCCCAACTCTCGCTCGACGTCACTCTGGACGTCGAGGCACGCTTTGAAACCTACCATGCCGGCCCGAATGTTGAGGCGGTCGCGGCACTACAGCAGTTGCCGACGCCTGGTATCTGGCTGGCCGGTGAGCCGAGCAGCGGTCGCAGTCACTTATTGCAGGCCGTGATCGCGGCCGCGCCGGTCGGTCAGGCGATCTTTCTGCCGATGACCCAATCGCTACCGGCTAGCTGCGTCGATGGCTTGCCAGGCAATATGACGGTGTGTCTGGATGATGTTGACACGGTTGCCGGCAACGATGAGTGGGAGCGTGCGCTGCTATTGCTGTACGAGAATGCGCTAAAGTTTGACGGGCGACTAGTGATCAGTGCGACGGGCAATGTTGCAGAGTGCGGTTTTAGGCTGCCCGATGTCGAGAGTCGGCTATCGAGTCTGGCGCGCTTTCGATTGCGCGTCCCAAGCGATGAAGATCAATACGCCGCGCTGTTGAAGCGTGCCGAAGCGCGCGGCCTGCGCCTCTCAGAGGACGCGGCCGCCTACATGCTGAAACATCTGCCACGTGCGTTGTCGACGCTGTTTGAATGGTTGCGCGTACTCGATCATCACTCTTTGTCGTCTGGTCGCAAACTCACATTGCCCTTTGTCCGTGGACTGGTGCGAGAGTCTGCTGCAGATCTGCAGCGCGCTGCCGAATTGACAGGATTTGATCACTAGGATTTTGCGTTATTCTTTCGGGCGGTTCGCGACCTAATTTTTTCGCTCAATACGATTCGCTCAAAAATTAGTTCCCTCACCGCGGAAGTGTCGACTCGGCATCTAGCTCACACCGAAAACTGCGCATGGACTGGCTTCCTTACAACGTGGCACGACAATGATCAGGCGGACAGGGAGTCGTTTTCTGAGCGAATCGTATTGAGCGAAGAAAATGAATCGCTGGCCGCATAGCGACTTGCGATAGCGCTGTGGGCTAACAGATATGCGCTTATTAACTATTCTAGGGTTCCGGCGGTGGCTTCGGTGGGGCCGGCATGGTCCGGATGGCGGGGATCAAGACGAAGAAGGTCACGATGGCGACGCCGGCCAAAAGCGCCGCCGCGGTGATGCTGCCCGGGTTGGCGATCGCATCCATCATACCGACGGTGGCGTAGCCGACAGCGGCAAGCAAGGCGAGTAGCCAGCTATTCCGTCGCGCGGCGCGCATACCAGGCAACAGCGCGAGAAACGGCGCTAACAACACGACCCAGACGAGCGGGTGTAGTGAGCCACGGGCGTCCCAGAGCCAGTACAGCGTGCACAGCGCCAGTGCGAGCCAGCCACCGATGCCGATCAGTCGTCGACCTTCCGCCGAATTCAACATCAATCGGCCAACTTCTCGGCGACTCTGGCGACGCGCGCACCCAAGGCGAACGCCAGCGCTTTTTCCGAGTCACTCAGTTTGCCTGAGCGATCCTCGCCCGCGACATGACTGGCACCGTAGGGGGTACCGCCAGACTGCGTGGCGCTGAGCGCTGGTTCACTGTAGGGCAAGCCACAATACAACATGCCATGGTGTAGCAACGGAATAGCCATGCTAAGCAGCGTTGACTCCTGACCGCCATGCATCGACGCGCTCGACGTAAACACGGCGGCCGGTTTGCCTGCCAACGCGCCGGACAACCATTCGCCGCTGGTGCCATCCAGAAAATATTTCATTGCGCTCGCCATGTTGCCGAAGCGTGTGGGACTGCCCATGATCAGGCCATCGCAGCTCGCAAGGTCGTCGCGTGTGGCGTAGGGCGGGCCGCTATCGGGCACGCTCGGCGCAACCGCTTCTGACTTTGCGCTGACCGGCGGTACCGTGCGCAACACCGCTTCGGCGCCATCGTGAGCATCCACACCGCGACAGATTTCCCGCGCGAGTGCCTCGGTTGAGCCGTTGAGTGAGTAGTAGACGACCAGTATCGATGTCATGAGGTTTCGTCCGTTGTGTTTGGTTCGTCGAATAACGTGAGTGTCGATTCCGGCGGTCTGCCGATTGCTGCACGCCCGCGGGCAATCACGACAGGTCGTTGCATGGTCTGTGGGTGTTCGACCAGCCATTCGAGCACATCGTGCTGACCGGCGACGAAACCCAATGGTCGCGCGTCGTTGCCGCGCACCAGGTCGCTGATCGGGTGGATCAGCTGTGCGCCGAGGCGTTGTAGCTCGTCACGACTCAGCGGCTCCTTCAAGTACTCCCGTATCACCGGTTCATGCCCAGCCTCGCGCAGTAAGGCCAAGGTTTGACGGGATTTTGAACAACGCGGGTTGTGCAGGATAATCGGGTCTGCTGCGGTCATCGGCGCATTATGCCACCTTGCGTTGGCTCGCGTGACGCTTGACGGTCAAGTCAAGCTTTTGTAGCGTTTCCAAACGATGAATAGAGCGATTATCTGGTTGGCGTGTGTGTTGCTGCTGGCAAGTTGTGCCAGCGTGCCGCCGCCTATTCAGGAAATGAGTGACGCGCGGTTGGCGATATCTGCCGCGATTGATGCGGGTGCGACGAAGCATGCGCCGGAGGCCTTGGCTGAGGCGCGTGTCAGTTTGCGCAATGCAGAAGCCAATCTGAAACGGCGCGCTTATGCTGCCGCCAAGCGCGATGCCGGTCTCGCCAAGCAGTACGCAACGACGGCTCGTGAGCAATCCGAGTCAAGACCGGGCGGGCCAGATCGTATGGGTGAGCAGCCGATCAAGCGCGATCCGGAGCAGCGTTAGTAATCATCGCTGTCGCCAGCGTTTTCTGAGTCGCTCCAACACCTTGTTCGAATAACGTCGGCTACCCACGCTGCCGTTGTAGCGTGCCAGGCACTTATGCAGGTCGCCTTTCTCGCGGTCGTAGTAATGGCGCAGAATCGTGCAGCCCATTCTGAGATTGGTATCGATATCAAACAAGCTGTCGTTCGGTTGCCCGATTTCATCGAGCCAGAACGGCATGACCTGCATCAGTCCACAAGCACCGGCGTAGGAAATCGCGAATCGATCGAAGTTGCTTTCAATATCGATGACCGCGAGCACTAGTTCCGGCGCTAGTTCGATTTTTTGCGCCTCGCGATGCACGCCCTTCAGGATCGCCACGCGCTCTTCGGGCTCCTTGACGCGCGAGCCCAGACGGCCGGACATATCTTTTAACCACACTTCAGCATCGAAGCGGTCTTCGAAAGTGTTGGCCTCACGCGCAGCGAGGCGCAGTGCATTGGCCAGCGCTGGATCGCGCTCTGTCGATTTTGCGGCGTGCGCAAGCGATGGCGTTACCACCAGCAAACCGGACGCGCTCAAAAAGGATCGCCTGTTCATCCCGTTAACATAAATCAGACAACGCCCAGACGTTTGAGAACTTCATCACGGTTCAGGGCGCTGGCCTCAGCATCACGACGATGCTGGTACTCGAGGTGACCTTGCTTCAACGCGCGATCGCCAATGACGACGCGATGCGGGATGCCGATCAGTTCGGCATCCGCAAACTTGGCGCCCGGTCTTGCGTCGCGATCATCGAGTAACACCTCGATGCCAGCGCCGAGCAACGTTTGATAGAGCGACTCGGCCTCTTGTGCAACGGCCTCCGACCGGTGGGCATTGATCGGGATAATAATGACTTGCCACGGGGCCAGCGGTTCTGGCCAGATGATGCCGCGATCATCGTGGTTCTGCTCGATCGCCGCAGCGACGACGCGCGTGATACCGATGCCGTAGCATCCCATCTGCATGACCATCGCTTGCCCATGCTCATCCTGTACCGTCGCATCCATGGACTCGGAGTATTTCGTGCCCAGCTGAAAAATGTGTCCCACCTCGATACCGCGAGCGATCGACAACGGTCCGCTGCCCGTGGGTGATGGGTCGCCGGCAACGACATTGCGCAGATCGACGGTGTCAGCCAGCGCAACATCACGTTGCCAATTCACGCCCGTCAGATGCACGTGCTTGGTATTGGCGCCGCACGCAAAATCGGCCAGGGCGCCGGCGGCATGATCGATCAACACAGGAATGTCTAATCCAACCGGCCCGACGGACCCGGGCGGCGCGCCGGTTGCCGCAACGATCTCTGCCGGCTCAGCCATCCGCAGCGGTGATGCGACCAGCGGCTGTTTGGCGGCTTTCACGGCGTTCAATTCATGATCGCCGCGGAGCACCAGCGCGACAGGACCGTCAACACCTGCGACAACCAGCGTCTTGACCAGACGTTCGAGTGGCAAACCGAGTGCGTCGGACGCCTGCTGCATGGTTTTCACGCCGGGTGTGTCGATGCGTTGCAGTGGCGCTGTTGCGTCCCGTGCAGGCCCGACGGCCCGGGTCGGCGTCAGTTCAACATTGGCGGCGTAATCGTCCGCTTCGCAATACGCGATCGCGTCTTCGCCAGAGTCGGCCAACACGTGAAACTCCTGGGAGCG
Organism: Pseudomonadota bacterium; assembly: GCA_039033995.1. GTDB lineage: Bacteria > Pseudomonadota > Gammaproteobacteria > Steroidobacterales > Woeseiaceae > CALBPI01. The sequence goes on along the minus strand of JBCCBP010000009.1, from coordinate 86,511 downwards.
CGCGCCACCGATTTCGCCACTGTCCGCATCCACCTTGCGAAAGCGTAGTGCCATGCGTGTGAACGCCCGCGTATACGCGTCGGCCATCGCGTCGTAACTCTGCTGCAGCGATGCCTCATCCGCATTGAAACTGTAGGCATCTTTCATGATGAACTCGCGCGAACGCATGACCCCGAAACGCGGGCGAATCTCGTCACGAAACTTGGTCTGGATCTGGTAGTAGCAGACCGGCAGGTCCTTATACGAGCGAAGCTCACGCCGCGCGACGTCGGTCATGACTTCCTCATGCGTTGGCCCAACGCAGTAGTCCCGGTCATGGCGGTCTTTCATGCGCAGCAACAGCGGGCCATATTGGTCCCAGCGTCCGGACTCCTGCCACAGCTCTGCCGGTTGTGCCGCCGGCATCAGCAACTCGAGTGCGCCCGCGCGGTTCATTTCTTCGCGCACGATTCGCTCGACGTTCCGCAGCACGCGCAGGCCGAGCGGCATCCAGGTGAAGATGCCAGAGGTGAGCCGACGGATCATGCCGGCACGAAGCATCAGTTTATGACTGATCACCTCGGCCTCAGCCGGATCTTCCTTCAAGGTATTGAGATTGAGCGCAGATACTTTCATTGGGGTGCTTTGCCATCAACGTGACGCGCATTGTAGCGGGCAAGCGGTCGTCACGTATAGAATCGAGCCTCGTTTTTAGCCGGAATACGCTGTGCGCCGACACTCTGCATTTGCGAGCGAGGGAATTTGGTGGTTTGTGGCTTGCGCGGTCATCGCCATTGCCATTGCCAAACTGATTGGGCCCTTGTACGCGCTGCCCGTATTGATCCCGGTGGCTTTTCTCATCGCGCTGTTTCAGGACCCGGTACGACAGGCACCGCTGCGACCGCGCGCTGTGCTTGCGCCCTGCGATGGCAAAGTGATCAGCGTGGAAAAGACGCGCTCGGGGTTGCTGGATCGCGAATCGTTGCGGGTGGTGATCCGCGTGAACCCGTTGGGTGCGTATACGATCCGTGCACCGGTCGAGGGCATGATTTTTGATCCACGCGACAACGCGCGGGAAGGCTCGCGCATGAGCGGGCGTGGTGGTATGTGGCTTCGCACCGACGAGGGCGACGATGTCGTTGTGACGTTTTCCAAGGGCGGTTGGCTATCCACGCCACAGGCCTTTAGGCGCTATGGCGAGCGCGTCGGGCACGGGCATCGCTGCGGATTCTTGCGATTAGCCAGAATTTGCGAAGTCTATCTGCCGGCAGACGCGATGCCGCGGGTCGCGGTCGGTGACCGCGTGCTCGCAACTGCTGATATCCTCGCGGAGCTGCGCCGCGACCGTCGCAAAGAGGAAGTGACCGTGGCACCTGAGGAACAGGCTGTCTGAACGCCGTCTAACGCCTACAGTTGGCTTGTCTAGGTGCGTTCGTGGCACACTGTAATTATCGAACGCCAGCGGCCTCCAGCGAGCTTCACGATGACCGATTCCAAGCCGCGCACGCGCGGCATTTATTTATTGCCGAACCTGTTCACAACGCTCGCGTTGTTTGCGGGGTTTTATGCCATCGTTGCCGCGATCGACGGCAACTTTGCGAAGGCCGGGATCGCGGTGTTTGTAGCGATGGTCATGGATGGTCTCGACGGGCGGGTTGCCCGTATGACCGCGACTCAGTCGGACTTCGGGCAGGAATACGACAGTCTGTCGGACATGGTCAGTTTCGGTTTGGCGCCTGCCGTCGTGGTTTACCAATGGGGTGTGGCAAGGCTGCTTGAGTATTCCGTTGCGTGGGGTCGCATCGGCTGGTTGGTCGCCTTTCTGTTCGCTGTCACGGCGGCGTTGCGTCTGGCGCGATTTAACTCTGCCCCGTCAACGTATGGCAAAGCCTGGTTTCAGGGTCTCCCGAGTCCCAGTGCGGCGGCACTGGTCGCCGCGTTTATCTGGCTCAGCGCCAAGTATGGTATCGGTGGGTTCAGTGGCCTTGTGTTGGCTTTTGTCATTACCGCTGTCGCCGGCGCTCTGATGGTTAGTAATCTAAGCTACTACAGTTTCAAGACGATCAATCTCGGTGGACGCGTGTCGTTCGCGTATCTGTTATTGATTCCTCTGATCATCGCGCTGATCTCTATCGATCCGCCGTTGGTCTTGTTCGTCATTTTTCTCGGCTACACGGCATCGGGTCCATTGTTGTGGTTCCTCGGCAAGTCGCCCGGCAGACTCACGGTGTTGGATGAGCCCGACGACGATACGTTTGAGGATGACGATGAGGTACGACGGGATGGATGAGACTCGTCGCCTCGCATATCTCGATGCATTGGGCATCGATGTCTGGCGGCCGCTACAGTCAGCGTCTGACCAGGCGGAGACGGCGCCGACGATTGACGTTATCGTACCCAGCACCAAGCGCGATGATGCGCCCCCGGCAGCGTCAGTGGCCGCCAGTGATGAGACGAGCGCAGCCAATGCCGCACCGGATGCGGCGCGGCAATGGGCGTTGCTGCGACACGACGTGACACGCTGCACCCAGTGCCGCCTGCACGAGACTCGCACGCACGCGGTGTTTGGCACCGGCAGCCGCTACGCCAATCTGCTCATCGTGGGGGAAGCGCCCGGGGCCGAGGAAGACCGCCTCGGTGAGCCGTTCGTGGGCCGCGCCGGACAGTTGCTGACGCGGATGTTGGCGGCCATCGGCCTGGCACGCGATAGTGTGTTCATCGCCAACGTGTTGAAGTGTCGTCCGCCCCAGAATCGGGATCCGCGCAATGACGAGATGCACGCTTGTCGTGGCTACCTCGAGCAACAGATTGCGCAGATCAACCCCGCTGTTGTGCTAGCCGTCGGGCGTTTTGCCGCACGCCAGTTACTGGGTGAGGATAAGCCGCTTGGCAAAATGCGCGGCGAGCCGAAACCGCTGCCAGAACACGGTGTACCGGTTGTCGTGACCTACCATCCGGCCTATCTGTTGCGCACGCCATCCGCTAAGCAACAGGCATGGCAGGATTTGAAGCGCGTGCGTGCATTGCTGGAGTCGGCGGCATGAGTGCGGCGAGTGATCAACTGCTGCCGCTCGTTCGCCGTATGCACCATCAGGACATTCAGGCGGTCAGTCGGATCGAGTCGCAGAGCTATGACTTTCCGTGGAGTCTCGGCATTTTTCGTGACTGCATCTTGGCAGGCTACGTCTGTTTGGTCGTTGAGCAGGAAGCCGAATTGCGTGGCTATGCGATATTGTCGGTTGCCGCGGGCGAGGCGCACGTCTTGAATATTTGCATCGCACCCGCATTTCGACGCCGCGGGTATGCGCTGAGTCTGTTGCTAAGACTGATTAGCGAGGCGCGCCGTCAACGCGTCAAGACGATGTTTCTGGAAGTGCGGCCCTCCAACCTGGCGGCAACGAACTTGTACAAGAGCATTGGCTTTTCGAGTGTTGGCTTGCGCCGCGACTACTACAAGGCGGCTGGCGGTGCTCGCGAGGACGCGTTGGTGCTGTCCTTAACGCTGTAATTTTTGGAATCTATTTTTCATGTCTGATCTTAGGCAAGAGATCGAACGTCGCCGCACGTTCGCGATCATCTCGCACCCGGATGCCGGCAAAACGACGTTGACAGAAAAGCTGCTGCTGTTCGGTGGTGCTATCCAGCTGGCCGGCACTGTCAAGGGTCGTAAGGCCAGTCGGCATGCAACGTCCGACTGGATGAAGCTCGAGCAGGAGCGGGGCATCTCCGTGACCTCATCGGTGATGCAATTTCCGTATCGTGACCATGTCGTGAATTTGCTCGATACACCCGGTCACGAAGACTTCTCGGAAGACACATACCGCACGCTGACGGCGGTCGATTCGGCGATGATGGTGATCGACTGCGCGAAGGGTGTCGAGCAGCGGACGATCAAGTTGATGGAGGTGTGTCGTTTGCGCGATACGCCGATCATTACGTTCATCAATAAACTCGACCGCGAGGGGCGTGAGCCAATCGAGCTGCTCGACGAGATCGAGTCGGTGCTATCGATCACGTGCGCCCCGGTTACCTGGCCCATCGGCATGGGGCGCGCGTTGCGTGGCGTCTATCATTTGTTGGATGACAAGATTTTTGTTTATCAGGCCGATGAGACCAAACACCGCGCGGGTGTGACGGAGACAATCGACGGCTTGCACTCCGATGCTGCGCGCGAGTGGATCGGCGATGACTGGCAGGACTTCGTCGATGAGATCGAGCTGATTCAGGGCGTCTACGCACCGTTTGATCGCGATCTATACCTGGCAGCCCGACAGACTCCCGTCTTTTTTGGCTCTGCGATTAGCAATTTTGGCGTCAAGGAATTGCTGGATGGTTTCGTTGAGCAAGCCCCGTTGCCACAGCCGCGTGAGGCCGAGGAGCGCCTGGTATCGCCCGATGAGGACAAGCTGTCAGGCTTCGTGTTCAAGATTCAAGCGAACATGGATCCTGCACACCGAGATCGCATTGCCTTCATGCGGGTTTGTTCGGGACGTTTTCGACCGGGCATGAAGCTGAAGAGCATGCGCCTCGAGAAGGAGATCAAGGTCCCGGAGGCCATCACATTCATGGCGGCGGACCGTCAGCATGCTGATTCCGCGGTCGCTGGTGACATTATCGGTGTGCATAACCACGGCACGATCAATATTGGCGATAGTTTCTCCGAAGGCGATACGATCAACTTCTCGGGTATCCCAAGTTTTGCGCCTGAGATTTTCCGGCGGGCCGTGTTGCGCGATCCATTGCGATTGAAAGCACTGAAAAAAGGTCTTGCTCAGCTTTGTGAGGAGGGCGCGACGCAATTGTTCAAGCCATTGCGCAACAATGATTTGATTCTTGGCGCTGTGGGTATTCTGCAGTTTGATGTGGTCGCGCACCGGCTGCGTGAGGAATATGGCGTCGAGTGTCAGTTCGAGCAAGTCAATGTGTACACAGCGCGTTGGGTAGAGTGTACGGATGCGAAAATGCTGGCGCAGTTCGAGAAGAAGGCGCACGACAACCTGGCTCGCGATCATGCGGAGGCATTAGTCTATGTCGCTCCGACACGCGTCAATCTGCAACTGACCGAAGAACGCTGGCCGGATGTTGTGTTTCGCGCGACACGCGAGCTTTAGACGCCGATAACACGGGAGCGCAGACATGGCCCTGAAATTGTTGAAGAAGCGCCCCATACTCGGTTGGGTACTCTACGACTGCGCCAACTCGGCGTTCGCACTATCGGTTGTCGCGACGCTGTACCCCGTGTTCCTGAGCAACTACTGGGCGGAGGGCACCGAGGGGTCACTGGTGACTGCGCGCCTGGGCCTGACGACCGCGGCAGCCAGCCTGATCATTGCATTTGTGGCGCCAGTTCTCGGCGCCATTGCTGATGCGGGCGGTGCGCGCAAACGGTTCCAGATCATGTTTACCGGCGTGGCGTTGACGTCGACGGGTGGGTTGTATTTCGTGGGTCAGGGGCAATGGCAAACAGCGTTGGGCCTGTATCTCATTGCGCTCGTCGGCTTTTACGGCGCCAACACGTTTTACGATTCACTGATCGTCAATGTGGCCAAGCCTGACGAGTTCGAGCAAGTGTCGGCGCTGGGCTTCAGCATGGGCTACGGCGCGAGTGTCTTGTTGTTCCTGTTCAACCTTTGGATGGTGCAGTCGCCGGAGACGTTCGGACTTGCCAATGCCGCTGTGGCCACACAGCTCGCGTTTGCTTTGGTGGCTGTGTGGTGGCTCGTGTTCACCATTCCGCTTGTCCTGTTCGTCAAGGAGCAAAAGAACGCGGGGCCGTCATTAGGGCGCGCGATCGTCGATGGCTATCGTACGCTCATCGGGACATTTCGAGAGATTCGTCAGTACAAGAACCTTGGCATGTTCCTGCTGGCGTACTGGCTCTACATCGATGGCGTGCACACACTGTTTCTCATGGCGACGAATTTCGGCCTGCGTCTCGGCTTCGAGCAGAACGACCTTATGCTGGCGCTGCTCATCACGAACATCATCGGCGTACCCGCGACACTGGGTTTTGGTTGGCTTGGTGACCGTATCGGGCCGAAGCGGGCCATCTACATCGGCGTCAGTGTCTACCTGCTTATCGGGCTCTGGGGTATCGTGCTCGAGGACGTTTGGCAGTACTACGCGATGGCGATTGGCGTAGGCCTCGTGCAGGGCGGTGTGCAGGCCATGAGCCGATCGCTGTATGCCCGTCTTGTCCCGCCGGAGAAGGCGTCAGAGTTTTTCGGATTCTACTCGATGCTCGGCAAGTTTGCCGCCATACTCGGGCCGTTGCTGATCGGTCTGTTGGCGCTCGTAACCGACAATCCAAAAGTCTCGATCATCGTATTGATACCGCTATTTATTGGCGGTCTTGCGCTGCTGTCGCGGGTGCATGTGCCCGAGCGCGAGTCTTAGTCAGTTCCGTTTGATACCGCTAAGCAACGTTTTCAGTCGACCACCGGCTCGTGCATCGTCGGCATAACGGGCACGCAGATAGTGCCAGATGACCGCTTCGATTTCGCGCTGCTGTGCCGGGTTGGCGGCAATCGCTCGTTGCGCGTAGTCGCTGGGCGTTTCGCCGATTTGCGCAGGCAATCGCAGGCGACGCTGCAGACGCTGGAACTGTGCCAACGCAGCATCAGGTTTGGGCGCGCGGTGCATCCAGGCAAGCCACAGTGTAATGCCGGCCATGATGGACACGAGCAAGATCGCCAAAATAATCACGAGGTCGCGCCAGTCGGGATCGGACAGACCCAGCCATTCGAAAAAGTTTCGCTGCGTCTCGGGGCCGAAGCCTAAAACCCATTCGTTCCATTTTGCATTGATCATGTCCCACGTGAGTTGCAGTCGCTCCATGAACGGAAGCTCGAAAGCACCGGGCTCGAATTCACCGAATTCTCGCAACGCACTTTCCAGATTTTGCTCGATGCGCGATGGTGCGACGGCTGCTGTCGGATCGACGCGCGTCCAGCCGCGACCAGCGAGCCATACCTCTGACCAGGCGTGCGCGTCCGATTGACGGACAGTCCAATGATCGCTCAGTGGATTGCGCTCGCCACCCTGGTAACCGGCGACAATGCGCGCCGGAATACCAGCCGCTCGCATCATGAAGGTAAACGACGAGGCGTAGTGCTCGCAAAATCCGCGTCGCGAACGGAACAAAAACTCATCCACCGAATTACGCCCGAGTGCGGGGGGTGTCAGCGTGTAGTAAAACGGTTCATCGCGGAAGTAGCGCAACACTCGATTGACATAGTCGCTGCTGCTACCGCTCGCTTCACGCATTTGAGCGGCGAGTGCGCGTGCATCGTCATTGCCGCTACTCGGTAAGCGGGTATACCAATCCTGCGCTGAGCTTGAGAGTTGGAGGGCCGTGGCTGCTTCGGTGTGAGACGTCACGTTGTAACTCAGTCGCTCGTCCACCGGGCGACGCCGTTCGAGCGTATGGTACCCGCTCATGTAGACGCCATCTTTTCGCCACTGGGTCGGCATGTCCAGCGCGAACAACCAGCGCTGTTGTGTGGGCTCCATCGTGATGCGATAGCGCGTTGGCGTACCATTCTGCTCGATCTGTAATCGGGCGCTCGACGAGAAGGTGGGTTCGTCGGCCGACCAGCTCCGGCCGTCGAATCGTTGCATGACGATCGCACGCCAGTACAGGTCGCCTTGTCTGGGCGCAGCATCGCTGAAGCTGACACGAAACGCGACCGCATTCGATTCGCTGAGCGCGGATATATCACCGGGACTCATCGTGCTCGATAAACCGGTATTGGCATTACCCGATTGCGTCGGTATTGCCCAGAACGGACCGGGCACGCGCGGGAAGAGAATCCACATGGCAGCCAGTAGGGGTGTTGCCAGTGCGAACCCTAATCCAGCCTGGCGCAGATACCAACTTGCGGGTCGCGCGGTACCTTCACGCGCAACGACATTCCAGGCGGTCAGCGTCACAAGGAATGCGACCACAAGATACAACACCGACCAGATCGACTGCTCTTGCAAGAACGTCGACAGCATCATAAACAGGCAGATGAATAGCAGCACGAACTGATCACGGCGATTGCGTGTTTCGAGCAACTTCATCGCCGCCATTACCGCGAGCAGGGCGCTGCCCGGATCAACACCGTTGATACCGCCATAGCTGTACAACACCGCGAGAAAACACACGATGCCGAGCGGTGTCCGGAGCCAGATCGGTAGCAAATCGCGCTGGTTTGCCAGCGCCAGTCCACGGATCGCAGCGCAGGCAATAATTAGGGCTGAGATCCATAGGGGCTTGCTCAGCACCTGAGGGGCGAAGCACACGATCAGTGCGCCAATGGTCCATGGCAGGCTGTGGCGGAGATGTGGCGTGTTGATACTCACGCCGTCACCGGATTGCTGTGCGGGATACGGGCCAAAGCATCTAGGCACTGATCCCGGTGTGCCCGTCCGACGCCCGGGTCGATCTCAAGCCCTGGCAGGCGCAGGCCATAATGGTCGCCAGCGGCATCGGCATCCAGAATCCAGCGGCACAAGACACTCAGGCGATACTCGATGTCCCCGCTGGGCACCGAGTCGAGGTCGATCCAGCTGGTCGATACGCTGCCGCCTTCAAATTGACGAGACTTGAGCTGGCCGCTACGCGCGAAGGTTTTCCAGGCAACGCGCTTCGAGGAGTCACCGCGCTGGTAATCGCGCAGGCCCGCAAAATCTTCTTCGCCACTGCCACCACGCTCGCCGTCTTCGTCACTGTGGCTGAGCGGTCGCTGTGGTGCATCGCTGGCGGGGGCCGGCCAGATCAGGGCCTCTTGATCGACATAGATCCACGCCCAGCAATAGAGTAATCCCAATGGAAAGGTGGTGTTCAATCCAACCCGCGGTAGTGAAAGCGGACCGCGTTGGTCGGTTGGAATCGAAAGCGATAACGTCTGCGGTCGAGCGTTGTCGACATCGATCGGCTGACTGCGTCGTTGGCCGAGTACCGCGCGAATGTCGAGGCGTTCGCCGGCGCCGTTGTGTTTAACCACGAGGCTCACCGGCAGTGATTGTCCGGCGAACGCGCGTTGCGTTGTGATTTGCTCTACCCTTAATCCGGACAGGTTCTGGTGGCAACGGTGCATCGCGATTAAGCCGGTCGCGGCTAGTAGAAAGGTCAGTGCGAAGCCCATCGAGTTGTTGTAGTTCATCGAGCCGAGCAGCATCGCGAAGGCTACGATCGCAAACGTGACGCCGATCGACGTTGGCAGGATATACAGCCGTTTGGCTCTCAGAGAGAGGGGCAGCGATTCGCTGCCCTGGCGACGCCGCACCCACGATGACACGCGACGACTTAGGCCCGCGCGCAGTCGTCGCCAGGGATTACCGGGTTGCCGGGCGGTGAGTTCAGCGGCCATGCCGATCGCTCAATACCGGAATCAGGGAATGGGTACCGCGTCGAGCACGGACGCGACAAGTTCGCTGGTCGACACGTGACGGTTGTCTCCGGCGGCGTTCAGTCGATGACCGGCCAGTGCGGCGAACACTTGCTGAATATCTTCCGGATAGACTGCATTGCGTTCTTCGATCAATGTGAACGCTCTGGCAGCCGCCGTCAGCGCGATACCGGCGCGCGGCGAAAGTCCATGGACAAACAAACCGCTGTCGCGCGTGTAATTCAGAAGCGCCTGCACGTAGTCGAGCAGCGGCTCAGACAACTTGACCTGCTGAGCGAGCGACTTCAGGGTGTCGATGCCCGCGGGTGTCAGTGCCGCCGGTACGCTGTCAAGCGACTGGGATTGGTGCTGCCCGGAAAGCAGTACGCGTTCGAATTCCGGAGTCGGATAGCCCAGTTGGACGCGCAGCAAGAAGCGATCGAGCTGTGACTCGGGCAGTGCAAACGTACCAATCTGGTCAGCGGGGTTTTGCGTGGCGACGACAAAAAACGGGTCGGGCAGAGAGTAGGCCTGACCATCGACGGTCACCTGCTGTTCCTGCATCGCCTCCAGCAATGCGCTCTGCGCTTTCGGCGTCGCGCGATTGATTTCGTCGGCCAACAACATCTGCGTAAATACTGGACCTTCCAGAAACCGAAACTCACCGCTGTCCTTCTGATAAACGGAGATGCCGGTGATATCGGCAGGCAACAAGTCGCTCGTGAACTGGACACGGGCAAAGTCGAGGCCAAGCACGCGCGCGAGCGCGCGCGCCATCGTGGTTTTGCCAACTCCCGGGACGTCCTCAATCAGCAAGTGACCATTGGCTAGCAAGCAGCTTACAGCGAGCTTGATTTGCGTCGTTTTGCCGAGAATGATGGTGTCTAGCGCCTCGATGGAAGCTTTCAGTGCGGCGCGGGCATCATCGGGGTTGGCGATAGCGGTGAGAGGCATGCTGGTCGTCACAGTGGGTATCTCGATCCATGGGTTCGACCACCATCATGGCGAAAAAATCCCTGAGGCGCACGCTCGCAGGCGTCAGAGTGTGATCCAGCGCACTGTACGCGCTGCCCGGCTATCCGATTTTCTCGAGGTTCTCGAGCTGAGCCTTGAGCTGGCCAAGTTGTTGCTGATGCTCCAACAGCCGCTGCTTTTCGGTTTCGACCACCGCCGCAGGGGCACGGTCCACAAAACTCGGGTTGCTGAGCTTGGCCTCGGTCCGAGCGAGATCCGCTGTTGATTTCTTGATCTGGCGCGAGAGTCGGTCTCGCTCCTTGTCGACATCGATCAGACCGGCCATCGGCACGTGCAGTCGCAGGTCGACGACCAGCGCCGTGGCGGAGGGCGGGATCGCATCTCCGCTGTCAGCGATTGTCACCGTATCGAGGTTGGCAACGCGTGACAATACACGCTGATGTGTGGTGACGGCATCGCGATCGGTGTCGCTCGTATTCTCCAGCATCACGCTCAATGGCTTACCTGGTGCGATGTCCATTTCCCCGCGAATCTGGCGGATACCCAGAATGAAAGTCTGCAGCCATTGCATGTCGCGTTCGGCGTCATCGTCCTGCTCAGCATCGCTCAGCACCGGCCAGCTGCGGTCGCAAATCGAGCTGCCCTCGACGCCGGCGAGCGGCGCGATACGTTGCCAGATTTCTTCGGTGATGAACGGCATGATCGGATGCAGCACGCGCAGCAGCGTCTCGAGCGTATCGATCAGCGTACGCATCGTTGCCTGCTGACTGGCAGCACTCGCGTCATCAGCGTAAAGCGTTGCTTTGCTGAGCTCGAGATACCAATCGCAATACTCGTTCCACGTGAATTCATAGATCGCCTGTGCGGCCAGATCCAACCGATAGCGCGAGAATTGGCGGTCGACTTCGGCGACCATGCTACGCAGGCGGGCGCGAATCCAGCGATCGCTGATGTCCGAGTCTGCGGCTGGCGCTGAGTAATCGATTGCCTCGCAACTCGCCATAACGAATCGTGACGCGTTCCAGAGCTTATTGCAGAAATTACGGTAGCCTTCGATGCGACCGAGATCGAAACGAACATCACGCCCTGTGGTTGCGAGTGACGCAAACGTGAATCGTAGCGCGTCGGTACCGTATTCCGGAATCCCATCCGGGAACTGGCGGCGTGTGGCCTTTTCGATACGCGGTGCCAAATGCGGTTGCATTAACCCCGTCGTACGTTTGGCCACCAGCGACTCGAGGTCGATGCCATCAATCAGGTCGATCGGGTCGAGCACGTTGCCTTTCGTCTTGGACATCTTTTGCCCATCCTGATCACGAATGAGGCCGTGAATATAGACTTCGCGAAACGGGACGTCGCCAGCGAACTTCAGCCCGAACATGATCATTCTGGCGACCCAGAAAAATATGATATCGAACCCGGTGACGAGCACGTTGGTCGGATAAAACTGTTCAAGCTCCGGTGTCTTCTCCGGCCATCCGAGCGTGCTGAACGGCCACAACGCTGATGAAAACCAGGTGTCGAGAACATCATTGTCCTGCCTTAGCGCGATGTCCTCTGCGAGCCCATGCTGCTCGCGAATCGACGGCTCGTCCTTGCCGACGTAGACGTTCCCCGACTCGTCATACCACGCGGGAATGCGATGTCCCCACCACAGTTGACGGCTGATACACCAGTCCTGGATGTTGTGCATCCAATCGAAGTACGTCTTCGACCAGTTCTCTGGTACAAATCGAATGTCGCCGCGTTCAACCGCCTTGATCGCGGGATCGGCCAGCGGTTGGATTTTGACGTACCACTGATCGGTCAGGTAAGGCTCCACCACCGCACCGCTGCGGTCGCCGCGCGGCACCTTGAGCTGGTGCGGTTCGATCTTATCCAGCAAGCCGAGTGCATCCAGATCAGCGACGACTTGTTTGCGTGCCTCGAAGCGATCCATGCCCCGGTAGGCAGCCGGCATATCGTCGTTAATGGACGCATCGTCGGTCAGCACATTGATCATCTGCAGATCGTGTCGCTGGCCAATGTCGTAATCGTTGAAGTCGTGTGCCGGAGTGATTTTGACGCAGCCGGTGCCAAACTCAGGATCGACATAGTTGTCAGCAATGATCGGAATCAATCGATCGGTAAGAGGCAGATGAACCTCTTTGCCAACCAGATGCTGATAGCGCTCGTCGTCCGGGTGCACCGCCACGGCGGTATCGCCGAGCATCGTTTCGGGACGTGTCGTCGCCACGACGAGGACATCGTCAGAGTCGGCGACAGGGTAGCGAAAATGCCAGAGGTGTCCGGATTCGTCTTCTGACAACACTTCAAGATCCGACAGTGCGGTATGCAATACCGGATCCCAGTTCACCAGTCGCTTGCCGCGATAGATCAGCCCTTCTTCGTACAGTTGCACGAAGACATCGCGCACGGCATCCGACAGGCCCTCGTCCATCGTGAACCGTTCGCGACTCCAGTCGACCGACGCGCCCATACGTCGGAGTTGGTCGTTGATTCGCCCGCCCGACTGCGCTTTCCATTCCCACACCTTCTCGACGAAAGCATCACGCCCGAGATCACGCTTGGACGTACCCGCCGCATTCAGTTGCCGCTCGACGACCATTTGTGTGGCAATGCCCGCGTGATCGGTACCGTGTTGCCACAGCGTATTTTCGCCGCGGGCACGGTGATAGCGCGTGAGCGTGTCCATGATCGTGTCCTGAAACGCGTGCCCCATGTGCAGCGTACCCGTGACATTCGGTGGTGGGATGACGATGCAGAATGATGTGTCACCGCCAGCAGGCTTGAAACGGCCCTCAGCTTCCCAGCGCTCATAATGTCGGCGTTCGATACTGTGGGGTTGGTAGGTCTTGTCCATGGATGGTCCGTGCAGGGTCAAAGCTCTCGCCGAGAGTCTAATGAGTCGCGCGCGAGGGCGCCAGCACCGAAGCTACTGGCCCTTGCGCTGATCGAGATGGTTTTGGATGACGGATTCGATAATCGCGGGTAGTGAGTCCGCAAGTCGCAGCTGTAGTTGTTCGTACAGCACCGCGCGAACCTGCTCTGCCGTATCGTTGAGCAGCTCATCCAGCATCGTATTGGTCATTGCCGTGACTTCGTTCGTAATCGACTGCCGCTGCTCCGCCGTCAGCGTCAGATCCGCTCGTCGATCACGGCGTACCACGTTCGTGATGATAGGAATATCGTCGTCTTGCATGCGTGTCAGAGCTTAAAGGTGTTCATTTCTGCAGATCGGTCACGGTATTCGGCAAAACGCTGTCGACCGGCGGCCCGAGCCACTTCGTCGGCAGCGACGATTTCCGCGACTCTGGCGCAATCGTCGGAGACCAGCGTATCACTTAAATTGACGCAGACGTCGGCGCCTTCAGGGATACCATCCTGGCTGAGTCCCAGGGTGACTGAAGCGGCGATGTCGTCGTCCGGCCAGCGATCGTGAGCAACAAAGCTGTCATCGCTAAAAGTCCAGAGCAGCGTGTCCAGCGCGTCAAGTGTCGATTCGTTGTCGAGTAAAACATGCACACGGTTCGATAGCCCGGCTGCTTTCGCGACCAGACGGCAGGCGAATTGTTCACGCGCCGTGGCCGCGCTATCCGACAGGATATAAAAATCGACGCGCGACAATTTCAGCAGTGCTTCGTCAGCAGATAGTCGACCAGCAGCGGCACCGGTCGGCCACTGGAGCCTTTTTTCGCGCCGCCGCGCCACGCGACGCCGGCTATATCGATGTGTGCCCAGTTGGCTTTTTTCGTGAACTGCGACAGGAACGCTCCTGCCGTAATCGCGCCGCCCTCGCGCCCGCCAATATTGGCAAAATCGGCGAAATTGCTCTTGAGCTGATCGGTGTATTCCTGATCGAGCGGTAGGTGCCAGGCGCGGTCTACCGCGCGCTCGCCGGCATCGATAATCTCGGTTGCCAGCACATCGTTATTGCTCATGACACCAGCGCGGTGATGGCCGAGCGCGATGACGCAGGCGCCGGTCAGTGTGGCGACGTCGATCAATGCGGCTGGTTTGAATTGCTGCGCGTATGTCAGTGCATCACACAGGATAAGACGGCCTTCCGCATCGGTGTTCAGAATCTCGATGGTGATGCCGGACATGCTCTTGACGATATCGCCAGGCCGCGTCGCACGGCCGCTCGGCATATTTTCCGCACTCGGCACGATCACCATCAGGTTGATGGGTAATTTCATAGCAGCGACGGCCGCCATGCAGCCGAGGACCGATGCGGCGCCGCCCATGTCGTATTTCATTTCGTCCATCGCCGGCCCTGGCTTCAGCGAGATGCCTCCGGTATCGAATGTGATGCCTTTGCCGACCAGAATGACGGGGGGCTCATCGCTGGCACCGCCGCGGTAATCGAGGTGGATCAGTTTGGAAGGCTGCTCCGAGCCAAAGCCTACCGACAACAGCGAGTTCATACCGAGGGCCGCCATATCCGGCTCGTCCAAAACGTTCACACTGAGCTTGGCATAGCGCTTGGCGAGCTTTCTGGCAGTATCGGCCAGATAGGTGGGGTGGCAGATGTTCGCCGGCGTATTGCCGAGATCTTTCGTTAGATTCATCCCCGTGACGATGCCGGCACCGTGGCTAGCGCCTTGTTCCAGCTCTGCGCTGTCGCCACGCTCTGCGGCTGCCAGTGTCAGCGTCTTCAGTTTTGGTGTGGTGGGCTTGTTGCGGCTCTTCATATCTGCGTAGCGATAGCGATGTTCGCCGAGCGCCTGCGCGGCCAGTCTGCCGCGATAGTAGGCATCGCAATCCACTGTGTCCTCTGCCGTCAGATAAAACGTTGCCTCGCTCACCTGAGAGGATTTGATCGCGGTCAGGCCAGCGATCGCGGCCTTGTAAAATTCGCGGCGACCGAAGTTGGCTTTCGCGCCGAGGCCCACAACCACGACTCGTCGGCACTTCGCGCCATCCACGCGGCCGATCAAATGGCTTGCGCCTAAGTGCGTTGACAGATCGCCCTGATCCAGCAGGCCTGAGATGAGCCCGCCACTGGCAGCATCAATCTCTCGTGCGGCTTCCGAAAGCTGCTTTTTGTCATACACACCGACGATGGCGCATGCAGTGCTGCGCTTGCCGGCGTCAGCAGTGGTTGTCTTGAATTGCATGTAAGTACTCCGTGACGCGACACTGTGGCAAAACGGATTCGCTGTGCACAGGCACCCGGCCTCGGCCGGGACGGCCGCCACCGCGCCTGCTAACATACGAATTGAGTCACCCCTCCATTCAGAGCGAATGATACTGCAAGCACGAATTGAAATTAAGGTAACCGCGACGAAATGTCCCGACCGCCGCTCCAAGGGGCTGTATGTGGATGGTCCGCGGTATACCGATCGAAGAGACGCCATGTCACGCGCTCGGGTGGCTGGCGGGGACGATGTGTGCGCGAAGTCGGTGCCGGATGTTCAGAATACTTGATCGCTACATCCTGAGAGAAACCGCGCAGACGTGGCTATTCGTCACATTGACGTTGCTGACGATCCTGCTGTCTAACCAATTTGCGCGCGTACTCGGGGACGCGGCACAGGATAAGGTCGCCAAGGAGGCCGTGTTCGCGGTAATCGGCCTGACGGCGCTGCAGTACCTGACGATCATTGTGCCGTTTGGGTTATTTCTGGCGGTGATGCTCGCGCTCGCGCGCTTGTACAGCGACAGTGAGCTGCCCGCTATGATGGCCTGTCGCATCGGACCGTCGGGGTTGATTCGCCCGTTGGTCTGGCTGGCAGTACCCCTTGCCACCGCCGTCGCCTGGTTAGCACTGGTGGTGGCGCCACATTCTTTACAACGCATCGAAGAAATCGCGGCCGAATCGGAGCGGCGTGTCGACTTGTCGGCGCTGGAAGCGGGTCGCTTTGTCAGCAATGGCGACAATGGCATTGTGGTCTTTGCAGAGGCGGTTGATCAGGACGGGCAACTGAGCAACGTGTTCCTGCAACGCAGGTCAGGTCAGGTGCTTGAGATTGTGCTGGCACGCGCGGGGCGACAAACGATCGCGGACGATGACAGTCGATTCATTGTGCTGAGCGAAGGCCGTCGTTATGTCGGTACACCCGGCAGCGCCGCGTTTCAGGTGTTCGAGTTCGATGAATACGGCTTGCCTTATGCGCTACCACCCGTCAAAGCACCGGAACTCAGCGCCGAGGCGATGTCAACGCGATCGTTAATGCAACGCGCCGACCCACTGTCGATCGCGGAACTGCAATGGCGATGGTCTGTGCCCGTATCAACGCTGTTGCTGGCGCTACTCGCGATCCCGCTGTCGCGTAGCCAGCCGCGTCAGGGTCGCTACGGCAAACTCGCTATCGGTGTGTTGACGTTCATCATCTATTTCAACCTGCTTGGCGCCGCAAAGGTGTGGGTAGAACGCGGGCAACTGCCACCGCAGCTAGGGATCTGGAGCGTACACGCACTGGTGTTGGTGATCACGCTGGCGTTGTTTGCCAGCCAAAATGGTTGGTTTCGAAAATTGCGATTGGCTCGGGTGGTAAACGCATGAGGCTCGTCACCAGTTATCTTCTGAAGACCGTGATCGCGGCGACCGGGCTGGTCTTGCTGGTACTGCTGGCATTGGCAGGGTTCATCGAGTTCATCGGGCAGCTCGACAACACCGGTGAAGGGAGTTACACAACCAGTGGCGCGGTTTTGTATACCGCGCTGCGTTTGCCGCTGTTGGCTGTTGAGATGCTGCCGGTCGCGACGCTGCTCGGTGCGCTGCTCGGTCTCGGAGCGCTGGCGGGCAACAGCGAGTTAATCGCGATGCGCGCGGCTGGCATTTCAGCGCCGCGACTCGCGATGTCTGTGTCGATATCAGGTTTCATCCTGGCGGTTCTTGGCGCGGTTCTCGGAGAATACATCGCACCGCCACTGGATCAGTTTGCCCGCCAATACCGCAGCTCGGCGCGCACAGACAACGCGAGTGTCGGCGAACGGAACACCTGGGTGCGAGATGGGCAACGCATCTTTAACGTAGAGGGCGTCAATGATCGCTTCGGATTTGGCGGCTTCTATGTGTTTGAGATCGATGAGCAGCAGCGCCTGACACGCGTCGGTACCGCCAGTCGCGCAGATTTGACGAGCGAAGGCGATTGGTTGCTCGACAATTACAGCGAAACGACATTTAAGGCAGACGGCATCGAGGCAGCGCGCGATGTGTTCGCCAAACAGGGCTATCAGGTCGATCCCGACGTGCTCGGTATTGCGGCTCTGCGTCCTGGCAGCCTGTCGTTCGGTGGTTTGCTCGCGTATCTGCGCTATCTGGAGCAAAACAAGCTCGACAGCCGCGCCTATACGACCGAGCTATGGGGGCGCGTCTCCAATGTCATTGCTGTGATCCTGATGCCGATGCTTGCCATCGGTTTCGTGTTCGGCTCTTTGCGGAGCACCGGTGCTGGTGCACGTTTGTTGGTCGGCGTCCTGATCGGGCTGGGTTATTTTCTGGCCAGCCGCACGCTGGCCAACAGTGGCCAGGTATTCAGTATCGACCCGATGTTGGTCGGATTGGCGCCAGCGGTCGTGCTGGCGCTGGTGACCGCGTTCGCGGTAGCACGAGTGCGCTAGCGTTTCGCGTCTTTTTTAACCAGCACAATTCGCGTCGAAGACAAGCGGTCGTGCCAGGTCAGGCCATCGCGATCCCGATATTGCCAGAGGATGCCAATAGCCGCGGGTAGCCAGGCGAGCGGAGCCGCCACCAGCCGTTGCAACATCTGCTGGGTCGACAGCGGGCTACCGTCGAGACTGCGCAATTGCATGCGCCAGGCACGCATGCCGAGCGTCGCCTGTTTGCGGTGCCATGCCACGACAAAATACGCGACGACCAACGCGAGCAGGTAAATCTGATAGACGATGCCGAGCGACTCAAAATTCAGCGTGCCATCGGTGGGTTTTGGTCGTGCCAGTACCCACGGAATTGTGCCGATGAACAGCACGGCCAAAATTAGCATGCCGTCATAAACCATCACGATCAGTCTGCGCAGCAGGCCCGCCAGTGCTGGAGTTGGTCGTTCGTCATCCATATCGGTATCGTAGGGCAAAGCGCCAGGCATCGCGACCGCGTCAGCGCTTCGACAATCGTTACAGCTAATGGAGCAGACAATGGCGAATGACACAGCGCAGGCCTCGGTGACCGTCTTCGGCGACATGCGTTCGGGTAATTGCTGGAAGGTGCGCTGGACGCTCGAGTTAACGGCAACACCGTATCGCTGGATTGAGACCGATATCATGCAAGGCGCGTCCCGGACCGATGAGTTCCTGCAGATGAACCCGAACGGACGCGTGCCGCTGCTGCAACTGGCGGATGGACGTTGCCTGGCCGAATCCAACGCTATTTGCTGGTATCTCGCCGAGACGAATGAGTGGCTACCGAAAGATCGTTACGATCGCGCTTCGATACTGCAGTGGCAGTGTTTCGAGCAGTATAATCACGAACCGAACATCGCCGTCGCACGCTTCATTCGACAGTTTCTAGCATGGCCCAATGATCGCGTTGATGAGTACCACGCGAAGCAAGCGGGTGGGCATCAGGCGCTCGCGGTGATGGAGCAACATCTGAGCGATCAGGACTGGTTCGTTGGTGATTGCTTATCATTAGCCGACGTCGCGTTATATGCGTATACCCACGTTGCTGATGAGGGAGGATTCTCGTTGCACGATTATGGAGCGTTGCGCGCGTGGCTCGCGCGATGTGCCGGCGCGCTACCAGATATCCGAAATGTCTAGCCGCCTCTGCTATCATCGCGCGATGAACGTTGCCCCAATGCCAGCTATACACGACGAGCAGAGACCGAGCGTTTGAGTCAGACTGAACCCAAAATTATCGGGCGGGCAGATCACTGCGTCTCGCGTAAACATATCTCCAAAGCTGCGTTGAAGGTTCTCTACACGCTCAAGGACGCTGGTTTTCAGGCGTTCTTGGTTGGCGGCGCGGTCCGCGATCTGCTGCTAGGTGGACGTCCCAAAGACTTTGATGTGGGGACCGATGCCGATCCGGACCAGATCCACGACTTGTTCCGAAATTCGCGCATCATCGGCCGACGATTCCGCTTGGTGCATGTGCGTTTCGGACGAGAGATAATAGAGGTTGCAACGTTTCGCGCTGCATCCGACCCGGATATTGATGAGGAGCGCTCTGATGATGAAGGGCGATTGTTACGCGACAACCGTTACGGCAGCATCAACGAAGATGTCTGGCGACGTGATTTCACAGTCAATGCGCTCTATTACAACATCGCCGATTTTTCGGTATGGGACTACGTCGGCGGCTTTGAAGATGTCCGCGACAAACGACTCGAATTGATCGGTGAACCATCGCGTCGACTACGCGAGGATCCGGTGCGTGTGCTTCGGGCGGTGCGCTTTGCTGCCAAACTCGGCTTTGATATGGAAGACTCGCTGACCGAAGCGATCGCCAGCCACAAGCAACTGCTCTCAAACATTCCGCCTGCACGACTTTTCGATGAGTTCTTGAAGATGTTCCAGGCGGGTTTCGCAGAACAGAGTTTTCTGAAGTTGCGTCAGTTTGAAGTTTTCCGCGAGCTGTTCCCGGATACGTTGCTTGGGCTGGAAGCACACGACGGCGATGTATACGAGCGCTTTATTGTGCAGGCCTTGCGCAACACCGATGCCCGCGTAGCGGCCGGCAAACCCATCACGCCGATGTTTTTGCTGGGTGTATTTCTTTGGTGGCCCATCAAAGCGCGTGCGCGCGCGTTTGTTGAGGATGACGGCGTCAGTTACGTGCAGGCGCTGGGTCGCGCGACCTACGATTGTCTGGCGCGCCAACAGGCTTTGATCGCCATCCCGCGACGCTTCGGTGCGCCACTGCGCGAGATGGTGACAATGCAACCTCGTTTCGAACGCATGCGCGGCGGTCGGGCGCTGGGTTTTCTCGAGCATCGACGCTTCCGCGCGGCTTACGACTTCATGCTGCTGCGCCAATCGGTTGGTGAGGTCGAGGATTCGGTCGCCGAGTTCTGGACGAACGTGCAGACGCTCGAACAGGTTGAACGTGTTCAGGCTTTTGGTTTGAGTCGCAAATCCGAGGGCGGAGATCGACCCAAACGTCGTCGTCGACGGAGAAAGCCAAAGGCGACGCATGACGAGTAGTCGTTGGCGGCCGATCTACGTGGGCATTGGTAGCAACTTGGAGCAGCCCGCGGTCCAGGTGAGCCGTGCGATGCAGGCGTTAGCGCAGCTTGCGGAGGTCGTTGGTTGGATGTTCTCTCGTTGCTACACGTCGCCGCCGATGGGCCCGCAGGATCAGCCAGCGTTCGTCAATGCGGTTGCCGGAGGGCTGACGCAAGCCACAGCGGAGACACTACTCAATGCACTGCAGCGCATCGAACAGGCGGCGGGTCGTACCCGCGACGGACAACGTTGGGGCCCGCGCATTTTGGACCTGGACTTATTAGCGTTAGGACAGACACGCCAGCAAGACGCGATGATCACCGTCCCGCACCCGGGGATTGGTGAACGACGCTTTGTGTTGGCACCGTGGTCGGAGATCGCACCGGAATTTGAGATCCCGGGGCTGGGTACCGTGGCTCGGTGTTTGATATCGGCGCCGGGTCAGGCGGACGTGATCGAGACGGCGGCGGCATGAAACCGGCGGCGGGTAGTCAGTGGCCCCAGTTTGTTGTGGTCGAAGGTCCGATCGGTGTCGGCAAATCGGCGCTAGCTCGCAAACTCGCAGAGCGCTTTGGTAGCACCGCGACGCTGGAACGCTCTGACGATAACCCGTTTCTCGAACGCTTCTACGCCGACCGTAAGCGCGGCGCTTTGCCAGCGCAGTTGTTCTATCTATTCAATCGGGCGAGTGATCTCGATTTACTGCGTCAAGATGACATGTTCAGCCCGGTACGCGTGGCAGATTTTCTGATCGCGCGTGATCGATTGTTCGCCGAGATCAATCTCGACGCAGATGAATTAAAGCTCTACGACCAAGTTGCGGCCAGCCTCGATATCGAGATACCCAATCCAGATCTAGTAATTTATCTGCAGGCACCGGTGGCGACTTTGCGTGCACGCATCAACGCGCGCAACCCGCAATCGGGCAGCCAATTTGACGATGCCTACCTCGAACAGGTGGCGGACGCATACACCGGCTTTTTCTTCGCTTATGATGAATCGCCGCTGTTAATCGTTAACGTGGCGGCATTTGATCCGGTCGCGAACAGCGCTGATTTTGACGCGCTGTTTGAACAGATCATGCGAAGCCGCCGGGGGCGACATTTTTTCAATCCGATCACGTCCGCCGCGATGCCCTGATCCGGACGCTGGATTGCGCTATCATGCAGCGCAGCAAAATTAATCACAGGTCGACCTATGTATACGCAGCTTGAGCAGCGCAGTATGGACCAGCCGCCAGTCAATGTTGGCACGCTGGCAAAGATGAAAGCCGAGGGCACACCGATCGCCTGTCTGACCGCTTACGACGCGAGCTTCGCCGCCTTGGTCGATCGGGCTGGTGTCGACGTCGTGCTGGTCGGCGATTCGCTCGGTATGGTGATTCAGGGGCACGACACAACCGTACCGGTGACGGTCGATGACGTGATCTACCATTCCCGCACGGTCGCCCGCGGATTGCAGCACGCGTTTCTGATCGCCGACATGCCGTTTATGAGCTACACCACGCCGTTGCAGGCATTAGATAACTCGGTGCGTCTGATGCAGGAAGGCGGCGCCATGATGATCAAGCTCGAAGGTGGAGAAGGGCAAATCGAAATTGTTGAGCATCTGGCACGGCACGATATTCCTGTGTGTGCACACATCGGTCTGAAGCCGCAAAGCGTGCACAAGATTGGTGGCTTCAAGGTGCAGGGTCGGGAGCCTGAGAAAGCGCGCGAGATGATTGATGCAGCGAAACGACTTGAAGATGTCGGGGCTGATATTGTGCTACTGGAGTGTGTGCCGAACGAGTTGGGCGCTGCTGTGCGCGACGCGTTGAGTGTTCCTGTTATTGGCATCGGTGCGGGCCCGGACGTCGATGGTCAGATTCTGGTGTTGTATGACATTCTCGGAATTACATTGGGGCGCACGCCCCGCTTTGTCCGCAATTACGCCGAGGGCGCCAATTCGCCGCTTGAAGCCATTGGGGGGTATGTCGCATCGGTCAAGGATCGTTCCTATCCGGCCCCTGAGCACTGTTTTTCCTGAGCGCGTGGCGCGGTAGTCGATGCAGGTCGTTCAGTCTTTAGCGGTCATGCGCGAGCAGATCGAAGCCTGGCGAGCTGCCGGTGATCGCATTGTCTTTGTGCCGACGATGGGTAACTTGCATGCCGGGCATTTGAGTCTCGTGCTGACGGCGAAGAACCTTGGTGAGCGCGTTATCGTCAGTATTTACGTCAATCCGACACAGTTCGGTGCGAATGAAGACTTCGGCAACTATCCGCGGACGCTCGAGGCAGATTGCCGCCGACTGATGGACGCTGGCGCCGATCTCGTATTTACACCCGAAGAGTCGACGATGTATCCGCTCGGCGTGAAGCACGCAACGCACATGCACGTGCCGGGGATATCGACCAAACTGGATGGCAAACACCGACCGGGTCATTTCGATGGTGTCGCGACGGTCGTTTGCCGTTTGTTTGCGATGGTGACCCCGGACAAGGCGGTGTTTGGACAAAAGGATTTTCAGCAGTTGCAGGTTATCCGCCAGATGGTGCGCGATTTGTCCCTGGGGGTTGAGGTGCATTATGGCGCAACAGTGCGTGAGGATGACGGGCTGGCCATGAGCTCGCGCAATCAGTATCTCGACGCGGAAGAGCGTGAAACAGCACCTGTCCTGTACCAACAGCTCACCAGCATTCGACAGGCTTTGGAAGAGGGACGACGCGATTATCGCGCGCTGGAGGCCGAGGCCGTTGCCACACTCGAGGAAGCTGGGTTTTTGCCGGACTACATTTCGATTCGGGAACCAGACACACTGCGTAAGGCACGCAAGCCAGAGTTGCGGCAGTGGGTTGTGCTCGGTGCAGCGCTGCTCGGTAAGGCTCGCCTGATCGACAACATCATCGTCGATATGCGCGCCTAAGCGCAGACGTCGCACCGTGAAAGCAGGGCGGCCGACAGCACAACCGATCAACTCTTTTCAGGTGCACGAGCTGTGCGCCGCTGACAACACGGGCTGTCTCGAGCTGGAGAGCGCCGGTCACTGGCTCGTGTTGTGTCCTCTACAGGGTATGGTTGAAGTCGATAGTCGTTGTATCGATACCGATCACTACATGCATCTTTTGTGCGAGCCTGAAGCCCCTAGCCTGGAGGTCAGGGCGAGTACCTACACGGCGCGCATCCTGTTGTGCTTTGTCAGTACCGCATTCGTCGGTGAGATGGCAGAGTTCCTCGGTATTCCCGGCGAGTTCAGCATTCTGCTCGACCGCTATCCGCTACCAAAAGGCGATGACTTGTCGGAATATCTGTTAGGTCTGGCAGCGACTGATGACCCGGAAGTCGCCGATGAGATTTTCATGGACGTCGTCGGACAGATCCTGTCGTTGCAGCGCACGCGTCACGCGGCGTTGCAACGTATCAACACCAAAAAACGTATGACACAGGTGCATCTGGTCCACCGCCTATGCGTTGCGCGTCAATTCATGGACGCGCGTTTTCTCAGTGATTTGTCGACGAGCGATGTTGCCAGGGCGGCCACTATCTCCGAGTATCATCTGTCGCGTTTGTTCCGAACGGCGTTTGGGCTCTCGGTGTATCAATATTTGGTGCGGCGGCGCATGCACTTCGCGAGAGCTCAGTTAGGTGGCACTCAGATATCGGTCACCGAGATCGCCGGGCAAACCGGCTACAACAGTCTGAGTGCGTTCATTTCAGCGTTTCGTAAAACCTACGGGGCAACGCCGTCCGCCTACCGGGCCAGCCTGCAAATTAGCAGGAAATAGCAAGC
The DNA here is from genome assembly GCA_039033995.1 of Pseudomonadota bacterium. Taxonomy (GTDB): domain Bacteria; phylum Pseudomonadota; class Gammaproteobacteria; order Steroidobacterales; family Woeseiaceae; genus CALBPI01. The sequence continues at coordinate 62,280 of JBCCBP010000009.1, read as the reverse complement.
GTGCTGTGGGCGCGATTGATAGTGTCGTAGTGTGTAAATGAAATGGAGCGTGGCATGGCCAGTATCGAAGCGAAAAACATCAATCACCCCGATCACCGCGAAAATCTCAACGAGACGAAATATCGGATAATCCGGGACGCCATGCATGCGGTCTTGCCGGCAACCGGCGGTATGTCGTTCAAGGCTATGGAAGACGCAGTGAAGCAGTACTTAGCGACCGATGAGCGCACGGAGGCATTGTTTCCGAAGCCGGGTTCAATTCGCTGGTATTGCAAGGCCGTACAACTGGATCTCGAGGCCAGAGGAGAAATCGAGCGCATCGCGAAAGTATCCCCGATGCAATTAAGACGCGTGTTAGCGCACGATTAAGGCGCCTCCGCCAATAGCTGTCGTTCGAGCGCGTCGAATTCGGCCTGGTCTTCGTCTTTGACGGCCGGAAACTCGATGGGCAACGCTTGCAGTGTGCGCCGCACAATGTCAGCAACGATGTAGCGCATCGCGGGTTTGTCATCGGCAGGGATCGCGTACCAGGGTGCCCATGGCTTGGACGTGACGGAAATCGCCGCTTCGTACGCCGCCATATAGTCGTCCCAGTGTGCCCGCTCCTTGACGTCATTTGGTTCGAACTTCCAGCGTTTCTTGGCGACCTGCAAGCGACTTAGAAAACGCTGGCGTTGCTCCTCTTTAGAGACATTCAGGAAAAACTTGATAATGACAGTGCCGTTGCGTGCCAGGTGTAGCTCCTGATCCGCAATAGACGAGAGTCGTTGTTGCCAGAGCGCATCGCCATTGGTGACAATCGGAATACGTTGTGATTTCAGAATGCCGGGATGGACACGTACCACTAACACCTCTTCATATTGACTGCGATTGAAGACACCGATTCGTCCGCGCTCCGGCAGGGCGCGTGTCGTGCGCCAAAGAAAATCATGGTCCAGTTCCGTCGATGAGGGACGTTTAAAACTGTGAACCTGGCAGCCCGTCGGGTTAACGCCTGACAACACATTGCGAATGGTGCTGTCCTTGCCGGCCGCATCCATCGCCTGAAAAACAAGCAACAATGAAAATTGATCGTGCGCATACAGTTGATGCTGTAGCTCGGCGATCTGTTGGACTTCCGCACGCAGCGCCTTCCGCCAGTGTTTTTTAGAGGCGGTTTCACTGCCCCGGGTGGTCGTCTGGTCAAGACTGAAGCTGCCATCGGTCGCAGCCAGAAAAGGGCTGCTGACAGCCTCGAACAGTGGATTCATGAATCAAACTCGCGTGTTATCCGGGTTGCGTGTTGCGCTGCGGCCCAATCGGCATGCCGTGCGACCATCGCGCTGTCGCTATCGCGTAGCTGTGCGATCGCCTTTGTCGTTGATTCTGACGTGTCGGCATTGCCGAGTGCAACCGCCACGTTGCGCTGCCAGCGTTCGAAGCCGATGCGACGTATTGCGCTACCGGCCATGGCGTCGAGCCAAAACGTCTCAGTCCACTGTGCAAGGTCGGCCAAATTTGCGGTGTCCAGTCCCTGCCTGGGTGCGAAATCGTCCTGCTGCGTGTATTGGGCAAACTTGTTCCAGGGGCAGAACAACTGGCAGTCGTCGCAGCCGTAGATGCGGTTGCCCATCGGCTTGCGCAGTGGCTCCGGGATGTCGCCATGGTGTTCGATGGTCAGGTAGGAAATGCAGCGCCTGGCGTCCAATTGATAGGGGCCGACAATCGCCTCGGTCGGGCAGACATCGATGCAGGCGCGGCAGCTACCGCAGTGGTTGCTAGCCGCGGTATCGGCTCGCAATGGCAGGTTGATCAGCAATTCGCCCAGGAAAAACCACGAGCCATTGCGTTTGTCGATCAGGTTGGTGTGTTTACCAATCCAGCCAAGGCCGGCTTTCTCAGCAAGCGCTTTTTCCAGCACCGGCGCGCTGTCGACAAAGGGTCGGCCATCAAAGCTTGCGATCTCGGAGCGGATGTGGTCGGCGAGTCGCTTCAGGCGTCGCCGCATCAGTTTGTGATAATCGCGTCCCAGCGCATAGCGTGACACGTAGGCCTTGTCGCCATGATCGAGCAGCGCTTTCGCCTGCGTTTGATCGTCGCTCAGATAATCCATGCGGACACTGATGACGCGCAGTGAGCCGGGATGCAGGCGCGCCGGCTCTGTCCTGAGCTCGGTGTTGCGAGCCATGTAGCGCATATCACCGTGCCATCCGCGTGCGAGCCATTGTTGTAGATGGACCGCGTGCTCATCGAGCACGAGATCGCTGAAGCCAACATCAGAGAAACCGAGCGCCTGTGCCCAGTGCGCGATATCGGCCCGCAATTGCTCCAATGCGGCATCGGTAGGCGTCGCTGTAGAATCGCACTGGGATTCATTCATAGCGCGAGTATAATCAGGCCGTGATCACGTTGCCCATCAACATTTATTCTGCCGAAGGCGTGCGTGCCCTCGACCGCACTGCGATCGACGCATTCGGTATACCTGGATACACATTGATGCGCCGCGCGGGCGCTGCCGCGCTGTCGGTGATCAGCCAGCGTTATCCGGGTCTTCAGTCTCTGCTGGTCTTGTGTGGCGGTGGCAACAACGGCGGTGACGGCTACGTCGTTGCGCGGCTGGCGCGTGCTGCCGGCCTGGCCGTGCGGGTCGTTGCGTTTTCGGATCCCAAGGAGCTCAAAGGTGACGCGGCGCTCGCCTATGAGGAATTCACAGCGTCTGGCGGTATGCCTCGCGCCTGGGATCCGTCATTGATCGGCGCGACCGGCATGGTCGTCGATGCATTGATCGGCAGCGGTTTGAAGCAGGATGTACGCGCGGAATATGCCGAGGCAATACAAGCACTGAACAATGCGTCCACGCCAGTCACTTCACTCGATATTCCTTCGGGCCTGGATGGCGATACCGGCGTGATCCGAGGTGTCGCGGTCAAAGCGGACCTGACGGTGACATTTGTCGGTCTCAACAGTGGTTTGTTCCTCGCGGATGGCCCGGCACATTGCGGGCGTCTGGTCTTCGCTGATCTCGAGTTGCCGGACGATGTCTACACCCATCAGGTGCCGGTATTGCGACGGCAATATCGAGATGAGATCGGGCTGCGGCTGCCGCGGCGTCCGCTAAATTCCCACAAAGGGCAGTTCGGACACGTGTTATGTGTCGGTGGTGCCGAAGGTATGCCCGGTGCGGTGCGTCTGAGTGCCGAGGCCGCTCTACGCGGTGGCGCAGGTCTTGTCACTGTGGCCACCGCTAGTTCTCACGCCGCCAGCATCGTGGCGGCGCGGCCAGAGTTGATGACGCAGGGCATTGAGCAGGCCGACGCACTGGACGCACTGATCGCGCGTGCGAGTGTGATCGTCTGCGGACCGGGGCTCGACGTGACGGACTGGAGCCAGATGCTACTCGAACGCGTGGTCGCCAGCCGCAAGCCGCTCGTGTTGGATGCCGATGCCTTGAATCTCGCAGCCAACGATCACGCATTCTGGCAGGCTATCGAAGCGCCATGCATTATCACCCCACACCCCGGCGAGGCGGCGAGCATGCTCGGCACGACGGCAGATGCTGTGCAATATGATCGTCTGGCCGCGCTGGCTGCGCTGCAGTCCATGACGGATGCCATCGTGGTCCTGAAAGGCGCGGGCACTTTGGTCGGTTCAGCCGGGGATACGCCGTCAATCTGTCCGTTTGGCAATCCCGGCATGTCAGCGCCAGGTATGGGTGATGTGCTGGCGGGGCTGATCGGTGCGCTCCTGGCACAAGGGCTCACAGCCGCCGATGCGGCGCGCACCGGTGTACTGGTGCATGCGCTTGCGGGGGATTCTGCCGCGCGCCGGGGCGAACGTGGCTTGCTGGCGGGTGAGGTGCTGACCGAGCTCCGGCACTGGTTGAATCCACGCCATTAATGCGATGACCCATTCTCTGCTGCTCGTCGATGCCGACGCTACGAGCCAGTTGGGCGCGCGCCTTGCAACTGCCGTGTTGGCTGAAACACAGTTTACGCTGTCTGTTGCGCTACAAGGTGATCTTGGCGCTGGTAAATCCACGCTGACACGCGGCTTTCTGCGCGCGATGGGGCACACCGGTCCTGTTCCGAGTCCAACCTACACGCTATTGGAGCCGTACGCATTTGACGGCTTCACGGTTAATCATCTCGATCTTTATCGTCTGGCCGACGCCAGTGAGCTCGAGCCTTTAGGATGGCGTGATCTGGATGACTCGATCCGCCTCGTCGAGTGGCCGGAACGCGCCGCCGGCTTGCTCGAATCGCTCGACCTTCGGATCACGCTGTCCTGGGCGGAGGAGGGTCGAAGCGCCAATGTCGTTGCGAACACGCCGATCGGGCAAGCGATACGGGATAGGTTGTTCAGAATCGACCACTAGTGGATTGCAGTGCAGTCTTAGCTATTCACTGTAGGTTCATGTTTTGTAGGCCATTATCACTTGCCACTAGGCACAGTGAAGGCTACTATCCGATGGCGTTTCACATAATTGCAATAACAACCGCTATGGCACGACAATTTTTTCTGGCGCTGGCACTGCTTTGTCTACCGATCAGCGTGAATGCGGACAACGCGACGCTCGAAGGGGTTCGCGCCTGGTCCGAGGCGAATCACACCCGCATCGTCCTCGATATGAGCGATACCGCGTCCCATAACCTGTTCACGTTGCGCGATCCGAATCGGGTCGTCATCGATATCGCGGGCGGCAAACTCGGGGCATTGCGTGACGCGCTCCCGGAAAATGTGGGTGTTGTGCAATCGATTCGCATGGCCGAACGTGGTGACAAGGATCTGCGCATCGTGCTCGATCTGCGCGAGGCTGTCGCGGCACGCAGTTTTTATGCGGGCCCGGCGCGTGGCAGCGCCGAGCGGCTTGTGATCGATCTCGGCGAGCGTGGCACGCCAGCAACCGTTAAACGTATGACGGGCGGCGACCGCGACATCGTTATTGCTGTCGATCCCGGCCATGGTGGTCGTGATCCTGGCGCGATTGGCAAAAACAAGACCCGCGAGAAAGATGTGGTGCTGGCCATCGGTCGCCGGCTGGTCAAGAAGATTAACGCCGAGCCCGGCTTTGACGCGTTTCTGGTGCGTGATGATGACACACTCATCGATCACCGCGAACGCATGGAGGCCGCGCGTCAGGCAAACGCCGATCTGTTTGTTTCGATTCACGCGGATGCGGTTGAGGATCGACGCGCCCGTGGCTCCTCCGTTTACGCACTCAGCGTTAAAGGTGCGAGCGACGAGGCGGCCAAACGACTGGCGGCGCAGCAAAACGCGTCGTTGATCGGTGGTGTCAATCTGCCCCAGGACGACCCTCTGCTCGCGTCCGTCTTGATGGATCTGTCGCAAAACGCCACGATTCGCGCGAGTCTCGACGCCGGCGCGTTCGTCCTGGAGCAACTCGGCACCGTCAACAAGCTGCACCGCAGCAGCGTCCAGCAGGCCGGGTTCATCGTGCTCAAGTCGCCGGATGTACCCTCGATCCTTGTCGAAACCGCCTACATCTCGAATCCGAATGAAGAGCGCAATCTCGCGAGTAGCGCACACCAGGACAAACTGGCGCAGGCCATATTCAAAGGCATCAAGAATTACTTTTACGTCAATGCCCCAGTGGGCAGCTACGTTGCCAAACAGACCACCGGTACACCGCGCTGCCCGCGCACCTACGAAATCGGGCCGGGTGATACGTTGAGTGAGATCGCTGACCGTTGCCGGGTCAGCTTGTCGCAGCTGCGTCGCGAGAACCAGCTGCGCAACGATCGCATCCGGGTCGGTCAGGTCCTGCGCATTCCCGCAGGCGGCTAGCGCTTCGCAGACACAGCGTCACCCCCCGCAAACCATTGCGCTGGCAGACGGTCGCAGGCGTGTGAAAGAATAGCGCGCTAGCAGCCAATGCAGACGAGCGCGCCGCATGCCGATTCAGAAACTACCGGATCATCTGATCAACCAAATCGCCGCTGGCGAAGTGGTGGAGCGACCTGCATCCGTCGTCAAGGAGTTGATGGAAAACAGCCTCGACGCCGGCGCCAAACGTATCGATATCGATATTGAGCTCGGCGGCAGTCGTCTGATTCGCATTCGCGACGACGGTCGCGGTATCGACAAGCAGGAGCTGTCGTTGGCGTTGAGTCGGCACGCCACCAGCAAGATTGCGAGTCTCGAGGATCTCGAGTGTGTCGCGTCGCTCGGTTTTCGCGGTGAGGCGTTGCCGAGTATTGCCTCCGTGTCGCGTCTCACGTTGCGCTCGCTGCAACAGGGTGCGGAGCGCGGTTGGCAAGTGCAGACGCAATCCGGCGACGTGGCGCCGCCCGCACCCTGTGCACTGAATACTGGTACGCAAATCGAAGTGCAGGATTTGTTTTACAACACGCCGGCCCGTCGCAAGTTCCTGAAGACTGAGAAAACCGAATTCAGGCACATCGATCAGGTGGTTCGACGACTGGCATTGGCGCATGCCGAAGTCGCGATCAGCCTGACTCACAACGGACGGTCCGTTCTGTCGCTGGCGGCGGCGGACAGCGATGCCGCGCGCGATGATCGTGTTCGCCAGCTGCTTGGTGACGCATTTATCGAAGCCTGCGTCAAAGTCGAGCACGAAGCTGCGGGTCTGAGCCTGTCGGGCTGGCTCGCGCTGCCGACATTTTCGCGCAGTCAGGCGGACATGCAGCACAGCTTCGTTAACGGTCGCTGGGTGCGAGAGCGCACCTTGATGCATGCGGTTCGGCACGGCTATCGGGACGTGCTGTTCCATGGACGGCATCCCGCCTATGTGTTGATGCTGACGATGGATCCGGCGCGTGTCGACGCAAATGCGCATCCGGCCAAGACCGAGGTACGTTTTCGAGACAGCCGGAGCGTACATGAATTCGTTTTCCGGACCGTCGAGCGCGCGTTGTCCGAAACGCGACCCGGCGCTGCCGTTGACAAGCCGGCAACCGAAGCCGAGGTCGCAGGACCGACACGACTGGCTGTGTCTGCCCCACAAGCTGTGCAGGGTGGTCTGGCGCTGCTCGAGGCGGTGTCGTCGGCGCCGCATACGCCGACGGTACATGCAGTGGCCGAGCCGCCGTTGGAACGCCCGCCGGAACAGGGTCCACCGCTGGGCTATGCGCTGGCGCAGTTGCATGGTGTGTACATCGTGGCGCAAAACGCGACCGGTATGGTGGTGGTCGATATGCACGCCGCCCATGAGCGCATCACCTACGAAAAACTCAAGCGTGATTTCGCCAATCGCAATGTTGTTAGTCAACCGTTGCTGGTGCCGGTGCGAGTCGCGCTGGCGAGTCGCGAGTTGCAACTGATCGAGCAGCATGATGATGCGCTGAGGGATATGGGTTTGGTGGTTGAGCCTGCCGGCCATGAAGCGGTTGTCATTCGAGAGATTCCGAGCCTGCTGACGCAGGATGATGCCGAGCAGATATTGCGCGACGTGTTGTCCGACCTGGCGGAAAAGGGGACCAGTGGCAGACTTGAAGCACTGACGGATGAGCTGCTGGCGACGATGGCATGCCATCACTCGGTGCGCGCCAATCGCCGTTTAACGCTCGGTGAGATGAACGCATTGCTGCGGGAAATGGAGGCGACACCGCGCGCCGATCAGTGCAATCACGGGCGCCCCACGTGGACGCAGTTATCGATGCAAGCGCTCGATCAGTTGTTTCTGCGCGGGCAATGAGCAACGCGGTGCCAGCGGCCGGCGATCCAGTTTTGTGTCTGCTCGGGCCGACTGCCAGTGGCAAGACGGAGGCAGCGATTCGACTGCACGAGCGCGGAGATGTCGACATCATCAGCGTCGACTCGGCGATGGTTTATCGCGGGTTGGATATCGGCAGTGCGAAGCCAGCGCCGGCGTTGTTGGCGCGCGTGCCGCATGCGCTAGTCGACATTCGCGCGCCGACGGACAGCTATTCCGTGGCAGAGTTTGTTGACGATGCAACGCGTCTTATTCGAGACAGTCACACAGCAGGTCGAATTCCGGTGCTCGTTGGCGGCACGATGTTGTATTTTAAGTGTTTGTTCAACGGTCTCGCTGATCTACCCGAGGCGGATCCCGCCATTCGCTCTCGGCTGGATGCGGAGGCCGAGGCTGACGGGTGGCCCGCGCTGCATGCCCGGTTGGCCGTTGTTGATTCGCAAGCTGCAGGCCGTATCGAACCCACCGACAGCCAGCGTATTCAACGCGCATTGGAAGTGTTTGAGCTGACTGGCACCCCGATTTCGGTGCACCAGCAACGGTCGGCCGCGCGCCCCCGATACCGTTATTGCAGTCTGGCGCTCGCAAGTGACGATCGAGCGAGTCTGCACGCGCGTATTAACCAGCGCTTTGACACGATGCTCGAACAAGGGCTGCTCGACGAGGTCGCTGACTTGCTGCGCCAGCCGGGTGTGCATACGGACCTGCCCAGTCTGCGTGCGGTTGGCTATCGCCAGCTGGCGGATCATCTCGCGGGTCACTGCAGCCTGGAGCAGGCGGTCAAAGATGCAAAGACCGCCACACGTCGGCTCGCGAAACGTCAATTCACCTGGTTGCGAGGCATGCCGGACATCGAAGTCGTTGACCCCCTTGATTCCGCGGTTTTTGACCATATTCATCGTTGGGTAGGCCAGCAGCTAGGGGCCTGATTTTACCCGGACATTATCCGTAATCCGGTCATTGCCGTCAGAACGGCTGTGCTAACATCAATTCACGGTCAGGACGGGTGGCGAGCGGCTAACCCGGACAGCCCGTGGACAACAAGATCGCCGGAATTTTGCTTGGGCGCAGAACGAACGGTGAGTGCCAAAACAACAAGGAGACTCCCATGGCAAAGGGACAATCACTACAAGATCCGTTTCTTAACGTGCTGCGCAAGGAAAAAGTGCCGGTATCCATCTATCTCGTCAACGGCATCAAGTTGCAGGGGCAAATTGATTCGTTCGACCAGTTTGTCGTGCTGTTGAAAAACAGTGTCAACCAGATGGTCTATAAACACGCTATTTCAACGGTGGTGCCTGCGCGCAACATCCGTTTGCCGTCTGGCGACGACGAAGGCGGCAGCGAATAAGCGGCTATCGTTGCGCGTCGCACCTAGTCAGCGAGGTTTGACCTCACTCAATGTTTGAGCGTCCGAAGAGTGGTGAGCGAGCACTGGTATTACATCCGGTGTTCCATGATATTGATGCCTGTGATGTCCACGAGTTCATCGAGCTCGCGGTATCCGCCGGTGCCGATATCCAACAGACGGTACAGGTGCAGCGTGGACGGCCTGAATCGCGGCTGCTAGTCGGTCGCGGCAAGGTCGAAGAGCTCGCCGAGACGGTCCGGGAAGAGCAGATAGAACTCGTACTGGTCAGTCACCGGTTATCGCCCAGTCAGGAGCGCAATCTCGAGAAAATACTGAAGTGCCGTGTGCTCGATCGCAGCGGTCTTATTCTCGACATCTTCGCGCAGCGGGCGCGCTCGTTTGAAGGCAAGCTGCAGGTCGAGCTGGCGCAGCTGCGGCACTTGTCGACGCGACTGGTGCGCGGCTGGACCCACCTCGAGCGTCAGAAAGGGGGTATCGGTTTGCGTGGTCCTGGTGAGACGCAGCTGGAAACCGACCGTCGGCTGGTGCGCCAGCGCATCTCGCGTCTGACCGCCCGGTTGAAAAAAGTCGACAGTCAGCGTGAGCTGGGTCGCCGCAATCGCGTCCGCAATGATATTCCGACCGTAGCGCTCGTCGGTTATACCAATGCCGGCAAATCGACGTTGTTCAATAAACTGACCGATGCGTCGGTGTATGCCGCGGACCAATTGTTTGCGACACTGGACCCAACGCTCCGTCGCTGGGCATTGGACGATCACACCGACGTTGTGCTGGCCGACACGGTTGGCTTTGTGTCGGATCTGCCGCATGAGCTGGTCGCTGCCTTCAAGGCGACGCTGACGGAGACGCGCGAGGCTGACGTCATCCTGCACGTGATCGACGCGAGCGATCCGGAGCGCGCTTTGCGTGAGCAACAGGTCAATCAGGTGCTCGAGGACATTGGTGCACGCCATGTGCCGCAGATTCGGGTGTACAATAAGATCGATCTCGCGGGCCTCCTGGCGCATGCCAGTGCTGGGGATGGCGATCAATCCCCGAGTATCTGGGTGTCAGCGCTGACGGGCAGCGGCATAGAGCTCCTAACGCTCGAGCTGTTGAACCAGTTCAAGCAGGCGCACGTCGGTGGCCGGTTGCGGTTAAAGCCAGACGAAGGTGCGTTGCGCGCTCGCTTGTTTGAAGCGGGAGCCGTGACCGATGAGTCCTTTGAGGACAATGGAGATATCTGCCTGACGATTGATATGGCAGAACGAGACTTTTTGCGGTTGTGCCGACAGACGTCTTTAGCGTCAGATCGGTTGGAACCGACTGCGCAGGCTTCGGTGACGTCTGCGGTAAGGTGTTAAACGCAGCGGTGATAACCGTTTTGTTGATGATGGATTGACAGTATGGCTTGGAACGAATCAGGAAACGACAAGGACCCGTGGGGTAACCGACGGCGGCCGCAGGGGTCCAACGACCTCGACAAGATGGTCGGCAACTTGCAAAAGAAGATCAGCCGCATGTTCGGCGGTGATGGCGGTGGTGACAACTCGGCGATGGGCGTTGGTGTCGTATTCATCATCGGTATCGCGGTGTGGGCATTGACTGGTTTTTACCGTGTCGACCAGGCGGAGCGGGGCCTCGAACTGCGCTTCGGCAAGTTTACGACGATGACCAGCCCGGGGTTGCATTGGCATTTCCCGTATCCGATCGAGACGGTGGAACTGGTTAACGCGTCGGTCATCGATCGCTTCGAGAAAAAAATCCCGATGCTGACGGCCGATGAGAACTTTGTAGTAATCGACCTGGCGGTGCAATTCCGCCGCAGCAATCCTGTGGACTACCAATTTAATGTCCGCGATCAGATCGGTACGGTATCCGATGTCAGTGAAAGCGCCATCCGCGAGGCGGTCGGCAAACGCACGGCCGATTTCACGCTTGTCGGTGATCGTGCTGAAGTGGCCAGCCAAACCAAAGAGCTGATCCAAAACGCATTGGATACCTATAAAGCGGGTATTGAGGTGACCTCGGTTAACCTCCAGCAGGTCGACTTTCCGTCTGAGGTACAGTCTGCGGTACAGGACGCGGTTAAAGCGCGCGAAGACAAGGAACAAGCGAAGCTGAGCGCCGAGACCTACGAGAACCAGATCATTCCGGAAGCGCGCGGTGAGCGTGCTCGCATGATCGAGGCGGCCGAGGCGTACAAGCAACGCGTTATTAATGATGCAGAGGGTGATGCGTCGCGATTTGTCTCGCTACTGGCCGAATATCAGGCAGCTCCGGTAGTGACACGCGAACGTTTATACATCGACGCGATCGAGTACGTTTACAGCAACACCAACAAGGTGTTTATCGATGCCGAAGGCAACGGTAACTTGCTGTACCTCCCGGTAGATAAAATGTTGGACCGAGCTCGCAGTAATACCGCGAACCGACCCGCCGTCACCGCGCCGGGTCAGACAACGTCGCGAGCCAACGGCAGTGATGACGACGTCGCGCGAACGACGCGCGCACGCAGGAGCAGACAATGAACGCTAAATTTTCAGGTTTTCTGGTCGTTGCTGGCCTCGCGCTGATTGCGCTGGCGATGTCTGCGTTTGTCGTCGATGAGCGCGAACATGCGTTAAAGCTGCGATTTGGTGAGATCGTCAAGTCCGATTTTGAGCCCGGGCTGCATTTTAAGATTCCCGTCGTCAACAACGTGCTGAAATTCTCGGACCAGGTGCTGACGTTTTCGCCACCCGCGGAAGAGATTCTGACTAGTGAGAAAAAGCCCGCATCCGTCGACTTCTTTGTGAAGTACCGCATCATGGATCCGATGGAATATTACATATCGACGCGTGGTATCGAAGCGGTGGCGGAAAATCGTCTGCTGCAAATTATCAAGGCTGCTATCCGGACGGAGTTCGCCAAGCGGACCATGCAGGAAGTGATTTCTTTGGAGCGCAATGAGCTGATGCGCGACATGATGAGCGAGGCGTCATCACTCGCAGATGATCTCGGTATCAGTCTGATCGACGTACGTGTGAAGCAGGTGGAGTTTTCGGATCGAGTCGCGGCTTCGGTCTATCGTCGCATGAGCGAGGAGCGCGCCCGGATTGCTGCCGAGCTGCGCGCCGAGGGTAACGAGGAAGCCGAGCAGATTCGTGCAGCGGCTGATCGTGAAAGCACGGTTATTCGCTCAGAGGCGTATCGCGATGCACAGCGCATACGCGGTGAGGGCGACGCGTCGGCGGCGAGCATCTATGCGGATGCCTATAATCAGGATCCGGAGTTTTATGCCTTTTACCGCAGTATCGAGGCGTACAAGAACTCGCTTGGAAAGTCCGGCGATATGCTGGTGCTAGACCCTGATAACGATTTCTTCCGTTATCTGAACAATCGCGACGGCGACAAATAGCATAAGCCGTTTTTTGTTTTCTGCAGTGCGACTGCGCGGATGATGAGCATCGCACGCTTCGGTCGTTTGGCTGCCCGGCCTATTGAGGCTCGTGGTGCCAGACGATTGGCTACCATGCCGTAAAACTTGCAATCAGAGGCTCCAGTTCATGGGCAAAAATATCGTCGTTGTCGGCGCGCAATGGGGTGACGAGGGTAAAGGCAAAATTGTCGACCTTTTAACGGATCGTGTGTCAGCGGTCGCCCGTTTTCAGGGTGGTCACAATGCTGGCCATACGCTGGTAATTGATGGCAAGAAAACGGTATTGCACTTGATCCCGTCGGGTGTCCTTCGAGAAGGTGTGCAATGCTTGATTGGCAACGGCGTGGTGATTTCCTTGCCGGCGCTGATCAAGGAGATGGATGGTCTGGTGGCCAATGACGTGCCCGTGTTCGAGCGGTTGCGCATTAGTCCGGCTTGCCCGCTTATATTGCCGTCTCACATCGCACTCGATGCGGCTCGTGAGAAGGCGCGGGGCGCCGCGGCAATCGGCACCACGGGACGCGGTATTGGTCCCGCCTATGAAGATAAGGTGGCGCGCCGCGCATTGAGGATCTCGGACCTGTTCTTACGCGAAAAATTCGCCGCCAAGCTTGGCGAAATACTCGACTATCACAACTTCGTGCTGAAGCACTACCTCGGTGCGGCCACGGTTGATTTTACGGAATCACTGGACGAGGCGTTGCAGCTCGCCGAGCGTGTGTCACCGTTGGTGGCGGATGTGACGGGTATCTTGCACGATTTGCACGAGCGTGGTCAGAACACGTTGTTTGAAGGCGCGCAGGGTACGCTGCTCGACATTGACCACGGCACCTACCCGTTTGTCACGTCTTCCAACACGGTGGCCGCCGGCGCCAGTATCGGTACCGGTATCGGGCCGACGCAAATCGATTACGTGCTTGGGATCGTCAAAGCCTACGCGACGCGCGTCGGGGCGGGACCATTCCCGACGGAGCTGATGGATGACGACGGCGCGCACCTCGCGCGCGTTGGCGCCGAATTTGGGGCGACAACCGGCCGTCCGCGCCGCTGTGGTTGGTTTGATGCTGTCGCGTTGCGCCGATCCATCGTCAACAATGGCATCTCGGGTTTGTGTGTGACGAAGCTCGATGTGCTGGATGAGTTTGAAACGATTCGCATGTGCACCGGTTACCGCATCGATGGCGAGGTTATCGCGTCGCCGCCGGTCATCGTCGATCGCTTCGCCGAGGTTGAGCCTGTGTATGAAGACGTGCCGGGATGGCAGACTAGCACCGTTGGCATTACCGAATTTTCTGAGCTGCCACAGAAGGCGCGTGAGTATCTGGCGCGAATTGAGCAGATCGTCGAGACGCCAGTCGATATCGTGTCGACCGGTCCAGGTCGGGAGCAGACGATTGTTCGACGCGATCCGCTCCATAGCGATTAGCAGCGATAGTGCAACCACTGAGCATCCAGGCCGGCCCTGCAGCCTTGACGCACCTGCGCGACCACGGGTTTCGCGGCAGCGACGTGCGGGCTATGGCGGGTGCATCGGGCGGCGCCAAGTGGCTCGTATTGGCAGGCATCGACAAGGTCTTGATCGAACATCTGCTGCCGACACTGACAGCACCGGTGCATTTGCTCGGCTCGTCCATCGGTTCGTGGCGTTTCGCCTGCTATGCGCAAGCCAAACCGCGAGCGGCACTGGCACGCCTGGAGCAGGCTTACGTCGAACAGACCTATAGCGAGAAACCAGACCGCCACGAAATCAGCACCGTCGGGCGCGATATGTTGGCGCATATCATCGGCGACGCGGGGGCCGCCGAAATCGTCGCCAACCCCACTCTGAGAACCCATATCATGGCGGTGCGCGCGCGGCATTTGTGTGCCAGCGAGCGGGCCCCTGTCTTGCTGACAGGCCTCACGGCGGCCATGCTGGCGAACCTGGCGCGTCGCCGCGCGCTTGGCTGGTTTTTCGAGCGCGCTCTGGTGCACGACACGCGCACGCGACCCCCGTTTCTGGGGGTTGATGACTTTCCGATCCAGCGTATTGCGCTGCAGGCGGCCAACGTGATTCCGGCTGTACAGGCCTCTGGCGCAATTCCGATGGTACTGAATGGAGTCAGTCCGCTGCCGGGTGCCAAGCCCGGCGTGTATCGGGATGGCGGCATCATCGACTATCACTTCGACCTGCCGTTGTCGTGCGACAGTGGGTTGACGCTGTATCCGCATTTCTATGAGCACCTGACGCCGGGTTGGTTCGACAAGCGTCTGACGCGCCGCAGACCGACACCGGAACATCTGGATCGTGTGATTCTGATCGCGCCCTCGAAAGAGTTTGTCGCCCAACTACCGTTCGGCAAGATTCCGGATCGCAATGATTTCAAGGCGCTCGATACGGAGACTCGCCTGCGCTACTGGCGCAAGGTTCTCAGTGAGAGTGATCGCCTCGGTGAGGCGCTCTTGCGTTGGATGCAAAGCGATGATCCGGGGTCTCAGTGCCGGCCACTAGCTTGAAGCGCGCACAGTCAGGTCGTCGATCAGTGCACGCACTTCGTCGGTCATCAGGTGGTCGCTACTATCCCGCCAGCCTTGTAGCATCACAATATCTTCGAGGCCGGTGACGAGTAGTCCGTCTACTTCACCGGCGCGCAGGCCGGCACCAGGCACCGCCAGCACCGGACGTAGGCGAATCATTTTGCCGAGTGGTTTGCTGAGTTCGTGCTGAAGTCGTTGACAGCGTGCGCGAATTTTTGACAGCTCAATTGTTCGTTTGCCAATGTGTAATCGATCACCCGAGCGTGTGGCGTTACTCACATTAGCGCCGGTGATTGTTGTGATGGCGTAGCAGCCGCGAACGCTGACCAAAACGTGATCCACCGTTGTCGTATCCGACTCCAATCGGACGTCGTGAAACACCCGGCACAGATCAGCATCGACGGCGGATAGTTTGGCGGCGATCTGTCGGAGTACGCGAATGCGCAATCGTGCAGCACGACAGCGTCGCCCGTGTTGCAGGGCAGCGATACCAAGCGCCGCGATAACCATGGCGGCCAATGCGACCAGAAAGCCTGCCAATAGCGTTTGTGTGGCGAGGAAGTCAATCAATGCAGTGGGTAGCAACACGACGGCAGTGATCACAGAGAGTGCCGTCATCAACGCGGCGTACAAGGGGCCGAAAGCGGCAGTCGCCGTCAGATAGCGACGGGCTTTTTGCCCGGCTTCGTTCAGCAATGTCGGCCCGCTTCGTTGGCGTCGCTGCGCGAGTCTTTCGAACGCGATGCGAGCGAGTGCCGACACCAGTACCAGCGTCGTCGCCAACAGGGCTACGCTCGCGATCCAGCTGGCTTCAGCAAGGCTCAAGGGGTTGACGGCGAATAGTGAATCATCGCTGCACTGTACGGTGCGAATCCCTTAGCCGCTGTGACGGTGGTCACGGCCAGCGAACACTCGGCCAAACAGCGACAAGCGTCGGTTGATCCGTTACTCTTGGTGTTTTCTTAGATTGGAAGCTGTTATGACGCTTGACCAGATTTTCGAAAAGATGCCGGCCGCGCTGAATGCCGACGCTGCCGGCGGTGTGGACGCAACGATTCAATTCAACACGAGTCAGCCACGTCACGTCGTGATCAAGGATGGGGCATTGACGGTCAACGAGGGCTCGGCGGAGCAGCATACCGTCGCGATCAATATGCAAGACGATGATCTGGTGGACTTGCTGACCGGCAAGCTCGATGGCATGACAGCCTTCATGACCGGCAAACTCAAGCTCGATGGCGACATCATGTTTGCACAAAAAATTGGCAGTCTGTTTAGTGCTTCCGCGCTGAAAGGCTAGCGTTCAATGAAGAGAGGATTCGACATGAAGTGCATTTCGACAGCGGCGGCTGTGCTGAGCCTGATGTTTATGCCGCTGGCTGTAGTGGCCGACGACGAGAAGAAAGAGGACAAGCCGAAGACCGTGGCGGAACTCACCGAGGACCATACGCGTACGGATGGTCTTCTGACGCTGTTCCGCGATGACAAAACGGGTGCGCTCAAAATGCTGATCCCGGCGGTACTACTGGATCAGGAAATGATCTATTTTGCACAGGCGGCAGATGGCGTAGTGCAGACAGGATATTTTCGCGGTGCCTATCTGGCCAACGGCGTGATCAAGCTGCGCCGCAGCTTTGACAGCATCGAGGTCGTTGGTGTTAACACTAACTACTACTTCGATCCAGACAACGCGATCTCGCGGGCCGCTAGCGCGAATATCAGCGATGCGATTATTGCGAAGCAAAAAATTCTCGCTGAGGACACGGATAATGGCGCGATTCTGATTGATGCCGGCCCGTTATTCTTGAAAGAGACGATGTTGCAGGTCAAGCCATCGCCGAATCCGGATGCCAACCCGAAAGCGTACTCGCTCGGCTCACTGTCGGATGATAAGACCAAGTTATTGGGTGTGCGCAGCTATCCCCAAAACAGCGATTTTGAAGTGGAATACGTTTACAGCAATCCGGCTCCGACCGGTTCAACGGGTAGCGATATCACCGACCCTCGCAATGTATCGGTCCGGGTGTTGCACAGCTTGATTGCGATGCCGGAAAACGATTTCGAGCCACGCTTCGACGATGCTCGTGTGGGCTTTTTCACCACCCAGGTCACCGATTTGACATCGACCAGTGCTACCCCTTACCGAGATTTGATCGATCGCTGGCATTTAAAGAAGAAGGACCCGACGGCAGCTGTCTCAGACCCGGTTGAACCCATCACGTTCTGGATCGAGAATACAACGCCCGAAGAATGGCGCGGGTTGATTCGTGATGCAGCACTCGAGTGGAACTCGAGTTTCGAGAAGGCGGGATTCAGTAATGCGGTCGCTGTGCGGGTGCAGCCGGATGATGCCGACTGGGATGCTGGCGATATTCGTTACAACGTGTTGCGCTGGACGTCGTCGCCGAACCCGCCGTTTGGTGGTTACGGCCCGAGCTTTGTTAATCCTCGTACCGGGCAAATTTTGGGTGCCGATATCATGCTCGAGTATTCGTTCCTGAATCGCGGCACGATGCTACGGCAACTGCTCAGCGAAGGGACCGCGCTCAACGACTTTCATCCCACCAGCATGGCGATGGCCGAACACTTCTGTTCGCTGGGCGATGGCTTACGAACGGAGAATGCTGTTGCCGGCGCGCTGTTGAGTGCGCATGGCGATCACGCGTTGGACGAGCAGCTCGTGCATGACTCCATGCACTATTTGATTCTGCACGAGATCGGTCACACGCTGGGCCTCAACCACAACATGAAGGCGACGCAATTGTTGTCTCCTACGGAGGCCCTGTCGCCGACGACAACGGCGAACGGCATACTGGCCGGATCGGTCATGGACTACCCGGCTGTCAACTATGCGCCGGCAGGTTCGGCGCAAACACTGTTCTATACGGTAAAACCCGGACCTTATGACGATTGGGCGATCCGTTTCGGTTATGCCGAGGAAATCGCTGACCAGGACACGCGTGCGATGCATCTCGCGCGGTCAACGGAGGCCGAATTGGCGTTCGGTAACGACGCCGACGACATGCGTGCGCCGGGTAAAGCGATCGATCCACGAGTGAATATTTACGATATGTCGAGCGATGCGATCGGCTACGCATCGACTCGCATGCAACAGATCAGCGATGGTTTCGGCAAGCTCAAAGACACGACCCCGCACGCGGGTGGTTCGTATCAGGAGACGCATGATGCTTTTGTCATGCTACTGCGTGGCTGGGCGCGGTCAGCGGCGGTGGTGTCACGTTACATCGGTGGTGTCGCCGTCAATCGTGCGATGATCGGGCAGCCAGGCGCCGAGCCGCCGTATACGCCGATTGACGAAGAGACTCAGCGGCGCGCGATGTCGATACTGACCGAGCAGGTGTTTGCCGCGGACGTGGCGGATAACGCAGACGAGGCATACCGTTACCTGGCGCAGCAGCGCCGTGGCTTTAATTTCTTCGGTGGGCCTGAAGATCCCAAGATTCATCAGTCGATTGTGTCTGTACAAGCCAGCGTATTGGCGCATCTGCTGCATCCGAATGTGCTGCAGCGACTCTCTGATTCCGCGCTGTATGGTAACTCCTACACGCTGGGTGACATGATGACGGACCTGACCGATGCCGTGTTTCAAGCGGATGCGCGTGGCAACGTCAACACGTTGCGACAAAATCTGCAGGTGGCATTCGTCAAGCAGGTTGCCGGCATCACGAAAGGCGATGGCTATGACAACCTGAGTCAGTCCATGGCGATCTATCAACTACAACAGATCGATCGGTTACTGACTCGCAAACGCAGTACTGACGTGTCGACACGCGCTCATGTGGCGCACCTGCAGTTGTTGATTGAGCGCGCGCTGGACGACGACTAGCAGCCGTCTGCCGGTAAGCAAGAACGGCTCCATGGCGCGAAAGCGTCTGGGGCCGTTTTCGTATGTGTTGATGCCTTTTCTGCCCGGAACATTGACGCGGGGCTGGGAAATGCGGGCCAAGTGTTTATACTTGGCGCCGTCGATTAGATCGACAAGGGTACTCAAGAGTGGTGCCCAGGAGAGGACTTGAACCTCCACCTACTTTCGTAGACATGGACCTGAACCATGCGCGTCTACCAATTCCGCCACCTGGGCATCCAGCACTCTGCAGATGCAGAGCTTACGGCAAGGCGCGAGACTGTATCGAAGCTGATTTCCATTGTCAATGTGACAACCCAATTAACCGAATAGGAGGCCAATTGGCCAAGCAAAAACGTCGCAAGACGACATCAAACGGCTCATCTGAGCACAACAAGAAACGCGGATATCAACATCGCGTGCCGGATCGCAATGCAATCATTACGCTGTTGTCCGAGCTCGCCCGCCCGGTCTCCTTCGAACTGATTGCAGACCGATTCAAATTAAGCGACCGCAAAGGTAAGAAAGCACTGGCCGAGGTGCTGACGCGCATGTTGCGTAGTGGACAGATACTGCTCAATCGGCAGGAGCAATACTGCCTCGCGGAGAAACTGGCATTGATCAGTGGCACGGTCAGTGCACACAAAGATGGCTTTGGGTTTTTGATGCCGGACGACAACGATCAAGATGATCTCTATCTGTCGCCCCGCCAAATGCAACGGGTCATGCATGGTGACCGGGTGGCTGGTCGTGTCGTCAAGCGCGACTCGCGCGGCGCGGAAGGCAAGATCATCGAGGTGCTCGAACGCCATACGACCGAAGTAGCCGGCCGCTATATTCGTGAGCGCGGCATTGGCTTGCTAGTACCCGACAATCCGAAACTGACGCTACGCTTGTTGATCCCCGAGAAGGAACGCGGTGGCGCGAAGTCGGGAGAGATGGTCGTCGCGCAAATTCTCGATTATCCGGACATCGACAAACAGGCGACCGCCGCCATCGACCGTGTACTGGGCGCGCCCGACAAAGCTGGCATGCCGACTGATCTCGCGATCCATTCGCATGGCATACCCCATCAATGGCCCAACGCCGTTTCGGCTGAGGCGAGCAAGTTTGGTCGTACTGTGCCGACGCGAGCCAAACAGGACCGCAAGGATTTGCGAGATCTGCCATTGGTGACGATCGATGGTGCGGATGCGCGCGATTTCGATGACGCGGTTTACGCCATGCGGCGCAAGTCGGGCTGGCGACTGGTCGTCGCGATTGCGGATGTGGCGCACTACGTTCAGCCTGACAGTGCGATTGATAAAGAGGCGATCAAACGTGCGACATCGGTGTACTTTCCGGATCGCGTAGTCCCGATGTTGCCCGAAGTGCTGTCGAATGGACTGTGCTCGCTGAACCCCAAGGTTGATCGTCTGTGCATGGTCTGCGACATGTCGGTGAGCGACACCGGTGAGGTTCAACGCGCACGATTTTACGACGCAGTGATGCGCTCCAAAGCAAGACTGACTTATCAAAGCGTCGGGCGTTATCTCACGGGAGAGACGGGCGACAGCGCAATCCAGGGTGATATCGCGGCATCGATCGATGATCTGCACGCGCTGTACAAGCAATTCGCCCGTCGGCGCGCCAAGCGTGGTGCGATTGAACTGGATCTGCCGCAGCTGCGTATTCATGTGAATGCGGATGGTGAAGTGGAAGGTATGCGTTCATCGCCGCGCAACGACGCGCATCGTTTGATCGAGGAGTGCATGATCGCCGCCAATGTGGAGGCGGCTAAGTTCATCGCAAAGAAGAAGGTGCAGGCCTTGTTTCGTGTCCATGCGAAGCCCAATGAAGAACGTTTCAATGAGTTTCGGCTATACATGCTCGGTCTTGGTTTCAAAGTGCCGCACGCGGCGCATCCGCAGCCGCGTGAGCTACGTCGCCTGATGGCGAGTGCTCAGGACAGGCCCGATGCGTACGCGATCAATATGGCATTGCTCAGGTCTTTTGCGCATGCCGAGTACACACCGGACAACGATGGGCACTTTGGTCTGGCGCTAGATGCCTATGCGCATTTCACTTCGCCGATTCGCCGGTATCCGGATCTATTGGTGCACCGGGCAATTCGGCATATGACGCGTGGCGGCAAGGCGCGCCAGTATCGCTACAGCGCAGAGCAGATGACCCGGCTTGGTCAGCTCACGTCGGAGCGCGAACGAAGAGCCGAGGAGGCAACGCGGGAAGTCGAGGCACTGCTGAAGTGTCAGTACATGCAGAAGCACCTGGGCGGACGTTTCGACGGCATCATCAGCGGCGTCACGCATTTCGGTTTGTTCGTGCAGATTACCAGTCTGCAGATCGACGGCCTCGTGCATGTATCCAACCTCGGCAGTGATTACTTCACGCACGAGCCTGAGCGCCAGCGTATGGTCGGTAACCGAACCGGCAAAATATTCGCACTCGGTGATGCGGTCGAAGTGATTGTCGATCGGGTCGATCTCGAATCGCGGCAAATCGACTTTGTGTTATTCGATGACGCGCCGAAATCGTCGCGGCGCAGACTAGGTCGATGATGGCGACATCAAAGTACAGCGCGGGCATCCACGCCGCCAATCGACTGCTGAAGTCGATGCCGGAAAAGGTCAGAAAGCTCTATCTTGATGAGCGCAGCAAGAACCCACGGCTGGCAGCGTTGAAGACGCGCGCACGTGAGATGGGGATTCCAACGCAGGGCGCGCGCAGTCATCGGCTCGACGATATGGCCCAGGGGGCCGCACATCAGGGTGTGGTGATCGAACTGACCGATCTTCCCAATATTGATGAAGCGGCGCTGCGCGCTAGCGTCGAGTCCGCGTTGGCGTTGGGACGGAAGCCGCTGCTGTTGATATTGGTTGGCGTACAGGACCCGCATAATCTCGGCGCCTGCCTGCGCACGGCTGAGGCGGCAGCGGTCGATGCCGTTATTGTGCCCCGTACTCGAGCCACCGGCTTGACACCCGCGGCACGTAAGGTTGCCAGTGGCGCGGCCGAAATTCTGCCACTGGTTACGGTGCCGTCGATCGCTCGCGCGCTCGATTGGATCGGCAGCTATGGCATCCGGCGTATCGCCACCAGCGATGCAGCGAGCGATTCGCTGTACGCCTGCGACTATCGCGTGCCAACTGCGCTGGTGATGGGGCCTGAGGGCGACGGTCTCAGTCCTGAGATCATGCAGCGTTGTGATCAGACAATCGCGATTCCGATGGCTGGTGTGGTGGAGAGTCTGAATGTCTCGGTGGCAGCCGCGGTTTGCTTGTTCGAGGTGGTACGACAACGGTCAGCGTAAGCGCGAGTGCATCGGTTTTCATTCTACCCGCATGCCTAGGCTCGGCGGGTCGGCGAGCAATCCGCTATTGCTTCCCACGGTCACCGGCACCTTCGCGGTCCGACCAGTGCAGAATTTTCCGGGTAATGAATAAATACAGCCTTTTGCCGGTCTGTTGCCAGATTCTGGCCGTGATAGCCGGTGTCGCGAGGATCGCTTTCTCACGCGCGGTCAGTGCCTCCGGGCGATAGGTTCGTTTGTGTTTCAGATAGTGCCGCAGGTCTTCACGCGCCAGTAATCGAAACCAACGCCCACGACGCCGATGCACGGTCGCCAGTTGAAAATCCACAATCGCCGCCTCGCCATCCGGCGTCACGAGCCAGTTGGGCTCCTTCGCAAGGTCGTTATGTGCGATACCGCAACGGTGCATGATGCGCAGACGACGCAGCGCATCGATAAAATACGTGCGCTCCTTTGGTTTCGCGACATACATCGGTTCACCGACAACGAAGCTGCGGTCCAGCGCATCGCGTCGAACACCATACAGCCGTGGAAACCCGGCGCGACCCCCGAGTCGTGCCAGCGCGGTTGCCTCCCGTCTCGCCAAGCTACGCGCCAGCCACCGGGCCCACCAAGGGGCAGTGGACAGATCACGCCGTATCAACGTTGCCCCATCGGCCATCGGCACGGACAGTATCCGCCCGAATGTATCGCTCTTCAGTGTCTTCGGCTGCTCCAGCAACGCTGCTTCACCTCAAGTGCTTGACCATGCATTGTTTCCAATGACGTCACAAAGGGCAAGACGACATTCAATTTCGGCGGAATCCTTGTGGCTGATACACTGCGCGCAGGGGGTCGTATGGGCACAGCGGACAAACAACAAGCGGGACAAACCACACGCACGACGCGACCGGCGTTTTTTTGTACGTCTGGTCCGCTCGCTGCCGATCGTCCCGGCTATATTTCGCGTCAGGTCGACGAGCAGTTGGCGGCTGCCGTTGCCGGCAGTACGTTCGTCCACGTCACGGGCTCACCGTTGGTCGGCAAGACGAGCTTGTTGCTGCGCATGGCACAGCAACTTCGCGAGGCCGAGGAGCCCGCAGCCGTCGCGCAAATCGATCTCTCGCAGTTGGCGCAGCGCGAATCACACCGAGACGCAGCGCGCTGGCTCTATGCGATAGCGTTTCGACTGTCGCGTCAGTTGCGAGTGGGATTCGATCTGCAAGCGTGGTGGTCAGACAACTCGTTCTTGCCGCATCAGCAGCGTATGTTTGAGCTTTTCCGAGAGTTCGTTTTGGCGTTTCCGACGCGCCCGGTCGTGTTGCTGTTCGATGATATTGATCTCGCGGAGTTCGCGGATGCGACGGGGCCACTGCTCGCAGCGATTCGGATGGCCTTTGACGCGCGCGCGACCGATCCGGCCATGGCACGGCTGTGCATCGTCTATGTGGGGCTGGGAGCGACGAACAGGCCAAGCGCCGCCGCACAGGATCTGCCTTACGCGATCTCCACTGAAATCAATGTACGCTACTTTACGCTCGGCGAGACGCTGCGTTTGGCGCCCGCGCTGGGTTTCCCGCGCAAGATCGCGGAGCTTGCGATGCAGCGCATCTTTGACTGGGCGTCGGGTCAGCCAGCGACAACGCAATATCTGGCGTATCAACTCGCGCGAGAAGACTGTGAAGACGATGTCGTCTCGGCTGTGGATCGAACAGTCTCACGGAACTTTGCACTACGACGTGACCGCCAGGCGCATCAGGTGTTGCTCGGCATTGAAATGCGTATATTGGCGGCCGCGCCATCACTGCGCCGAGCGATGTTGATCAGTCTTGGGATGATCGCGAAACATCGGCGCATGTTGTTCGATCCAGACAGCGAAGCGCATGCGATGTTGCTCAGGTTATCTGTTGTGCAGTTGTCGCCGGATGGTTTGCTGGACCCGACGAGCCGTCTGAGTCGGCAGTACTTCAATGCGGGCTGGGCGAATCGTCACCTGCCGGCGCGCTACGCGGGCTTGGCCAAAGCTGCTGCGTTGATCGCGACGGCGGTTCTGCTGCCTTATTGGTATCAACAGCTATTGCCGAAGCCTGCGACTGCTGTGTTGAGCGATCCCGCCAGTTCGATTGCCATGATTGAAGAGAGTTATCAGCGTTTACATCGCTGGCCTGGCTATGACGCCGCAGCGCAGCGGATGGCGACTATTGCGCTGACCAATAGAGCGGCGCAGACGACGACAGAGGCCGACCTGCAACCCATTCTAAAAGCCATGCGGGAGACACTCGACAATCCTTCCGCGGCAGCGCGGGCTCACGATGCGTTTTGGGATAATGCCTACCTCGATGCTGCGGTAAGTGGCGACCGAGCTGTCGCATTGCATACGGCGATCCAGGCTAATCTGACGCCGTCCTTGCCCGATCGCCGGCGTGTGAGCGGCCTGATTGCATCGGATTTACCAAGACTCGAGCACATCATTCGTCAACCTGAGCGTATCGATGAATGGGCGTTGCGTCGCCAGGACGAGACGATCGTGGTGCGCAGCGGAACGCGAGTATCGCAATGGTCGCTGCAACAGTCGCCGGTCATTCTTGAGTCATCATTGACGACAGATTTGCCGGTCGTGGTCCCGCAGCCGACCGTTGGACGTTTCACCATCACCGGTGGTGCCGGTGTCACGCCAATGCTGCGTCTTGTGCCACGACACCAACGCTTATCCGATATCCGACTGTCCGTTCAGTCGCCTGCGGGTGCGGTACTCGACATCGATTTAGACGAGCTGGCAGAGGCCGCGGATCTGGCCGCGGTCGATCTGCGCGCGCTGGCCCGCGATGCGACTCTGTCGCTGGGCCGTATCGACGGTGAGTGGGTGGTATCTGCGTTTGATGTCAGACCCGGCGAAACAGGGAGTATTGCCGTATCCGTCGGGAGACGTATGGCGGATCTTTCAGAGCCGCAACCAATGGTTTTAAGCGACCCGATGTTGTTGCCGGCGGATGCTGCTGTGCTGGCGCCAGGCGGGCGCTACGCAGTCACATTGCCGAGTAGTAGCGCCCGGCTGTTCACCGTGTGGGATTTGCGCAGCGACGCCTGGCAGGCTTCGTTTGATCCGGGCGGTGATGTGCAATGGCTTGGCATTACCGCGCAAGCACGGGCGGCGTTGTACCTGCAATCGGCGCGAATCACCGGCTTTCGTGTGCGCGATGGCAGTGCCTATCCGATTCAGAGCATCACGTTTCCGGTTGCGGCAGCAACATTTTCTGACAACAAACGTTGGCTCGCCGCACAGTCAATCGAGAATGCACGTCTGGTGACGGTGGTTGATGTGCTGACAGATAACGCTACCGAACTGCGGCTTGACGAAGCCATCGAACGCATCGTGATATCCGACTCCGGTGACATGCTTGCCGTGATCGGCAGTGATCGCAGCGTGACAATCGTGAACGTGGCCGACGGCTCGCAGCGCGCCCGTTATCTCTTATCGGGAGATTTTCGCGCCGGCTATTTCAGTCAGGGTGACGAACATCTGATTTTGCATACCACTGGCGGTGCGCTACGGTCGTTTGCGACCAGCCCGTCCGAGCAACCGGTGGCCAGTTGGGAGGAGGGTGTGGTCTGGACGGCAGCGCAAGATCGGCGTAGCAGTCTGTCTCTGATCGGCGCGAGTGGTCGCGGTTTCGTTTTGCACGACTTTAATCGATCGCGCGATTTGTCGCTGCCGTTTTCAGGCCTCACCGGGCAGAAGTTGGTACAACCGTACTTACGCTTGCGCTCCAATATCGCTGCGCTAACCGAAGCGGAGGCCGGCACGATATCGATCTGGCGGCCGCAGTTGTCGGCGCTGCCGGTCGGCTCGCGCCTGGTTCGCAAGGCATGGCTGTCGTCGACAGCGCAGGCCTTTGCATTCGTCGATCGCAACGAGCAGTTTTCAGTGGTTCGTATGGATGCTGGCCCGGATGAACTCGATGTGCTGGAAGAGAGTGTCAGCCTGATTTCGCACAGCCAGCCGCCGGAACTCGTTCGATTCTCGGCGGGTGACCGGCTGGCGCTGAGCATTGAGTCGACTGGCTTGTTCAGAGTGCGGCATGTGGACGACGGTCAGTTTTTCGATTTCCTTGGTAAGAATGCAGACGGCGTGCTAGATGCGGCGTTCTCGCCGGATAGCAGTCAGTTTCTGATACTCGGTGCGCGCGCCTACAGCATTCACGATTCGGAGACAGGAGACTTGCTGTATCGAGAAGTACGAGAGCAATCGTTGAGCGCCGTTGTACCGCAGTTGGGTGGCAGCGGTTGGTTGATCGCGGATGTCGATGGCGGTTTGTGGCAGTTACCGCGTGTGCAACCCGGCCAGCCGGTGTCCTTGCAAAGTCGCACGGCAAAAATGCCAGAGAACTCAGATGCGCTTTGGTATGCGAGTCAGCGGTGGTTGGTCGCCGGACAGGACGATCGTCTTTTCATCAGGTCCCATCGTTCGCAGGCATGGTTTGCGCTCCCGCTGGGTGGCGAGATTTCTGAGGTTAGACTGACCGAAGACGAGTCTGTCTTGCTCGCACGCGCTGGCAACTGGCTGTATCGTATCGCGCTGCATCGCCATGGCGGCGAGGTCACGCACGCACGTCTGCTGCCATCTGATGCGTTGGCGTATCGTGGTTTCGCTATTCGTGATCGACACGGTATGACGATCGCTTTGCTAGCGGGCGTTGATGAGCCCGCGTTGCGACGTGTATCGCTGGACTATGCCGATGAGAAGCCTGTCGCTGGCTCGCCGGATGACCTGGCTCAGCGTTGGTCTTGGTTGTCGGCGTTCGGATCGTCGTCCGCCTTATCGCGGCCGTCGAGCAATGACTGAACGTCCGCCTGCATAGCGGCAGCACTCGCCTGACTCGCGGCAACCGGCTGGCCGACGACTACGGTAATCGCCGCTCGGAATCGTCGTGGCCATTTCTTGACCGCTCCGCCGCCCTGGCGTGAAAACCAACTACCCCAAAGTCCGCGCAGCGCAATGGGGACGACCGGCACAGGCCGTCGTTTCAGAATGTGTTCCATGCCGCCGCGAAACGGCTGTATCTCGCCGTCCTGCGTGATAGCGCCCTCAGGAAAGATACAGACGAGGCGTCCATCCGCAAGTTCAGCGTCAATCTTGTCGAACGCCGTTGCCATTAGGTCAGGGTCTTCACGCTTGCCCGCGATCGGAATGGCTTTTGCAGTTTTGAAAATGAAAGACAACAACGGAATCTTGAAAATCTTGTAGTACATGACAAACCGCGTGGGTCGTAAGACGGCGCCACCGATAAGCAGTGCATCGACAAAGCTGACATGGTTTGCAACGAGTAATGCAGGTCCATCACGTGGAATATTGTCGGCGCCTTCAACCTCTATGCGGTAGAGCACATTGATCAGAATCCAGGTCATGAAGCGCATGACAAACTCAGGTAGCAGCCAGAACAGATAGACGGTGATGACGGTGTTCATTACCGCCAGGAACGCAAACACACCCGGTATGCTGAAGCCAATCAACAATAGACCTGATGCGGTCGCCGCACCGGCAATCATGAACACCGAATTCAGTATGTTATTGGCCGCGACGATACGTGAGCGCAGACGCTCGGGGCTTCGGTCCTGCAGCATCGCGTAGAGCGGTACGCTGAAGAGTCCGCCGGACACGCCGATCAGTGTCAAATCGATCAGCAGTCTGAGACTACCGTTGCGTGCCATGAATTCCGTCGCTGTGACAGGTGCGGCGGCCGGCGTGTTGTAGAACGCGACATAGATATCTGCTGCAAAGACAGTCAATCCGATCGCGCCCAGCGGTACCAGGCCCAGTTCGATGTGGCGCCGTGACAGTTTCTCGCACACCAGCGAGCCGATGCCGATGCCAACCGCAAAACAAACCAGCAGCACATTGGCGAGTTGCGGCGTACCGTTGAGTACGATCTTACTAAACGCGGGTAGCTGCGCGAGGGCGATCAGGCCGAACGACCAAAACCAGGATAGACCCATGATCGACAAAAAGACGCTGCGTTCGCGATAAGCATAACGGCAGACACGCAGTGTTTCACGAACGACGTTATAGCGCAGGCTGATGGTCGGATCACCAGGGCGTACCGCTGGGATAGCACGACTGGCAAAGTAACCCGCAACGGCAAAGGCGATCAGACAGACAGACAGCATCAGTATGCCGGGTTGGCCCAAACTGGCGGCGTATCCGCCAATGAACAGACCGGCGATGATTGCCAGATAAGTACCGCCTTCCACCAGCCCATTGGCACCGATGAGTTGGTCGCGTTCGACCAGTTGCGGGAGGATCGCGTACTTGATGGGGCCGAAAAGTGTGGACTGCAGTCCCATCAGAAAGACGAGGGCCAACAGGGCGTAGACGTTACCGACGAACATTGCCCCGGCTGCAAACAACACCAGTGCGATCTCAAACACTTTGATACGCCGAATCAACGCTGATTTGTCGTACTTGTCAGCGAGTTGCCCAGCGACGGCGGAAAACAGTACGAACGGCAGGATAAAAAGCGCAGCGATAACATTGGCCAGCACGTCGACGCGACCACCCATGTCGGATAGGATGGCAAAGGTCATTAGCATGACGAGACCGTTGCGCAAGATATTGTCATTCAGTGCGCCCAGACACTGCGTCAGAAAAAACGGTGCGAATCGACGGCTACGTAGCAGGCCGAATTGGGAATCACTGGACATGCCGCCCACTTTAGCGACAGGCTCGTGGAAATGGTACTGAATCCACCGTATTGTTTCGTCGCTGGGGTGTGACAAACAGGGCAGTCAATACGCGACGACAAGGAGAAGCTGTGTCAATTCGAAATGAGCTAAGTCGAAAACTGCAAACGATGCGTCGCCGTTGTGCACCCATTGCATTGGCCATGGGTTTGTTGGCTTGCTCGCAAACGGAACCACCGGTACGCACCGTCGTCGATTTCATGGCGGACTCGGATGCGATAGAAATGAAGCTGATCAGCTGCCG
Organism: Pseudomonadota bacterium; assembly: GCA_039033995.1. Lineage (GTDB taxonomy): Bacteria > Pseudomonadota > Gammaproteobacteria > Steroidobacterales > Woeseiaceae > CALBPI01. The sequence continues at coordinate 33,183 of JBCCBP010000009.1, read as the reverse complement.
CGCGGATCGCCGCGCAGCCGTTAAAGACGCCGAATGCGCGAACGCCAAGACGGCCGCTAACCGACTGGCGCTCGAAGACGAGCGTGCCGCGTTTGAGAAGTTGCGTGAGGAGGCAACCAGCGAGCTGGATGCGATTCGCGCTGAGCGTTCACGATTGGAGCGCGCACTGGACGAACGAGAAGCGGTGCTGCGCACCCGCGCGGAAGCCAAGATCGCCGAGGGCAAGACACTGACTGCCGAAGAGGCGCGCGCCATCGGTATCGACCCGAACGGTTCGTTATTGGTCAAGCCGGAAGACGGCGGGCGGGACAAACGAACCGGTGACGGCGATACGGGCGACGAATAAACCCCGGCGTGCGAGCGTACGAGTTATCTGACGACGCGTTATGACCTCGCCGAATGTCTGTATCGCCCGGTGCCGCAATTATTCATCCAGCGCAAATGTCTTGGCTTCCTCAGGTGCTTCGACGACGTCAGAGGCATTCTGTGGTGCTGACTCCAGGGCGGCAATGTCGTCCGGCACAGCAGCTGATAGATTGCCTTGCGCCGCCGCTGTCATATCGCGACGAAAGTTGACGGTGCTATCCGGGACTTCCGTGAATTCGCCAGCGATGATCGTGTCGGCGGAGATCGCCGGTTGCGCGTAATAGGCGGCGTTTGCATTGCGGTCGATTCTCAACGCAGCGCCTTCGACAGAAACCCCGGCGAACAAGCCGCGCGCTCGCGAATAGGAATAGACCTCGGCGCGAAGCTTTCCATCTGTCGCGGCCGATCCGTGGCGACCGATAGGGCCGGCGGCGATCGAGGCGTCGGCGCCAAGCGTGAGTTTGCCGCGCGTAATGTTTTCTACGCCACGCTCATTGGTGAAGACCAGCACGAGGTCGGATGACTGCAGCCCCGCTTGCCATCCGATGCTACCGCCACTGAGTTTGATAAAAACAGGTGCACTCCACCCGTTGTCGCCGCGCACACTGAGTACCCCCTTGCCATGCCGGCCAGCCAGCCCGACGCCAATTTTGAGCATATCGGGGATGATCGCGACGGCGTAGGCACGGCGCAACAAGGCCGGTGGTATCGCCTTTTCGGGAATCTGGTTGAGTTCACTGATGATGGCGGCAGCGGTCTGCACGCGCTCATCCTCGCGAGAATCGGCGAGTGCGTTGGCGTGCGAAAGCGTCGCGGTGAGCACAGCGCAGCTCAACAGTGTCCGGAGTCGGTTTGGCATATTCACAGTGTCGTACTCCCAGCAGAACGGTGTCCAGTGATGTGAATTATGACAAAAAAAGCGTCAGTCGGTTCCGTTGTGATGCACCAGCGCAGCGGCTACTTGTCCGTCGATCACCGGTGGTAGCGGACAATTGAGCGCTACACTGACCATTCGCATGAACTCGCTCTCCGCGACGCTGATTCTTCCGTCGTGACTGATGGTCGTGATCAGCGCTTGTATGAGTCGTTCCAAGTCACGTCCAATCAAGCCGCGAAGCTGCCGCAGCGCATGAGCGCTGTCCAGAATGCTGAGGTCGGTATCCGCCGGTCGACCACCGGTGCCCAGCGCTTCAATGCCCCGCTCAAATGCCGCCTGCGCGGTTGCGCGATCCTCGTGGCCGTAGACGGCGACGAGCCACAGTAACGTCGATGCGGCCTCGCGCGTACGTCTGCGTTCAAGATGCGTTGTTAGCCAGCGCTCCGAGCGACCCGGATGAATACTGGCGTCCAGACTGACGGCCAGCGTCGTGCGAAACACGGTATCGCGCAGGTCCGGCGTGCCGACTAGCCCATGCATCGTCTCGACCAGCGACAGCAGGAATTTGAGTTGTCCGGCGGGTCGTTGTTTCAGCGCAGGAAAACACAATTCCAGCAGCGGCAGACGGAAGCGGCTACCGAGATCGTCGAGTTGATCCGCATAGCGACGAATGCGTTGGACGCGCTCATCACCGACGGTTGTCGTCAGTTGCGCGGTTTGTCGGTCTCGCTGCAGCGGGTCACCACTGAGCGACAAGGCCAGCGCCAGATAAAATGACCACTCACGAGAATGTGCGGCGTCATACAACTCGGCCGGGATGCCAAGTCTGATCGCTGCGGCCAGTTCAATTTCGCTGTCTCCGGGATTTCCAATCCGCGAGCCCGGTTCCATCGATGTGACATCGATTTGACCGGCATCGTCACTCAGGGCTGAGATCAGTGCGTGAGAGCGCATGCTGGGCGCGCGCGTGCGCGGCTCCGGCGCACCCCGCAAGAGATAAGTAGGGTTCAGTCGCCGTATGCGCTCGTCGAGCGGGGGATGTGAGGCCATCGCGTTGAGCCACGCTTCTCGCGCGCCCCGTGCAATCAGCATGTGGGAGACTTCTTCGCTGTCGACGGTGCGCAAGCGAGAGCCGACGTCCAGGCCGCCGATCTTTGCCAGCGCGCCGGCGATTCCTTCGGTTTGTCGTGTGAATTGCACTGCAGAAGCATCGGCCAAATACTCGCGTTGGCGCGACACGCCCGCCCGAATAAGCCGCGCGGTAAACACGCCCACAGCGCCGAGCAGGAACAACACGACTCCGGCAATGACGGCAACGTTAGCGCCGTTGTTCGAGCGTCGATTACGCATGATGCCACCACGATGGCTGGCACTGCGCATCAACAGGCGACCGATGTGGCCAATCACAATGATGCCGAACAGCACGCCAATCAACCGCACATTGAGTCGCATATCGCCATTCAGAATATGGCTGAACTCGTGCGCAACAACACCTTGTAACTCTTCGCGTGTAAGCTGCTCCAGTGCGCCGCGTGTCACGGCGATGGCAGCGTCCGTGGGACTAAAGCCCGCTGCAAACGCATTGATCCCGGCTTCGTTTTCCATGACAAAGATATCGGGCACGGGGACACCGGATGCGATCGCCATTTCCTCAACCACATTACGCAGGCGTTGTCGTAGCGGATCATCGATGTCGGCGCTGACCTGGGTAGCCCCCATCTCCTGAGCGACACGCGCGCCACCACCGCGTAGTTGCGTAATGCGATATGCGGTAGCCAGCAGGATGACGGCCAGCGCGATCAGCCCGATGGCGCCCGTGCGCAGCGGCGAAAGCGGCACCGCCTGCCCATAAGCGGCACTTGGTCCGAAGCCGCCCAGGAATGAAATCGTGACATCACCGGCGAGGCCTACCAATAACGCGATGACGAAGGTCGCGATCACGTAGATGACGACCAGCCGACGCGTATTCCGGCGTGTCTTATCCTGCGCCTCGAAGAAATTCATTGCGCGTCAGCGGTTGCTCAGGAATCGAATGACACAGCCACCGGATCTCGTTTTTCCGGTGCTTCTATCTCGAGGTAACTCGCAGCCTGGAAATTGAAAGGGCCGGCGATCAGGTTGTTGGGGAAGTTCTCGCGCAGATTGTTGTAGGTCAGCACTGCGTCGTTGAAGGCCTGGCGTGAGAATGCAATCTTATTCTCGGTCGTTGTCAGTTCTTCTTGCAGCGCCAACATGTTCGTGTTCGCCTTGATGTCCGGATACGACTCGGACAGTGCGAACAAGCGCCCAAGCGCGCCACCGAGGGTCGCTTCCGCTGCAGCTAGATTCTGAATAGCGGCCGGATCGGACGGATTCTGCTTCGCGGCTGACAAGCCACTCATCGCACTGTTGCGTGCCTGAATCACGGCTTCCAGGGTCTCGCGCTCATGACCCATGATGCCTTTTACGCTCTCAACGAGGTTTGGAATCAGGTCGTAGCGTCGGGTTAGCTGAACGTCGATTTGAGCAAAACTGTTGGACACGCGGTTGCGAGCGTTAACCAGTCGGTTGTAAATCCCGATAACAAAAAATACGATGCCGACAATGATGGCAAGGAAGACTAGAAACCCTTTCATGATAAATACCCCCAAAATGAGCGGATTCATAAAGGATACGCACCTAATAAAAGCGGCGCTACTCAGCTTGGTGCTGTTCGTCGGCTTGCTGGCCGCCGAGCGCAGTGTCGCGGAGTGGACAGGTACCACCGAGGCGTTGATGGGGACTCGCGTGTCCGTGCGCCTGTGGCATCCGATCAAGGAGCGCGGCGACGCGGCTGTCAGGGCGGCCATCGCAGAAATCGACCGTATCGAACGGATGATGAGCACCTACAAACCTGACAGTCAGATTTCCGCGATTAACCGCGAGGCCCATCTGGGGCCCGTCAAGACAGAGCGCGAATTGTTCGATGTGATCGATCGCGCACTCGCGATGTCGCGCATGACGGGCGGTCGTTTCGACATCACTTACGATAGCGTTGGCAAATACTATGACTTTCGCGAGGGGAAAAAGCCCGATGCGCTGACGATTGAAGCGGAGCTCGAGAATATCGACTATCGATTTGTACGTCTGAATGCGGCCGAACAAACCGTTGCCTTCGCGCAGGAAGGGGTACGCATCAATCTGGGCGGTATCGCGAAGGGCTACGCGGTCGAACGCGCAGTACAAGTGCTGCGCGAGGCGGGTATTCAGTATGCGTCGGTCAGTGCCGGGGGGGATTCGCGATTGCTTGGCGATCATCGCGGCGAGCCGTGGATTATTGGCATTCAGGATCCGCGCGATAAGAAAGGTCTGGCCGTTCGCTTACCGCTGGCTGACGAGGCGGTCTCTACGTCGGGTGACTACGAGCGTTATTTCGACGAGGGCGGTGTGCGGTATCACCACATCATCAAGCCATCGACCGGTAAATCCGCCGATAGTGTGCAAAGTGTGACGATTGTCGGGCCGGATGCCATGACGACCGATGCACTGTCGACGTCGGTGTTCGTGATGGGCGTGGACGAGGGGCTGCGCCTGATTGAGGGAATGCCCAGCTATGACGCGATCATTATCGATGCGGATCGCAAGATGCACTACTCGACCGGGTTTTTGCCGGGTGACGACGAGTAGTCAGCGAACCGGTATGGCGCCCTTGTCCGCACTTTGATCATCGGGTCTGAAGCGGGTGCGACAGCGCCCTCAAGTTCGGTTTACCGGCGCTGCTGCCGGATCATTGCATCGTGTTGTGCCCTGGTGACCGAGATCGTCATCGCGTCTCTGAATAGCGACAACAAAAAAGCCTGCTAAAACAATGCCTAGACTGTCGCGGGTACCGCGGCGTTGTGATGTACCGACAGTTCGTGTCCGTACCGCTGCAAGAATTCCGGGGAAAAGCCTCGATTTTTGACTGGCACGCTAATTGCTCCTTTTCTCTGAAAGGTTAACTCTGCCAACCGCGTCACGCGCCGTTAGTGCTTACTGTGACGTTGGTCACGGCCCCTGCCGTGCGCTGCTGCCAGTATTACGTTAACCCACGCTGGCGCCAGGCCAGCGCATGTTTTGCAGAGGATTCAACTATGAGCATCGTGACCAATCTCTCTCTTTGGCGGCGTCGTATTAGCGCACTGATGGCTGGCATCGTTCTGGCGTTCGGCGCCGTTGCATCGACCGGTTTGAGCGGCCAGCAGGCGCCGGACTTCGCGTTAAAGAACGCGGCAGGAGAGAACGTGCGACTCACGGACCTGCGCGGTGACGTGGTCATGATCAATTTTTGGGCAACGTGGTGTGGTCCATGCCGCCAGGAGATGCCGCTGCTGGACGAGATGCATGCGCGTTATAGCCGCGTCGGTTTCAGCCTGCTTGGCGTCAACATCGACGATGACCCCAAGCGCGCGATCGACATGATCGACAGTCTCGGTGTGTCGTTTCCGGTGGTGTTCGACAGCGATAAGTCGGTGTCCGAGCAATACGATGTCAGTGCGATGCCGGTGACGATCCTGCTCGACCGCGAAGGTGTCGTACGCCACGTTCACTACGGCTACAAGCCGGGTTACGAAGATATCTACGTACAGCAGATCCGCGAACTGATTCGCGAGTAAACAGGGAACATGAGCATGACGTTTCGCAACACACTAATCGCGCTTGCTTGTCTGCTGATGGGTTCCGCGAGTCTCGCGCAGGATGACCCGGTCGCGCTGGATCGCGAGGTGCAAGACCTCAAGAAAGAGGTGTTGGCTCTGAACCGCGAGCTTTTCCTTCTCGAAGAAGAACTATTGTTTCCGGCGAACTCGCAGGTTGCCATGTTCGTCTCGATGGATATCGGCGACTTTTTCGCGCTCGATGCGGTACAGGTCAAGATCAATGGTCGCGAAGTGGCCAACTATCTGTACTCAGAGCGGGAGTCGGAAGCGCTGATTCGCGGCGGTGTGCATCGTATCCACATTGAGAATCTGAAAGTTGGTGAGCACGAAATTGTGGCGTTTTTCACCGGCAAAGGTCCGCAAGGTCGAGACTACAAGCGTGGCGCAGAGATGCGGTTCGAGAAGGGTCTGGGTGCCAAATATATGGAGCTCAAGATTTCGGACCGCCAAAGCAAACTGCAGCCGGAGTTCATCATTTCCGAATGGGAGTGAGGCTGAAACGTGTTAAGGCGAATTCTCGCAATTTGTGGCCTGGCTGTTGCGGCCAGCAGCGTCAATGCTGAGGTAGGCGAACCGGTTACGGTGCGCGATCCGCATTACGGCGATGTGCTGTTTCATTTCTATAACGGCGACTACTTCAACGCGATGGTGCGGCTGACGGCTGCCCAGAAACGTGAGCTTGTCGAGAATCACAGCGAAGAGGCGGAGCTACTGCGGGGTGGTTTAGCCCTCAGTTACGGCTTGCATACCGAAGCCGGGCAGATTTTCGATGCGTTACTGGCCACGACGACCAAACCAGAGATCCGCGACCGGACCTGGTTCTTCATGGCCAAGATTCGCTATCAACGCGGTTATCTCGAAGAAGCGGGTCAGGCGCTGGCTGCGATTGGTGGAGAGCTGCCGAAGGAACTCGAACCCGAGCGCCGCATGTTGCAGGCGCAGGTGTTGATCAATCAACAGCGCTATGCGGAAGCGGTTGAGCTGCTTGACGGTTGGCGCGGCCCTAAAGGCTGGAGCGACTATGCGCGCTTCAATCTGGGTGTCGCGCTGGTACGTGATGGCCAGTTCGCGGAAGGCGCCGCGCTGCTGGATCGTGTTGGTCGTCTATCGGACAAGCGCAGCGAGATGCGGGGTTTGCGCGATAAAGCCAACGTTGCGCTCGGCTATACCTGGCTTCAGAACCAACAGCCGGAGCGCGCGCGACCTGTACTGCAGCGCGTGCGTCTGAACGGGCCGTTCTCCAACAAGGCCTTGCTTGGTGTGGGCTGGGCCGATTCGGATCGCGGCAATTATCAGGCGGCCCTAACGCCGTGGACGACGCTGAACGAACGCGACATGCTCGATCCGGCAGTACAAGAGTCGCTACTGGCCGTGCCGTATGCGCTTGGCAAGCTCAACGCAACGCGCCAGGCAGCGAGCCAGTATGAGTCCGCTATTGTCGCTTTTGCCGCAGAGCAGGCGCGCCTCGATGCCGCGATTGACGATATCGATTCTGGTCGCATGCTCGAGCGACTGCTGGAGAGTCCGGAGCAAGAGGCGATCAGCGGTTGGTATTGGGAATTGGAGGCGATGCCAGACGCGACCGAGAGTCGCTACCTGTATCACCTGATGGCGACCCATGAATTCCAGGAATCACTGAAAAGCTATCGCGATACCCTGGCGTTGCGTAAGAACCTGTTGGCATGGAAAGACAAGACCGTTGTGTTCGAGGACATTCTCGACACGCGGGCGCGCGGCTATGCCGAGCGACTGCAACGGATCGAGGCTAGTCTCGCGTCGGCTGACATCGATGCGTTGCGTGCACGGCATGAACGTCTGGCCAATGCGCTCAATCGAATCGAAGCGGAAGGCGATGCGTTGGCGCTCGCCAGCCGGAGTCAGCAACAGCTGGCGGAAGAGCTCGAAATTGCCAAGCAGAACCCGGTGCTTGCCTACGCAACACCAGAAGTTGAAGACGCACGCACGCGCATCCGTCTGATGGAGGGCACGCTGCAATGGTCCGCAGAACGTGATTTCCCGGCGCGTGTTTGGAAACACCGCAAGAACCTGCGGGATATCAGTCGGGTGATTGTCGCGGCGGAACGTGCGCGGTTTGCGGTTGACGACGCGCGTGTCAACGAGCCACAGCGATTGAATGAGTTCGATGCGCGTATCACCAACTTACGTCCGCGGATCGATGAGAAACTAATCGCTGTTGAGCAGTCGCTGCAGCGCCAGCGTGATTTCCTGCACGGCTTGGCAAAGCAAGAATTGCGTCGACAGTCGGAGCGTCTCGACACCTACACGGTACAGGCACGATTTGCACTGGCCGCCGTATACGATCGTGCGACAGCATCGCGAACCCCGGACGCGACCGGAGAGCAGCCATGAAGACACTGGCATTGCTGCTTTTGACGGGTGGTCTTTGGCCGTTTGGCGGTGGCGACAAGGAAGATACGACGACGATCAAATCGCTGGAGAAAACCGAAGTCGAGATCGAAGAAGAACAGGACATCCAAGGGTCCAGTGAACTGGCGCGCGAAAACTATCGTATGTTCCTGGAGCTGGTCGGCGATGATCCGAAGCTCGGCGCAGAGGCGATGCGTCGGCTGGCGGACCTCGAGCTTGAAGCGAGCGAAGCAGCAGAGCTTGGCGAAAACATGCAGTCCGTGATGATGGCGTCATACGGTGGCGCCGTGGATTTGTACGAGCAGTTGCTCACACGCTATCCGGACTATTCGCGAAATGACCTTGTGCTATACCAACTCGCGCGTGCGCATGAGAGCAGCGGCAACATCGACGCGGCGCTGATTACGCTGGATCGGTTGGTCAGCGATTTCCCTGACACCGTACATCGATACGAAGCGCAGTTTCGTCGTGGCGAAATGCTATTTGTGAAGCGCCGCTATGCAGACGCGGAAACCGCCTATCAGACGTTGGTAGAAGCAGGCGCCGATGGCGAGTTCTATCTTCAGTCGCTTTACAAACTAGGCTGGGCGCAATTCAAGTTGGCCAAGCACGATAACAGTCTTGCGCCGTTTTTTGCGTTGCTCGATTTGCGTTTGGTCGGCGACGATCCACTCGGCGGTTTGAAATTCACGGAAGACACGCGGCGCGCAGAGCGTGAGCTGATCGAAGATACGCTGCGTGTCCTGTCGATTACGTTTTCCTACATGGACGGGCCCGAGAGCATCAGCGAGTACTTTGATGGGCGCGAGTCACCATCCTATGCGCATGTGATTTATGCCAATCTGGGGCAGCTCTATGTTGGTAAGGAGCGTTACGACGACGCGGCAAAGTCTTATCTGGCTTTCGTAGAGCGCCAACCGCTGCATCCGCGCTCGCCGTACCTTGAGATGCAGGTCATCGAATCCTATAAGCTCGCCGGGTTTCCGACGCGTGTCCTCGATGCTAAAGAGATGTTCGTCGAACGTTACGGCATGGACACCGCTTATTGGCAGAGCAACGATCCTGCCGTCTTGACCGATGTGGTCGCGGCGCTCAAGACCAACCTGACGGACCTCGCGCAGTTCTATCACGCACGCGCTCAAAATCCTGAACCGGTGGTTGGCGATCTCGAGGAATCGGTCAAAGCGCAACGCGTCGCGGCGCAGGTGCGAGAAGACTACACCGCAGCCGCGCGTTGGTATCGTAAGTATCTGGCTTACTTCCCGGGTCAGACAGATAGCGCACAGACGAATTTCCTGCTGGCAGAAATCTTGTTCGAGAGCGACCAGTTCCTGGCAGCGACAGAAGAGTACGAGCGCACGGCCTATGAGTACGGCGACCATGCGAGTGCGAGCGAGGCGGGCTACGCCGCACTGCTATCGTATCAAGCCCATGAGAAATCTCTGCAGGCGGCAGATCAAATGCAGTGGCATGAGCGCTATCTCGATAGTTCGCTCAAATTTGCCGCGACGTTTCCAAACCACCCCGAGTCTCCTGCTGTCCTGACCGCTGCGGCGGAGGATTATTTTGAGCAAGCGAGATTCGATACGGCGATCGGCGTGGCGGAGCAGGTCGTCGCCTTGCCGGTACCGCCAGCGCCAGCACTGAATCAGTCCGCCTGGACGGTGATCGCGCACTCCCATTTCGATATGCAGCGTTTTGCAGAAGCGGAACAGGCTTACTACCAGCTGCAGGGCACATTGACGGTGGATCAGACCGATCAGATCGAATCAGTCAATGAACGCATCGCTTCTTCCATCTACAAACAAGGGGAAGCGGCCCGCGATGCTGCCGACCTCGAGACAGCGGTCGGACACTTCCTGCGTGTGGCTCAGGCAGTGCCGACATCGCCAATTCGAGAGACGGCACAATATGATGCGGCTGCAGCATTGATCTCGATGGGTGATTGGCTGCGGGCGACACCGGTTCTTGAGACATTCCGTGCGGAGTACCCGGACAGCGAATACGCGGACCAGGTGTCGCGTAGTTTGGCGGCTGGGTATCTTGAGACAGGCGACAGCCTGCGGGCGGCGTCTGAGTTTGAGCGCATTGCCGACGATCCGCAGATGTCAGTCGAGGAGCGCGAGGAAGCGTTGTGGCAAGCGTCCGAGCTGTATAAGACATCGGCGATGGTCGACAAGGAGCGTGACACGCTGGAACTGATCGTCGCGCGTTACCCCGGTCGATTTGCTGAGACGATGGAAGCACGCAACCGTCTCGCGGACATTGCGAGCACGCAGAACGATGCGATGGCACGTAACCGGTGGTTGCAGGCGATGATCGACGTCGATGCGTCCGCGGGGGCGTCTCGGACCGATCGTAGTCGCTATCTCGCGGCCAACGCGACACTGGAACTGACAGAGCCGTTGCGGCAATCATTTGCCGCGTTGCAACTGACAATACCGCTTAAGCAAAGCCTGGCCACCAAGCGGCAGATGATGGAGCAGGTGCTCGAAGCCTACGGACGCGCGGCAGACTACGGCGTGGCGGAGGTGACGACGGCATCGACGTACCGCATCGCAGAAATGTATCAGCTGTTCAGTCGCTCTTTGATGGACAGCGAACGACCCAATGACCTGGACGCAGACTCGCTCGAGCAATACGACATCCTGCTTGAGGAGCAAGCATTCCCGTTTGAAGAGCAAGCGATCGAAGTCTTTGAGGCGAACGCAGCGCGCGCTGCGGATGGAGTCTATGACGAATGGGTCCAGAAGAGTTTTTCCGCGCTGGCAACACTAATGCCGGCGCGCTATGCCAAAGCGGAACGGAGCGAGAACAGCCTTGCATTACTCAACTAATACAATGCGATCTTGGCTGACCGCGGCAGCGGTGTTGTTACTGACCGCTTGCGCCGGCAATCCAACACCGAGTGCGCCGCGCGAGCCAGTGGCCAATGCGGCGGCCGTCGAGATTCCGGATGAAGTCGCTCGTGACTACAACAACGCACAGACTCTGTTGTCCGTGGAGGACTATGCGGGTGCCGCACAAATCCTGTCGCCGCTGGCCAATCGCTATCCCCAGTTTCCGGCCATTGCCACGACGCTGGCGATTTCTCTGCGCCACACCGAGCGCGTCGAAGAGTCCATGGCGGTGTTGGAGGCGACATTGGCGGCACATCCGGAATACGCGCCAGCACTGAACGAAGTTGGCATTTTGTACAGAGAAGCGGGTCGATTCGAGGAAGCAGAAGCTGCTTATTTGAAGGCCGTCACAGTAAAACCTGACTATGCCTTGGCACACTTCAACTTCGGTATTTTGTTAGATCTCTATCTGGCACGCCATGAGCAGGCTGTTGAGCACTATCAGAGATACCAGGAATTGGTCCCCGATGAGGACAAACAGGTTGGGCGTTGGATCGCCGATTTGAATCGACGTTTGCAGCGTAATACGCGTGCGGCTCAGGTAGCGCAGTAACAAGGAGAACAGACTATGAAACAGTCACTGATCTGTTGTTCGCTGTTCGCATTTGCGATAGCACAGCCGTTGTTCGCACAGGATACGACCGAAGTACTCGAGCCACAGGTGGATACCTCAAATATCGCGCCCGCGGTCGAGACATCGCTGGAACCCGCAGTGACGACGAGTCCGCAGGCGCCAAGTCGGCGGCCGGCGACGATCGATGCGATTGAGCTAGATAGTACCGCGATTACTGGTAACCAGGAGCTACCGCAGGTGTTGTACATCGTGCCGTGGAAAGCATCGGACCTCGGTGATCTCGTCGGCCGACCGGTGAATACACTGCTCGACGAGGTGCTCGCACCGGCGGACCGAGAGGTGATGAAGCGACAGATTCGTTACTACGAAGATTTACAGGGATCGGACGCCGAAGAGTAGGGCGACGATCAAACCGCCGCTAACCGCGGCATCAACAGAGGAAAGTTCAATGTCTTTTATCGTGCAGTTTTTTCAACAGGGTGGCGCGTTCATGTACCCCATTCTGATTGTCTTCGCGCTCGGCGTCGCCATCGCCGTAGAGCGCTACATGTACTTAACGGTTACTGGTGCCAGTAATCGCAAGATGTGGAAGGAGATCGTGCCCTACCTCAAGGCCGGTAATTTCCAGCAAGCGGTCGGCAAGACGAGTAAATCGAAGTCTGCTATTGGCAAGGTGATGACCTATGGTCTCTATCGCGTTGCGTCGGCGCGCCGTCGCGACGACATCGAAAAAGCGATGGAAGAGAGCCTGATGGAAGTATTGCCGCGCCTGGAAAAGCGGACGCACTACCTGGCGACGTTTGCCAATATCGCAACACTGCTGGGTCTGCTTGGCACGATCATGGGTTTGATCGCGGCGTTTACCGCGGTAGCGAACGCCAATCCCGCTGAGAAGGCAGACATGTTGTCAGCCAGTATTTCGGTGGCGATGAACACGACCGCGCTCGGTTTGATGGTCGCGATTCCGTTGTTGTTCATGCACACCGTCATCCAGACTAAGACGAACCAGATCATCGATAGTCTGGAAATGGCTTCAGTCAAGTTTCTGAACGCCGTAACAGAGCGCGACGGTGAGGCGAAAGGAGTCGCTGCGTGATTAACCGCCGCCGAAGCGCGCGTCGCCAGGTTGAGGCGACCGAGCTCAACATCACGGCATTCATGAATCTGATGGTGATTCTGGTGCCTTTCCTGCTGATCACGGCCGTGTTCTCACGGATGGCGATTCTGGAGTTGAATCTGCCGGGTGCTTCCTCTGAGCCCGCAGAAACACCGGAAGAAACGCTGCAGCTGGAAATTACGGTGCGCGATGCGCGTATCGAAGTGGGCGATCGCAACGGCGGTGTGTTGTCGATTATCGACAATGTGGATGGTGACTATGATCTGGACCGACTCGCTGAAAAGCTCCGTGAAGTGAAATACCTGAATCCTGACAAGCTCGACTGCACATTGCTGCTCGAGTCGGATATCTCGTATGAAACGCTGGTGCAGGTTATGGATACCGTACGAATTTACGAACTCGTCGAAGGCACCGAGCTACGTAAGCTCGAGTTGTTCCCTGAGATTTCTATCGGCGATGCCACCATTGGGGGCGCCTAAGTCATGAGTCACTCTTCACGCGCACAGCGGATGGAGCGCCGACACGGCAGGTCGGCCAAGCAGCCTGGACTGAATCTCGTTTCGTTGATGGATATCTTCACAATTCTGGTGTTCTTCCTATTGGTCAATTCCTCGGATGTGGAGTCGTTACCGAACGCGAAAGATATGAAGTTGCCAGAATCGATCGCCGAGGAAAAATCTCGCGAAACCGTGGTCGTCATGATCACGGGCGAAGATATCCTGGTACAGGGTGACGTTGTGGCGAACGTTCGCGAGGTGCTAGACACCGACGGCAATATCATCACCGGCCTCAAGCAAGCGCTGATCGCGCAAAATGATCGCGTCTTGCGCAAAGCGGCGAATCAAGACATCGCCCAGCGAGAAGTGACGATAATGGGTGATAAGGAGATTTCTTATCGCCTGCTGAAGAAGGTCATGGCGACCTGCACTGACGCAGACTATGGGCAGATCTCATTGGCCGTCATGCAGAAGAGTTCGGAAAAGCTCGCGAGTGTGTCCGGTTCAGGATTCGGGGGCTAGCGCATGGCAACCAGAGCAGCCCCCAATTCGTTCCAGGCTTATTTCCGCGACTACCAGCTACCGTGGTCGGTCATCTCGGATGAGCAGGAACAACGCTTCCGGAAAATACTGACGATCACGCTCGCAGTCACGCTCGTGCTCGGCGTCATCTGGCCATTCATACCGGTATCCGAGCAGGACTCATTAGACGCTGTCGAGATCGAGCCGCGATTTGCGCAACTGATTCTCGACAAGCCGAAAGAGCCACCGCCACCGCCGCCGCGCGTGGAAGAGCCGGAGCCGGAGCCCGAACCGGTCGCTCAGGAGCCGGATCCAATCACACCGCCGCCAGAGGTTGTGCCCGAGCCAGTGGTTCAGCCGGAACCGGTCGAGCGGCCCCGTGAAGACGTGGCGCGCGAGAAGGCTTCTGTCGCAGGCTTGCTACCGTTCGCGGACGATCTTGCATCGCTGCGCGACAACGATGTGGTGAATCAAGTGGCCAGCAATCGTCCGTTGACGGGTGCGGTCGGTGCCGCGGAACGTAACGAACGGTCTTTGATTACTTCAAATGTTGGTGCAGCCAGTGGCGGTATCAACACCGCAGCGCTGTCACGCAATACCGGGGGCACCGGGCTGAGTGGCCGCGCGACGACACAGGTCGATGCGCCGGTAGCGGCGGTCGGTGCTGGCAATGGCGCCGGTAACGCCGCGGTACAACGCAGTGGTTCCAGTAACCGCGGTTCGCGCTCGCGAGAAGAGATCGAGATGGTCTTTGATCGCAACAAGGGGGCGATCTATGCGCTGTACAACCGCGCGCTTCGCAAAGACCCAACCCTCGAAGGCAAACTCGTACTGAAGCTGACCATTTCGCCACAAGGCGTTGTGACCTTCTGTGAGGTCGAGTCCAGCGATCTGAATGATCCGGAGTTGGAGCGCAAGCTTGTTCAACGGGTTAAGTTGTTCCGCTTTGATGCGAAGGATGTCGAAGCCATCACAACCACCAAGCCGATCGATTTCTTCCCGGCCTGATCGTTTCTATCACTATTCCGATCGACGCTTGCGTGCATACCAGCGCGCAAGCGTCGTTGCCGGAACGCCGCAACGATGCAGTAGCGCCAGTGCACGGTTGCTCAATGTACGGCGAATCCAGCCGTCGCGCTCCCAGCGCCGTGCATCAACAATCATCTCGCTGTCGAGCGCGTTAAAACGGCTGTTGCGTTTGCAGAATTGCACGAGCGCAACTTCTTCGAATAGCGGTGCATCGCTAAAGCCAGCGGCTTGTGCGAACAGGGCGCGCGTAAAGAATAAACCCTGATCACCATAGGCGACTCCACGCTCGGCACGCCAGTTGATCAATGCTGCGAGTCCTTGACGTGCTTTGGTGTCCGGGGGAGAGAACCGAAAGCGAAACCAGCCGCCGTGCTGACCGCGTTCGACGGCGTCAAGCATATCCGTTAACGCGGTGGCCGGTGGCACGGCATCGGCGTGCACAAACCAGAGCAGGTCGCTTTCAGCCAGTGCCGCACCGGCGTTGAGCTGTTGTCCCCGGTTGGCTGGCGACACGACGAACTTCGCCTGATACTCAAGCGCAACCTGTTCTGTGGCTTCTGTCTCGTTGCTCGCTGCAATAATTAGTTCGTAGCCGGTTTTACTCGCATTGTTCGATGCGAGTCTGTCGCACAGCCGGCGAAGTGCCGCGATATCATTGTGCACCGGCACGATGATTGACACGCTGGGCGGTGGTGGCAACGACACTCTTCCAGAGTCTGGGCAACTACGCCGGCTTCCGTCGCCAGCGCAGAATACGTTGGAACAGACCGGCGACGAATGGGGTCAGGCGTGTGCGGTTATACGCATCGGCCAGGCGGCGCAGATACTCTGAGCGCGTGGGATAAGCGAGTACCGCAGCGTCCAGATCGCCCAGACCGCGACCATTGGCCAGCAACACGGCCAACGTCGCGATTTGTTCTCCAGCATCGCTGCCAACAAGCGTCGCCGACAAGATTTTGTCTTTGCCCTTTTCGGTCAAGACACGCGCAAAGCCCGTCGTATCGCCTTCCGTTTGTGCACGGTCCAGCGCTGACCACTCGACCTCATAGGTGTCGTACGCGGTGCCGTTCGCTTCAAGGTCGGATTCCTCAGCGCCGACATGTGCGATTTCAGGGTGGGTATAGGTGCAACGGGCGATTTTGTGAGGTTGCGCTTTGCCACTGCCAAAGAACAAGGTGTTGCGCACAATAATGCGCGCCTGGTGATCGGCATTGTTCGTGAACTGATATTTCGAACAGACATCACCGGCCGCATAGATTTTGGCATTGCTGGTACGCAGTTGCGCATCGACATTAATACCCTTGCGGGGATCGTAGTCGACCCCGGCCGCCTCGAGATTCAATGAATCGACATTGGGCTGACGGCCAAGCGCGACCAATACCTCGTCGACCACTTGCTCGCCTTCTTCGGTAACGATGATGCGCTGGTCGTTGTCACGGCGAATCTCTTTCGCAGCGGTGCCGAGGTGCAGCACGACGCCATCGCTTTCCAGTTGCGTCTTTAACAATGCTCCCGCTGCAGGCGTTTCGAGCGGCACCGGCCGATCGGCCATCTCGAAGACGTGGACTTCGCTGCCAAGCCTTGCAAAGGATTGTGCGAGCTCGCAGCCAATCGGGCCCGCGCCGATCACGCCCAGTTTTTTGGGTTGAGTTTTCAAGTCGAAAACGGTTTCGTTTGTCAGTGCGCCCGCATCGGCAAGTCCTGGAATCGGTGGCAACGCTGCGCGCGCGCCAGTGGTGATGACAATCTTGTTGCCCGTGAGCCTGGTGCCAGCCACATCGATCGATTCCCGGTCCAAAAAACGCGCTTCGCCGAGAAAGACATCGACGCCATTTTCGGTGTAACGTTCTACCGAATCATGATGGGCGATGGTCGTTCGAACCTCGCGTACCCAGGCCATGCTGTCATCGAAGCTCACCGCTTCACCATGGTGTTTGCGACTCGCCATCGCGATCAGCGCTTTGGAGGGTACGCAGCCAACGTTGAGGCAATCACCACCCATGGCATGACGCTCAACCAGAGCTACTTTGGCGCCGAGGCCCGCAGCAGCAATCGCTGTGATCAAACCGGCGGGACCCGCGCCGATCACGACGAGGTTGTAGCCTTCGGGTTCAGGCGTCGGGTTCTTATAGTCTGCTGGAAAGACCAGCGACCGCCATTGCTGGTCGAATTGCTCACCCGGATACATATCAAGACTCCTGTTGTGCGGTGCCGTCGTCAACGCCGATGGTCTCTTTCAGCGTTTTTGCGGCGAACCGCGCGATCAATACGGTGGCGGCTGCCGTGGCGATAAGCCCGCCGATGAAGAAAGCGCGACCATACGGGCCCGCCTCGTACTCGCCGGCGAGGATCGCTGTCAGATCGCTCAGTCCTGAGCCGATGTAGACGTAGAGTAGTGTGCCGGGGATCATGCCGATCCATGAACCGAAGAAAAAGTTCTTCAAAGACATGCCAGTCAGGCTCATCAGATAATTCATCACGTTGAACGGAAAAATAGGTGACAGGCGCAACAACAGCATCACCATAAAGCCGCGTTCCTCGGTGGCGGCATCGATGGCGGCGAGGCGCGCGTCAGCGCCAATTTTTTCCCGCACCCAGCCGCGCCCCAGCGAGCGTCCGATCAAAAAAGCAGCTGTCGCGCCCAGAACGCTGGAAACCGAGACTAATGCCGTGCCGTAGAGCACGCCAAACACGTAGCCGGCGGCGAGGGTCAGGATCGATCCGGGCAACATCAGTACGGTAGCCGCGATGTAAACACCGATAAACACCAGCCATGCGGTCTGCTTGTTTTGATCAATCCAGGCGACGAGGCTGGTCAGCCACTCGGCGACCGGAAACTGTGTGGCGGCAACCGCGAGCAGGGCGATCGCGCCGATCAGAATCAGTATTTTCGACTTGGCTTGCATTGTGCTTGCTCCGTGCAGATCGTAATGATCAGATCGTTTGTGAGTGCGCGCGCACAGCGGCACGCGTCTGTTGCAGGAGCCATTGTCGCAGCGCCTGACGAGTAGGTCGTAGGTCTGATCGCAACGCTTCCGCGATGGCCTCGAACTGGTCTTGGTGGTCGATGTCAGGCAACGGTGAAAACCAGCTGACCGTTTGCCCGTTTGCTACGGCGGCCTCGCCCAACTGCGCGCCGAGCTGCGGGGTGGACCAGGAGAGTTCGCGCAGACTCGGCCAGCTGCCGTTGCAGCCCATGGCGACAACGCCTCCATCCTCTGCATGGCCGAATGCCAGGTCGGAGACCTGCAGTGCACGAGCGATCTGCATCAGGTAGCGATGATTCAATGTCGGCGCGTCCATCCCGATCAAAATCTGACGGGGAGCCAAATCGGTGGCCTGTCGCGTAACGGATTCGATACGCTCACCGAGATTGCCATCCTTTTGCCCAAGCACGACATGATGTTCTGCCATCGACTGTGCCCAGCCACTATCGGTGCCGTCGGCGATCGCGATGGCGGTCGGGCCGCGCCAGCGTGACAGATCAGCCAGCGCACAATCGAGCAAGCGACCGGCGAGGGCTTGCGCGATGTCATTGCCCGCCGTTCGGGCGACACGTTGCTTGCTGGTGCCCGCGTCAGGTCGCTTGCACATCAGAATCAGTGCGGTGTCGTATTCCACTTGTTCGGTCATGGCGTATCGCGATGGGTTGTCGAAGTCCCACTACCAGACCATGTGGACGCAGAAAACATTTCAGCGCGATAGATGTCGTGGCAAATGCTAGACCGCCTGATCGCCGGATTCACCGGTACGGATACGGATCACCTGGCTCAGCGGTGTCACAAAAATCTTGCCGTCGCCGATTTTTCCGGTGCGGGCCGCTTCCACGATGGCGTCGACAATCGCCTCTGCCTGATCGTCGGCTACGGCGACTTCGATTTTGCTCTTGGGTAGGAAGTCGACCACGTACTCGGCGCCGCGATACAGCTCGGTGTGCCCGCGTTGGCGCCCGAAGCCTTTCACTTCTGTGACTGTCATTCCTTGCACGCCGAGTTCTGCGACCGCATTTCTGACATCATCGAGGCGGAACGGTTTTATAATAGCGGTAATGAGTTGCATTGCGGCCTCCCAGGTTCGATGCAGCGTTGACTCAAGTGTACATCACTGCGGCGTGCAGGCCATTACCTGCGCTAGCGGAGAATCGCATGACGGTAAAATCTATGATCGCACCGGCCCGGGACTCGGCGACGATCATGTTGGTCCGAGACAAACCGGCAGACGACGGCATCGAGGTGTTCATGCTGCAGCGGCATCGAAACGCCGACTTTGGCGGTGCGTGGGTGTTTCCTGGCGGTCTGGCCGCCGATGCCGACTTTGCACTGCAACTGGAGCCGTATTGTGCGGGTATCAGTGATGCGGAAGCATCAAACACATTGAATATCGAATCCGGCGGTCTCGCGCTCTGGGTCGCCGCGATTCGCGAGTGCTTTGAGGAGAGCGGTTATTTGTTGGCACGAGATTTCAGCGGGCAACTGTGTCAACCCGCTGCCACAGATCATTGCGACCGCTTTGAGGATTATCGCCGAGCGCTGGCTGACGGCAGCCTGACGTTACTCGAGGTGTGCGAAGCCGAATCGTTGACGCTGACTTGTGACGACATTGCCTATGTCAGTTTCTGGACGACGCCCGAGGTCTTGCCGCGCCGCTATGCCACTCGTTTTTTCGTCGCGGCAGTGCCGGATGGCCAGGACGGGGTTGCCGATGGTCGAGAGACGGTGCGCAGTCGATGGGTGTGCCCAGTCGCGGCGATGCAGTCCGAGATGCAACGCGAGCTCAAGTTGCATCCACCCACCGTGGAAAACCTGCGCTGGCTATCGAACCATACGTCGGTCGAAGCGGTGATGGCGACGGCCGAGGCGATAGACCCATCGACCATTCAAGAAGTCTTGCCGGTCATTCGTCAGGATGGCGAGCGCGTCCGTATCGAGCTGCCGGACACACGCCGATGACAACAGACTCGCAGGCGCGTATGCAAACGGCTGTGCCGATTCTTCTCGACGAATGGGTGACACGCTACATCGCCCCCAACGCCGGCATCATGACCGGACCGGGTACCAACGGCTATTGGCTGGGCGACGATCACCTGGTGCTGATTGATCCGGGCCCAGCGATGCCCGAACACGTCGCCGCGATGCTAGCGCACGCTGCTGGTCGGTTGCGCGCCATTCTGGTCACGCACACCCACCGCGATCACTCGCCTGCAGCGATGGCGTTGGCTGAGCGAAGCGGCGCAACTGTCTACGGCATGCCGCCGCCGAGTACTCCCGAAAACGATCAGTTTTTTGTGCCAGACCATGTTGTCGCACATGATGAAGTTTTGAGGTTCGACGATCTGCGTATTCAGGTCATCCACACACCCGGTCACGCGTCCAATCACGTGTGCTATTTGTTGCACAATAATCGTATGTTGTTCACCGGCGATCACATCATGAATGGTTCGACCGTCGTGATCGCCGCACCCGATGGCAATATGCGTCAGTATCTCGATTCGCTGACATTGCTGAAGCAATACCCGGTGGATCAGATTGCGCCCGGGCATGGTGAACTGCTGGACGACCCGCATGCCGTTGTCGACTGGATTGTCGCGCATCGGTTACAGCGTGAGGCGAAGGTGATCGAGCGTCTGGCCCCGCTGGCACCCTGCGAAACTGACACGCTGCTCAAATCGGTTTACGACGAAGTGGATCCGCGGTTGCTACCGATCGCACGCTATTCGCTGTTGGCCCACCTCGGCAAGCTTGAGGAAGACGACCGCGTCCACTATGTTGCAGACCAGTGGCACATTCTCGAGTGAAGCTGTCGCAACCTTTATCTAACCAACCCCAGGAGATGCTGCATGAGCGCCATCGGTGAAACCGCTGAGGACATCATTCTCGGCAAGGCGAGAAGTCACTTCAAATGGCAGGATAAGCCGGTCGATGAGACGCTCCTACGTGACGTCTACGACCTAGCCAAAATGGGCGCGACGAGCGCCAATTGTTCGCCAGCGCGGTTCGTTTTTGTGGTAACCGACGAGGGGCGAGAGCGCCTGCGTCCCTTCCTGATTCCGTCCAACGTCGAGAAAACGATGACGGCGCCTGTGACGGCGATCATCGCCTACGACATGACGTTCTACGACAAAATCCCGGAGTTGTTCCCGCATGAACCGTCGGCGCGGGAATGGTTTACCGGCAGCGAAGAAATCACGCTCGCCAACGCGGTGCGCAATGGCACGTTACAGGCTGCTTACTTGATGCTGGCTGCAAGAGCGAAAGGTCTCGACTGTGGGCCAATGTCGGGCTATGACGCCGCAGGACTGGATACCGAATTCTGGCCGGATGGTCGTTGTCGATCGAATTTCCTCTGCAATCTGGGTTACGGCGATGCAAGTGCGCTGCATCCCCGACTGCCTCGACTGGATTTCGAGGCGGCCTGCAGCATCATCTGATGTGACTCCAAACGTCGTTTTCTAACATAACCTGATATCATCCTGCTCCTGATTAACGGGTAGGGAAATCCTGGTCCATGCGAGTTTGCAGCTTCAGATTCCTGGTTTCGGTCAGCGCCTCGTTTGCGCTTTGTTGGTCGGCGCAGGCCGGGCCTTGGGTGGCGCCCGGTGATATGGCCTTGCGTCATGATATCCAGACGCTGGCCGATGCGGGTGTGATCAAGGCGCCTGTCACCAGTTGGCCGTTGTCGTGGGGTGACGTGCTAAACGATATCGCAGACTACCGTGATCCGGAGGGACTCTCCGATGCCGAGAGCGAGGCATTGCTGCGCGTGCGACGAATCGGCAGTCAGGCAACGCGGCGGCGCATCATTCAGGCGGAGATCGATGCGCATTACGACACGGAACCGGGATTGCTGCGTGGCTTCGAAGATCGCGCGCGCGAAGATACCGATATTGCCGTATCTGCTGGATGGCTCGGCGATCGGTTCGCGGCCGAGATTGTCGTCAATGGTGTGAGCAGTCCGGACGACGACCAGGACGTGCGCCTGGATGGCAGTTATGTCGGCGTCGCGATTGGTAACTACATGGTCTCTGCCGGCGCGATGGAACGCTGGTGGGGTCCGGGATACGACGGTAGTATTATTCTGGGTAACAACCAGCGTCCGATTCCGGCGATTTCCATTGAGAGGAACGATACTGCCCCCTTTAAGAGTAAGTGGCTTAGCTGGTTGGGCCATTGGGACGCCAGCTTCGTTTGGGGGCAGTTAGAGAACGAACGGGCTGTCCCCAATGCCAGATTTCTGGGTCTAAGACTCAACTTTAAGCCGCTTGATTCACTTGAAATCGGACTGTCGCGAACCGCGCAATGGTGTGGTAGCGGAGATCGGCCGTGCGATCTGGACACGTTGGTCAAGCTTGCGATCGGCCGCGACAATTTGGGTGATGAAGGCGTTGACATCGCGAACGAGCCTGGTAATCAGCTGGCAGGGGTTGATGTTCGATGGTCGCCCAAATTCGCACCGCTTAACGGCGCCGCTTACCTACAGCTGATTGGCGAAGATGAGGCTGGCGGGCTACCCAGTCGTTTTCTAGGTCAATTAGGCTTTGAGGTCGCTGGAGTTTACAGGGACTTGAACTACCGCGCTTTTGCCGAGTACGCGGGCACTGCTTGCCAATTCTACGAGGACAGCAGCCGCCCGAATTGCGGTTATAACAGCCTTACCTATGAGACCGGGTATCGATACAAGGGGCGCAGTATTGGTCATAGCGCGGACAATGACGCAGAAGTACTCAGCGTCGGTGCTGTTATTGCTGAGCGAGACGGCGATGTATGGCAGGTGGTTTTGCGAGACGCGTCGCTAAATACCGAGGGCGAACCAGATTTCCGCAATACGATCTCCTCGGTACCTGCGGAGTATTCGGCGCTGGAAATCAGTTATAGGAAGGAGTTCGCGGGTGGATTGTTGGAATTGGGCGGTGGCTTGTCGCGTTTCGAAGACAACGTGACGGGCGAAAGCAACAATGATTCCCGCCTGTTCATAGGTTGGCGCATGCCCTTCTAGTCCGCAATATCCGGTATCATTACGACCAATAATTAATAAGTGTTATTCGAGCACATGCGAAGATGAAGACGCATACGAGCGAGACTAGGGTGCTAATGTTGAAAAGATCCACGTTGACCGTGTTCGCGGCCTTGTTTTTTGTGACACTGTCGCACGACGCACCTAGTCAGTCGATTCCAGAAGTGTCACCCGAGCAATTGCAAATGCTTCGGTCGTTACCTGCTTCTCAGCGTCAGCAATTGATGGAGCAGTTCGGCTTGACGTCCGAGAGTTTTAGTGAGGCTCAGCGCCTAGAGTTTCCTGAACTATTGACCGAACGGGAGCAGCCGACGTCGGACGCCGCGGATGGCGAACCACGCGTGCAGGGCGGCGAAACTCTCGTAGTCACCTTTGACGTTAAGGATGACGATTCGCTGCCATCTGATATTGACTTGGACGCGACCTTCGACGCGCGACCGGTGTTGGCTGCATTGGTTGGCACGAATACCTTCACATTGAGCGATGACGGCTTGTTGACGCTCTCAGGCGTCGCCGACGTGCCACTCGCGGGCTTGACCGCGGAGGAGATCACAACCCGTTTGCGGGCGGTTCGCGACCTACAGTATTTCGATACGACGGTGAAATTGCTGCCGTTGGCGCCGATCGGCGTGGATGCCCTTGAGTATTTTGGTTACGACTTGTTTGAAGGGGTGCCAACGACTTTTGCGCCGGCGACAGACATACCAGTACCGGCGAATTACGTGCTTGGTCCGGGTGATGAGCTGCAAATCGACTACTTTGGCAAAGACAACCGGACGCAAACTGTCATAGTGTCGCGCGATGGTTCGATCATGCTTGGCGAGCTTGGGCCACTGTCAGTCGCTGGGCTGACCTTTCAGCGGGCACGAGAGGAAATCGTAGCGAGAGTCGGTGAGCAAAAAATCGGTGTGCGCGCCAGTGTCACGATGGGTGAGCTGAGGTCGATCAGGATTTTTGTTCTAGGCGATGTTACACGGCCTGGCTCTTACGTGGTTAGTGGTCTCAGTTCGATGACTAACGCGCTGTTTTTGTCGGGTGGTGTAAAGACTTCCGGTAGCTTGCGACGCGTTCAGTTGAAACGCGATGGGAAAATTGTCGGCGCTCTTGATCTGTATGATCTGCTGTTACGTGGTGATACACGTAACGATCGACGATTGTTGCCCGGCGATGTCATTTTCGTACCTCCTGTGGGCGACCGGGTTGGCATCGAAGGAGAGGTTGAGCGCCCCGCCTATTATGAGTTGAAGACGCCGACGACAAGCGAGGAGTTGGTGCGTGTCGCGGGCGGCCTCAAACCAACAGCACTGGCTTCTTCAGGTCGCATTGAGAGAATTGCCCCGCGAGGTGATCGTAAGATAATTGATGCGGATCTAACAACGAGCACGGGCCAGCAAGTACGGCTGCAGGACGGGGACGTAATGCGAATCTTACCGGTGCTGGATCGCTTTGATGATTCAGTTGCATTGGTCGGGCACGTGCGTAGGCCGGTACAGTACCAATGGCGCGAAGGTCTGCGGCTCACCGATGTGGTTCCGTCTCTGGCTATTTTGAGCGCGCGCGCCGATACGGGATACTTGCTTATTCGACGCGAAATTTCAGAAGATGGGCGAATCGAGGTGCGTTCAGCGGATCTCAATGCCGCATTGCGCGAGCCCTCGGGTCCATTCAACGTCCCACTACTGAAGCGTGACTCGATCCGTGTCTTTCCACTTGATGAAGGGCGCGGCGCGGCGATTCGCGATATCTTGAAAGACTTAGAGGCGCAGGCTACCCCGGACAGTGGCATTCGACGGGTTGAGATTGGCGGCTCTGTTAGAGCGCCAGGACAGTATCCGCTCGAACCGAATATGAGAATCAGTGATTTGATTCGTGCAGGTGGCGGCCTGGCTGATTCAGCCTTTTTGGGTGATGCTGAGCTGAGCAGGTACGTCATCGGCGAAAACGGTAGCCGGGTAACTGAATTGATGCGCATCGATCTACAGGCTGCGCTCGACGGCGACGCGTTTTCCGATCAATTGTTGCAGCCATACGACTACCTGACGATTAGGGAAGTGCCAGAGTGGCGTGAGCAGGAGGCAGTGACGCTGGAAGGTGAGGTTCGTTTCCCGGGTGTTTATCCGATTCAGCGCGGGGAAACGCTATCATCGGTTGTGGCTCGTGCTGGCGGTGTGACTAATCTTGCGTTTCTTGATGGCAGTGTGTTCACACGGTTGTCCCTCAAACAGAGAGAGGAAGAGCAATTGGACGTACTGATTGGTCGACTGGAAGCCGATCTGGCTACTTACTCTCTTCAGGCCGTAGCGGCGGATGCCAGTGCTCAGCAAGCTTTTGCGCTTGGACAGGGTCTGCTCTCGCAGTTGAAAGAAACCCGAGCGACTGGGCGACTGGTGATCGATTTAAGACGTATCATGGCGAACGCAGACACAAGCGACGATATACAGATGCGCGATGGCGATCGGTTATTCATTCCACAGATCACACAAGAGGTTACGGTTATTGGAGAAGTCCAGTACGCGACGTCTCACGTATTTGATAACACTCTTGATCGAGGCGACTACATCGCGAGAAGTGGTGGCATAACACCAAAGGCAGATGAACGTAATATTTATGTCGTGCGCGCAAACGGCGAGGTGATCGCGGGATCCAATAGTCGCTGGCTAAGGCGAGTTGGTGGTACGGATATTCGACCTGGCGACACGATCGTTGTTCCGTTAGACGCAGATCGGCTTGCACCGCTTACCCTTTGGAGCAGCGTCACGCAAATTGTCTACAACCTGGCAATTGCGATTGCGGCGGTGAATTCATTCTAGCCCATTTAGACTACTTGGCAGAATCATGAGAAAAGGCATAATCCTTGCGGGCGGTACCGGCACCCGACTGCACCCCTTGACCGTATCGGTTAGCAAGCAGTTGATGCCAATTTACGATAAGCCGATGATTTATTATCCGCTCGCCACACTGATGACGGCGGGTATACGAGATATCCTCATCATCACGACGCCGAGTGACCGTGCTGCATTCGAGTTGCTATTGGGTTCCGGTGAGCAGTGGGGTTTGTCGTTTACTTATGCCACGCAGCCGTCTCCGGATGGCTTGGCGCAAGCATTTATCATAGGCGCTGACTTTATTGGCAACGATAGTGTTGCGCTCGTGTTGGGTGACAATATCTTCTACGGTCACGGTCTCTCCGAGCTCTTGAGTCGTGCCAGCAAGGGCGAATCCGGTGCTACGGTCTTCGGCTACCATGTTGATGACCCTGAACGGTACGGCGTTGTCGAGTTTGACGACCAGGGTCGGGTCATTGGGTTGGAAGAGAAGCCGACCCATCCACAGTCGAACTACGCAGTCACCGGGTTGTATTTCTATGACAACCAAGTCCTTGACTTCGCTCGGTCGCTTAAGCCGTCAAAGCGTGGCGAGTTAGAGATTACGGAACTCAACGCCATCTATCTGGATAGAAACGAGCTGTCTGTAGAGCTTATGGGGCCAGGGTATGCCTGGCTGGACACGGGTACGCATGAATCACTGCTGGAGGCGGCGATGTTTGTGGAGATTATCGAGCGCCGCCAAGGCCTGAAATTCGCATGCGTGGAGGAGTTGGCATTGGCTATGGGATATATTTCTGAAGCGCAGTTCGCTGCTCTTGCCGATTCCCTAAGCAAGAGCAAGTACGGTAACTATCTGCAGAAAGTGTTGCAACGCAGGACAGCGAAATGAAAGTACATCCGACGACTATCCCTGGTGTGATTGAGCTGTTTCCCAATGTGTATCGCGACGAGCGGGGACACTTTATGGAGACATGGAACGCGCAGAAGTTCAATGAACTGGTAGAGGAAGTCGAATTCGTTCAAGACAACCAAAGCCTGTCCGATCGTGGTGTATTGCGGGGCTTGCATTACCAAGTTGTCAGACCCCAAGGCAAGCTTGTAAGTGTATTGACTGGCGGCGTATTCGATGTCGCCGTGGATCTCCGCCAATCCTCACCGACGTTCGGTCAATGGACGGGGGTTATTCTGTCTTCTGAACGCAAGAACCAACTCTGGATTCCGCCCGGTTTTGCGCATGGGTTCTTTGCACTCAGTGAGGCTGTCAGGGTGGTCTATAAGTGCACGGATTTTTACTTTCCAGAGCACGAACGAACGATTGTTTGGAATGATCCCACCCTTAACATCGAGTGGCCGATTTCTGCGGATTTGCCCGTTTTGGTATCCGAAAAGGATCGGAA
Organism: Pseudomonadota bacterium; assembly: GCA_039033995.1. Lineage (GTDB taxonomy): Bacteria > Pseudomonadota > Gammaproteobacteria > Steroidobacterales > Woeseiaceae > CALBPI01. The sequence goes on along the minus strand of JBCCBP010000009.1, from coordinate 6,023 downwards.
CGGCCTGTCATTCGAGGAATCTGAGCTGTTCGCATGAAAGTGGTCGTGACGGGCTCAGCGGGCCAGGTTGGCCAAAGACTCGCAAACGCAGGGGCGCCCCAGCTCGCGTTGTTTCCATTCAATAGAGCTGAGCTTGATATAACCGACACCGACGCGGTGCGGCGAATATGTGGCGAGTTAAGGCCAGATGTCATTGTCAACTGTGCAGCGTATACCGCTGTTGATGCTGCTGAGAAGAATAGTTCAGTCGCGGAAACTATCAATGTCACCGGTGTTCGGAATCTGTTAACCGCGGCAGATGAGTTCGACGCGCGGGTGATTCACATATCTACCGATTACGTTTTCAATGGTCGCCAGGTTTCACCTTACTCTATCGACGATATGCCAAATCCAATGGGAGTATATGGCAAGACCAAGCTGGCCGGCGAGCGTTTATTACTGGATTCCCCGACGGCTCGGCATACCGTTATACGAACATCCTGGGTCTATAGTGCTTCCCCTGGAAACTTCTTAACCAAGATGATCGAATTGCTCAATGCGAGGGATGAGGTTGGCGTCGTAGCCGACCAGTTCGGCAGGCCTACGTCAGCCGATTCGTTGGCCAAAGCTATCCTGATGTTCGTTGAGCATCCGAACATGACCGGGCTTTATCATTGGACCGATGCCGGATCTGCATCCTGGTTTGACTTCGCCAAGGTAATTGAGTTGTTCGGACGACGTCACGGGCTTGTGCCCGAGCATGCCCTCATCGTGCCGGTGTCAACAGATGCTTTTCCAACGCTGGCAAAGCGGCCGGTGAACAGTATTCTATGTAGCCAGGACGCTTGGCAGCAGTTGGGGTATATCCCGCGGCATTGGATCGAACAGGTAGAACTGTGTTTGCTGAAGCTGAAGCAAGCAGTCGATTAGTGCATGGGAGATGTGCACGGCGTAAACCTGCTGGCTGGCAGATCTGATTCGTTGGAGTGTGAGTATTCCAATGATGTACATAAATTTCCGAAATAGTTGCGTGGGCTGGGCCTACAGTCGAACAAAACAATAGCGAAAGATTTTTTAGAATGAACGAAACAGATCGCCATCAGCAAAAGCAAGGTTATGACGTGGGAGATTTCATTCGAATTCTCTGGTCGCGTAAGTGGTTAATTGCCAGCATTGCATTCGTGGTTACTTCCGTTGCCATAGCGGCGGCCTTTCTTGTGCAGCCAACCTACCGTGGTGAGGTGTTAATGGCGCCAGTCACGACTGACGGGAGTGCAGCGGGTTTGGGTCAGATAGCCGGGCAGTTGGGTGGATTGGCATCGTTGGCAGGTATTGACATTCAAGGTGGAGACCGATCGGAAGAATATCTCGCTATCCTGAGATCTCGCTTTTTTACGGAGGCGTTTATCCATGACGAAGTGTTAATGGATGACTTGTTCGCGGATGAATGGTGCGCGGAGCGCAGTGATTGGTGCCCTGATGTCGTTGATGTACCGACTATACGCGATGCATTCGAGCGCTTCGATAAGGATGTGCGGACAGTGGTCAAGAGCACCAAGACGGGCTTCGTAAGAGTGGTCATCGACTGGCACGACCCGGAGACAGCTTCACGTTGGGCGAACACGATGTCAGCGCGGTTGAATCAAGTATTGCAAGCGCGTGCTATTGAAGAATCAGCGCATAACATTGAGTTCCTTAACCAGCGATTGTTAGACACTTCCGAGGTCGAGCTTCGCGATGGGATTTATCAACTCATCGAAACCGAAATGCGGCAGCTAATGCTAGCGTCTTCGCGATCAGAATTTGGGTTTAGAATTATCGACCCTGCGGTTGCGTCCGACTTGGATGATCCCTATGCACCAAAAAAGCCTATCTATGCATTCTTTGGGTTATGTATTGGGGGCTTGCTCGGAATTCTATTCGCGTTGTTCGTCAGTCGACGCGAATGGCTCGGCTGATTGAGGCTCGAACAGGGGCTATTTCTGAAAGCGCCCTGCAGTACAAAACATGCTTCTAAGAAATACAGTCTGGAGTCTCTTGGGCGTGTCTTTGCCGCTGATTGCGGCAGTTTTCGCAATACCCGGGATTATTGAAGGACTCGGTGAATCCAGGTTTGGGATCCTCTCTATTGCGTGGATCGTCGTTGGCTACTTCAGTATTTTTGACTTAGGTTTAGGTCGAGCGCTGACTGTCGCTGTTTCGGACAAGCTCGGTGCCCAAAAGCAAACGGAAGTTCCTTCAGTCATTGTCACGGCGCTAAGCTTGATCACCGCAGTGGGGTTGCTTGGCGGTGTTCTACTCTACTTCGGCACAGATGGCCTTGTGAACCGATGGTTGAATATTCCGCCAGATCTTATTGGCGAGGCATTGGCCTCTTTTTCCCTGTTGGCCTTTGCTGTACCGGTGGTCGTTCTGTCGACCGGTTTGCGAGGGGTATTGGAAGCCTTCCAAGACTTTAAGTTGATTACGCTTATTCGCGCACCGCTTGGCGCTGCCACGTTTCTTGGTCCCGCATTGACGACACCGTTTACACCGAGTTTGACCGCCGCTGTTGCGACGCTCGTTATCGCCCGAGTTCTTGGTTTCCTGGTTTACGCTTGGTTTGTTACGATGCGCGTCAGATTGATTAGATACGCGCATGTGTCGTTGGACTCCAGTTTGGCCGTACCTTTATTGAAGTTCGGCGGCTGGATGACCGTCAGTAATCTCGTTGGCCCAGCGATCTTGTACGCCGATCGTGTCATCATCGGTGGGTTTATGACAATGGCCGCCGTCTCCTACTATGCGACGCCGTTTGAGATTGTCACGAAGCTCTGGTTTGTGCCAGCGGGTATTGTCTCAGTTTTTCTACCAGCGTTCGCGTTTTCTCGCTCTCGAGAACCTGAGAGAATGGTGAGCATGTTTTCCTCAGCGACACGGTACATATTCGCCTTGATGATGATTGCGTTGCTATTCATTTGTGCCGGATCCTATGAGCTACTGAGAGTTTGGCTAGACGCAGATTTCGCGCGAGAGAGCGGACTGGTGTTGCAGATAATGACGGTTGGCGTGTTTATTAATAGCGTGGCGCAGGTGCCATCGGCATTGCTGCAGTCTGTTGACCGGCCTGACATCAAAGCCAAGATACACTTGGCGGAGGTCGTCGTTTTTGTACCAATTGTATGGTTTGCTGTTTCTCGATTCGGTGTGATCGGTGCAGCGGCATCTTTTAGCCTCAGAATTGTATTCGACACTATCGCTTTCTTTTGGTTTACGGCTCGCGTTGTCGAGTCAGTTCAGTCGCATGTTGCCAAGACGGCGATCGACCTATGTACCGCAGTGTTCTTCTTTTGCCTGACTTTATGGTTGACCCATATCGAGGTGTCGTCAATGTATGTTGTAACGATAGGACTACTGCTATCATTGCCTTTTTGTTGGCTGCGCGTCTTCTCCGATACTGAAAGAGCGCAGGTGCTATTGCATCTTAGGCGAGGTTGGCGCTGGAGCAAGTGATGCGTAAGCAAGTTGATCATAGTCACTACACCGATGGACTCTATGACACGCGTGAGAGGTTTTTGAGTTATTGGACGCAGATTGAGTTGATAGCCCAAGCGGGCGCCCAATCCGTGCTGGAGATAGGCGTCGGCGTGGGCCTTGTTAATTATTACCTGAAGAAAACAGGTATCAGCGTAACGTCGATGGACATCGACCCGGATCTGGGTACAGATCTTGTCGGATCCGTCACCGATATTCCATTGGAAGACAATAGCGTTGATTTTGCTTTATGTTGCCAGGTTCTCGAGCACCTTCCGTATGATCAGTTCGTTAACGCTGTCTCTGAACTGAAGCGCGTTGCTCGGCTTGGCATAGTACTGTCGCTACCTGATGTGACCGGATTAGTATTTGCTGGCAGTTTTCGCTTACCCAAATTCGGTATGTTGCAAGGCATGTTGACGTTGCCGAGACTTCGACCTATCGAAAACAAGTTTGACGGGCAGCACTATTGGGAAATTGGCAAGCGCGGCTTTCCCGTAGATCGAATTCTTGCATCAATCGGCGAGACCGGCATCAATGTCGAGAGACATTTCCGTCTCAAAGATAATCCCTACCATCGGTTCTTCGTTCTGAGACAGGCTTGATAGGTAGTGACTAGTAGCGTCGTCTACACAATTGTCAGAGAGAATCTGGATGATCCCCTAATACAGTCGCAGGTGCTGGATCCATTGCGTCTCGTTGCCAAAGAGCGGCGGATCGTATTGCTTTGGTTATTCAGGCTTGATTACCTTATACGTGGCGGTCAGCCAATCAGTGCGCTGAGAGCATCGCTGGCGGCGCAAAATATTCAGTTGGTTGTCTGGCCTTTTATCTCAGGCAGGTTTCCAGTACCAGTGTGGCTGCTGCCGCTGGTAGCCCCACAATGGATGCTTGCAATTGGTGTAACGCTTTTTCGATACCGTGTCTCGATCTTGCACTGTCGCTCCTACAATGCGGCCTTGGCGGGACTGTATCTCAACCGAGTGTTTTCTCGGATAAAGCTGGTATTCGATCCAAGGTCCCCGTACCCTGAGGAGTGCGTAGCAGCAGGCAATTGGCCTGACGGAGGGCGTTCTTTTCAGTTTTGGAAGCGCAAAGAGCAACAGATCTGCAGGTCTGCTAGAGCGATAGTCGCCATTAGTCGGCCCTTCGCTACAAGTCTGAATGAGGGGAGTAACGATCCTCGCTATGTCGTGATTCCAAATAACTATCCTAGCTCTTTTCTGTTAAGCGAAATCGTAGACAATGATATCGAGGCGGGACAACAGGTGGAAGGTTCTGATGAAGAAGAACCGCCAACTATCTGTTACGTCGGGTCTTTGGGGCATTGGAATCGGGTTGAGGACTATCTCCATCTGTTTGATCAATTGCATACCCGATCCGAGGAGTTGATTCGATTACTATTCGTAGTCCCCAAGCAATGCAGGCGCCAGGTGGAAGATGCGCTACTGAAGTATTCGATGCCGCTGCGCGAATGTGTGGAGATGGATTCGGTTCCACAGACACAGGTAGCCGATAGAATCAAAGGCTGCGTCGCAGGTTTGCAATTGATGTCGGTTGTGGATGATCGGCTAAGCGTCAAATGCGTCGAATATCTTGCGGCTGGCGTTCCCGTTATTGTCTCGGAGAATGTCCGAGGCGCGGCTCATGTCGTGGAGACAGCGGGGGTCGGAATAGTCTTGGCAAATGATGCACTAGACATTGATGACGTTTGGTCATTTGTTCAAGATGTGGAGCATCGGCGGGACCATTGGCGTGATCTTTGCCGGGAGTTTGCCTCCGACACGTTTTCCCCGAATGCCGTCGCTGAACGACTTGATGAACTCTATGATACCGTTTGAAAGCAGAGTTCGGGCTTCGGTCTATGTTGCGGAGCATCATTGCTTTTCGTTGCTTCGGCAGAGGTCAGTTCGTTGATCACTCGAACATTGGCATTCTTCGCGATCTTCTTTGCGATCTTCGGCCCAAAACTTGGTGGCGTCGTTGATCTGAGCCTTTTGGCGGTCCCGCTCGGCTTGCTTTGTTTAGTCGGCAAACAAAGAGTTTCGCTTTCTGCTGAAATCTTGATTGTTGTTGGATTCGTTTGCGCGGTGGCTATCTACGCGGTGCTTGTAAGTCTTGCTTACGGAGCAATTGACCTTCAGGTGGTGCTGCGGCATTTCAGAGCTTTGGTGTCTACGTGTGCGCTATCTGTGATTTTCTACAATGTCGGGCGGCTTGGTATTCTCTCCGTTGATCGATTTACTCGGTCAGTTCATGCCGTACTGCTGATTGGTGCTGTTTTCGTCTTGGTCGGCATACTGTCGCCATCAATCAAGCAATTGATGGCCGATCTTTACGGCTTTGACAAGCGGATGGTGCCGCTGCGCAGTGCCGGACTGACCGCTGGCTACGATACAGCAGGGTATCTATGCGCTGCGGGCGCATTCCTGGCTGCATCTCTGATCCTAATGGGTCGCGGTAGCAGGTATTTCCTGACGTTCACAGTATTTCTTGCTGCCACTGTCTTTACTTCTCGTACCAGTATGGTC
>JBCCBP010000008.1:0-102237 GCA_039033995.1 Pseudomonadota bacterium | reverse complement strand
TTTGCCTGTGGTCTCTATGGTCGAATCGAAAAACGCGAGTTCACGGCAGCGGCGGGCAAGTGGATGGGCGGTGTGATCTGGGAATCAGCCGCGCAGATTCGCGCTGCTACCGAGGCTGCTAACGGCTAGACACTCGGGGCGATTACCAGAGATCGATCCATCGCGGACCAATGCGATGACTGAAGCCTTGCGAAAACCTACTCGGGACCGGTTGGGGCTTGGGAGCGAGTGGTTTCGAGCGAACAAGACAGCAACCGGTCTTCACGCTCTTCAACGGCTAAACGCTCGGGGCGATTGCCAGCGATCGATCCATCGCGGACCAATGCGATGACTTAAACCTTGCGAAAACCTATTTGAGACCGGATGGGGCTTGGGAGCGAGTGGTTTCGAGCGAACAAGACAGCAACCGGTCAATCACTCTCGCCAGCAACCCGCTTACTAAAGAGCGTGGAACTGGTTATCGATCAGCCGATCACGCCTTTGGCACGCAGCATGGCGATATCCCCGTCATTCAGACCCGCTTCTCGTAGTACGCTGTCGGTGTGCTCACCGATCTGCGGCACATCCAACCGACGTCCCAGACGACGCCCGTCCATCTGAATCGGTAGCGCCGGCAAACGCGTTTGCTCACCATCCGGGATGGTCACGTCGACCAGCCCGCCCTCGGCATTCAGATGGGGATCGTCAAACAATTCCTCCGGCTTCGATACCGGTGCGTAGGGCAGCCCGATCTTACCGAGCTCCGCCATCAGTGTGTCTTTGTCATAAGTACCCAACACCTCGCGCACGCGCGGCAGAATCCTGTCACGGGCAGCGACACGCGCGGCGTTTTCGTCCAGCGAGCGATCGTTAGCAAACTCGGTGATCTCAAAGTGAGCACAAAACTTTTGCCATTGCCCGTCGCTGACCACCGCGACAAACACCTGACTCTGATCGGCGGTATCGAAAATGTCGTACACCGCCCAAGCAGAAATACGCACAGGCATTGGCTGCGCGGCGACACCGGTCACCGCCTTTTGCGCCATATGCTGTCCGACCAAAAACGCCGTTGTTTCGAACAATGCGCTGGTCAGGTGTTGGCCCTGGCCCGTCCGATGTCGTTGCTCGACGGCAGATAGCACCGCGATCACGCCAAACATCCCGCCAGCGACATCGATGACCGAAGCACCCGCCCTGAGCGGCCGGCCTGGGGGACCCGTCATGTAGGCGAGTCCACCCATCATCTGCGCGACTTCGTCGAGTGCTGTGCGCTGCTCGTACGGACCGGCGAGAAAGCCGCGCGCGGAGCAGTAGATCAAGCGTGGGTTGGCGGCGCTCAGCGCTGCATAGGACAAGCCCAGTCGATCCATCGTCCCGCTACGAAAATTTTCGATGAGAATATCGGCATCAGCGGTCAGCTTCTTGACCAGCGCGAGACCTTCCGGCGATTTCACATCCACCGTTATGCTGCGCTTGTTGCGGTTGTACATCGCGAAATAGCCTGCACCGGATCCGCGTAGTCGTCGCGTCTTGTCGCCACCCGGTGGCTCAACCTTAACCACATCGGCACCAAGATCGCCGAGCAACAGACCAATCGATGGGCCCATCACCATGTGCGAGAGCTCAACGACCTTGAGACCGTCCAATGGTGTTTGATCGTTGCTCATGCAGCAGCCTTTTACTATCTGAATACCCGGTGCAGTCCTGTCGCAAGGACTGTATTTGTTATAACATTATAACAAATCCTGAATCTGCGCTATGCGTCCCACTGATATGCACATCGATGTCCTGATTAGCGAAGTCGGTCCCCGCGACGGACTACAAAACTGTCAATCCATCATGCCGACGGCGGCCAAGAAACAATGGCTGACGGCACAGTTCGCCTGCGGATTCAAAGAGATCGAAGTGGGATCGTTTGTGCCCGCGAAGATCCTGCCGCAGCTCGCCGACACGGCCGAGGTGGTCGCTCACGCTCGAACGCTCAACGGACTCCAGACCGCCGTTCTGGTGCCGAATTTACGCGGCGCGCAAAACGCGCTTGCCGCTGGCGTCGACAAGATCACAGTACCGTTGTCGGTGTCCGAGACGCATAGTCTGAAAAACGTCCGTCGAACTCATGAGCAGATGTTCGAAGAAATTCGACAAATCCGGCTTGCAATCGATGCGTTGCCAGCTGCAGAGCGACCGCATCTGGAGGGCAGTCTGTCGACCGTTTTCGGCTGCACACTGGAAGGGCAGATTCCGGACGCACAGATCCTGTCGATTGCCGAGTCGCTGATGCAGGCTGGTTGCGACGAAGTCGGACTATCCGATACGACCGGCTACGCCGATCCAGCGGCCGTCAAACATCTGATTACCGCTGTGCGTTCCGTAGTTGGCAACGACAATCTCACCGGCATTCACCTGCACAACACACGCGGACTTGGGCTCGCCAATGCGCTCGCCGCCTTCGAGGCTGGACTAACAACATTCGATAGTTCTCTGGGGGGGCTTGGCGGCTGCCCATTCGCGCCGGGCGCGAGCGGCAATATTGTTACCGAAGACCTCGTCTTTATGTTTGAGTCGATGGGCGTGCGCACCGGCATTGATCTGGAGCGCTTGCTCGATGTGCGCAAGATATTGCAACAACATCTGCCGGACGAGCCGCTATACGGATTCACGCCAGACGCCGGACTGCCAAAGGGGTTTGTGCCCGCGAGCACCAACGACGCGGCCGCCTGACCGACAAAACCATTGGCATGCCAGCGGCTGGCTTGCCACAATCCAACAACAACACGGCATCTGCGCGGGGACCCGATGACCACGAAGTACTCTGAGTTTAAATACGGCTGGCCTGTCGTCGTTGCGTCACTGTTCGGCATCGCGCTGGGAATGTCTCCGTTACCGTTCTACACGCTCGGTTTGTTCATCGGTCCGTACGGCGCCGAATTCGGGTGGCGTGTTGATCAGGTATTGATGGCGTTCACCGTATTCACACTGGCCGCACTGGTACTAGCGCCATTGGTCGGCTATATCGCGGATCGGGTTGGCGTACGACGTGTCGTCCTCATCTCTATACCGACGTTTTCGCTCGGTATCATGGCGATGGCGTTAAACAATGGCTCGCTGACATTCTACTTGTTCTTATGGGGACTGCTGGCCACGCTCGGCATCGGCACCTTACCCATCACGTTTACCCGCGCGGTTAATCGCTGGTTTCGCGACAGCCGCGGACTCGCGCTCGGCATCGCGCTGATCGGCACCGGCTTATCCGGATTTCTTGCCAAGCTTTTGGTGGCATGGCTGATCCCGCTGGTAGGCTGGCGCGGTGCCTACATCGGCCTTGGTTTATTGCCGTTGCTGATCGCATGGCCCATCGCCTGGTTTATGTTCTATGACATCGACGATGAACGGGGTGCCGAACGTGCCAAGGCGTTGGAAGCCTCACGCTCGATCGAGGTGTCGCCAAACCCGGGGGGTCTCGAGGTCGGCGAAGCACTGCGCAACTGGCGTTTCTGGCTATTGGCCTATTCGTTCCTGCCGCTGTCGTTCATCATCGGCGGACCGATTCCTGGTATCGAACAGGTCATGTCGAGCAAAGGGTTCAGTACGGAGCAGGCTGTCGCCCTCGGCACCTTCCTGCCACTGTCGGTGGTCGCCGGACGCTTGATCGGCGGTTTCCTAATTGATCATTTCTGGGCGCCAGCGGTGTCGGCCATCATCCTGACATTGCCGGTCTTTTTCTGTCTGGCCGTGCGGACCGCTGAGCCCTCGTTTGCACTATTGGCGTTCGGCAACATTGCGCTCGGCCTCGCGGCAGGGGTCGAATATGACCTGCTCGCGTTCCTGGTATCACGCTACTTTGGCCTTAAGCGCTATTCGGCGATTTATGGCTTCATGTACGCGATTTTTGCGATGGGCGCCGGCTTCGGTCCGTATCTGTATGGGCGCTCATTTGTCGCTACCGGCGGCTACGAGACCATACTCGGCTACGCGTTGATCATTGTCCCGATCGCCGCATGGCCGCTGTTGCTACTCGGCAAATACCGCGAATACCCGCCAGAAGACGAAGCGCCTGAAACAGACCGTTAACAGGCGTCGACAATTTCGAACAACATCCCGTCAGGTGACCGCAGCGTTATGCTGGCGCGCCCATCGTAGACACACGAATCGATCTTTTGTGGGCGACCTAGCAGGAACGGCTCACACTCGGCGACGATGGCATCGAACTCCGGGTGCACGAAACTACCGATACTGATGCCCGGCGGCAGTGCATCGGGATGCGCATCGCGTGATGTCGCCGCCTGCGGATATTGATCCACTTCGAGAAACACGTCTCGATCGTGAGCAAGCGTAGCGATCACATGTTCTGTGTCGAGCGGCAGACCGTATGCCTCTGAGATCATCCGATAGGGAATGATCATTCGCTCGCGTCCGACATCGAGCCGTAGATACTGGGCAAGCCAGTCGCGCGACTTGTCGAGATCTCGGCAGCCCATGACGAGAATAAACAAACTATCGATCAGACTGTCGGCGCGCGGTAGTCGAAACTCGGGCAGATCATCACGAATCTCGGTCAGGTAAACGATCTCTTGATCAGGACCGCGGACCTGCATCGGTAGAATGGCATCAAGACCGGGAATCGACTGTGGTGGTCCAATGATCTCGAATGGGGATGCCTGCAAACGCTCGGCAACGCTGGCTACGTCGCGGACACAGAGTTCCAGTGCATTCCAGCCGAACGTCCGCAATGGTGCATAGCGGGGATGGGGCGTCTGTTCGACGAACCGCAGGAAGACCGCTCGACCACTCGCGGGCTGCAAGACAGCGTATGGCGCGCCGGCTGACGCATCAGCAGCCCAGCGTGCGGTTAGCGACCGCGGGACCACGCCCTGCTCGCAAACGTGATAATCGAGGTAGGTTTCGTAGCGCTCGCAAGCGGCATTGAGATCCGCAACCGCAACAGTTGCGCAACGGATAAGATGCATCAGCAGCAGTCACTTCTGTATGCTAGCGAAATGTTATAAAGTTATAGCATATTTTTATCGATATCCGCGGTCATGACGGCCGCCCGCCAAGGACGGTAGCTGAATTTATGACCCAGGCAATAGACCACTGGCGAGCACTGGCGCTGCAGACGCGCTGCGACGCCATCAACGGCCTCTCACTGGACGAGGCACGCGCCTCGATGCGCGCGACGATCGAGCGTGTCGGCCGCCAGATACGCGCCGCCAAAGGATTCATCGGTAGCGATACGCGTTTGGTCGTTCTGCCCGAGTATTTCCTGACCAGTTTCCCGTTCGGTGAAGGCCTAGCAGGATGGCGCACACTTGCGGCGATTGAACAAGACGGCGTCGAGTACGAGCTGCTCGGTGAGATCGCCCAGGCCAATGCCGTCTACATCGCCGGCAACGCCTATGAATGCGATCCGGCATTTCCGACGCTTTACTTCCAGACCAGTTTTGTCCTCAATGACAGTGGCGATGTCGTGTTGCGTTATCGACGACTGCAGTCCCTGTTTGCACCAGGCCCCTACGATGTCTGGAGTCACTATCTCGACGTGTATGGCGCGGATGCCATTTTTCCGGTCGCCGATACACCGCTGGGTCGTCTTGCTGCGATAGCGTCCGAGGAGATTCTGTACCCGGAGATTGCACGCGCGCTAGCACTGCGCGGGGCAGAGGTGTTTGTGCATTCAACCAGTGAAGTGGGCAGCCCGGCGCTGACGCCAAAAGATATCGCCAAGCGCGCCCGCGCATTCGAAAACAATGCCTATCTCGTATCGGCTAACAGCGCCGGTATCGCTAACCACGATATCCCTGAATCATCGACCGACGGCATGTCCAAGGTAGTCGATTGGCAAGGTGTCGTGATCGCTGAGGCAGGCTTTGGCGAATCCATGGTCGCAAACGCTGAGCTCGATATGGCCGGTCTCAGGCGGTGGAGAAGGCGACCGGGCATGCAAAATATGCTTGCCCGCCAACGGCCCGGGATGTTCGCGGAAGTCTATGCTGACAACGACGGCATGGATGCCTTGTTGCACGATGGCGAGGTGGTCGTGCCAGACCGCAGCTATTTCGTCGACAGCCAGCAAGCGCGCATTCGTAAGCTGATCGATGACGGCATAATCTGAGGACTGGCGCACAGTTTCGACATAATCTGATGCCGATTGGCATCGGTGGATAGGGCGCTATGGCATACTTCAGCCACCTCAGATCAATGACTGCCCTATGCGTTTTCGAGCCGCGCTCACCCTGCTACTAATAACTTTTGCCGCTGCGTCTCCGGCGTGGGCGGAACAACGCGTGCTCGTGATGGGCGCGGTGCACGACGACCCCAATTCGAAATACGCACAGATGCGCCCGATCGCCGATCACGTTCAGGCTGCGTTGGCTGATCGTGGCATCGACAGCGTGGAAGTATTGATCGTGCCTGACCAGAGTCAGATGATCAGCTTGCTACGCGATGGTCGGATCGATTGGGTCAGCGAAACACCGTACACAGCGGCCTACTTACAGCGACGCGCTAATGCCGAGTTTCTGGCACGCCGCTGGAAAGACGGTAACGCCACTTACCGCAGCGTTTTTTTTGCCCGCAAAGACAGCGGTATTAATTCGCTGGACGATCTGAAAAACCGCATCGTTGCGTTTGAACATCGCCGTTCGACCTCCGGATTTTTTCTACCAGCATCGATGATGAACGCGCTCGAACTGCCATTGGACAGCCTGGCAACACCCCGCGAAACACCACGGCTGGATACTTATGGTTATGTATATTCGGGCAATGAATACAACTCGGCAATGTGGGTACACAAACGCCTCGTCGATGCGGGGGCGTTGAGTGACAGCGACTGGCAAAACCCAGCTTTTTTCCCTGCCCAATTCCATGACGATATGCGGGTGATTGCCACGTCCGACGAACTGCCACGGGGCGTGGAACTGGTACGCTCAGGTCTCGATCCAACTCTGAAACGCGCGCTGCGCGACACATTGTTTGGGTTACGCGACGCGCCGGAGGCGACCGCAGCCTTGCTCGCTTACGACCAAACCGCACAGTTCGACGCACTGTCGGATGAGTGCCTGGCCGCCCTCGCGAGCATCGGTGAGCAACTCGCAAGCTTCGGCGAACAGTTTCCCTAGCGTGCAACGATGCGACTAAGACTAACCGCCCGCTACGCGTTGATCATTACCGGTACCGTCCTGTCGGTCGTCTGTATTTTTGGTCTGCTGTTCGCGTGGCAAATGCAGCGCACGGGCGACGAACTGCGTGAACAAAGCGCCGTCGCGTTGAAAGAGAACCTGACGGCAGCTATCGAAACCCGCGGCGAGGATATCGCGCAGCTGTTGGCGCAGCGACTGGTGAACTCACTGTATCAGCTCGACATGCTCAGCATGCGCGAGGCATTACAGGAAACGCTCGATATCGATGGTGTCAACTCGGTTGTCGTTGTCGGTGCCGACTTACGGATCATCCACGACGGTTCCGAACACGTAGCTCGCTTTGGCGAGTCGTTCGATGCAGAGCGTCGCGGCCGCGACCCGATGGTGGCGCATATCGACGTGCCGATAGAGCTCGGCGAACAACAACTCGGTGCTGTACATCTCGATATGGCGCTGTCGCCGGCCATCCGCGAAGGGCAGGCGATCGACCGCGAGTTACGCGTGCTGCAGGTCGAACACATGCAATCGGCAGTTCGTAATCTGGTTGGCTACGGCGTGCTGATGCTTGCCGGCGCACTGATACTGGCGCTCATCATCGCGCGACACTTTGCCAAGCCCATACTCGCGCTGGCCGATTACGCCCGTGCCGTGGGGCAAGGTCGCAGCGAACAATTGCCGGCGCGCGAACGTAGCGACGAAATCGGTTTACTGGCGGGCAGCCTCGAGCAAATGAGTCGCGATTTGAGCCAGACATCGGGCGAAGCCGCCTATCTGGCCTATCATGACAGCCTGACACGACTGCCTAACCGTGCTCACTTGAAACGTAGCTTGAAAGACGCGATCGAGCGTTGCGCCCTGGAAGGCACGTCGCTCGCGCTGCTATTTATCGATCTCGATGATTTCAAGAAAGTGAATGACACGCTCGGTCACGAGGCCGGCGATACTTTTTTGGTGCAGGTCGCGGACCGGTTGACAGCCATGGTGAATAGCTGGAACGCGGGCCACAAATGCCGGGCCAGCCTGTCGCGTCTCGGTGGGGATGAGTTCACGATCGCGATCACTCACGTTGAAGATCGACGCCAGACAGAGGCCGTCGCTTCGGCCGTGATCGAGTGCCTGCGCGAGCCGATCGTCGTCAACGATCAGGCCTTCAAAATTGGCGCCAGCGTCGGCGCTACGATGTGCCCGGCTGACAGCGACGACCTGAATACGCTGCTACGCTACGCCGACCGCGCGATGTACCGCGCCAAACAACAGGGTCGCAACACCTATCGCTTCTTCGATCGTGCGCGTGACGGCACGGCAACACGCGAGTCTTCGCTGGAAACGGATCTCGAGCAAATCCTGACAGACCGCGGGCTCACGCTGCACTACCAGCCGATCGTCAACGCGGGTACGGGCGAAGTGATCGCCGTTGAAGCACTGGCGCGTTGGCATCACCCGGTACTCGGCTACGTACAGCCATCACGTTTCGTGCAACTCGCTGAACAGACCGGCAGGATCGAGCATCTCGACCGTTCCGTCATCAGTCAGCTGGTCGAGGACATGGTCGAGATTCGTGCCGCCGGATTTACGACGTTGCAGGCCGCTGCCAATGTCGCCTCGATGCATCTCGACAATGCCACGCTGATCGCTCACGTGGAGACGACGCTCAAAGAGCACGATATCGAAGGCGACACGATCCGCCTTGAGGTGCGCGAAAAGTCTGTTATGCGTCATCTCGAATTTGCAGCGGCAAACATGCGAAGACTGCGAGAGCTGGGCATCAATATCTGGATCGACAACTTCGGCACTCGCATCGCGACACTGAAACATATCGACATGCTACCCGTGTCGGGGATCAAGATTGACGGACAGTTCATCGACGGTATTTCGCAGGGCAATAATCCCCGCATCGTGACACAGGCAATTACCGACATGTGCCACAACATGCGCCTGCCGGTGATCGCCGAAGCCGTCGAGCATCCCGAGCAACTCGACTTCCTGCGCGATATTGGTTGTGACTACGCACAGGGCTACCTGTTTGCCCGTCCAATGCCGCTGCAGGAGCTGCTCAGCTATCTGGACCAACACTGCCAGAGAAACGACGGGGACATCATCGTCCTGCAAGACCACTTCGCCTGAAGTTGTCCCATAATTATAACATTATGATATTATCCGCCGACCGCTGACGCGTGTTCGTAGCGCGTAGCGGATCGCGCTGCGATGACCTTTTGCCGACCCGGTCGGCATACGCCGCGCCCTCTGCGCACCCTGATCAGGTGTGCAAACCGATAACCGGCAGTAACAAGCGAGTTCCGATGACTGAACAGCAGACACGCGTGGCGTTGGCACGATTTCCCAATGGCGTGCCAACCGTAGACGATTTCGAACTGACGACCGGCCCTGTACCGATAGCCAATGACGGCGAGATTCTGGTCAGGAACCATTACCTGTCGCTGGACCCTTTCCTGCGCGGTGTGATCAGCGGTCGCCAGATCTACGCCCAGAAGATCGAGCCGGGCGACACCATGCCTGGCAATACCGTAGCCGAAGTTATCGCGAGCGACGATGCGCGCTTCACCGCCGGCGATATCGTCGTCGTTGACGGCGGCTGGCAACAGTTTGCAGCGGTGTCTGCCGATAGCGCGCGCAAAGTGGATAGTGCCCCGGACCTTCGCTCGCTGCGCGTTGGCGTTCTCGGCATGTCCGGCCTCACGGCCTACGCTGGCTTGTTGCGTCTCGGGGAGCCCGTCGCGGGAGATACCGTCGTCGTATCAGCGGCGTCCGGACCCGTCGGCAGCATGGTCGGCCAAATTGCGCGCATCAAGGGTTGTCGCGTCATCGGTATCGCGGGTTCGCCTGAGAAATGCAGCCTTGTTGTCGACGAATTTGGTTTTGACGCCTGCATCAACTACAAGACAGAGGACCTGACCACGCGTCTGGCGGAGCTGTGCCCGGATGGCATCAACGTCTATTTCGATAATGTCGGCGGCGATACATTGGCCGCGGTATTGACCCGTCTCGCGCTGGGTGCCCGCATCATTCTGTGTGGCCTGATCACCCAATACAACAGCAAGGAAACACCGCCTGGCCCCAACCTCGGACCGGTCATCGGAGCCCGCGCGACGATGCGTGGGCTCGTCGTCTACGATCATTATGATTTGTGGGATACATTCTCCGAGGAAGCCGGCGCCTGGATTCGCAGCGGGGATATTCGTTATCTGGAGTCGCGCAGCGAAGGGCTCGCCGAGGCGGCCAGTGCTTTCAGTCGACTCATGCGCGGCGAAAATTTTGGTAAGGAACTGGTCGTGATTGAGTCGCCGGCATGATCTCCGCCTACGCATTCTGGCTGATCATACATTTGCTGCTGTTCGCCTACTGGCTGGGCGGCGACCTCGGTGTGTTTTACTCAAGCTTTGTCGTCGCCGACGCTGAGCGCTCTGTCGATGATCGCAAGACCGCAGCTGGCATCCTGATTGGCCTCGATCGCGTACCGCGCATCTGCCTGATCCTGATGCTGCCCGTCGGTGTGTCGCTGGCAGCGAGCATCGGGCAACTGGCTCTGCCAGCCGGTGCGCTTCTCGGTATCTGGCTGCTCGCCGGCATCTGGCTAGGCATGCTGTGGCACATTGAAAAAACGCATCACGCGACGACGACCAAAGTCGATGCCTTTGTTCGCATCGTTGTCATTCTCGCGTTGGCCGGCTTTGCCGTGGCTGGCCTGACCGACTCCGGCCCGGTGAAGAGCGACTGGGTCGCTATCAAGATGTTGTTGTTCGCAACGGCGATCACCTGTGGGCTGATGATCCGCAAAGTGTTCGCTCCGTTTGGCGCCGCCTTCGGGCAACTCGTCACACAGGGTTCGAGTCCGGCGGTTGAACAGACCATCGACGAGAGTTTGAAAAAATCGAGGCCGTTTGTCATTGTGATCTGGCTTTGCCTGATCGCCGCAGCCGCGGTCGCTGCTATCAAACCCGCTATTTAGGTAGGAATTGCCATGCAAGCAGAACTGTCTCCTCAACCCGATTTCCTGCAGGCGTTAATCGAACTCGCAGGCACTGACGCTGTTATCACCGACGATCACGAACGGCAGTTTTATTCGCAGGACATCTATCGCAGTGGTGCACTGGTGGCAGCCGTATTGAAGCCGAACAGTATCGATATGCTGCAACAAGCGCTCAAACTCGCGGCGGCGAACGACGTGCCCGTCATCACGCGCGGTGGCGGCATGTCATATACCGACGCCTATCTGGCTCAGATCGATAACGTGCTACTGATCGACAGTCTGGCATTGAATCGCGTCATCGAGATCAACACCGACGATATGTACGTGACCGTAGAGGCGGGCATCACTTGGCGCGAACTGTCGGAAGCATTGAAGCCGCACGGTGTCCGCACGCCATATTGGGGCCCGCTGAGTGGCATGCGTGCGACGGTGGGTGGTGCATTATCTCAAGGCAGTGTGTTCCTTGGCTCGGGCAAACATGGTTCTGCTGCCGACAACGTGCAGTCGCTCGATGTGTTGCTCGCGGACGGCTCCCTCGTCAGAACCGGCTCTGCGACGAATACCCATGCCGCGCCGTTCTACAGAAACTACGGTCCGGACCTGACCGGGCTGTTTACCGGCGACTGCGGCGCGCTCGGCATTAAGGTGCGTGCGACTTTGCCGCTCAAGCGCATCCTGCCACACACACGCCATGCCTCCTTCGGTTTCAAGGCGCACGACGCGATGATGCAGGCAATGGCTGAGATTGCACGCGATGACCTGGTTAGCGAGTGCTTTGCATTCGATCCCGGACTACAGAAGATCCGCTTGAAGCGCTCGAGCATGACCGAAGATGTAAAATCACTCGGTCGTGTCGTCAAAGCATCAGGCTCGTTACTGGAGGGCTTGAAAGCAGGTGCGAAAGTCGTCGCGGCCGGTCGTGACTTCCTGAAAGACCTGCCGTACTCGATGCATGTCACATTGGATGCACGCACAGCCAGTGCGGCCGATGATGCACTCGATGCCGTGCGTGCGATCATTGGCGACGGGGGCAAAGAAGTGGAAGCGACCATGCCCAAGGTGATGCGCGCAGATCCATTCGCGAACGTGAACTCGCTGCTCGGGCCAGGCGGTGAGCGCTGGGCACCGGTACACGGTATTTTCTCACTGAGTGGCGCGCAGCAAGCGTATGAGTCTGTATGTGCCATCTTCGAAAAACACAAAGACACGATGGCAGACATGCATATTGAGCACGGCGTGCTGATGTGTACGATCGCGACCTCGGCGTTCCTTGTCGAGCCCTGCATGTACTGGGAAGACGAACAGATGCCAATTCATCAGCGTTTTCTGGACGATGATTATCTGGCGAAACTGACTAACTTCCCGCGTGACGAGAAGGCCAGACAATTCGTCGATGAACTGCGTCATGAACTGACAGACATGATGCATACACTCGGTGCAACGCATTTCCAGATCGGCAAACACTACCCCTACCGTGCCGATATGCAGCCCGGCGCTGATCAGTTGCTACGCGATATCAAAGCCGCCGTCGATGGCAACGGGTTGTTGAATCCGGGCGCGCTGAAGCTGTCATAGTCGCCCGGGGCCTTCAGCCCCGGACCACGTAGTGGATCAATCGCGTTGCGGAGCCTCGCGCTCACCATCCTGCACGCGCTGGTAGTAAATCCAGCTCGTTTCGTTGCGGCGATCGTCATCGACCGGCGGCGGCGCAACGTAGTCGGGATAGTGCCGATAAATCTCAGCTTTCATGGTTTCGGAAAGGTCCTCCCAACTCTCGAGCTTCTTGCCGGATGCATGAACATACAGCAGACCTTCACGACCTTGCATATTCATCCAAGGCAGCCACGTCGACATCCGTACCCAGCCAACGTGCACTTCGGCCGTATTGCCTTCCGCATCGAGTAGATCTGCGGTGTTGCCGAAGAAGTTAAACATTTCGGTGGCGTGGTACGAGCCGCCAATTTGCTTCTGGTACTTACTGGCAAGCGGATTGGGATAAAACAGCGGCACGGTATTGGTCTGCCGCCAGGTGCTGCCCTCGATCTCACCCGCGAAAGTCGACGGTCGACCGTCGCGGCCAATCTCGTACTGAGCGAAGTTCACCGGATCATTCGCAACGTGCAATACATCGACCGTCTCGCCCGTCCACGGATTATCCCAGGTGCTTAACACCTCGCCGGTTTCTGGATCTTTGTAGAGCATGATTTCTCGCGAGACGAGTTTGTAGCCATCGCCGCGTTTCTCATCACTGGCCGCCGTGCACTGGCGCACGTTCATGCCTTCGATCGCGAACAGTTTCTTATCGCGCTCACCTTGCTTGCGCACGTACAAATGCCCGAACCAACTGTAAGTGACTGGCTCGGCATCGACGGTGGAGCACTGGATCTTGCGGGCAATCGTCATCGCATCCGCTGGCTGGTTGGGATCGAGGTCTGCCGACACCGGGGCTGCGAGCAGCAGTGCAAACAACAACATCGTTCGACGCATTATCATTCTCCTTGTTATCGTGCCGCCCAGGGCAGCAGGTCGTCTCTTCGCTGACGTGCGGCGTCGATCAGTGACTGATGCTGCAGCGTCTCGGCAATCGGGTCGGCGCCAGCCAGCAAATTCTGCCGCTGACGCTCCGGGGTATCGAAATCGGCCTTCCACCGATTACTTCGGATCTGCATCGACTCGAGATCGATGGATACCGTGTGTTGTGCAGCGAGTGCGATGAGGGACTCGATCTCGCTACGCGCCAATGTGACAGGCAACACGCCATTGCGGTAGCAATTTGCCTCAAAAATCGCACCAAATGAACTCGCCACAATGGCCCGAATACCGAAATCGGTTAGGGCCCAAACGGCGTGCTCACGCGAACTGCCGCAGCCAAAGTTTTCGCCACCCAGCAATATCGTCGCCTCACGATAGCGAGGCTCATTCAAAACGAAAGACGGATTGGCGGTCTCTAGCGAATCGTCTGTGTAGCGCCAGCCGGCGAACAAAGCGCGCCCCAACCCCTCTCGAGAGACCTGACGCATATACCGGGATGGAATAATGGCGTCGGTGTCGACGTTGTCCCGCAGCAGTGGTGCCGCTATCCCGGTGTGTGTCGTAAACGGCTGCATATCAACTCACTTCGTCCAGCTGCGTCCTGTCAGGACCGGCAATGCAACCTGCGACCGCACTCTCAGCAACCGTCTCGGGGCTGGCGAGGTGCGTGCGCACACCCGGGCCTTGTCGACCTTCAAAATTTCGATTGGTCGTGGAGATCACGCGCGCACCGGGCGCGAACCCGTCACCACCCGCATAGAAACACAAACCACAGCCAGCTTCGTGCCATTCAAATCCGGATGCCAGAAAAATCCTGTCCAGTCCTTCCCGTTCGGCCTGCAGGCGTGTCTGCGTGGAACCCGGCACACAAATCGCTCTGACGTGCGGGCTCACCTGACGGCCTTTGAGCAAAGTCGCAACTTTACGTAGATCTTCGATACGCGCATTGGTGCAGGAACCGATGTAGGCGGCGTCGATCGGGAGGCCATCCAATGTTTGTCCTGCCCTGATGTCCATGTAGCGGAGTGCGCGCCGCAGATCAGCGTCATCATTCGGTTGCGGCACACGCTCACCGAGCGCGAGGCTATGCTGCGGGCTGGTGCCGTAAGTCACCTGCGGTCGAATACGTGACGCATCCAGGCGCAGCTCATGATCAAACTGCGCGCCTGCGTCCGTCGCGAGATTCAGCCATGCCGACACCACTTCGTCGTTGTCGATCCAGTGCGCTATTTCCGGTTTGTGGCGCAGGTAGTCGAGCGTCACACGATCCGGTGATACGGCGCCGGCGAAAGCCGAAAACTCGACAGCCATGTTGCACAGCGTGAAACGTCCAGCCATGTCCAATGCTGTCACCGCCGGACCGGCAAACTCGACATGGAAACCACTGCCACCTTTGGTACCATAGCGCGCGATCAGTGCCAGAATCATGTCTTTTGCGGTCACGCCGGGACGCAGCGCGCCGTCAAATACGACACGCAGTGTCCGAGGAACGTTGATCCGCAGAGCTTCAGTGGCCAGCGCGTGCTCGCAATCAGTGGTGCCGATACCGAAGGCCAACATGCCTAGCGCGCCTAACGTGCAGGTGTGCGAGTCAGGACAGACGAGCGTCAAACCGGGCAATGCAATGCCTTGCTCCACAGCGACCAGATGGCTAATGCCCTGAGTCGCATCGGTCACATCGAACAACTGTATTCCGGCATTAGTCGCCGCCTCGCGCATCGCAGCGACGAACGCTGCGCCGTTCGGAACGCTGGTGTCGTCGCCGCGGCCAGGCTGTGTCGATACGATGTGGTCCATCACCGCAAATGCATGCGCTGGATTAGCGACAGCTCGACCCGCCGCTTGCAACGCTTGCAGCGCCAGGCTACCGGTGCGCTCGTGCATCATGATCCGATCGATCAGCAATAGTGCCGAGCCATCGTCAAAGCGACGCACGAGGTGGGCGTCTAGCAATTTTTCAAACAGTGTTCTAGGCATTCGAGAGCGTTTTGCGGTCGGTTTCGAATATGTTATAAGACTATAACATTATAGCAGCAGATCGAGAGGCATCACATGTCAGAATCACTGAAAGCGCAGCTGCCTATCCTGGCCCGTCATGAGGGCGTTTGGGATGGCTACTACCGCTACTACAACGCTGCCGGCGATAAGACTGACGAGCATCGTTCGCGCTTGCTGTGCCGGTTTCCGGATGCCAATACCTACCACCAGACCAATCTGTATTTCTGGCTGGACGGTAAGACTGAAAACCGCGACTTCCCAACCAAAGTGGCCGATGGTCGGCTGGTGTTTTATACCGAGATCGATGGCTGGGCGGCGGATGAGCCGCTCGATACCCACAAACGCACGACGCTGCTTAACTGGACTCGCAAGGACGACCCCAGTCTCTATTTGTACGAAATGATTCAGATCAGTGATTGTGGGCAGTATCGATCACGAACCTGGCATTGGTTCCGCGACAACCGACTCTTTCAGCGCACACTGATCGACGAGCAACGCGTGAGTGAAGACTGGGCGGCTTTCGACGGCAAGACCTTCAGCTACGACGACATCGCCGTCGGCCAGTAACCCGACATAAAAAAGGCCGCTTGTCGTCAGACAAGCGGCCTTGAAGTGTTGCGCGCTGACTGTTCGGTGAACCGAATCGATCAGCGTAGAGCACTCATTTGAAGGTGATATTCATCGGGATCTCAATGCCGTTACTGGTCGGCTTGATCAGCACCGTTTCACGATCAAAAATTTCGGCATACGCCTCGGTCATTTTTTGCTGCGCATCATTCATGGCTTTGATCGCGTCAGCGCCTTCGCTGTCGATATCTTCGATACCTGCCATCGCGCCTTTCTGGATGTCACCAATCAGCTGCATGTAGCCAGCGAGATCGACTGACGTCGCCATCAGAACGGGCTCGCCCGCATCGCTAACGCCGGCCAGAGACTTGGCATTCGACTCCGCGCCGTTACCGGTCGAAATCGCCAGCAGATTTTCGGTCATCGCGGCAAACGTCGCGCCGCTGTAGCCCGTCAGCATCTCCTGCGGAATCTGTACCGGCTCGCCGTCGGCGGCAAGTTCCATCATGCCAAGCGGCGGCAACATCATCTGACCCATTGCGATCAAACCTTCAACGTTGTCGAAAGCCAGCACGACGTTAGCGTCGAGCGACTCAGGAACCGAAGGACTACCGAGATCGATGCCGTCAAGATTATCGAGTTCGAAGAACGCGCCTTTGAAGTTGTAGACGATCGGCGGCACTGGCTGCTGCATCGCGCCGGTCAGCTGAATCGCCATATCGTTCAGGCCGGACAACTCCGCACACTCGTAGGGGTTCTCAACCATCTCGCCCATTTTGTTCGAGACGAAATCGCGTAAACCCTGCAAGTTCAAACCGATGCCGAATTTCATCAATGCGCTGCTGTCCGCCGTCAATCCAGGCACTGCAGAAGCGATCGGTACGAGGCTCGTCGCGAGATCTTCGCGCATCTCGACAACGGCGAGCAGATCCATCGAATCCTCGGAAGCCGCCTGGTAACCAAACGCGATACGTGACATCGCACCCGCGACCAGGCCTTTGATCTCAGCCTTGCAGACGTCGGTCAACATATCACCCGGTGTTTGACCGGCCATCTCAAACAGCTTGCTGTCGAGACTGTTGCTGGGGCCATCAATCATGACACCAGCGATCCGTTGCATATCGAAGTAGCCGAGCCCCTGAGGGATCATGCCGTACTTCGCAGCAAGCGCTTTCATACCACCAGCCGCTTCGAGCGAGTTGGCCGGCTTTTCAGCACCCAGCAAGGTCGCGATTTCGGTTTCGCCAAACTCGGCCGGAGCCACCGTGACGACCGCCATGCCGTCAGCTTCAGCGGCAATGATGCCGACCGGCGCGTCGAATGTGACACGCTGATAGTCGATGCCGCCGGCCGCAGCCTCGCTCACCGTCCAGCCCTGCTCTTCGGCAAGCTGCTTGAAGCGTGCGTTGAACTTGCCGGTTTCATCGAGCGTAATGCGGATGACCGGCAACAAACCGTTGCCATAGATCGCGGATGTCGTACGTTGACTGAAGCCGAACTCCGCCATGGTTTCCGGCTTGATCAGCTCGAACATGGCACTCATGAAGTTCAGTACCGCCGCGCCGTCCTCGTCGCCTTCAGCACCGGCCTCGGCGCTGGCCATGACGCCCGACATGATTTCGCCGAGCTGGTTGTTAATCGGTGCCATCTTGTCGACGAAGCCTTGCGACATTGGCTCAAGAGCGGCGAATACATAAGGTGTGTCGGCCGGTACATAGGTAAGCAGCGCAGCACCCGACGCATCGGCCATCGCGACCGGCTTATCCTTTTTGCCACAGGCAACAATCGCAATAGATGCGATCACGACCACGCAGATCGAAACTAGCTTTTTCACAGTTTGTCCTCTAAAGGGTTGGGGGAGTTGTTGTGTTTGTTGGAATCGTTATCAGTACAAGCATGCCGCAAAATGTGCGGAAAAACAGCTATATCCGCGGAATTCGCTAATGCGACAAGCACCGAAAGCCATGCTGAGAGTGCGATGGTCAGTCTGTTGAACTCGTACACGACAACGATCTTTGCCTAATAGCGCTCAAATTTCAGTGATTTAGGTCTCGTCTAACCGGGATAAACCAACACGCTGAACGCTACAGGACCGTTTCCATGTGGTAACGGAACAGATCCGAGTTATACAGCGCCACCAGCCGGTCTACCAATTGCTCGCTACTGTCGTATGACAATCGGTGCAATTTCAGTAGCGGCTTGCCGGTGCGCACATTTAACGCGTCGGCGACTTCCGGTGGCGCCGCGACGGCACTCAGGCTCTGTTCGACGCGATTGATTTCGATATCGTACATCTTGAAGAGTTCGAGTCGGGCATGCGTTTCCATGCGTTTCTTGGTCAGCGTCTTATCGAACCCCAGCGACCAGGTTTCGTAGTGACCGAACGGCACACCCTCTTTGCTGCGGACACGGCGCGCATAACAAATCGCCTGTTTTTCGTCTGTCGCAAACAGTTCTCTGACAGGACGTTCTGGCACAGCAAACGAGAGATCGAGCACCGTCACCGTCGTGTCGCGACCCATGTTGCCCAGACTGTGCATCAAGTCATCGAGTGGAGCGTGAATGGTCTCCGGCTGGTACCGATGCTCAACAAACGTGCCTTTGCCACGGTGGCGCACCACCATTTTCTTCAGCGCAAGCTCATCCAGCGCGCGACGCGCGGTGATGCGAGACACCTCGAACGTAGCCGCAAGCTCTTTCTCCGACGGGATCTTTGTGCCGTTCGGCAGGCGGCCATCGGCGATCGAGTCATGCAGGATGTTGTAGACCTGAAAATAGAGCGGGGTTGGCGATGATGCGTCGATCGATCGCTGCCCTAAAATTTCCAGAATGTCGTTCATCGGTATCCCCGCCCCGTCGTCGCTCAGCACCACGCCAAGGACCTGTTAATCCGAGCTGCCCATTCTAAAAGTTATTATATTGCAGCCATTGTCGCCGATCGTCATCAAATCGAGCTATATATTGCTGACCATCGCATGGCATTTCAGGCTGCTGGCCACAATGATGTAACAATAGGACAATCACGCTGCGTCGGCAACCACACGCAACACGAATCCTGGCTACAGCACACAACTGTCTTCGCGTTGCACAAGGTCGAACGCAAACAAGAACTTCGCCATGCCACACAAGACGGCAGCCGTGACACCAAGCTCCACAATGTCGGCGTCGCTGAAGTGTGATCGGAGTGCCTCATAGTGCGGCGCGGACAAACGTCCCGTCGTGTTGGTGAGTGCCAGCGTCTCGGCCAACTCGCAGACCAGCCGCTCGGGCTCTGTCAACTGCTCATAGCGCTGCCGCTGCAGCGCATCGAGCTGCACTGGTGTCAGCCCGGCCTGCGCGGCGCTGGCACGATTATTCAGATTGCAGGAGCGACACCCATGCAGCCCTGACAAAACGAGCCTCAGAATCTGCTTGTAGCGGGCGGCAACTGAGCCGCCATTAAAGAACTCGGCATAGAAACGATCGAAGAAAAAGCGGCTCGCGGTATCAGAATGCGCGAGCACGGCCACCGTTACCGCTTCTCCCGCCTGTTGCAGGGCGCGGGCATAACCGGCCTGTAGCTGAGCGGGAATGTCGTCGGCCGACAAGGGCTGAATCAGCGGACGTGGGTTTGTCATAGCGAGTTCCTGAGTGGCCTACCAGTGTCCATGTTGCCATGCGCGTGGAAATATTCCTCGCACGCCACCGGTCAACTGACCTGCAATGCTGTTGGAGAACACCATGAGAATGCTGCAACTTTCACTGATCGCGCTGATCCTGTCCCAACCGGTGCTCGCCGACACGCGACCAGCGCCTGAATTTACGCAAACCGATGCCGCAGAATGGCTCAATAGCCCGCCGTTAAGCCTGGCCGACTTACGCGGCGACGTCGTGTTGATCGACTTCTGGACGTTCGCCTGCTGGAATTGTTATCGATCATTTCCGTGGCTGAATACACTGGAGGCGACCTTCGCCGACGAGTCGTTCCGCGTAATTGGTGTGCACAGCCCCGAATTCGAATATGAGAAAGATCCGGCCGCTGTGGCAAAAAAAATCGCCGAGTTCGAATTGAAACACCCGGTCATGATCGATAACGCACATCGCTACTGGCGAGCGATCGGTAACCGTTACTGGCCTGCGTTTTACCTACTGGACAAACAAGGCAATATCCGCGATGTGTTCATCGGCGAAACCCACGCAGGGGATAAACAATCGAAACGGATCGAATCCGCCATCGCAGCATTACTGGCGGAGTGAGCGGAGCCGAGCGCTGCGATGATGGCGGTGGCACCGCTCAGGTAACGCATTGACGAAGCCCAACAGATAAACGTTTATTCGACATTTCGATAATATCCGCGACGCCGGGCACACTATGCTGCACCGGTGTAGACTGATGCTGCGAGGGCATCAACCAGGGGGTTAGCAATGATCGAATTCACGCTGAACGGCAAAGCGGTCAGCTCATCAGCAGAACCGAACACACCATTATTGTGGGTCATTCGCGATGAGCTTGGACTCAAGGGCACCAAGTTCGGTTGTGGTATCGCACAGTGCGGTGCCTGCACGATTCATATCGCCGGTGGCGCCACCCGATCCTGTCAGGTTCCAGTGAGTGCCGCGGCGGGCCAGGAGATTTCAACGATCGAAGGGTTCGATGGCGAGCATCCGTTGCAGAAAGCCTGGGTCGAAGCGCAGGTACCGCAATGCGGCTACTGCCAGTCCGGACAAATCATGCAGGCAGCGGCACTGCTCGAAGGCAATCCGAATCCTAGCGACGATGAGATTCGTCAGGGCATGGCCGGCAATCTGTGTCGGTGTATGGCGTATAAACGGATTCACGCCGCGATCCGCAAAGTCGCTGACGAAGGGGGTGCAGCATGAGCAAGCCCGCCGCAACATTACCGCCGGTTTCTCGCCGCAATTTTCTCGCCGGTTCTCTCGGCACCAGTCTCGTCATGGGCTTCGGGGCTCTCGTTCCGGCAGGCTGCGCGCGCGAAGAGATCGTAAAGGAAGTCGCCAACCGCACATTCTCACCCAACATCTGGTTTGAGATGGGTGCCGATGGCGCCACGCAGATCAACATTATCCGCGCCGAGATGGGGCAACACGTGGGCACGGCGCTGGCGCGCATCGTCGCCGATGAGCTAGGCGTCGCGTGGGACAAAGTCAGCGTCAAACATGTCGACTCCGATCCTAAATGGGGCTTCATGGTCACCGGAGGATCGTGGTCCGTCTTCCAGAGCTTCACACCAATGTCACAGGCCGGTGCCGCCGGGCGCCGCATTCTGATCGACGCAGGTGCCGCATTGATGAGCGTCGATCCGGCTGACTGCGTCGCCGCCAACAGCGTCGTCACCGCTGGCGACCAATCGATCAGCTACGAGGAGATCATTGCAGAAGGCAATATCGATCGCGTATTGAGCGAAGAAGAAGTCGCCGCACTACCGTTGCTACCCGCCGAGCAACGTCAGTTCATCGGTAAGCCGGTCAAGGCACTCGACATCCCAGACAAATCGAAAGGGTCCGCTGTGTACGGACTGGACGTCGAGCTACCCGGCATGGTGTATGCCCGGCCCGTCATCCCACCGACCCGTTACGGCAGCAGCGTCAAGAATGTGGACGACACGGCTGCGAAAGCGATCAAGGGCTATCAGCAATACGTGCTGATCGAAGATCCCGGTCAGATCGTACAGGGCTGGGTCGCCGTGATTGCGGACTCGTTCTGGAGCGCCAAGCAGGCAGCAGATGCGATCGATGTTGAATGGGAAGCCGGACCGACAGCCTCCGTCAGCGAAGCTGACATCCTGGCCAAAGGCGTCGAACTCGCCAACGACAAACAATCAGGTGGCTGGCTCATCGACGATGGCGACGTCGAGGCGGCACGCTCCGATGCGGCGCAAACACTATCGGCAAGCTACACGACCGCGAGCGCATTACACTTTACGCTCGAGCCACAAAACGCTGTCGCCGAATTCAAGGATGGCCATTGGCACATCTACGGCGGCAACCAGTGGCAGTCATTGATCCTGCCTTACATTGCGAAATCGTTGGAGGTCGCAGAGACCGACATCACGCTGCATCAGCAATACCTGGGCGGTGGCTTCGGTCGACGCTTGTTCGGTGATCAGATGATCCCGACGGCGCTGGTCGCGAAAGCACTCGGTAAACCGGTCAAGATGGTGTTTACGCGTGAGGATGACAGCCGTTTTGACTGCATTCGCTCGCCATCGGTGCAGCAAATGGATGCGAGCTTTGATGCCGACGGCCAACTGACCGGTATCGAACATGCCGCGGCGGCAGGCTGGCCAACGAAAGGCATGGCGCCCGCGTTCCTGTTTGATGGGGTCAACGGCGGCAAGATCGATTCATTCTCGATCAGCGGCGCCGATCACTGGTACACGTTGCCGGCGCATCGCGTGCGTGCCATCAACAATACGTTGGCACAGGACACGTTCCTGCCGGGCTGGTTACGCGCGGTCGGTCCGGGTTGGACAGGCTTCGCCGTTGAGTCCTTCATGGATGAAGTTGCGGCCGTCACCGGCGAAGACCCGGTCGAATTCCGACTTGCGCGCCTGGACGCGGCCGGCAAAAACGCCGGCAAAGCACCGGAAGCTGTCGGTGGTGCGACGAGACTGGCCCGCGTGCTCCAAGATGCGGCGAAACGCGCTGACTGGGGGCGCGAATTGCCCGATGGTCGTGGACAAGGGGTGGCTGTTTGCGCCGGGCAGGAACGAACGATGCCAACCTGGGTGGCCTGCGTCGCGGACGTCAGCGTCGATCGTGACAGCGGTGACGTTACCGTCAATAGACTCACCTACAGCATCGACTGCGGTACGGCGGTTGATCCAGGCGGCGCGCTTGCGCAAGCCGAGGGTGCGGCACTCTGGGGGGTTAGCCTCGCTTTGCACGAAGGCACAGAAATCGAAAACGGCGAAGTCAAAGCGAAGAACCTTGACGCCTACACGCCACTGCGCATGACGGATGTCCCGGAGCTCGATATCGAGTTTGTCGATGCGGGGGAATTCCCGACGGGCCTCGGCGAACCGCCGTTGATTGTCGCAGCACCCGCCATCGCTAACGCCATCTATGCGGCGGTCGGCGCGCGTGTTCGTGATTTACCAATTCGTCCTGAGGCCGTCAAAGCTGCGATGAGCTGATTGTCATAGACCTCCGGCGCTGCGTCGGCTGCGCCGGAGTGTCGACGTCAGATACTGAGATCCTTTAAGTTGTAGTCAACGAGACTGGCTTTGGCCGCAGCATCGTAGACGAATCTTTCGCCAGCGAGCGGCTGATAGTCGTACGGGACTTCCGTTGGAAAACGGGACTTGCGTGCCGCGATGGCGATACCGATCGCACGTGCGCGATCTGCGATATGTGATTCGTCATACACAACCGCTTCGCTGTGCATGCCGGCGCCTTTGACACCGAGAACGGAAGTCCGTCGATGGAAGCCATAGTTGACCGTCAGGCGCGGCTCAAAGCCCGTGTTGGCGAAAGACCCATGCACGATCTGCCGGTTACAAATAACCACATCGCCTGGCTCGCAAATCATCGGCACAGCGTCTGGCAAGCGTTCGGATCCGGCGGCTTCGACCATGGCCTTAACATCCATCTTGCCCAATTTATGCGTACCGGGAACGACCCAAACGCCATTCACCGCGGTGGAACCAAAGATCTGCAGCATTAGGTTGAAGCCGTGAATATCTTCGTCGAAAGCCGGGCTATCCCAGTGCGTATCGCCATCCTGATGCCACGATACAGCGGCGCCAAGACCGGGGTCCTTGAAGAAAATGACATCGTGAAACGGCGTGAAATCATCCCCGTTGATCGATGCCGCGATAGGCAACAAGTCCGGGTGCGCGTAGGTACGCAGTGTGGCATCCGAAAACTGGACGTGCCCCATCAAAACGTATGGCGCAAACTCGGGTGCATCGCTGGCCGCTTCCGGCTCAAACAGCTTCACCTGGTGCCGACCATTTAACAGGTCGGTACCGCCCAGCGGATCAGACAGCGGCTTCACCCACTGCAGCGTTGGCGCCGTGCATTGCGACCCCAGTGCGGGATTGCCTCCAGCATCGACAGGACGAAAGGGTGCCATCGGAAAACGCTGGCGCATATCGGCTATGTCCGCTTCGAGATCAGCCAACTCCTCGTTGCTAATCACTCCCTGAAAAACATAGAAGCCGTATTTCGAGTAGGCATCCCGAATGGCCGGAACAAGCCGACCGTCATCACCAAACCTGACCGGACCCCGATTATCGAGCGCGAGTGCTCGCTGTTGCCCGTCGATCAGATACTCGCGAACCGCATCCGCCTCCGCGCCATAGTGCGCTGCGCACGCCTCGATCGACCGGGTAATGTCCTGTGCCATTTCGTTAACCTTTGTTCACAGTTTTTATTCTTGTACAAATTTTAAAGATATGTAATTCTGTCAGTCAAGTAGTTTCTGAACCATGAGATCTAAAGCATGGCGACAAGCGCACGTGGCCTGGCCACAAGACTCGCGAACAAGGAAAAGCGACGGCAGTACATTCTGGATTGTGCGGCCGACATGATTGTCGATCAGGGTATTGATGCGATGACCCTTGCCAAGCTTGCCCAGCGTTCTAATGTCACCGTACCGACCATCCACAATCTGCTCGGCAAAAAAAACGAGCTTTTGATGGTGTTGGTGGAAGACAGCATGGCGGAGATCATGACGGCCGGTACCGACAGAGACCTTTCCGGGCCCATCGAAGCGGTAGAGAGCTTTGTTGACAACCTACTCGGGCTGTTAGCGACCAATGAGGTCTATTACAAAGCGGCCTTCATCGCCGGCGAACGGCTGAAGTTTTTCGAGCATCAAAGCGCTTCCGGCATTTTTGCGCGCTCCATCGAAGAGACGCGCAATGTCTGTAGAGCCGCCGTTGAGGCGGGGGATCTGGTGGGAAACATCGATCCGGATAACCTTGCGATACATCTGTTCGCCTCGCAGCGACTCGCTCGGCAAGACTGGATGAACGGATACATCACGTTGCACGGCTATCGCGTACAAGTGCTTGAAGGCATGTTGATAACACTGTGCGCAGACGCATCGAAGGCTCTCAAAGAAAAACTACTCAACAAGATCAGCGCACTGGCTGCTTTGCGAAAGGACACCACACAATGATGGCGACGACTCTACGCGCCAAGCTCGATGCGGGTCAGACCGTACTGGGTCTTTTCACGCCGCAGGCCAGCCCGACACAGGCCGAACTCCTCGCGATGAGCGGCTTCGATTTTCTGATCTGCGACGGTGAACACGGCGAGATTGAGCCCGCGGACATGACCTCGCTGGCACTGGCTTGCGAAGCGCACGATTGCGCGCCGCTCATCCGCGTGCCATCCATCGAAAGTCGTGTGGTGGGACGGTTCCTGGATTACGGCGCTGCCGGTGTCATCGCCCCGATGATCAATTCGATAGCGGATGGGGAAAGACTGCTCCAATCGGCATTGTATCCGCCGGAGGGTAGTCGCGGCCTCGCGCAGACACGCAATACGGGCTATGGCCTTCGCGGAGATATTGCTGATCAGCTTGCGCAGTCGAATACTTCTACTTTAGCAATCGTGCAGATTGAAACTCAGGAAGCGATTGATCATCTCGATGAAATCCTCTCGCTGGACCGGGTCGATATTGTCTTTGTCGGCCCAGCTGACCTGTCTTCCAGTCTCGGCATACCGATGCAATTCACGCATCCGAAGTTTCTCGAGGCGATGATGAACATCGCCACCAAGGTCAAAGCAAGCGGCAAACATCTCGGTGGTTTGATCGCAGATGCTGAGCAAATCCCAATGCTGCATTCGCTCGGATTCCGATTTATCGCGGTCTATATGGACATGCTGCTCGCGGCGGCCTGCCACCGTTTTGTGACCGATTGCAGGAGCGGTGTATCGTCTGCTGCCGTTTGAGTCTCGACGGGCTGGACCGACGCAACAAGACTAGAATACCTAACCTTTTACCGTGGCTAGCTCGGGGCTACGCGTCAGTCGCTCCCGGTTGGACAATGTGCGTACATGACTCGCGCGGTCTTAGTTCCTCCGTGTTCGCCCCGCCACAGCGATCACCGTGGCGGGGCGTTCGCAGGCAACTCAGAAGCGCCAGCCGACGGCGACACTGAGCGTCAACGGATCGTAGTCGCTGGTCACGGTCTGCGATGAATCCGCCGGTAGCTCAAGCTCGACATCGGATGCGATCAGATAACGCACACCGGCGTCAACGAACCAGCGTTCACCCAATCGGTAGCGCGCACCCGCCTGCAGTTGCAGACCGATATCGTCAGTCTCGAACGACGTTTCTGTGCCCGCGGTTTCGAAGTCGATGTCGATCTCCTGAATGAACGCAATGCCCGCACCGACATAGGTCGTAATATTCGGGTCGCTAAACCAGTTGAAGTCGTAGAGCGCACTGGCAGTTATCGCTAACGATGCGAAGTCGCCGTCGTCAAAACTACCGAGACCATCGATCGTCACGGGATCCGATTGTTCGTTGCGGCGATACATTAACTCGAGCTCACCGCGCCATTGGTTGCCGAATTCATAGCCGAACGTGCCACCGGCGGCGATTGAGGTATCGAATGATCGTTCGGCACTGCCGGATGCCGTTCCGGATTGATACTGGGCATCCTGATCACCAAGCAGGTTAGCGCCGAATACGGCGCTGGCATACCAGCCGCGATCGTCACTGTGGGCGGATGCGCAGGCCAGCAAGGCTGCGCCAGCTAAAGCAGATTTTACGAGGTTTGATTGCATGTCGATTGTCTCCTTGAAGCAAAAGAGGCCGTCATCGCGGCTGAGACGGTGTTCGCGCATGTTCGCCACACAGACGCCGAAATTCGTGAATTTTGTACGAACGGTCGCGTTGGTGAACGAACGGTTGAAGCGACGGATGGTCGGTCTGCGCGGCTTCGCCTTGGATCGGAGGGCTGCGCTTCTTGTACCATCGTCTGCATGCCCGATATCACCGACAGCTCGCGCCAATTCCTAAAGCGCATGCTCGCGGCATGGGCGGTGCTTACCGTGTTGTTTGCCGGATTGGGGCCGGCGGTTTCGGCAACGCTCGGCTTTGGCGGACGCATCCTGTTCTGGGCGCTGCACATTGGTTTTGGGCTGATTTGTGCGGCATTGGCGACCCGCTTGCTCGTCGACAAGTCCACGCTACGACCCGACTGGCGACTGATTGCGATCGCCGCAGTGCTCGGTGTCATGGCATTTGCGCCGATCGCGCTCGCACTCGAAGCGCTGTTTCCGACTTTGAGCACACTGCCGCCCGATGATGCGCTCGACCAATGGGCGACAGATGGACTCGCGCAGGCCATCGTCGCCGAAGCACTGTCTGCGGCGCCATCGTTCATCCCGGCCTGGTTGCTGATCAATCTGGATGCCGTTTGGCAGCCGGGCACCCAAACTTCGAGTAGCAAAAGCCTGAATACGGAGCCCGTGCTACCGTTTGCGCTGCCCGCCGCTATCGGCACCGAGCTAGTGGCGATCAGTGCTGACCTGCACTATCTGCACGTGTATACGCGGGCGGGCAAAGCCATGGTGCTTGGCTCGCTGGCAAGCGTTGCGGAGTCGCTCGACGACCGTGGAATGCTGGTGCACCGCTCACACTGGATTGCCGTCGACCAGGTGGTCCGGCTTCGAAAAACTCCCAGGCAATGGTATCTCGAACTGCACGGAGATCTGTCCGTACCGATCAGTCGCCGCAAGCGTAAAGTCGTTGTTGAGCGACTGGGGCAGGACTTCGAAGTCACGAGTGATGATTCAAGCGGCAGTCGTGTGAACTCGGTGTAGCGTTACGCCAATCGCCAACAATACGACGGCTACAACATCGATCCACGCAATGCGGACCAACGCCGGATTGGCTACATTTAGCAGGACTGTGAGTACACAGAACGACAGCATGCTGATGATGCCCGCAAGCGCCGCCGGCGTGCGCACACTCGGCGTCCATGCCGCTGAAATCAGCAGTCCACCCAGCAACCCGAACAGTACGGCGCGATGCTGCAATAACAGCGCGAGATCAGGACTCTCGACCGATACACCATACAAGGACGACAGCCGGGCCACAGAGATGACACCGACGATCGGCAGGACGTTGATGACGCCGACCAGCACATAGATAAGGACGACGACTGTATTCATGTCGCGAGTATGATTGCGCCGCTGCTGGCTGCAATTACCTCGCGGGTCATCGTAGCGGTCATCGCGTGTCAGGCAGGCTACAATAGAGCGATGAGTTTCTTCTGGGGAGAAGGACATGAGACTTTTCTGGATAGCCGTGGCGCTGCTGACGTTCTCCGCGCAAGCCAACGAACCAACGCCACTAGACTACGCTGAATTCGATGCCTGCGCGCTGGCCAGTGGAGAAACGCTCGCACCGTGTCGCATCGGATATCGCACCTACGGTACGCTCAACGCCGGCCAATCCAACGCGGTGCTGGTGCCAACCTGGCACACCGGCAAAACCGATGCCCATGTATTCCTGGCGTCGCCCGATGTTATCGACCCCGAGCGCTACTTCATCATCATGGTCGATGCGCTCGCGAATGGCGTCTCCAGCTCGCCCTCAAACCACAGCAAGACATCGGGGTCCAGCTTCCCGACCATCACCATCGCTGACATGGTCGATACTCAGCACCGGTTATTGACGGAGCACCTCGGCATAGATTCGCTGCATGCCGTCATGGGTATTTCGATGGGTGGCATGCAGACGTTCGAGTGGGTCGTGCGCTATCCGGACTTTGCCGACCGCGCCATTGCCGTGATTGGCAGTACGCGTCTGCCCACATTCGACATCGCCTTCTGGACCGCGCGTATCCAGACCCTGAAATGGTTTCGTGATTGCGACCGTTGTGACGACTCGCGGCTGGCAATGCAGGCGATGTGGATGACGGCGCTGGTGCCCACAAAGCTGGGCGAAGAAGTCTCGCGCGAGCAAACGATGGCGACCATCGCCGAGCGTGCCGCGGCGGACACACTGACCATCGCAGAAAGCTGGGACATCCAACGCCAGGCCGAGGCGATGAACACGCACAACGTGGCGCGTGACTTTGACAACGACATGACGAAAGCTGCTGCACGCGTCAGCAGTGATTTGCTCATCATCGTTGGTACCGATGATCGTGTCGTGACGCCGGAACCGGCCAAGACGTTCGCTACGCTCACCGGTGCCGCACTGATCGAATTCGACAAGGACTGTGGTCACGGTGAGCCCGGTTGCAATGCCGCCGCATTTAATGAAGCGGTACGACTGTTTTTGCGTGACGGCACGGATCGGCCTGCCGCGAGCGCGCGCTAACTGATGACACAGCCCAATGTTGTTGTCTTCGGCGCCGGCTCCATCGGTTGTTACCTCGGTGGCCTGTTGGCAAGCCAAGGCGTGCCGGTGCGATTTATCGGACGGCCCCGTTTTCAAAAGGAACTTGCTGAGCATGGCCTGACGCTTACCCACTACGAACGCCCCCCGATTGATGCAGCGCCCGATACGTTTACGTTTACCTGCGACGCCGAAGACCTGCAGCACGCCGATGTAGTACTCGTGACCGTGAAATCACAGGATTCGCTGGAAGCCGGTGCAACACTCGCGCGTAGCGTGCGCAGCGACGCCATTGTCATCAGTCTGCAAAATGGCATCAGAAACCCTGATACGTTGAAATCGCGTCTGCCTGATAGCACCGTGCTCGGTGGTATGGTGCCGTTCAACGTCACCCGCACAGCACCAGGCACTTTTCATTGCGGTACCGAGGGCGATTTGATCGTTGCGGCTCACGCTTCAGACGCATTAGCGCAGCTGCGAGACGCCTTCGGCAAAGCCGGACAATCGCTCAATCTCGTCGACAATATTGCAGCAACGCAGTGGGGCAAGCTGCTCGTGAATTTAAACAACGCGATGAACACGTTGTCCGGTGGCACCCTCAAAGCCGGCCTGATGCAGCGACCCTACCGCCAGGCGCTCGCACTGATGATCGAGGAAAGTCTTGCCGTCGTCTCGATGGCCGGCATCAAGCCCGAGAAATTCGGCGGTGCACCGCCTCGGAAAATGATTCGTATTCTGCGACTGCCCAACTTTCTCTATCGGATCATCATGAATACGATCGTCAAGATCGACGCCAGCGCTCGATCGTCGATGCTGGATGACCTGGACGCTGGGCGTCCGCCAGAAATAGACTATCTGCAGGGCGAAATCGTTCGACTGGCGAAGACTGTCGGCACCGAAGCACCGATCAACGCAACGATTATGGCGCTGGTCAAAGTCGCATTCGAAAAAGGCCGGTCGCCGTGCATGAGCGGTGAGGAGATACTCGCTGCGATTAACTGAGTGTCACCAGTGAGAATCCCACCACGAACTGTATGAAGCGATACAGCGTGTGCGCGACAAACAGACCAGCGACGAACAAGGGCGTCATCAGAATCGCTCGCCACCATGGCACAGCCATCGCACGCTTTAGCATTGGCGGCACATAAAGAAACTGTGCAAGCACGACGATGGTCGCCAAGTACGGCATGGTCAGGCGAACCAGTGCTGGTGCCGCCCAAAACGCGGTGTAGACAATCGCGCTGGTTGTGATCAGATACAGCATCAGAAACGCAAAGTAGTGAAACGCGATAACGACGTGATCGGCGTAATAGAGCCGCTTGTCGATAAACGCCAACATGCTGAACAGCGCCAGCAATGGCACATGCAGGATTACCATCAGTTTTGCGAGTTCTGCGATTCGCAATTCGTAGTGACGCGCTACGGCCTCGAACGTACTGCCGGTATCAGCAATGTAGCCGTCCACCCAACCGGTGATCCAACCGCGATAGAACTGCAGCTTATATTGCTGCTCCAGCGTCAGTTGGAGATCCGAAATCGGCGGCGCCAAAAAATACAGCAGGTTAGCCAGCAGGAAGATACCGATAGGCGACAGGAAGCGCCGCCGTCGACCGAGTTGATATTCTCGCGACAAAAACCCGGGCTTGGAAAAGAGCGCTCGCAATGAACGCCAGAGCCGGCTATCGACCGATGCCACTTCAACAAAGCTCGCGCGCATCAGATGCGCGAAGCTGCGGTCGCGGCCAGACGTGACGCTCTGCCCACAGTTGGGGCAATAGTGATCTGTGGCGCGCAGCTCGAAGCCACAATTGTTGCAATGCACCTCGTGCCCTCCCTCAATCAAACCAAGCAATGCTGTGTGACCCAGCCGTCCGTCGGTCCGACGACACACACATCGTTTGCCAAGGCTACGTGGAGCGATCGTTCAATGACAATCATAGGTAAACTAGCCCTCATTAGCGAAACGGAGCACCAATCATGGCAATAGCAAGCGCCCGTCAGGTTCGATGGAGTGGTCTTTTGTACGGGTTGCTGATCGTGTTCGCGTGCCCGATGTTGGTCATTGCCGATGATGACAGCCAAAGCGAAGAGCGTGAAAAGGGGCGTTACGGCAAGGTTGAGTTACTGAAGACCTGTAATCCGAAATATCCACGACAGGCCTTGTTGGACCGGATTGAAGGGTTTGTGCGTTATGGCTTTACGATAACGAAAGAGGGCATCCCCGAGAGCATCAGTGTTCTGAAATCATCGCCACCCGGTGTGTTTGACGAAGCGGGAATGACAGCCATCGCATGCTTTCGATTCGCGCCGCGTGACACTGAAAGGCCAGCTAGTTATACGCTTGAGTGGAACCTCGAGTAGCCATCACTGCAGATTCCCTATGGCTGCTACTTATTCAGGAGTATTGCACAGCGCTACCTGAAGTAAAGGGTACTTGACATCATTAGCCTGAGTGATAAAGTAAAGCACACTTTACATTCTAATCGAAGGCCAGGAACCGTGATGAACTCACCAACCGCACACAAGGAACAGCAAAACCAACAGTCTCAAGCAACCGTCAGGCTGGCTTTATGGACAGCCGCATGGCTACTCATGATGGCGATCGCCGTTTTCGGTTCGGAGTTCCTCTGGCCGAATAACAAAGCCCTTGCGGCCTTCACAACCGTTGTGCATTTCGCCGTGGGTATCGGCATGATTTTAGCCAACAAACACCACCTGCACACCCTTGATGAGATGCATCAGAAGATTCAGCTCGAAGCGATGGGTATTACACTCGGTGTCGGGTTTGTGCTCGGTTTCAGCTACTCAGTAGCGGATATCGCTGGCTTGCTCGCCACGCGCATGCACGTCAGTTACTTCGCTGTCGCGATGGCGTTGACCTACATCGTCAGCATCGTTGTCGGCTTTCGGAGATACTATTGAAAAACCGGCTCAAGGCGCTCCGCGCCGAGCGTGACTGGACCCAAGCACAGCTCGCTGAAGCGCTATTGGTATCACGACAAACAGTGAACGCGCTGGAGAAAGGTAAATACGATCCGAGCCTGCCGCTGGCGTTTCGCGTGGCACGCGTGTTTGAGCTGGCTATCGAAGACATCTTTGATGACGGCGTGGAATCGTGACACAACCACACTCAGCGCTGGAGTGTGTCTATGATTAGCGCGGTCTTTTTTGACCTCGACGGCACGTTGACTGACCCAAAACCCGGGATTGTGCGCAGCATTCGCTACGCCATGGATCGATTGGGATTTGCTTCACCGCTCGGCGATGATCTGACGTGGTGCATCGGTCCACCCTTGCAACAGAGTTTCGACCAACTGGTGGGCAGCGATCGCGCAGCGAAAGCCGTCGACTATTACCGCGACCGATTCAGCGAAATTGGTTGGCGGGAGAATGAGCGCTACCCGGGCATTACGGACGTACTACAAACACTCACTGACAGAGGGCTGCCGCTGTACGTCGCCACCAGCAAGCCAGCGGTTTTCGCAGATCAGATCATCGACCACTTCGAGCTGCGTCAGTTCTTCACCAGAGTATTCGGTGCTGAACTCGATGGTACCCGGGCCGATAAAGGTCTCTTGCTCCGGCACGCAGTCGAAGAAATCGGGGTCGGCGAGAACGCGGTCATGGTCGGTGATAGAAAGCACGACATTGCCGGCGCCCGTGCCAGTCAACTCAAGTCCATCGGAGTCACCTATGGGTATGGCAGTCGCGATGAGCTTCAGGATGCGGGCGCGGACAAAATTGTCGATAAGCCCGAAGACTTGCTCTCGGCGATCCCCTGGCCGGCTTAGACGCGAACGCCGCTACTCGTTCGCCCCGCCATTGGTCATCAACGCGCTCACTTCATCATCCAGACCGGTCATCTCCCAGCGCGCGAGAGATATCGGAATACTGTCGATATGATTCAGTGCATCGAAAAAATTGCCGAGGCGCATGTCCTCACCACGGTCTTCGGCAAGCTTGGCGTAGTCGGCAAGCGTGCGTTCCAGAAGATATTTACCGGTCACGTAACTCGTGCCGTATCCGGGCTGACGCAGATACAGATGTTGTTCGAAAATAAGCAGCTCTTTCTCGGTCTTCATCCAGCCACGCGGCGTCCACTCCATATGAATGCCGCCCGCCTCTTCCATCGTCATCTCGTTGGCATGGGCGTACAGCGAACCGAGACCTCTCGCGGCGCGTTGTGCCAGCAATATCCAGACGAGCTCTCGTGAGCGCGGGCTATCATCGTAGAGACCCGCGTGCATGAACATCTCCTCCACGCCGGTTGCCGTACCCTCGTTGCGGCTATCGAAAATGTTGTAGAGCAGTGCGCCCTGACGAATCGGGCTTGGGTGAGGCTCTCTGTCCATCCGCGCGAGCTCCCACCAGTGGTAGAAATGGGTGTACAGCGGCGCCGGATCTAGGTGGGCCGTAATCCAGAAGAAGTTCCGGGTTTCCTCCGGCACATAAACCCCCAGATGGGCGAGCAGTGCCGGCTTCATGTAGTCGGTCACCGTCAGAATGTCTTGGTTCTCAACAAAGCGCATAATGCGATCGACAGCCTCCAGACCGCGCGCTTCGTATTCCTCGGGCGTTTTGACGGCCGCGAGCGGTGGCAAGCTTCGATTGCGATGTTCTTCCAGTTTCAACGACGACCACGCACGATCCAGCTCCCGCTGCAGCAGTCGCACCTCGTCTTCCCACGTCATCGGCACGAGGTGCACGTTCTGCTGATACCACGTGTAGTTGTCCTTGCCGATACCCGATGGTCCGGTCTTCTTCGACGACTCCGCCTCGAGCCATGCGACCAGATCGACGGCGGCAGCGCGTGCCTCGGCAATAGCCGTCAGTAGTTCCGGACTCGTCGCGTCGTCCAGTTGTTCGGCAATCGCATACAGATCGGTAATATCCGAACGCACATCGCGAATCCCCGTCACCCACAACTCGCGCGCGTTGCCCGTCAGGTTTTGCTTCGCCTGAGCAAACAGCGGTGGAATGACGGCCAGCTCCTTCGCGAGTTTTGTCTGCGCTTCGGTAGACAACGGGAACGTGTATTGCCAGATCTCGACGACAGCATGGTGAGTGGGACCCTCATGTGCGGGCACGTCACTGCGGTAAGTCCAGATGGTGTTGTAGTACGCCGGGTCCCGCGCCCAGGGTGTTAGCACACGACGATTGAAGTCGTAGCCGTTCATCTCGGCACGCACCAAATGCCAGTCGACCTGCTCTGGTATCGACCAGGAGTCGATTTCCATGTTCATCAGCCGTCGTTGCAATGCTTCGAACTCGGATTGCCGCGCCTCGAAGGTCGCGACCGAGTAATCAGGCGCACCATTCCTGGCTGGCGGTCGTTCGAACGTTCGCCATTCCTTGAACAAGCTGACGAGGTCATCGTGCGATGACTCGGCAACGCCGACGGTAGGTATCAGCAGCACTAGCCAGACTAGTCGTTTCATGGAGTTACTCGATGCTTTATAACGGTTTGGAGCGTCTAAGTTAGCACTACAGCGCGCACCATTCGCAAGCATTTTAGGCTGCGATTGAACCACTGCCAGTGAGTACTGTGATCTGTGCCTGAAAAACGATGCAAGGCATAGACGTCGTCGTCAACTTCACACGGACGTGACGGGCACTGCGCACAAGGATGGGGAGTAAGCCTTGACGGATAGATGAGTGCTTTGCGACGCCGGCGTTGGCTGGCGTCGCAAAGCAATCGATGCGGAATACGACATTAGTTCGGGTGACGGGCTTGAAGCCGAGTATCCAGGACGACTCACCTGCGTGCAAGCGAAACACACTGTAACCCTCTGAGGTAGACGCTTGCGTAAGACCCTAGTTGTTTTGGCATGGTCAGGGTTGATTGGTGCCCTGTTTGATGCGGCGATCACGGTATACGCCGCGTGGGAAGTGTTTACCTCCCCTGGTCTTGGCGTTGATCTGTCGGTTGATGAACATTTAAGGGCCCATCTGAGATACCTGTACTGGCTTAAGGATGTCGCCTACTTTCTTGCGCCCGACACATTGATCGACTGGATGTTCAGCTTACCCGCGTTAGCTTACTTTCCCTTCCGAATAGTCATCAATCTCCTATTTGGGTACTGGATGCTGCGGTGGGCAAGGCGCCTTCAAAAGGACGAACGCGTTCGCTTCGAATAGTCGTTCGATACTCGTGCTAGTTTGGAGTGATAGCGACGCTCTGGCTGATAGCCTGCTCGCTTGTGTACTCGATCGATAACGACACGATGACCATATAGAGCGCAAGCACGATCACCGTTCGGAGTATCACAGATAACCAACTCATCCCGAAAACGCGTCGTACGGCGAAAGCGATGTAGATCAGAAAGCCAACCAGCGTTAGCGCCTGCATGATCAACAAGAAAGTGCTGCTCTCCGCAACAACTTCTAGTGGCACGATGACCGCAAAGGCGACATAGGCGACGCAGTGCAGATGCAGCGAGAAGATGACGTGGTCGAAGTAGAGCCGATGTCGATACATCGCCTTCATCAGCATCGCGAAGACCGGCAGCAGAACAATCATGACGGTTGGCAAGTCGTCGGACAGAAACCTTGATTCGATGGCTGCGTCGAACACTGGGTCGACGCCCGGTTGGCCAAGTAGTTCGACCGATGCGAACCAAGCGATCAGCAAGAAGAACGCGATACTAAAGGCCAAGTAGAGACGCAAGGGTGGCGTGTACCTTGCACGCCGGCCGGCCAAATACTCAGCGGTGAGCCCACCGGGATCGACCAGGAGTGTTTTGATGGTGTTGGCGGTACGCCCATCAACTTCAAAGGTCTCTCGTACGACGTCGCCGAGCAGTCGCCAAATCGGTCGATCGAAGCTCTTGTTCCGCTGGCCACACTGCGCGCAGTATTCACCGGCGAGCGCTGCACCGCAGTTTTTGCAGTGGGTCATGATTATTGGGTGCTCACTAGGCGTGCTCTTTCTCGGTTACTTTAGATCTGGACGCCGTTCTCATTGTAACCAGCAGCAATCTGTCGTGGGCAAGAAGATCGAAGTCGGTGACGCGGAGATGAGCTGGTTTCTTCAATCACCTGCGCATAAGCACGGTTGGTATCCGCCACGTAGCGGGTAAGCACACCGGCGGTGGTCGCGCTCTGACGTGCACCGTTGGCGTCATAGGTGTATTGCGTCACACCATCGACATCGATCAGCCGGTCGCGACTATCGTAGCTGTAGAGCGTAGTCGTGGTCGGCGTGCTACGACTGCTCGTGTTGCCGTTATCGTCGTAGGCGTAGGTGGTGACACCGCTACTCGTCGTCTCGGTCGTCAGACGATCGTTGGCGTATTTTTCTGGTCTGACAGTACCCGTCTATTCGGATGTTTGTGCCGACACCCCCGGGCTCAGATGTACATAGCCTTTGCCGTAATCGACGGTCACGATGAAGTGCTTCAGGATGTCATAGCCAAGCAGGCCATCGGACGCACTACGTTCCCGCAAACGAGATCCGCTGGCTCTGCTGCGATCGAACATGGCCATGTCTTCATTTTCTGCTGGAATGGAAACGGCAGCGTTAGCGATCTCGAAAGGCCCGATTTGGACGGCGGGCACACGAAAGTGCTCCATGACAGCCGTCGAGTTGACGCCACCGACCCGGCCGAGCTCTGTGTCAAACTGGTCCACCCAATCGAGCCGGTGCGCCAGCTGCCGGCTGATCACCAGGCCGCCGTTAGCACCGGTATCCAGTGTCAGCCAGGATTTGATTTTGCCGTTCAGCTTTAGCTGGACCAGGGTCGACCCAGATTCACGGCTA
This sequence comes from Pseudomonadota bacterium, assembly GCA_039033995.1. Taxonomy (GTDB): domain Bacteria; phylum Pseudomonadota; class Gammaproteobacteria; order Steroidobacterales; family Woeseiaceae; genus CALBPI01. Next base: position 64,963 of record JBCCBP010000008.1, on the reverse strand, counting down.
CGCTTCGATTTAATGTTCTTCAGCTTCTTGAGCTCGATACTGTCCCGTGAGATCAGTCGCATGCGTTCATTGGGGTAGTCGAACTGAATGACGTAGCCGCTCAAAAAGTCTGCGCCAATTAACAGCTGGAGATCTGGGGCGCCTAAATTAAGGTCGACGATGTTCTTGAACGTCAGCGGCGTCTCGAACAGCATGGCATCGACGCTGCGATAAGTGGTTCGCTCCTGCACCTCGGCAACACCTTGAATGCGAATGTCTCGTCCATCCTTGAACTCGAGATCCCTGGCCTTCACAAAACGACCGTTGATCGCGCTGCCTGAGGCACCCGTATCGATGATGGAACGGCCCTTCACGCCGCCAACTTCGCTTGGAATCACAAGCATCCCATTTGACACTTCAATGTCGATCCATGGTGTAGCGCCGGCGTGGGCGGGTAGCGCAACAAACGTGGCCGCCGCGAACGACGTGGCGATCATTACGTACACAGCATTCTGAAAGTTTTTCATTTTATTACCATATATGTATTTTCAAATACACATATAGCATATCAGATTATCGTGGCGGCTCCGGGCGCAATATGGCCATCAGCGGCTGCCCGCCACAACCGAATCGCCAATCCACGGCACTTAGTTATTCAATGAACGCCGCGAAGTCCTTTAGCTGCTTCCGCTCGATTACCGGTACCTGAGCGTCATCGGCTGGATACCCGACCACCAACAACAGATACGCACGCTCGTGTTTCGGGCGCCCACAGATCTCGTTCAAGAAAGCCATCGGGCTCGGCGTATGCGTCAGCGAAGCGAGCCCACACTGGTGTAACGCCGCGATCAGCATGCCGGTGGCGAGGCCCACAGACTCCTGCGGGTAGTAATGCTTGGTCTTGTTGCCGTCCTCATCGACGGCAAACTTCTGCATGAAGATGGCAATGAGATAGGGCGCGGTTTCCAGAAACGGCTTATTGGCGTCCGTGCCGAACTTCTTGAGCTCCTCCAGCCATTCGTCCGACGCACGGTGACCGTAGAACTCACGTTCCTCCGCCTCCGCTGCTTCGCGCACTCGCTGCTTTACCTCCGGGTTGGAGATGACCGCAAAGTGCCACGGCTGCATGTTGGCACCGCTCGGTGCGGTGTTGGCGACCTTCAGACAATTCTCGATGACCGACCGCGGCACGGGCTTATCGGAAAAGTCGCGCACAGTGCGGCGACGATTCAAGTCTTCATACAACGCTTCGGAACGCGCGAGCATCTCGTCTTCGTCGTAGCGCCGGTATTGGTTCAGTGGCTGAAACGCAGCATCACTCATGGTCAGGCCCTGTCTGGTCGGTGTCGATAAGCTGCCATTGTATCAAGGGCGCCTCGTCCGGGTCGGCTGGGCCCACCTCGCGTTCGGAGCGCGCAAAGTGGCGCACCGAGATGCCCGCCTCGTGCACGCTCTCCGGTCGGCCACTCACCAGCGGGTGCCAATCCGCCAGACCGCGACCTTCCGCCACACGCCGATAGCCACAGCTGAATGGCAACCACGAAAAACTTGCCTGATCCTTCGGCGTCAGTCGCACGCAGTCGGCCACGCGCTGGCTGCGGTTCGCGTAGTCGGTGCAGCGGCAGGCGTCGATATCGAGCAAGCGGCAGGCGACGTCGGCATAGTAAACCTCGCCTGTGTCTTCGTCCTCGAATTTCTGCAGACAACACAAACCACAGCCATCACACAACGACTCCCATTGCGAATCACTCATGTCGGCGAGCGCCGTCGTCTCCCAGAATGGGCGGGGCAACTTCGTCATCACATTGTCTCGACGGGGTTTGGCATCACGCAATCCGGTGCGCACGTTACAATACGAGTTTACTCGGGACAGGATTCTCATGCAGGCAGCGTTTCTGGATTTCGCCACCCTGGGCAGCGGCATCGATGATGCCGCGCTGCGGGCTGCCGCGGGCGAGTATCAGTGTTACGACATGACCTCGGCTAATGAGTTACTTGAGCGCTGCCAGGACCTCGACGCCGTGTTCACCAACAAATGCCGCTTTGATGCTGCAACGCTGGCGGCACTCCCAAAGCTGAAATACATCGGCCTGACAGCCACCGGCAGCGATGGCATCGATCTCGCCGCTGCAGCCGAGCACGGGGTCGCCGTCACGAACATCACCGCGTATTGCACGCAATCTGTCGCGCAGCATGTTTTTGCGACGCTGCTGTCCCTCACCCATCAACTCTCGGCGTATGACCGCGACGTCCGCGCCGGCGCCTGGCAACGTCAGGACAACTTTTGCCTGCTGGATCACCCGATCCGGGAGCTAAGCAGCCTGATACTCGGCATTGTCGGCTATGGCGAGCTGGGTCAGGCCGTTGCCCGCATCGGCGAGGCTTTTGGCATGCGGGTGCTCGTCGCCGCACGCGCCGGACAACCACCGACGGACGCGCGATTGCCATTGACCGAGCTGCTCTCCCAAGCCGATGTCGTCAGCCTGCATTGCCCACTGACGCCGCAAACGGCGAACATGATCAACGCCGACACGCTGGCAGCAATGAAACCCACCAGTGTGCTGATCAACACCGCACGAGGCGGGCTCGTCGATGCCGCAGCGTTAGCCAACGCCCTGCGTTCTGGCCAGATCGGCGGCGCCGCCATCGATGTACTCGACAAGGAGCCGCCGGATCCCACGAACCCACTGCTCGCCAACGACATTCCGAATCTGATCGTCACGCCGCACATCGCCTGGGCCGCCGTGGAAGCCCGTCAGCGCGCCATCGATCAGACCGCCGCCCATTTTCGCGCGTTCCTGAACGGTGAGCGCAGTAACCGCCTGGATCAGGACACCGTATGACCGACCAACACCTCACCGCAATCGTGTGGTTTCGCCGCGATCTGCGGCTGGCCGACAACCCGGCGTTGACCGCTGCATTGAACTCGGCAGAAACGATCATTCCGCTGTTCATCGATGATCGCGATAGCGACGAACACTGGCGCCAGGGCGCTGCCAGCGATTGGTGGCTGCATCACAGCCTGACCGCGCTCGACCAATCCATCGCCGATCGCGGTGCGACGCTCGTTGTACGTCAGGGTGACGCGCAGTCGGTACTGACGCAATTGATCGACGAGACGGGCGCGACGGCTGTGTACTGGAATCGGCTCTACGAGCCGTTTGCCATACAGCGCGACACCGCGATTAAGCAGCAACTCACCGAAGCGGGTGTCGCTATCGAAAGTCACAATGGGTCGCTGTTGATCGAACCGTGGGACGTGAAGACAAAAACCGAAACACCGTACCGCGTGTTCACACCGTTCTGGCGCGAAGCGCAAAAGCGATTGGCGTTATCGACACCACTGCCGGTGCCGGACCAGATCGAAGGTGTGGACGGTGTGGCCAGCGACGGTATCGACAGCCTCGACTTGCTACCCAAGATTCGCTGGGATGCCGGTCTTGAGGCGACATGGACGCCGGGTGAAGCAGGCGCAGCGGAACGTGCTGCGGCCTTTGTTGCCGAGCCTGTGCGTCATTACGACGAGCGCCGCGACGTACCCGGCGTCGAAGGCGTATCGCGGCTATCACCGCACCTGCATTGGGGAGAGATTTCTGCCCGCGCGTTGTATCAGGATATCGTCGCGCGCCATGGCACCGATGACGACGGTAGCAAGATCTACCGAACCGAGCTCGGCTGGCGCGAGTTCTCGCACCACATACTGTTTCACTACCCGGAAACGAGTGACCAACCGATGAACGCAAAGTACGCCGCGTTTCCGTGGCGTGAGAATGCTGATGAGTTGATCCACGCGTGGCAGCGTGGCCGAACCGGTATTCCGATTGTCGACGCCGGCATGCGCCAGTTGTGGCAAACCGGCTGGATGCACAATCGGGTGCGCATGATCGTCGCATCATTGCTGGTCAAGAATATTCGCGCGCACTGGCTGCATGGTGCGCGCTGGTTCTGGGATACGCTGGTCGATGCCGATCTGCCGGCCAATAGTATGGGCTGGCAATGGGCCGCCGGCAGTGGCGCGGATGCCGCGCCGTATTTTCGGATCTTTAATCCCATCACGCAGGGTGAAAAGTTTGATAAGCAAGGCGACTACGTCCGGACTTATGTCCCGGAACTCGCCCGACTGCCCGACAAATTCCTGCACAAACCGTGGGAGTTGCCTGGCGACATCGCCGCCGACATAGGCTTTGCGATAGGAAAGGATTATCCTCGTCCTGTTGTTGACCTGTCTGTGACACGCAAAGAAGCACTCGATGCATTGCAGACACTGAAGGAAGCCTCGTGAGCGCCAATCTGCACTTCAATCTTCGCATGCTGAGCTATTTGGTGGCCCTTGATGAGCACCGTCATTTTGGCCGTGCCGCCGATGCCTGTTTTGTCACGCAGCCGACACTCAGCACACAGATCAAGAAGCTCGAAGAGCAACTCGGCGTCACGTTGGTTGAGCGTCACAACAAAGGCATTCAGCTCACGCAGACCGGCGAGGCAATCGCGGCACGCGCGCGAGACCTACTGCGCGAAGCACGCAGCATTTCTGATCTCGCCGAAGCCCATCAGGACCCGCAAGCGGGTCGCCTGCGAGTCGGGTTAATCCCGACCCTCGCACCGTACTTGCTACCGCACGCGGCCCCTTGTTTATCAGAACACTTTCAGCGCCTGAAATGCCTGTACCTCGAGGTACAGACCGACCCGTTGATGCAGAGCATCCGACAAGGCGATATCGATCTCGGCATCCTGGCGCTGCCGCTCGATCTGAATGGCTGCGAAAGCCAGAACCTGTTCGATGAGCCGTTTCGTCTGGCGGTCGATCCTAGCCATCCGCTTGCAGACCGCGACTTCGCCACCCATGACGACCTGGCGGGTGAGCACTTTCTGTTGCTCGAAGACGGACACTGCTTGCGCGACCAGGCGCTCGAAGTCTGCACGATGGCCGGCAATGTCAACGAGGACGAATTCCGTGCGACCAGTCTCGAGACGTTGCGCCAGATGGTTGCAGGCGGTGCCGGCGTGACGTTGCTGCCGGAGCTCGCCATTATCGATCGCGATACACGACAGACGCGCCTTGTCACACTCCCATTCAAATCGCCGGCGCCCGTTCGTACCGTCGTCGGCGTTTGGCGCGCCAGTCATCCGCGCGATGCATTGATCCGCAGCGTGTGCGAGACGATTTCTGGCTGCATTCCGCACCTGTCGCAACACTCCGGCGATGGCTAAACTTTCACACCTCGCCAAGGTGGCCTGGACCGGCTTCAACGACATGGCGCCCGCGTTGCAGCGCGCGTTCAACGACTCACCCAACGACGACCAGTTGAGCCAGGTCTTTGGCGAGCGACCGCGCACGACGATCCTCGCACTCAGCGCTGCCAGCATTCTCGGCGGCTTCCTGTTTCAGACGTTCACGCCGCCATTTTCCGGCAAAGACTTCATCGACTGGCCCGCAGTGGCTGTCAGTTCTGTGTTTGCGTTCTTGTTCCGACGCTATCTGTTCGACGGCAAGACGGCCAAGCCGGACGACTTTCCGTGGCTGGCTGCGAGCGTCATTCCGGCGATCGTCGTACTGGTTGTTATCGGGCTGGTGACCAACGTCATCAATCAAACGGTCGAACCCATCGAAGACGGGCCCTTTTGGATTTCGATCGGCTATGTGGCCGAGCTACTCGCCCGTTCGTGCAGCGTCGCCGCTGCGTTGACGATTGCACTCGCCGCGTTGTCGTTTAGTCGCGACTGGGTCGCGGCGTTGATCGAGCTCGGCGTGAACCTGGTTATCTTTCTGGCCGTGCTGTGGTTTATGGCGTTCATGATGTTCGAGGTCGAAATTATGGACCGGATCATCTCCGCCATCATGGACGGCGTATTCGGTATTCAGTTCCCGGGTTGGGTCGGCGATTTTATCGACCAGATGACTTACGCGTTTCTGTTGCTGTCCTTTTATTTTTCTATTGTCGGTGCGACATGGATCGTCTGCCGGGAGCAATTCCCTACACTACTCGAGTCCGGCGAAGTAAACGTACTCAAATCGGTCAAGCAGTTGATCGACCCGCCCAGCCAGAAGCAGCTCAAGAAAGACGCCGAAAAGGCCGAGAAGAAAGCGGCCAAAGCCGCCGCCAAGAAAGCCAAGCAGGAAAAGCGCTCAGGAAAGTCGTCGTAGCGTTTGCACCGGTGGTGTCTCGGCTGCCGAGCGCGCCGCCAGCGTACCGCTGACACCCACCATCAGCCAGCCTGCCAGCAAACCGGCGAGCCACAGCCATGGATTCAGGGCGATCTCCAGTTCGAACAATTCGCGCGCGGCAACCCAGCCGATGACGCTAGCGCCGGTCGCTGCACACAGCCCCGCCAACAGGCCAAGCGCAGAAAACTCAGCCAGGATACCCGACAGAATAGTGCGTCGCGTCGCGCCGAACGTGCGCAACAACGCGCTCTCGTAACGACGCTCGTCAAGCGTCGACTGGATCGCGGCGAATAACACGACGAGCCCCGCGGCCAGCGTAAAGAGGAATACGTATTGCACAGCCAAGGACGCCTTATCGATGATCGAGCGAACACGGGCGATCGCCGCATCGATGTCGATGACCGAGATCGACGGGTGCGCGCGCACAACCCGCACCAGCACATCGCTCTGATCTGCCGACACAAACAGCGACGTGATGTACGTTTGCGGGAATGCCTGCATGCCAGGCGCGCTCAACACCATAAAGAAGTTCGGCCGGAACGACTCCCAATCGATCGCACGAAAACTCGTAACACGTGCCGTCAATGGCTGGCCGGCAAAGTCGAACGTGAGTGTGTCACCGATCGACAGCTGCATTTCTTTAGCCACGTCTTCGTCAACCGATACCAGCGGCTCACCAGCGTAATCTTCGGGCCAGAATTCACCCGCGACGACTTCGTTACTGGGGTCCAATGTGGCCGACCAGGTGAGGTTGAGCTCCCGTCCCGTGCGAGCGCGCCGAGTCTCAGGGTCGTTGCTGGCTGCCTCGCCGTTCACCGCCGTGATACGCCCGCGCACCAGCGGCACAAACGTCATGTCATCCCAACCCGCGTCAACAAACTGCTCGCGCACCGATGCACGCTCGTCCGGTTGGATATTGATCAGGAACTGATTCGGCGCGCCGTCAACGATGGTGCTACGCCAGCCGGCCAGCAAGTCATTGCGCACCAGAGTCAGCAACAACAACACCATCAACCCGAGACCAAACGCAACGACCTGAATGGCGCTCGAAGCGCCTCGACGCGAGACATTCGCCAGGCCGTAACGCCACGATACGCCCACGCCACTGCGAAAACGTGACAACACACTAACCAACACGCGCCCGGCAAAAAACAGCACTGCGCCGGTGGCCGCTGTGCCAAGAATAATCACCAGCAACAACTGAATATCTTGCACCGCCCACCAGACGAGCGCCGCCATCGCGAGCAAGGCAGCACCATAAGTCAGCCAGATCCCCGGCGGTGGCGGTGCCAGATCATGGCGCAGCACTCGCAGCGGTGGTGTCTGCTTCAACTGCAACAACGAAGGCAGTGCGAAACCGGCGAGCAGGACAAGCGCTGTGACTGCACCCGGTATCGCCGGTGTCCAGCCGGGTTTCGGCAAATCTCCGCGCAACCAACCCGACAACAGGGCCGACAACCCGCGCTCGGCGAAAAAGCCCAACGCCGTCCCGATCGCGCTGGCGATCACACCAATCACGAGGATGTGCACAATCGAGACCTGCAGCACGAACGATTGCTGCGCGCCAAAGGTCTTCATCAATGCGGCTGTGTCGAGCCGGCGCTCAGCATAGCGACGCGCTGCCATTGCCACAGCGACGGCCGCCAGAATCAGACTGACCAACGACGCGAGTGACAGGAATCGGCCGGCCCGGTCGATCGCGATGGACAATTGACTGCCGGCGTCGGCCTGATTTTCCAGCCGCACGCCATCCGGCAGTTTGTCTGTTAGTGTCGCCGTGAAATCCTCGATAGCGCTTTGATCACCAGCAAACAATTGTGTGTAACTGACACGGCTACCCTCGGCCAGCAATCCGCTTGCCGGGATGTCGGTGATATTGATCAGCAAGGTCGGTGCAAGACCGCTGAATCCAGCCGACTGATCCGGGCGATAGACGAGCACACGATCGATGACGACAGAAAGCGCTCCGACATCGACGCGGTCACCCACATTCACGCCGAGTCGTGCCAGCAGCGCCGCATCAGCGAACACGCGGCCGGGCGCCGGAATGGTTGTCGTCACCTCGGGCGCGCCGAATAAACGTTCTGCCGTGCGCAACTCGCCGCGCAGCGGATAGCCGTCCGACACGGCCTTCAAATTGACCAGTGCACGCTCTTCGCCGCGAAACACAACACTCGGGAAATTCATTGCGCTGGCTGCCTGCAGACCGGCATCGCGTGCGGTGGTTAAACGCTCGGCATCCATAGGCCGCCCGGAGCGCAAACGCAGATCGGCGGCCAGCACTTCGGTGGCTTGCTGCGCGACACCACGCCCGATCCGGTCGGTCAGGAAGCTGATCGCGGTGATGGAACCGACGGCAATGACGAGCGCCAGCATCAATACCAGCAACTCGCCCGCGCGTAGCTCACGTCGCAGGCCGTTGAGTGCAAAACGCCAAACGCGACTCATGACGATTCGTCGGCCACAAGTTTGCCACCATCGATCGACAGACGGCGCTGGCAACGCGCTGCGAGATCCGTGTCGTGTGTCACCAGCACGAGCGTCGCATCGTGGTTCTGATTCAGATCGAACAACAGATTCTCGATGCGCTGACCCGTGCCACTGTCGAGGTTGCCGGTCGGTTCGTCGGCAAACAGGACACTCGGTCTTGCCGCAAACGCCCGCGCGATAGCGACCCGTTGTTTTTCACCACCTGAGAGCTGCGCCGGGTAGTGTCGTAGTCGCGGCGTCAGACCGACTTCATCGAGAATCGCCTCGGCTGCCTGTCGGGGGGAGGCCTCTCCGGAGAGCTCCAGGGGCATCATGACGTTTTCCAACGCGGTCAGTGCCGGAATCAGATGGAACGACTGAAACACGAAACCGACCCGGCCCGAGCGAGCGGCGGCGCGCCCGTCTTCGTCGAGGCTCGAGAAATCGATACCGTCCAGCATGACGCGCCCCGATGTCGGCTCGTCCAGACCGGCGAGCAACGCCAGCAAGGTCGATTTACCCGCGCCAGAAGGGCCCACGATCGCGAGCGTTTCACCGCGCGTTGCCTCAAACGAGACGTCTGACAGGATCGTCAGATCGCCATCGGCGCTGTCGACGGTTTTGGTCAATTCCTGGGCAGCCAGGACGATTGATGGCGTGTCCTGCGGTACACTATCGGGATTCATTGATGCTCTATTCCTTGTAGACCGGCAAACGCTCTCGCTATGACTCGCAAAACGTCTCAGACCTTGATCGGCGTAATCGTGATCGCATTGATCGCTGCCGGTGTGTTGTACCAGTTCGCCGGTGATGATGCGACAGATGCGGTAATACCGGAATCTGCCGCGGCAATACCAGAGGCCGCAACACCGACCAAAGCGGCTGTAGCTAAAGATGTGCGGGCGACACCTGTCGATGACAAGAGGCCGACGATTCTTGTGGTCGGCGACAGCCTCAGCGCTGGCTATGGCCTGGCCGACTTAAGCGACGGCTGGGTGGCGCTACTGCAGCAAAGATTGGACGAAAACGACCTTGGGTATCGGGTCGTCAACGCCAGTATCAGTGGTGATACGAGCAACGGTGGCGCCGCTCGGTTGCCAGCAGCCCTGGCGACGCACAAGCCGGATCTCGTCGTGATCGAACTGGGTGGCAACGACGGCCTGCGCGGCTTTCCGATTGAAACCATGCGCCGCAATTTTGAGCGCATGATCACCGCTTCTCAGGCCGCTGGCGCCGATGTCATGCTGCTCGGCATGATGATCCCACCCAACTACGGCGAACGTTACACCACGGCGTTTGTCGAACAATACGAAGCGCTGGCCGACGATTATGACCTGGCGCTGGTGTCATTTTTTCTCGAGGGCGTCGCGCTTGACGATTCGCTGATGCAAAGCGATGGCATTCACCCGAACGCCGAAGCCCAGCCTGTTATGCTTGAGAACGTTTGGCCGACACTCGTGAACGTATTGTCGCCCGCTGATTATTAACCCATCACTGCTCTGACCGCGAACGGAACCCATTATGGAAAAAATCTGGCTTGATGCTTACGTACCCGGCACCCCCGAAACCATCGATAATGCGGGCTACTCGTCGCTGCGCGACCTGATCGAGGAGAAATGTCGGGAGCATGCCAGCAAGCCAGCCTACGCCAACATGGGCGTCGAGCTGAGCTTTGCCGATATGGACAGACTGTCCGCACAGTTCGGCGCCTACCTGCAGCATGAAGCCGGGCTCAGCAAAGGCGATCGTGTCGCGCTGATGATGCCCAACATTCTGCAATATCCGGTTGCATTGTTTGGTGTGCTGCGTGCCGGTATGACCGTTGTCAACGTCAACCCGCTCTACACCGAGCGCGAGCTGGAACACCAACTGAAAGACTCTGGTGCCAAGGCCATCGTCATTGTTGAGAATTTCGCCCACACACTTCAGGCCGTCATCGATCGTACGCCAGTCGAGCAGGTCATCACGACGCAGATCGGGGACATGCTGCCGGGGCTCAAGCGCGGCCTGACCAACTTCGTCGTCAAACGCGTGAAGAAAATGGTGCCGGCGTTCTCACTACCCGGAGCCGTCGGCTTTCGTGCTGCTCTGAAACAAGGTGCGCGTCACTCGCTGCGTAAAGAATCCATTGAGCTATCCGATCTCGCGTTCCTGCAATACACCGGTGGTACGACGGGCGTCTCCAAAGGCGCGATGCTCACACACAGCAACATGGTGCACAACATTCAGCAGTCCAACTCTTGGGTCGGCGACAAGATGGGTGACGATGAGATCATCGGCATCACGGCACTACCGCTGTATCACATCTTTTCGCTGGAAGGGAATTGCTTCACCTTGTTGGCGCTGGGTGGTCTGAATGTACTGATCACGAATCCACGCGACTTTGCGGGCTTCGTCGAGGAGATTGGCAAGTATCGCTTTTCCTATTTCACTGGCGTGAACACGCTGTTCAATTCACTGTTGGCGACGCCCGGCTTTGCCGACCTCGACTTCAGCAATCTGCGTATCACGATCGGTGGTGGTATGGCGGTGCAAGAAGCCGTTGCCAGAAAATGGCACGAAGTGACGGGCACACATCTAATCCAGGCCTATGGGCTCACCGAGACCTCGCCTGCCGCGGTCATCAACCCGTTTGTCGACGAGCCGGCCTTTAACGGCGCTGTCGGATTACCGATCTCCTCTACGGAGGTTGGCATTTTCGATGACGAGGGTAAACAACTTGGCATTAACGAAGTCGGCGAGATTTGTATTCGCGGCCCGCAGGTCATGGCCGGCTACTGGCAACGCCCCGAGGCGACCGCTGAAGTCATGATGGGCGACTGGCTGCGCACCGGCGATATCGGCCGCATGGACGAGAAGGGCTTTGTCTTTATTGAGGACCGGAAGAAAGACATGATTCTGGTCTCAGGCTTCAATGTCTATCCCAACGAGATCGAGGACGTGATCGCGGCAATGGACGGCATCGTTGAGGTCGCAGCGGTTGGCCAGCCCGATGAGAAATCCGGCGAGATCGTCAAAGTCTTCGTCGTCAAATCCGACGACAGTGTCACGCCGGAGAACGTGATTGCGCACTGCCGCGAGAACCTCACGGGCTACAAAGTGCCGAAGCGGGTCGTCTTCAAAGATGAATTGCCGAAAACCAATGTCGGCAAGATCCTGCGCCGCGAGCTCAGGGATAACGGGTAACAGCGTAGCCATCTAAAGAGGTCAGGGAGCTACTTTCTGAGCGAATCTCATCGAGTGAGAAAAATAAATCGCCGACCTCTCTCGTACCTCAATTCAGCAAGGGTCAGGGAGTCGTTTTCTGAGCGAATCTCATTGAGCGAAGAAAATGAATCGCTGACCCGCCTTCCCGAAAGCTCGAAGTCTTTGGCTAAACAAACGCATGCCAAAGCGAATACAACGTCAGTCCGGCTAGACCACCCACCAACGTACCGTTGATGCGAATAAACTGTAGGTCGCGGCCAACTCGCTGCTCGATCAGATCGGCCGCAGTATCAGCATCCCAGTTCCTTACCGTCTCTGAGACGACGCGGGTGATCTGGTCGCGATAACGCGTGATCGTATACAGCCCGGCATCACGCAAGGAAGCATTTATTTCATCGCGTAGTGCTGGCTCTTTAGCCATGCTGTCGCCTAATCCCACCAGCGCGCCGGTCAACCGTTGGCGAAACGACGATTCGGGATCTTGCGCCTCGCGCAGCAAATAGCTGCTGATGTCGTTGACGACGGCAGATAGATAACGGGCAAGCTGAGGGTGTTCCAGCAGGTCACTCTTCAATCGCTCGCCGCGCTCGATCAATTCCTCATCGTGCTTCAACGCGTCCACGACATCCGTCAACACGCGCCGCAGATGCTCACGCGCACGCTGCTCGCCCTGGCTGTCTTCGTCGGCCAGCGCTTCTTCGACTTCGTTCACCAGTCGACGATAGATTTGCTCGTCGACGAAGCCGGGTATCCACCATGGTGTACGCTCGCCAACTGTACTGCGCAGTCCGACACGATTGTCATCGAACTGCTGGCGCGCCAACTCGACGATGCCCGTCAACAGCGTATCCTCAGGATCGTTGACCACCAACAACTCGAGTAGCTGTCCGAGTAGCGGCGTGATCTGCATATCGTTCAGCGTGCCACGCAGGTTGTCCTTGACGAGCGCACGCAAAGCCGTGTTGTCCCCGGTGCGAACGACACGGCGGAGCATCGTCGCAACATCTTCCGTGAGCCGCGCCGCATTGTCGCCGCGTGACAACCAATCGGCCGTCACGCCGACAATGTCGATATTTTGTAACCTCGGCAACAAGGCCTCACGACTGAGAAAGTGCGTGCCGATGAAATCGGCCAGCGTCTCGCCGATGTCATCCTTGCGACGCTTGATAATCGCGGTATGCGGAATCGGCAATCCCATCGGTTCACGGAACAGCGCCGTCACCGCAAACCAATCGGCCAGCGCTCCGACGGTGCCCGCTTCAGCGAAGGCACGCACATACCCCAGCCATGGATATGTCGGCTGAAACAGTCCGGCGACGATGTAGATCACGAGCATCGTCACAAGCAACAGGTGCGCGAACCACTTCATGCGGCGCAGGCGTCGCGCGCGGATCAGTTCTGCGTCTGTCATGGACGCATCCATCGCGGTTAGCTATGGAAGCGGGGACTGTGTTCGCGCAGGGTGTCAACCATGACGCCCACTTTGGCCGGATCGATTTCGGGATGGATGCCATGGCCGAGATTGAAGACGTGGCCCGGGCCTTTGCCGTAGCTTTCCAGCACACGAATAACACCATCGCGAATGGCTTCGTCGCTCGCGTACAGCAAGGATGGATCCAGGTTGCCCTGCAACGCGACCTTGCCGCCGGTGAGTTCGCGCGCCTCGGCTAAGTCCGTTGTCCAGTCGACGCCGAGACCATCACAACCGGTATCAACCATTGCACGCAAGCGCGTGCCCGCACCTTTTGTGAACAACACCACCGGCACCCGCCGACCGTCCTGCTCACGAATCAGACCATCGACAATCTGCTGCATGCTGGCGAGCGAAAAGCGGCGATACGCCTCCGGCTCCAACACCGATCCCCAGGTATCGAACACCATGATCGCTTGTGCGCCTGCCCGGATCTGAGCATTCAAATAGTCGGTCGTGGTCTGCGCCAGTTTTTTCATCAGCAAATCCGCGGATTCCGGATCGCTATAGAGCAGCGCCTTGGCCTTTGAATACGTCTTACTACTACCGCCCTCGATCATGTAGGTCGCAACCGTCCACGGGCTGCCGGCGAAACCGATCAGCGGCACACTGCCGTCGAGCGCCGTGCGAATCTTGCTCACCGCTGCCATCACGTAGTCGAGGGAGTCGGCAACGTCCGGGATCGGTAGATTTTTAACATCGGCCGCGCTGTCGATGGTGCGCTTGAACTTGGGCCCCTCGCCGGTTGAGAAGTACAACCCCATACCCATCGCATCGGGGATGGTCAGAATGTCGGAAAACAGAATGGCCGCATCGAACTGGTAGCGGCGCAGTGGCTGCAATGTCACTTCGCAAGCGAGCTCCGGGTTTGAACACAACGACATGAAGTCGCCAGCCTCAGCACGCGTCGCACGATATTCCGGCAAATAGCGACCCGCCTGACGCATCATCCAGATAGGTGTGCGCTCAACAGGCTCGCGCAACAGCGCGCGCAGGAATAGGTCATTCTTAAGTTCTGTCATCTCAGTGGTCCCCTGATGAAATGCGTTGCTGGCTAGTCCAGGACTAGAGAGCGAATTGCTGGCGGATGGTCTCGACAATCGCCTCGGCTGCGGCGCGCGGTTGCGGCGCGTTGCGAATCGGTCGGCCCACCACGATGTAGTCGGCACCATTCTCGAAAGCTTGCTCGACACTGACCACGCGTTTTTGGTCGTCGCTCGGACGATTCTCGACCGGCCGAATGCCGGGCGTGATGACCAGCAGCTTGTTATCGACATGCTGACGCAGTCGCGGCACTTCGAGCCCGGATGAAATGACGCCATCACAACCGGCTTCGAGTGCACGTCTCGCCCGGGACAGTACCAACTCGGGAATGTCACAATCGAAACCGAGATCATCCATGTCGCCGCGATCCAGACTGGTCAGTACCGTCACTGCGAGAATCTTCAATGCGCCTTTTTCCGCCGCAGCGGCTTCCATGATGGACTGGTTGCCATGAACGGTACAAAACGTGGCGCCGCGCTCTGACAGGTTTCTGACCGCGGCTGCGACAGTGGCTGGCACATCAAACAACTTAACGTCGATAAAGACCTGCTTGCCGCGCGCGACTAGCCAATCGAGCAGCTCAAAATAGCCCTCACGCATCGCGAGCTCGAGACCGATTTTGTAAAACCGAACTGCATCACCCAGTTCTTCGACCAGTTGTTTGGCTTGTTCGGTGTCAGCGACATCCAGCGCGAAGATCAGGCGATCTTCCGGCGCAATAGCGTGGCTCATCGTGTGTCCGTGATTGTCCTCTTGTCCCGCTGCTATTTTAGCGCAGCGGCGTCCCTGCCGCAGCGGTTTTAGCCACCAGTCGCGGTGATGCGTTCGAATTGCTGTCGTGCGAAACGGTCGGTCATGCCGGCGATATAATCGGCAATTCGACGATGTTCGGCCAGTGTCGGCACCGTGGCCGCAGGCTGATAACGAAACGAGTCGGGAATCGCGCTCGGGGTTGCACAATAGTGTTCATACAAGGTGCGCACCATCAGCTTCGCGTGGTCCTGCATTTCAACGACTTTCGGGTGGTGGTAGAGGTTGCGGTAGAGGAAACGCTTCAACTCGCTGTGCTGCTCAGCAACCGCGGGCGAGAACCTTACCAGCCGGTCGCTCAGGCGTACATCCTCGATGCGCTCGACGCCAGCGGCTTCGATGCTGGCGCGACTGTTCTCGATAAGATCATTAACGACAAAACTGATCATGCGCCGTTTGACCTCATGGATTAGACGGTCGAGTGGCAAATCTGGGTGCGCCGCCACGACGGGCTGGTAGTGCGCCGCAAATAGCGGCTGTTCAACCAACGTGTCGAGCCCCAACAGGCCCGACCGCACCCCGTCTTCGACATCGTGGTTGTTATAAGCGATCGAATCGGCGATGTCCGCGAGCTGCGCCTCAAGCCCTGGTTGCGTCCGCTTGATAAAACGCCGTCCGATATCACCCAGTGTTTCGGCATTGCGTTTTGAGCAGTGCTTCAAGATACCTTCGCGCGTCTCAAAGGTCAGGTTAAGTCCGTCGAAGTTGGCATATTTTTCTTCCAGCTCATCAACGATACGCAACGACTGCAGGTTGTGCTCAAACCCCCCGTGAGCACTCATGCAAGCATTCAGTGCGTCCTGACCAGCATGTCCGAACGGCGTGTGTCCGAGATCGTGGGCTAGGCAAATGGCCTCGGTCAGTGTTTCGTTCAGACCCAATGCCAGCGCGATCGTGCGCCCGATCTGCGCCACCTCCAGAGAATGCGTCAGCCGCGTCCGGTAGTGATCGCCTTCATGATTCACAAATACCTGCGTCTTGTACATCAGACGTCGGAATGCGTTGCTGTGCACGATGCGGTCCCGGTCACGCGCGAAAGCGTCGCGCCGCGGTGCTTCGGGTTCATCAAACCGCCGGCCGAGCGATCGCACCGGATCAGCAGCAAAGCTTGCCAATGCAGCCACTAGGCGCTGCCTTCCAACACCGCCATTAAGCGCGCGTCGTCATAGTCGGCCGTAATGAGCGCTTTGCCAAGCGTCCTGAGCAGGATCAGCCGAATGCGGCCCTGCGCCACTTTTTTGTCATGACCCATCGCGGCATACAACGCATCGGCGGGTATGTCGGGGTGTGCGACCGGCAGACCCGCCGCGACCAGCAAAGCGACCAAACGCTCGATCTGATGATCCGGTAAGCCGCTCATGCGCGCTGCCATCACCATGCCGAGGGCGACGGCCTCGCCATGCAGCCATCGCTGATACCTGGTACAGGCTTCGATCGCGTGACCAAATGTATGACCAAAATTCAGCAAAGCCCGGCGACCCTGTTCTGTTTCGTCTTCGGCAACGATCTGTGCTTTCAACTGACACGAGCGGAAGATCGCCTGTTGCAGCGCGGATGGCTCACGCGCCATCAACGCATCGATGTTGTCGGCCAGCCAGTCGAAAAAATCGGCGTCGACGATAGCACCGTATTTGATCACCTCGGCCATGCCAGCGGAAAACTCACGCGCCGGCAATGTCTCCAATGTGTCGATATCGATCAACACACGCTTGGGTTGATGAAAGGCGCCCAACAGGTTCTTGCCAGCAGGGTGATTCACGCCAGTTTTACCACCGACAGATGAATCGACCTGGGCCAGCAGCGTGGTCGGCACTTGCAGAAAATCGACACCGCGCATGAACGTGGCGGCGGCAAAGCCTGTGATATCGCCAACAACGCCGCCACCTAACGCGATAAACAAAGCGTCGCGACCTGCACCAGCTGCCAGTGCTGCATCGATGATGCCCAACATGGCATCAGGAGTTTTATGCACTTCGCCATCGCGAAGAATATGCGCCTGAACCGCGAAATCCTGTAGCCCGGCCTGCAACCGTTCCAAATACAAGGGTGCGACAACGTCGTTGCTGACGATGACAACATGACGGCCTCTCAATACTCGGGTGATCGGCGCAGCGCCACCAAGCAGTCCACGACCAATCAGAATGTCGTAACTGCGCTCACCCAGCGCAACGGATAAGGTTTTCAACCCAGGTTCGGACATCGCACATTCTTCGGTGACTGCCATCAGGACAGCATAGGCGATTGAGTGTGTACGTGCGAGTCGCTGTGGTCACGCCGGACAGAAGCCATGGTGCGTTCGTAGCACGTCGGCGATGTGATCGGCGACGGCGGGCACCTTGGCGCCGTCGGTATCGACCACGATGTCAGCAAGCCCCAGATACAACGGATGGCGCAGATCAAACAAGGCCGTCAATACGCCCTTGGGATCTTCCTGGCGCAGCAATGGCCGGTGCAGCGAATGCCGGACGCGCTGCCATTGCTGATCGACTGTCGTATGCAGATAGACGACGATGCCGCGTTCTGCGAGCCGCCGTCGATTTGCAGGCCGCATCACCGCGCCGCCGCCGGTCGACAGCACGATAGGATCGCGCTGCGTCAGAGTGTCGATCGCACGGCGCTCGCGGCGGCGGAAGCCGTCCTCACCTTCCTTTTCAAAAATGTAGGCGATATCGACCCCAGTTCTTTTCTCAAGCCACGCGTCCGCATCCTCAAACGGCAAACCCAGGCGTCGCGCAAGCTGGCGACCGACTGCTGTCTTGCCCGCACCCATTGGCCCTACCAAAAAAACCCGTTCTGTCATGTTGACGTTATATCAGAAAGCAAAAAGGCCGGTGGCTGCGTTACGCAACCACCGGCCAGATTGTAGCTCTTGCCGCTTGTCTATTGCTCGATGAAGGATCCCTCTTCAAGGATCTTCGGTGTCACGAAGATCAACAGCTCAGACTTGTTATTGATACGAACCGTGTTTCTGAACAGGCTACCGATGAATGGAATATCGCCGAGCACCGGTACTTTGGTATCGTTGTCACGAACTTCAGTCTCGTAAATGCCACCGAGTACAACGGTTTGCCCATCGTTGACCAATACCTGCGTTTCGACCTCACGCGTATCGATACTCGGTACCTGACCACCACCCTGGATCTGGAAAATCACGCCGATCGTGTCCTGGCTGACGCGCAGGTCCATGGCGATGTTGCCATCCGGTGTGATTTGCGGCGTCACCGTCAGGCTCAACACCGCCTCTTTAAAGGTAACAGCAGCAGCACCACTGGCGGTCGCTTCCTGATACGGAATCTCGACACCCTGCTTGATGACGGCTTCCTTCTGGTTCGCCGTCACAACGCGCGGGCTGGAGACGATCTCACCACGACCTTCCGCCTGCAGTGCTGACAATTCAAGATCGAGGATATAGTCGCTCTCGAGAATGGCAAGAGCGAACTGACCGGCCGGGTTCTGTACCGGAATATTGACGTTATAACGACCATCGATCGGACCGACGTTGACCGGGAACGGGCCGTTGGTCAGTGGGTCATCGTCCTCAGCGTTATCGACGATATTGTCGAGCGCGGAGCTAATGATACCGCCGGCGTTAGCGCTGGTACCGGTGACAGCGAGCAAGCCATCGTCACCGGAGTCTTCAACCGCAGTCAGACCAAGACGCACACCGAGATCACGACGGTAGTCGTCGTTGACCGATACGATGCGTGACTCGATCAGGACTTGCTGTACCGGAATGTCGAGGGTTTGCACCATGCGTCGAATATTTCTCAGGCTCTCCGCCGTGTCGCGCAGCAACAACGTGTTGGTACGTTCATCGATAGTCACCGACCCGCGCTCGGTCAGGATGCCCTGATCGAGTAGCTCTTTCATGTCAGCAGCTTTCGCGTAGTTAATCTGCAGGAACTCGGTATAGATCGGCTCCAGTTCCTGGATGGCCAGTTTGGACTCCAGGTCTGCTTGTTCGCGTGCTGCGATTTCTGTTGCTGGCGCCACGATGATCACGTTGCCGTTCTCACGCATGTCGAGACCGCGTGTGGTCATAACAATATCAAGCGCCTGGTCCCATGGGACGTTGCGCAGACGCAGCGTCAAGCTGCCCTGAACCGTGTCGGAGACGACGATATTGCGGCCTGAAATCTCGGCCAATACCTGCAACACAGCACGGGTTTCGATGTCCTGGAAGTTCAGCGTGACGCGCTCACCGAAGTATTCTTTTTCTTCCGAGAAGATCGTGCCTGAAGACTCGTCTTTCTCGACTTTCGTGATTTCGATCGCGAACAAACCATCGGACTGGTATGCAAGCTGCTCGTAGTCACCATCAGCACTGATCAATACGCGAACGTCACCATTTACACGCATGGCGTCGACGGTCGTTACCGGTGTCGCGAAATCCTGTACATCCAAACGACGCAGCAGGTCATCCGGCAATTGCGTGCCTTTGAACAAGGCCACAACACGACCACCTTCCTGGCGAATATCTACCGGCGTTGACGGATCGGTCAGGCTAACCAAAATGCGACCACCGCCTTCACGTGTACGACGGAAATCGATGTTGTCGATCGCACGCGGGCCATCGTAGGCGGCCGGCGCTGGCGCATTGCCACCACTCGGCGCAGGGAAGGCGCTTGAGCCAGCTGCGGTCGATCCGGAACCGGCACCACCCGCCAGCGTCACGATAATCGTGTTGCCGCTGACTGACGTGTTGTAGTCGACCATCGATTGCAGGTTCAGTACCGCACGTGTCCGACCGTTGGCTTCCGCCATCATGACCGTGTCGAGCGGACCAAGATCGACTTGCTGTCGGCGAGTACCAACCTCCAACTTCGATTCAGGAATATCCAGAACGATGCGGGCCGGGTTGTCGATCGTAAAGCTGATCGGCTCGGGTGCCGCCTCACTCATTACCAGCCGAAGCTCTACGCCGCGGTTCGGCAATGCCTGAACTTGTATATCTCTGAGACCGTTACTTGGATCCTGGGCTTCGGCCGGTTGCGCGGCCAGCATCAAACCAGCGACCACCAATGTCGCGGCTAATACCTGCCAGATCCGTGTAAGGGGCGCCGCTGTTGTTGTGCGCATCATTCTAGGTACTCCCAATGCCATGTCCGAATGGCTTAATTCGCAAGGGCTATCGCCACTTCTCGTTCGATATAGCCGCCTATACCGTTTGAAACAATTTCGACCAGCTGAATTTCTGATTCAGTGATCGACGTGATTTTTCCGTCGTTTTGTCCGATGTAGTTACCGGGCAGGACACGATGAACAATGCCGTCCTGCGCTCGCAGCAGACCAAAATTGTTGCCGCCCATACTGAGCGTGCCGACCATGTCGAAAGAGTCCAGTGGAAACTCCTCGAGGTATTCGCGACTACGCGTCGGATCAGGCCCGTTGACGCCGCTTCCACCTGGACCACCCGTCGCAGCAGAAGGTACATCGGGCTCAAAAGGCGAGCGTAAACCTTCGGTATCCGCGACATAGGTAAACGTTTCATAGGGTTTCACTTCAGGCAGCGGCTCAGGCCGTTGACCGGGGCGACTTTTTACTTCGTCGATGTACACCTCGAGGTCGCGCATGTCGCCGCCGCAAGCAGTCAGCATGGCAGACAACATACCCACCAGGGCAATGGTTGACCGACGTCGTTTGTTAAGAGGGATTGGCATTGATCTCATCTCCGACTAGCCCTCATCTTCTTCGAGGTAGCGATAGGTTTTCGCCGTGACATCAAGAACCAACGTGGACGGATTGTTTTGTTCCGGCACGATATTGATGTCATGTAGCGTCACAATACGTGGCAATGCCGCCACGCTGCTCGCGAAGTTCGCAAACGCATGGTAGGAGCCGGTCAGCCGGATCTTGATCGGCTTCTCGGCATAGAAGTCACGCTGGATCTCTTCTTGTGGCTGGAAGAGTTTTTCCTCCAGACCAGCAGCGAGACCGGTTTGCGAGATATCCGTAATCAGGTTCGGGATCTCGGTTTCACCCGGAAGCTGTCGCAACATGGCACCAAACGACTCGCGCATTTCGACCAACTGGTCCGCATAAGCCTGGTAGTTTGCCGCCTTGTTTTGTTTTTGTTCGAAAGTCGCTTTCAAATCGACTTCTTTACGTTGCTCGGATTCAAGCTTCAGTTGTTTGTCCTTGACGATTGTCATGTAGACACCCGCCGCGAGTACGACAGCGAATATCAACGCAATCGCACCGATACGGAACGGCAGGGGCCAGCGGCCGACGTCATTGAAGTCGAGGGATTGCAGGTCGTCGATAAAGCTCACTGTCCAATCTCCCCGTCTTCGTTATTTTGCACAAGCTGAGATGCGTCCAGCGTAAAATTGAAACGCTCTCGACGCTGACCGCGGTCGACCGTTTCAATCTTGTCGAGATCCGGATTGCCGAGCCAGTCGGAGTCGTTGACGTTACGCATGTACGACGACACGCGCGTGCTCGACTGCGCCACCCCATTCAGTTTTACGCTACGACCAGACTGCGTCACCCGATTCAGGTGCACTCCGTCGGGTACCGTGCGGGTCAACTCATCGAACAAGTGCACAATCTCGGGCCGGCTTTGCTGCAGCTCTTCAATCACCTGCATCCGTGCGATCAAGCGTTGCTTCTGGCGCTCGATACCTTCAATGCCCTTAATGCTTTCGTTCAGTTTGCTGATCTCCTGATTCAGCAGGCGATTGCGATCGCGCTGATGATCGATCATGTTGCTGAACACCATGTTCACGGCGCCAACCAGCAGACCGGCGGCAGCGATCGCGCCCACGACCGAGAACATGAATACTTTCTGGCGCTCTTTGCGTAATTCCTCGCGCCATGGCAGCAGGTTAATTTGCGGCATTAGTCAAAGCTCCTCAGCGCAAGACCGAACGCGGTCAGTAAGGCGCATGCATCTCTCTCCACACCTTGCGACTTGGCGCGGGCTGAGACTTTCATCTGTCCTAGCGGGTCGCCGATCTCCGTCGGAATCCCGACCCGGCTCGCGATCACATCTGCGATACCAGGAATGTTGGCGCAACCGCCGCAGACCAGAATCATGTCCGGCTGCTCACGCCCACCGCCCGATGCCAGATAGAACTGCAGCGAACGGCTGACTTGCTGGGTAACGTCATCAATAAATGGATCGAGCACTTCCGGCTCGTAGTTGCTCGGCAAGC
Source organism: Pseudomonadota bacterium (assembly GCA_039033995.1). GTDB lineage: Bacteria > Pseudomonadota > Gammaproteobacteria > Steroidobacterales > Woeseiaceae > CALBPI01. The sequence goes on along the minus strand of JBCCBP010000008.1, from coordinate 42,660 downwards.
CGCCTTCTTTCTTCGCGCGACCGGCATCTTCGACGGATAAGCCGTAGGTCCGCATAATCTCTTCTGTCAGCTGCTGCCCGCCGAATGCGAAATCGCGGGTGTAGATCACTTTCATGTCGCGCAACACACCGAACATGGTGTTGCTGGCGCCGATATCGACGACAGCTACCGATTGGCCCATGCCGTTGTTGGGGATCTGATGGGACAACAAGCGGCAGGCGTTTTCGAGCGCAAAGGCTTCGACATCGACAACCACGCTTTTCAAACCGGCAGCAGAAACCGCGGCTTCGCGCTGGTCAACGTTGTCCGTTCGCGTTGCGACCAGCAGCACATCGTTCATATCCGGATCAGCGTCATTCGGGCCGATGATCTCGAAGTCATGACTGACCTCTTCCATCGGGAACGGAATGTATTGGTCTGCCTGGATCTCGACCTGGCCTTCCATATCCGCTTCAGACAAGCTGGACGGCATCTGAATGGTCTTGGTGATTGCAGCTTCGCCGCTAATCGCAAATGCGGCCTCGCGAATTTTGCTGCCTGAACGCTTGACCGCCCGACGAATAGCCTCGCCGACCGCCTGGGCGTCAACGATGGCTTTATCGTTAATGGAATTGGCCGGTGTGGGCTCCGCTGCATAGGATTCCACACGGTATCCACGACCAGCCTGAGCGAGCTCGATGAGCTTGATCGAAGAAGTCGTTATGTCAAGCCCGAGCAGGATGCGGGTTTTTTTGCCGAATAACACTCAGTTTTTCCTTAAAATTCGTTGAGTTACGCCTAATTTATAGCCGGTCGCCTGAGGAAACGAAGTTAACTATATATCAACGAAGTGTTAAATAAAATGTGACTACGTTCCGCTTTTAGCAATCCATATGCTAAGTCAGCAGATAATGGAAAATCTGTGAACCAGGTATCGCCAGTCGCCATCTATCCCCCATATTTGGCTGACCGGGGGCAATACGTCAGGGAGTTGTCACTAATTGGTTTTCGTATTGCACGCTCAATATGCATAATGAGCCTCGCGCTGACAAGGACTCACCCACCACTTTGAAGACCAAATTGCTTTTACGCCTGGCCGTTTTGGGGCTGGCACTAGGCTTAAGCGCAGCTATCGCGATTACCGGCGCTATCTTTGCGGCCTACCACTACGCCAAGCCAGGCCTCCCGGAGGCTGCGACGGTGCGTGACATCCCGTTGCAGGTTCCGCTGCGTATTTTTAGTCGGGATGGCAAGCTGATTCAGGAAATCGGCGAGCAGCGCCGGCTGCCGGTGACTTACGATCAAGTGCCGGAACATGTCGTCCATGCCTTTGTTGCGGCGGAAGATAAACGTTTTTTCCAACATTGGGGCGTCGACCCTTTTGGGATTTTGCGCGCTGCCGTCAGATCGGTGCTGACCGGGCGCGAGGCGCGAGGCACCAGCACGCTCACGCAGCAGCTGGCGAGAGACTACTTCCTGTCCCGTGAGCGGAAGATTATCCGCAAAATCAAAGAGGCGTTTCTCGCCTACAAGATCGAGCAAGAGTTCAGCAAAGAAGAAATCATGGCGCTGTTCCTGAACAAGATGTTCTTTGGTCAGCGTGCCTATGGCGTCGCGGCGGCTGCGCAGATTTATTTTGACAAGGAACTGGTGGATCTGACGATCGCCGAGGCCGCCACGCTGGCCGGTGTGCTGCCTGCACCGTCCAACTACAACCCTGTTGCCGGCCCGGAGGCTGCCAAAAATCGCCGCAGCTACGTGCTCGGACGCATGCGTGATCTCGGCTACATCTCCGAGCAGCAATATCAGGAAGCCAACGATCACCCGATGCTGTCACGGCTACACGGGCCGGATATCGAGCTGGCCGCACCGTATCTCGCGGAAATGGTGCGTATTCGACTAATGAACGAGTACGGGCGGGACATCACAACCCGCGGCTTCAGGGTACACACGACAATCGACAGCCAGATGCAGCAGGCGGCGAACTATGCCGTCCGCGACGGCCTACTCGAATATGATCGCCGCCATGGCTATCGAGGGCCGCTGCGGCGCTTGGATTTAGCCACCGCCAGCGATACCGATATTGAGGAGATGTTGGCGAACATCCCAAACCCGGGTGGGCTGCGTGCCGCTTTGGTCACGGCAATCAATACCGATAACAATGCGGCCAGCGTCCGGTTTGCCAGGGGCGAGACCGGTCAGCTGAACTGGGGTGGCGTCAATTGGGCGGTCCCTTTCATCGACCGCAGCATCGTGGGCGCCAAACCCGAGTCGATCGATGACGTGCTGGCCGCCGGTGATGTTATTTATGTATACACCACCGTCGAGGACGATCTGGCACTGGCGCAGGTGCCGCAGGCGCAGGGCGCTCTCGTCGCGTTGAATCCCACCGACGGCGGCATTGCTGCGCTGGTCGGCGGATTCGACTACACCGCCAGTAAATTCAACCGTGTCACGCAAGCCAAGCGCCAGCCCGGTTCCAGCTTCAAGCCGTTTATCTATTCCGCCGCATTGGCGAACGGATTTACCGCAGCCAGCATTATTAATGATGCGCCGGTGGTCATCGAGTCTGCAGAGTACGAAGGCGTATGGCGCCCGAAAAACTCGACCGGTCGGTTTTATGGACGCACACGCATGCGCGAGGCGCTGGTGCGGTCAATGAACCTCGTGTCGGTCAGAATGGTGATGAAGATGGGCATTGTGTCGGCGACTCGCCACATCGCCCGCTTCGGATTCGAGAGTGACGCCATCCCGAATAACCTCTCGCTGGCGCTGGGTAGCGGTGCTGCGACGCCGCTGGATATGGCCAAGGGCTACGCGGTGTTGGCGAACGGCGGCTACGCCGTCGAACCCTACTTTATCGATCGCATCGAACTTTCCGACGGGGAAGTCTTGTTCGCCGAAACGCCGAGGATTGTCTGCAAGACCTGCGAACTGGAATCGACGATAGGACAAGACGAGCCACAAAATGCCACTGACCTCGAAGATACGTCGACGTTGTCGCTGACCGGCGCTGCCTTACAGGAGTTTTGGGGCAATGATTACGTCGCACCGCGTGTCTTGCCCGCCACGAATATCTGGCTGATCCAAGACCTGATGCGCGATGTCATCCAGCGCGGCACCGGCCGCCGCGCGAGAACGCTCGGCCGACAAGACCTCGCTGGCAAAACCGGCACATCCAACGATCAGCGTGACGCATGGTTCGGCGGCTTTAATCCCGACCTTGTCGCGATCAGCTGGGTCGGCTTCGATAGCGATGAACCGCTTGGCGCGGGCGAAGAGGGTGGGCGCACGGCGCTGCCGATGTGGATTCATTTCATGCGCGATGCGCTGGCCGGCGCGCCGGAGCGTAGTTATCCGCAACCGCCGGGATTGGTCACCGTTAGGATTGATCCCGCCACAGGCGAACTTGCCGGTGCCAACAGCACCAATTTTAAGTTCGAGACTTTCGAAGCGGGTACCCAGCCAAAAACACAGCTGACCGGGCCGCAGATCAATCCTTATAATGACGGCGGTGAAGAAGTCGGCGAACAGGATATTTTCTAGCCAAGCCGTCCCGCGCCAGCAGCATAAAGGAGCTCGCCGTGACCCAGATGTTTGTCAGTGACCGTTCCCGGCAGACGGTCGCCCAGGAAGCCTCACGCATCATGGTGGACCATGGTATCAGCGACTTTCAGGTCGCCAAACGAAAAGCCGCGGAACGGCTGGGGCTCGGGCGTGACGGTGCGTTACCGAGTAATCAGGAAGTCGAAGCAGCGCTGATCGAACACCAGCGGCTCTACCACGAGGGCGATCACGATGCGTCGATCCTGAGCCGTCGTAAGACCGCGCTATCACTGATGCTGGAACTTGAGCACTTCGAACCACGACTGGTCGGACCATTGTTGGCCGGCACGGCTGCCGACGACAGTCCGGCCAATCTCCACCTGTTCGCGGACAGTGCCGAAGATATCGCCTGGTTCCTTAGCGACAAGGGCATTCAATACAGGCCGTTCGAACGACGGCTGAAGTTAAGGCGCAATCAATCCAGCGGGTTTCCCGCGTATCGGTTCGACTGGCTGCAGCTGCCGATCGAAGCGACCGTGTTCAGTTATGACGGGTTGCGACAGGCGCCGTTGAGCCCGGTCGACGGTAAGCCGATGCGACGTGCGTCGATCAAGAAACTACGCAAGTTAATCGCGCCGGCAGACGCTGCCTGAGGCAGCAGGGCTATTAATCGCGGTCAGTAATCGCCTGGTAGTCACGTGCTGCCGGACCAACGTAGAGCTGGCGTGGGCGACTGATACGCGTATTGCTGCCGATCATCTCATCCCAGTGTGCCACCCAACCGACAGCGCGACCGATCGCGAACATCACCGTAAACATCGAGGTCGGGATACCCAGTGCGCGGTAGATAATGCCTGAGTAGAAGTCGACGTTCGGATACAGGTTTTTCTCGATGAAGTACTCATCGTTCAGTGCGACCTGCTCGAGCTCCTGCGCCAGATCGAACAATGGCGTATCGGTGCGACCGAGATTCTTCAATACTTTGTGACACATCTCGCGAATGATCGTCGCGCGCGGATCAAAGTTCTTGTAGACGCGGTGACCGAAGCCCATCAGGCGGAACGGGTCGTTCTTATCCTTGGCACGCGCCACAAATTCCGGAATGCGATCCTTCGTGCCAATTTCTTCCAGCATCTCTAACACCGCTTCGTTGGCGCCGCCGTGTGCGGGACCCCACAAGGCGGAAATGCCAGCGGCAATCGCCGAATACGGGTTGGCACCGGAGCTCGCGGCCATACGAACTGTCGATGTCGAACAGTTTTGTTCGTGGTCTGCGTGCAAGATAAACAACAGATCGATTGCTTCTGCTGCAACAGGGTCGATCTGATACGGCTCTGCGGGCACGCCGAAGAACATGTTCAGAATATTGCTGCAGTAGTCCAGGTCGTTACGCGGATAAATGAACGGCTGACCGAGAGAATGCTTATAAGCCGCAGCGGCGATGGTCGGCAATTTCGCGATGATGCGGTGCGCGAAAATCTCACGATGATTTGGATCATTGATATCCGTTGAGTCATGGTAGAAGGCCGACATCGAGCCGACCACTCCCGACACCATCGCCATGGGGTGCGCGTTGTAGTGGAAACCGTTATAGAAGCGCAGCAGCGACTCATTCAACATCGTGTGATGTCGAATCGAGTGCGTAAACTCATCGAGCTGAGTCTCGGTTGGCAGCTCACCGTTCAGCAGCAGGTAGGCTACCTCGATGTAGTGCGAGTGTTTGGCCAGTTGCTCGACCGGGTAGCCGCGATACATGAGCACGCCTTCCTGACCATCGATGAACGTAATCTCACTGCGGCAGCTGCCCGTGGACACGAAACCCGGGTCGTAGGTGAACACGCCCTGCTCTTTATATAAGTGACCGATCTCGACGACGTCGGGCCCGACAGTACCGCTGTAGGCAGGCAGCTCGGTGGTGGAGCCGTCTGGGGCTGTTAACGTATAGATTTTGTCGGTCATTGCGCGTTGTCCCTTAATCGAATGAGTGTTTTTGGTCGGGCTGCCAGTAGACGGGTGAGCGGCAACTGGCAACGCTCAGGTTTGTCGTCGGCCGGATGGCCGAAAGCTTAACCTTTACCGTAACGACGACGGAAGCGATCAACACGCCCGCCGGAATCAACGATTTTCTGCTTGCCGGTGTAGAACGGATGGCATTGTGAGCAGACTTCGACATTCAAATCCTGACCCAGCGTCGAGCGGGTTTGAAAAGTCGAGCCACAGCTGCACGTCACCGTAATCTCGGTGTACGCCGGATGAATATCAGCTTTCATAGTATTTCTCCTGCGCGAGGCAGTCGCCTGGCACACGGTGGGAAAAAGGCCGCGTACTATATAAGGGACGCCGCCTTTTGACAAGCACGTCGAAGCGTGGAATTCAAGTGTCGAGGTTATCCACAAAAGCTGTGGATAACTCTGTGGAAGAATTTTGGTTAAACGCCTCAAAGCCGCATGGTTACTGAGTCGTTGTTAGAATGATCAAAATGTAATCAATTTATTAAATTGTTTATTTTCAATGCTTTATGAGCGCTTTCGAAGCGCTTACTGGAGCCGAAGAGCAGTTCACGTTACAAATTTAGTAACCACCTCGCCGATGTGAATAAACATGCGCACCAAAGTGATTCACCGGATCGCCGTTGCGGAGGCTCAACCGGGTAAAAAAAGGCCAACCAAGTCGTTCAAAAAGCGCTGCCCAAGTGACGTTGGTACCCAACGATCGTCACTTTGCGCATCGATGAGCCCGCGATCCCGCGCATCGCGGAGCTGCGGCAGAATCGCATCTGCCGGTAAGCCGGTGCGCGACTCGAACAGACCGATCGCAAACCCCGTATTGAGCCTCAGCGCGTTGAGCATGAATTCAAATGGCAGTTGGGCCGCCGAAAGTCGGCTGGCGCCATCGGGCAGCGCCACTCCTGCGGCATGTTCGACATACGATTGTGGGTGCGCCGGTCGCGCATAGCGCCAGATGCCGTCCGATCGTGTCAATTTAGCGTGTGCGCCGGCACCGATACCTAAATAATCCCCAAACTGCCAATAATTCAGATTATGGCGACAAGCGTGGCCGGGCGCGGCCAATGCAGACACCTCGTACGCGCCAAGGCCAGCGGCGCGAAACTGCTCGCGCGTCGCCAACAACATCTCCGCGACGGCATCCTCGTTGGGCAAAGCGGGCGGATCGGCGAAAAAGCGGGTGTTGGGTTCAAGCGTCAGCTGGTAGTGCGAGACGTGATGGACACCCAGATCGATCACTGCCGCGACATCGTCGCAAGCAGCCTCGAGCGTTTGGTCGGGCAGCGCGTACATCAGATCGACATTGAGTCGATCAAATCCCGCCGCCAGCGCGGTCCGGATCGCAGCGTGCGTATCCGCTACCGTATGCAGACGTCCAAGACGCCTTAGTGCCGCGTCCTGCATACTTTGTGCACCGATCGACAGGCGGTTGACGCCCGCCGCTCGATAGCCGCTGAAATGCTCACGCTCCAAAGACCCGGGATTCGCCTCCATTGTGATCTCAACGTCGTCCGTGAGCGTCAGCGCCGCCCGCAACGCGTCCAATAGCTCGGCGATCTCGCCGGGTGTGAACAAGGACGGCGTTCCACCACCGATAAACACGGTGTGTACATCTCGACCGTCCACGAGCAGGGCCTGTGCGTTGATGTCACGGCGCATCGCCTCCAGATAATCGCGACGCTTTACCGCGAAATCGTCAGCCGGTGACCGATGAGAGTTGAAATCACAGTATGGACATTTGCGCTCGCACCAGGGCAGATGCAGATACACCGATAGCGGAATGTCTGACGACATCACAACGGCAGGACCACCTGCAATTGCGTGCGTAGTGCGCGCAGCGCCTGCCCACGGTGGCTTCGGGCATTTTTCTCTGCCGCCGAAAGATCGGCAGCGGTCTTGCCAAGCTCTGGCAGCAAAAATACGGGATCGTAACCAAAGCCCTGATCGCCAGCGCGCGCCAGAGCAACTTCGCCCCGCCAGCTGCCCGAGACGATCAGCGGCATGGGATCGTCGGCATGCCGCATAAATACGATCACACAACGAAAAATCGCCGACCGGTCATCGCACTCTGATAGCGCCTCGAGTAATCGATCAATGTTGTCGGCATCGGTTGCAGATTCGCCGGCGTAACGTGCGGAGCGAATACCGGGTGCACCATTCAACGCATTGACCTCGAGACCGGAGTCATCAGCCAGCGCGGGCAGACCCGTCTGACGCGCAGCATGCCGCGCTTTGATAATGGCGTTCTCAACAAATGTCGTGCCCGTCTCCGGCACACTGTCGACATGCAGCTCGGCCTGGTTGATCAACGCGACAGGCAGGTCAGCCAGCAAAGCCGAGAGCTCAGCCAGCTTGCCGCGATTGCCGGTGGCGAGCACGATCTGTTGCGTCATGTCGGTCGCTCAGGCGAGTGCCGCGTGCTGTTTCGCCAGCAGTGTTTCGATGCCACCCGTCGCGAGCTCCAGCAGCCGATCCAGCTCCTCGCGCCGGAACGCATGGCCCTCGGCCGTACCCTGAACTTCGATGAAACCGCCCGCCTCATTCATAACCACATTCATGTCCGTCTCTGCTTGCGAATCCTCTGCGTAGTCGAGATCCAACACCGGCGTGCCATCGAAAATGCCGACCGAAATCGCAGCGATTGCACCGTGGACCGGGTCCTTGCGCAACTGCCCACTGTTGAGCATCGATTGCGTCGCCAGGCGCAGCGCTACGTAGGCACCGGTGATCGAAGCGGTGCGCGTACCGCCGTCTGCCTGCAGCACATCGCAATCAAGCGTGATCGTATTTTCGCCGAGCGCTTTGAGATCGACGACGGCGCGGAGCGAACGCCCGATCAGGCGCTGTATTTCCTGTGTACGGCCCGACTGCTTACCGCGTGCTGCCTCACGTTGGCTGCGCGTGTTGGTCGAACCGGGCAACATGCCGTATTCGCCCGTGACCCAGCCCTGGTTACGTCCACGGAGGAATGGTGGTACCCGAGACTCGACGCTGGCAGTGCAGAGCACTCGCGTATCGCCGCAGCTGATCAATACCGAACCAGCGGCATGACGCGTGTATCCGGTTTCGATCGTGACAGTGCGCAGTTCATCGACGGCGCGACCACTCGGTCTTTGCATGGGTTTACTTCCGCGTTACAGGGGGAGAAAAATTATAGAGGAAAACCTGTATCGGAATTTCGCAAACTGCTCAATTCCCAGTTGGTTTTTGGAAGCGGCAGAGCGTGGGTTGTTACAACCGGGATTGCCTTGCTCGCTCGAAATCACTCGCTCTCAAGCCAACCCCGGTTGCCGGATAAGTCACGACAAACCATAACTGCTGGTCGTAACAGGCCGGGGAGCTGTTTTGCGAGCGAATCGTATTGAGCGAGTTAAAATAGATCGCCGGCCCAACGTAGCAGCGCTCCGTGGGTCCGAAGGGGTCAGGGAGGTGTTTTCTGAGCGAGTCTCTCCGAGCGAAGAAAATACATCGCTGGCCAAGCGGCTGCACTCGACAATCTAGCGCTAACGCATCCTGGCCGGGGAGCTATTTTGCGAGCGAATCTCATTGAGCGCGTCAAAAAAGATCGCCGGCCGTTCCCCGTGACGCAACGTCGTTGTCCTTGCTCGGCGGCACTAAGCCCAACGCAAAGCCGCGACGGTGGTGTTGTCAGCGCGGCGGCCATTGTTCTTGATGGCCACCTCACACATGACCTTCAACACCGTTGGGAACGGCGCCTGAGTCTGGTAGGCCAGTTCGATGATCTGATCGTCCTCGAGCCCCGACCAGAGACCATCGGTGCACAACAACAATACATCGCCAGGCTGCAACGCCCGTTTGCGCGATACGGTAATGCCCGGTAGCGCGTGGTCACCGCCCAGACACGACTCTACATAGTTTCGCATCGGGTGTGTGTGGGCTTCCTCGCGGCTGATCACGCCCTCGTGGATCAATACTTCAACATGCGAATGGTCACGCGTGACATGCAATACCTCACGATCGCGCAGCAAGTAGATACGCGAGTCGCCGACATGCACGGTATAGCAGGCGTCATCCTGCACGAGGCATATCGCACAGGTCGCTCGCGGACGATGGTCGACGGGTTGATCTTTGCCGATGTTGACCACCGCTTCGTGGGCGGCGCTGACGGCACGATAGAGGAACCCCTGGGGGTCGAGGATAGGTTGAGAGCACTGATCGAAAATGGCGCGCACGGCGTCCATGGCAGTCTCGGCGGCCGCGGCACCACCGGCATGCCCACCCATACCATCGAACACCAACATCAGCGCGGCTTCCTTGCCCAACGCGATGGCGACGCGATCCTGATTGTCTTTGCGCTTGCCGATCAGGCTAAGCTTCGCGTATTCGATATTCACTAACGAGTTCCGATTGCCGCGCCCTTTGTCGCCAAATCGCATCCGGCAAGGTCTCCCTGACCAACGACGCGTGAATTCCAACTGAATCACGGGCTCAGGTAACATTAACGCCTGTGGATGCTCAAAGCTATGACATGGCGCACACTCGTCCACGAAAATCTCAAGGAACTTCAATAGCTGAGAGCTGATTCTTTATGACCGATGCCATCCACAGCATGACCGGGTTCGCTCGCTGCGAACGCGAAACACCCATCGCCACACTGTGTTGGGAGTTGCGCACCGTCAATCATCGCTACCTCGACGTGAGTCTGCGGATTCACGAAAGCCTGAGGCCTTTGGAGGCCGATCTCAGAGCGCTCATCGGTCAACACGTCAATCGCGGCAAAGTGGATGGTTTCCTGAGCGTGCAGTTCAACGATGCCGAACAAAGCCGTGTCGAACTGGATAACCACCTACTGCGCAGCTTGCGCGATGCCAGTCAAACCGCCGAACAGGTGTTTCGCGGTGCTCGCGCACCCAGCGTGCTGGAATTAATGAAATGGCCGGGCGTGATCCGCGACCAACGTCCTGATACCACCAGCCTGCACGACGATATCGAGGCGCTGCTGGCGAAAACACTGACGGCGCTCGGTGACATGCGCAGCCGGGAAGGCGCTCATCTCGCCACGACGCTGTTGCAGCGCTGCGATGAGATTGCACAACTCACAGAGACGATCGCGGCACGCCGACCCGAGGTCATCGCTGCCAGTCAGCAGCGGTTGCGCGAGCGGCTCGGCAAGCTCGATGTCGAGACGGACCCGGCGCGCATCGAAACCGAGCTGGTACTGCAGGCGCAGAAACTGGATGTCGACGAAGAACTGGACCGACTTCACGGTCATCTGAACGAAACGCGTCATATCATTGCCGACGGTAGCCCGTGTGGTCGCAAGCTGGACTTCCTGATGCAGGAATTCAATCGCGAGGCCAACACCATCGGTTCTAAGTCGGCAGACGGGATCACGACCAAAGCCACCGTCGACATGAAAGTAGCGATTGAGCAAATGCGCGAGCAGGTACAGAACATTGAGTAAACGGACAGGACGCCTGATTGTGATCTCCGCGCCGTCCGGAGCTGGCAAGACGACGCTGGTGCGCGGCCTGATCGAGCGTCATCCGGAGTTCGAATTCTCGGTCTCGTACACGACACGTCCACAGCGCCCGAACGAAGTGGACGGCAAGGACTACCACTTCGTCAGTAAAGCGGAGTTCGAGGCGCTGCGCGACAAGGGCGCGTTTCTGGAACATGCACAGGTATTCGACAACTACTACGCGACGGGCAAGGCGCAAGTTCAGCAACAGCTCAGCGCCGGTAGTCATGTCATCGTCGAGATCGACTGGCAGGGCGCGCGGCAAGTTCGCGCAGCGATGCCTGGCTGTCGATCCGTGTTTATCGTACCGCCGTCGGTGGCGGCGTTATCGCAGCGGCTCAACGCCCGCGGTACCGATTCCCGGGCGGTGATCGACCGGCGCCTGCGCGACTCGCTGGATGATTTGTCTCACTGGCAGGAATTCGACTATATCGTCGTCAATGACCAGCTCGACAAGGCACTGGATGAGCTGGCCGGCATCGCGCTTGGCAGATTGCGACGCAATCGCGTCGGAACCCGCCGCACCGCGACCATCATGCAACGCATTCTGGCTGGCTGATGTGTGTGACAGCCCGCCCAAATCTTCTTAAAAAACGGTAGCCAAAGCGATATTGAATGCACTAAACTGATAGGTCGCTCTAATTAAAGCACTAATGAGACCCCGCACATGGCTCGTATTACCGTTGAAGACTGTCTGGAAAAAGTCGATAACATTTTTGATCTCGTCCTGATCGCTGCCAAGCGAGCGCGTCGTCTTGCCAATGGCGCCGATGCAACGCTCGAATGGGAAAACGACAAACCCACCGTGGTTGCACTGCGTGAAATCGCTGAAGGCAACGTTACCGCTGCCATTCTCGATGAACCGGACGTGCCACCCGAAGAATTCATCCGGCCAGAACCTGTGCATGAAGACATCATGCCGCTACGCGCTCTGGGGCTCGGTGACTAAGCGCCGCTGCCAATGATGATCGGGACCGCCCAGCCCCGCAGGAACATGACGTGTCCACGGTAGGCGAGCGCGGTCTTGATGTCGCGGCCAGCCTGCTGTCGCGCATTCCCAATAGCCGCTGGGCCACTGGCCTGCCGAAACTTCTCGACGCGCTACGCGCGTACATGCCTCCTGAACAAGTGCAGGAGGTTATGCGTGCGTACGAGTTCGGCGCCGCGGCGCACCACGGCCAGAAACGCAAATCCGGCCAGCCCTACATCAGCCACCCTGTCGCTGTGGCGACGATCCTGGCCGATATGCGCATGGACCACGAGACGATCGCCGCAGCCATTCTGCACGATGTCATCGAGGACACCGATGCCGCTGCGGATGAACTCGAGGAAAAATTCGGTAAGGCGGTGCGCACGCTGGTAGACGGCGTCACCAAACTCGATCAGGTTCAATTCAAGAGTCGCGCCGAAGCGCAAGCCAGCAGTTTCCGCAAGATGCTGCTCGCGATGATCGAGGACATCCGCGTGATTCTCGTCAAGCTGGCTGACCGACTGCACAACATGCGCACTTTGGAGTCGATGCCCGTTGAAAAACAACGCCGCATTGCGCGCGAGACCCTGGAGATTTACGCGCCGATCGCCAACCGGCTTGGCATCAATGTCATCAAGACCGAGCTCGAAGAGCTCGGCTTCAGGCACCTGCATCCCTATCGCTATCAGGTGTTGCTGAAAGCGATCCGTAAGGCAGCCGGCAACCAGCGGCAGGTCGTGCAGCAGCTCACGGAAACCTTGGGCGCTGGCCTGCATGCACACAATGTTCAGGGCGAGGTGCTGGGGCGCCGCAAAAACCTGTACAGCATCTACCAGAAGATGCAGCGCAAAGGCACGTCGCTCGCCGAGATCGTCGATGTCTATGGGTTTCGCATTGTCGTCGATTCGGTCGACACCTGTTATCGCACGCTTGGCATCGTGCACAAGATGTTCAAGCCGATGCCAGGTCGATTCAAAGATTACATCGCGATCCCTCGAATTAACGGCTATCAGTCGCTGCACACCACCTGTTTTGGCCCGCGTGGCTTGCCGCTGGAAGTCCAGATCCGCACATCGGCGATGGATATGCTCGCCGAGGACGGCATCGCGTCCCACTGGCAATACAAAGCGTCGGAGCAGCAAGCCAATTCGTCTCAACTGCGCGCGCGCGAGTGGCTCGGCAAACTCATGGAAATGGACCAGACGGAGAGCTCCGAGGAGTTCATGGAAAACGTCAAGGTCGACCTGTTTCCTGACAAGGTGTACGTGTTCACACCGGTCGGCGATATTCTGCGCCTGCCGCGTGGCGCGACGCCGGTCGACTTCGCCTATGCTGTACATACCGATGTCGGCAATCGCTGTGTCGCGGCCAAAGTGGATCGAAAACTGGTGCCGCTGCGCACGCAGCTCACCAATGGCCAAAGCGTTGAGATCATCACAGCCAAGGGCGCTAAGCCGAATCCGGCCTGGGTGAACACCGTCGTCACGGCGAAAGCGCGGACGGCGATACGGCAATACCTGCGGAACCTGCGGATCGATGAGGCACGCGACCTCGGCAAACGGATGCTCAACCAGGCGCTGAACGAGTTCGACCTGACGCTGCGCAAGGTGCCGCGCCAGCGCATGGCCTCATTACTGGAGCAATTCGGTCTGAATAATGAGGCGGAATTGTTTGAACAACTCGGTCTGGGTGAGCGCCTGGCACCATTGGCAGCCAGACATCTGGCGGCCAGGGATGAGGCCGACGCGGCCGAGCGCAAAGACCAGCCACTGACGATCGCCGGCACCGAGGGCATGATCGTGACCTATGGGCGCTGCTGTTCACCGATACCGGGCGATCAAATCATGGGCTATCTGAGCTCCGGTCGCGGCATCGTCATTCATCGAACGCAATGCGGCAATTTAGCCAGCTACCGCAAACACGCCGACAAATGGATCGAAGTAGATTGGATGCCAGCGCTCGATGAGCATTTCTACGTACAACTGACCGTCGAAGCTGTGAACCGAATGGGCGTGCTGGCCGAGGTCGCGGCGACGATTGCCGAGGTCGGCTCTAACATCGACCAGGTCGATGTGCATTCGAGAGATCTCGACCATTCGGTGTTGTCATTCCGTATCGAAGTACGCGACCGTAAACACCTCGCTGATGTCATGCGTAGTATCCGCGCGATGAATAGTGTCGTGAAGGTCACCCGCAACCTCGCGTAGCGCGCATCGTTGACGACGCGGTATTCGTCCCTCGAGCACAGGCCGACGTTATAATCTCCGTTGGATCACCACGCGGACTTCGTATGACCAAGCAAGCCATTTCCACTGATCAGGCCCCGGGCGCTATCGGCACCTACTCGCAGGCTATCCGTACCGGCAATCTCGTCTTCCTGTCGGGACAGATCCCGCTGGATCCAGCCACGATGGAAGTCGTCCCGGGCGATTTCGCAGATCGCGCCCGACAGGTGTTGCGCAACCTGCAAACCGTCGCAGAGGCCGCAGGTGGTCAGTTGTCAGATGCTGTCAAACTGACGGTCTATCTGACCGACCTCACCGATTTCGCGACCCTCAACACCGTCATGGAAGAGTTTCTGGAGGCACCGTTTCCTGCTCGGGCCGCGGTTGGCGTTGCCAGTTTGCCACGCGGTGTGGACGTTGAAGCCGACGCTATCCTCGCGTTGTAGTCACCGCTGTTACTGCGCGCTCACAGCTCGCCCGGCAGTCTATGCCAGTGAATGCCCTGCAAAGCCCCGTCACAACACTTAAGGGGGTAGGGCCTGCGCTTGCCGAAAAGCTGGCGCGGCTCGATGTCGTGCGAGTCGAGGATTTGCTGTTCCTGATGCCGATTCGCTATGAGGATCGTACCCGCATCACGCCGCTCGGCAGCTTGCAGCCCGGGCAGCGCTGCCTGGTACAAGGCGAGATCCTGCTCACCGAGGTCGCGTTTCGCGGCAGACGCACACTGTTCGTGAAAATCGGCGATGGCACCGGCACGCTGACACTGCGGTTTTTCTATTTTACCAACGCGCAACGCGACCGTTTCCGCAACGGTCGCTGGTTATCCTGCTTTGGTGATGTGCGCCGCAGCCGTGGCGGATTGGAGATCGTACATCCCGAATACCGCGACGTCGGCACGCAAGCTGAGAAAGCCGAAGGCGATGCACTAACGCCGATCTATCCCACCACGGACGGTGTCAATCAGGGCCGCTTACGCGCACTGACACAACGAGCGCTAAACCTGTTGCAAGCCAACACGCCGCTCGAAGTATTGCCGGCAAGCACGCGGGACAAACTCCGACTGCCCACACTCACGTCGGCGTTGTCACTGATTCATGCGCCGCCGGCAGATGCAGCGACCGCAGCGTTGGCGGAAGGCAGCCATCCGGCGCAACAGCGCCTGGCGCTCGAAGAGTTACTCGCACAATACCTGAGCCTGCGTGCACTGCGCCAACGTATCCAGTCCGAGCCCGCACCAGTACTGGACGCCGGCACAGGCTTGCAGCAGGATTTTTTGGCGGCGTTACCGTTCTCACTGACCGGCGCGCAGGCTCGCGTGCTTGGTGACCTGAACCACGATATGAACCAACCCGCGGCGATGCTGCGGCTCGTGCAAGGGGACGTCGGTTCCGGCAAGACTGTTGTCGCCGCGGCCGCCGCCTTGAACGCGATCGCCGCCGGTTTCCAGTGCGCATTGATGGCACCGACCGAACTCCTCGCGGAGCAGCACCTGACCAGTTTCGATCAGTGGTTTTCCGCATTGGGCATCCGCACCACATGGCTGTCGGGCAGCCTGAAGGCGGCGAATCGTCGCCAGGCGTTGGCCGACATCGAGTCTGGACAGGGGCAGATGGTGATCGGCACGCATGCGCTGTTTCAGGAAGGTGTTGTGTTCCACCGGCTCGGGCTCGTGATCATCGATGAGCAACACCGTTTTGGTGTGCACCAGCGACTGGCACTGCGCGAAAAAGGCAGTGAAGTAGATGGCGTGCCGCACCAGCTCGTCATGACCGCGACGCCGATTCCGCGCACGCTCGCAATGACCGCGTACGCAGACCTCGATACGTCGGTCATCGATGAACTGCCGCCCGGTAGGACGCCGGTCAGTACTGTCGTAATCCCGGAGACCCGCCGTGACGAAGTGATCGCGCGTGTGCTCAGCGCCTGCGAGGAAGGCCAGCAAGCGTACTGGGTCTGCCCGCTCGTAGAAGCCTCAGATGTTCTCGATTATCAGGCGGCGGAAGATACACACGCGGCGCTCAGCGAGGCCTTGCCGTCACTTGCCGTGGGGTTGGTTCATGGGCGCATGAAAGCCGTCGAAAAAGAGCGGGTAATGGCGCAATTCAAGCGCGGAGAATTACAAGTGCTGGTGGCGACCACGGTTATCGAAGTCGGTGTGGATGTGCCGAATGCCAGCCTGATGATCATCGAAAACGCAGAACGTATGGGCTTGTCGCAATTGCACCAGCTGCGAGGTCGCGTGGGGCGCGGTGCGCGCGCCAGCAGTTGCGTGCTGTTGTACAAAGCGCCGTTATCAAAGATGGCCAAGGCACGCCTCGCCGTGCTGCGTGACAGCACCGATGGGTTCGTGATTGCACAGCGGGATCTCGAGTTACGTGGCCCGGGCGAGGTGCTTGGCACCCGTCAGACCGGGTCAATCAATCTGCGCATCGCAGACCTGTCTCGCGATGGCCACCTACTACCCGAAGTGCAAACCGTGGCCAACGCGCTGCTGTCCGACGACTCCCCGCAAGGCGCTCTGCGTGTGCAAACGGCCATCGATCGCTGGATTGGTAACGCGAGCCGCTACGGGAACGTTTAGAATAGAGCGATTGCCGCTAACGCACCGGATGACATGACCGCCTCTCACTCACCTAGCTCCGACCATGCGCTGCCCGATTGGGCGGACCGTGCGACCGTGGACGGCACCGCAGCGGACTGGCTGATGACCACGCGTCTGATGACAGACGATATTCGTCGATCAGTTGTACAGACGGTGAGGATTCGTGTGTTGTCCGCAAAGACTGTGACGCTGCCGGCAACCGTCACAGCAATGCTGCCGAGCGCCGAGCACGACGGATGGTTGCGCGAGATCGAGATTCGCAGCGACGAGCAGGTATTTGTCCACGCCTATTGTTTTGTGCCCGCGACGACGCTCACCGCACAACCCTGGCTGATGACGTTGGGCGAGCAACCACTCGGGGCCGAACTCGCCAAGCGTCCGGCCGAGCGCCGCGCAGCAATGCAGTTTCAGCCATCGAGCGCGACGGCTAGTCCGTTCGCAAGCACCGTCGGTGCATGGGCGCGACGTTCCGTTTTCGACATCGACGCGCAGCCATTGCTGCTCATCGAACACATGACGAGCCATTTGCTCGACATCCCGCGTCGTATCGACTGAGTTTGCAGGCATGCTCGCTGACTTGATCAAACAACTGGCGATCTACGGTCGACTGATGCGGCTCGATAAGCCCATCGGCATCTGGCTGCTGGCCTGGCCGATGTTGTGGGCGTTATGGATCGCCAGCGCAGGACGCCCCGATCCAGATATTCTGCTGATTTTTTGCATCGGCGCGCTCGTCACGCGTTCCGCCGGTTGCGTGATCAACGATATCGCCGACCGCAAGTTCGACAGCCAGGTGCGACGCACCCGGGCCAGGCCACTCGCTCGCGGAGAAATCGGCACCAGCGAGGCGATCGCCGTGTTCATTGGCCTTGGACTGATCGCGTTAGGACTGGTCACGATGCTCAATGGTCTGACCCAGGTGCTGGCCGCAGGCGCCACCGTTTTGATGATCATTTATCCGTTTATGAAACGATTTCTGTCCGTGCCCCAGCTGATTCTCGGTCTCGCCTTCGCCATGGCCATTCCGATGGCATTTGCCGCGCAGACGGGTGCCATCGACCCGGTCGCCTGGTTCCTGTTCGCGATTACGGTGATTTGGGCGGTCATCTACGACACGATGTACGCGATGTGTGATCGCGAAGACGATCTGATCGCGGGCATCCGCTCCACGGCGATTCTGTTTGGCGACGCAGATCGTTTTGTTATCGCGGCGCTGCAGCTGATGATGCTCATCGCGCTGCTGATGCTCGGCGGACGATTGTCGCTGACCGGCTGGTATTACACCGCCGTTGTCGGTGTCGCCGCATTCATGTTGTTTCAACAACACTTGATTCGCGACCGCGAACCACTGGCCTGTTTTCGGGCATTTCTGAATAATCACTTCATCGGCATGGTGATATTCATCGGGTTGGCACTGCATTACCTGTACACACCCGCACCGGCGTAAGCCAGACAGAAAGCGCTGATCGACACCACACCGCTTTGTTGCAAGCTCGCGGCGACCGCCTGTAGCGTGGCGCCGGTCGTCGCTACGTCGTCGACAATACAGATGTGTGCATGTGCGAGCGGCGTCGGTACGACGAACGCGTCACGCAGGTTGCGCCGGCGCTCGGTCGCTGTCAGCCCAACCTGCGGTGCGGTGTGTCTGCGTCGGATCACCGCGTCATCCAGTACCGGCCGCCGGTAACGCTGTGCCAACAAACGGGCGATCAGGGTGGCCTGGTTGAAACCACGGCGGCGATGGCGAAAGGGATGCAACGGTACCGGCACGAATGCGGTGCCCTCGATCGCATCTGCAGGCACGTTTTCGAGCCAGTGACGCAGCACGGGCACAAGGGTTAGATCCGCGTGATATTTAAAGACCGCGAGTATCCGATCGACCGGAAAGCAGTAGTCGAATGGCGCCACCAGCGGCGGTCGCTCGGGTCGCTGACCGCTGCAGAGACCGCAGCGTTCGACCGGTACCGGTGTGCGGGCCGCACACGTCCGGCAACAATTCGTATTGGGCTGACAGAGACGATCACAGTCGCCGCAAACGACCCCGGATTCGCCATACCGACCACACAAACGACAGCGGTCACCGACGAACGTAAACACGCGCTCAAGCCAACTCGCCATAGCGTCAACGATAGCCTATTCGAGCCAGCGGAAACCGCTGCATTTTTGCGACGAAGTGTCGATAATGGCGCGATGACCAGCGCAATCGACCAGCATGCCTTGCACCGCAGACTGCGCGCGACACGCGACGAGCAGATGTTTATGCACGCGCGCGTCGCGGATGAATTGGTGGCCCGGCTGCCGTACCTGCAATTAAAGCCATCCGTCGTACTCGAGCTCGGCGCTCAGCGCGGCGCACTGACGCGACGGCTTCGCCAACACTACCCGGCTACGACGCTCATCGTTGCGGAGCCGGCCGGCGGATTGCCGGCTGGGCTGGCGCGCCGTCGCTGGTTACGGCGCCCGGTCGTCGATCGTATCCTCGACAAAGCGCCGCTGCACGCCAACGGTCTGGCGGACGACAGCATCGACCTTATCGTCAGCAATTTCGCGACGCTACGATATACAGAACCCGATACGTTGCTACAGGAAATCGCGCGCGTGCTGCGCCCCGACGGCGTGTTCCTGTTTGTGACGCTTGGGCCTGAGTCGCTGCGTGAACTGCGCGCTGGGTGGCCGCCGGACGACACCGACCGGCATACGCTCGATTTCATCGACATGCATGACTTCGGCGATGCGCTGGGGCGTCATGGCCTGCGAGAACCGGTTCTAGATAGCGAGAAGTTAACCCTGGCGTACACGGACCCGAGCAAGCTCTGGCAGGACTTGACCGACAGCGGTGCTCGCAATGCCAGTGGCGCGCGCCGAAAAGGGCTGATGGGGCGCCGCCGTTGGGCCGAATTCGAACAGATTCTGACCGGTGGCGAAGACACCTTTCCCATCACGCTGGAGCTCGTTTATGGCCATTGCTTTGGCGGTATGCCGAAGCCCGCGGCCGGTGATATTCGTATCGCGCCGGGCGACATTCGGGTGCGCTCACAGTAGCTGTCATAAACAATTGATATACAAACAATAATAGACAACTGTTCGGCAGTGGGCAGCATTGCCGGCACGTTCGAGATCTGGTTATAATTTGAGCAAGTTTTGCACAAGGATGCCTGCGCGTGCACCGCTTTGAGCTCACCGCCAACTGCTCGATGACCGCCACTGAGGCGCGCCAGTTCTTCATGCTGGTCACGATTACGAGCCTGTTTGTTGCGGGTGTATTCGTGTCACGCGGCTACTGGCCCATCCTGCCGTTTGCCGGCCTCGAGCTCGCCGCGCTGGGTTGGGCACTGCACCACCACTGGCAACGTGCACAGTCCTGGGAGAGCGTCGAGATCAACGACGAATCCGTCGTGCTGACACGTTGGCGGCGCAGCGATGTCGTCGATGAGCGAGTCGAGCTGCCGACGCCCTGGACCCGCGCCGCATTGCTCGAGCGAGGTAATCAACTCGATCTGGCCTTCGCGCGCGGTCGGGACAGGCATATTTTCGGTCGTTTCCTGGTACCGGATGAAAAGCGCGCGTTGCAGGCGCGACTGGCCCAGGTGCTTAGACAAACCAGCAACAGAGACGTCGACCAGCCCGCGTCGCAAAATACGGGCCGATAAAAGGCGAACCAAGTCGCCATTTACAATGCAAGAAGCGCTACAATAGCGGGCTAAACGAGTCGGGCTCACAACAGCACGCCGCAGCCCGGCCAACGCGAGTCAGCATCCCCGCGATGCGACGCTCGCAGAGAGAATATTCGGGACCAAAATTTAGAGAGATCTCATCAAGATGGATATCAAACGCAAACTCGTTGCGGGTGTCGCCGCCATGCTGCCCAGTGCCAGTGTTTTCGCTGCCTGGGATCTCAACATGCGTGAGGGGGTAACCGCGATCAGCCGTGAAATCTACGGCCTGCATATGCTGATCTTCTGGGTCTGCTGCGCCATCGCGGTGTTTGTATTCGGCTGGATGATTCTGGCGCTGGTCATGCACCGCAAGTCCAAAGGTGTTGAGCCCGCTCAGTTCTCGCACAGCACGAAAGCCGAGATCGTATGGACGCTGATCCCGGTCGTTATCCTCGTGGCGATGGCAGTCCCGGCCGCCAAGACCATGATCAAGATCGAAGACGACCGTAACCCGTTCCTCACCATCAAAGCGACCGCCTACCAGTGGAAATGGCAGTACGAGTATCTGGACGAAGGGGTCAGCTTCTATTCCAACCTCGCCCGCACCAGCAACGATGCGCGCCGTCTCGATTCCGGCATCGACCCGGCCTCGGTGCCGAATTACCTGCTGGAAGTCGACAACCACGTGGTCGTGCCGGTGAACAAGAAAATCCGTGTACTGATCACCTCCAACGATGTTCTGCACGCCTGGTGGATGCCGGACTTCGCCATCAAGAAAGACGCGATCCCGGGTTACATCAACCAGGTCTGGTTCACGGCTGAAGAGCCAGGCATCTACCGCGGTCAGTGCGCTGAGTTGTGCGGACAGGACCACGGCTTTATGCCGATCGTCGTCGAGGTGCTCGAAGAAGATGCTTACGCCGCGCGTATGGCAGCTCTGAAAATCGAGCAAGGTATCGACACGCCGAAACTGGCTGCCAACGACTAACGGGACCACACCAAGCATTGAGATAGCGCCGATGCGCGCCTATCGGGGAAATCAGGAGCTAACATGAGCGCCGCAACAGACACAGCACACCACGACGACGACCATCACGACCACGGCCCGGAACTGACCGGCATCAAGCGTTGGTTGTTCACGACCAACCACAAGGACATCGGCTCGATGTACCTGATCTTCAGCTTGATCATGCTGTTCGTGGGTGGTGCGATGGCGTTGGTCATCCGAACTGAACTCGGCCAACCCGGCATGCAGTTTGTCCAGCCTGATTTCTACAACCAGATGGTCACGATGCATGCGTTGATCATGATCTTCGGTGCTGTGATGCCCGCATTCGTCGGACTCGCCAACTGGATGATCCCGTTGATGGTCGGCGCACCGGACATGGCGCTACCGCGCATGAACAACTGGTCTTTCTGGATCCTGCCGGTCGCGTTCGGCATCTTGCTGTCGACGCTGTTTCTGCCGGGCGGCGCACCCGCTGGTGGCTGGACGATGTATCCACCGCTCGTGATGCAAACCGGTGACGCGTTCCCGTTCCTGATTTTCTCGGTGCATCTGATGGGGATCTCGTCAATCATGGGCGCCATCAACATCATCGTCACGATCATGAACATGCGTGCACCGGGCATGACACTGCTAAAAATGCCGCTGTTTGTCTGGACCTGGCTGATCACCGCTTACCTGTTGATCGCCGTCATGCCGGTACTGGCGGGTGCGGTTACGATGCTGCTCACCGATCAGTTCTTCGGTACGAGCTTCTTCCGCGCGGCCGGTGGCGGTGATCCCGTAATGTTCCAGCACATCTTCTGGTTCTTCGGTCACCCGGAGGTTTACATCATGATCCTACCGGCGTTCGGCATCGTCTCGGAAATCATCCCGACGTTCGCCCGCAAGCCGCTATTCGGTTACGACTCGATGGTGTATGCCACCGCGAGTATCGCGTTCCTGTCGTTTATCGTGTGGGCGCACCATATGTTCACAGCCGGCATGCCTCTGACGGGTCAGCTGTTCTTCATGTTCACGACGATGCTGATCGCCGTACCGACCGGTGTAAAAGTCTTCAACTGGACCGCGACGATGTGGAAAGGAGCGATGACCTTCGAAACGCCAATGCTGTTTGCGGTCGCGTTCCTGTTCCTATTCACAATCGGTGGTTTCTCGGGTTTGATGCTTGCGATCGTGCCGGCTGACTTTCAGTACCACGACTCGTACTTCGTCGTCGCGCATTTTCACTACGTGCTGGTGCCCGGCGCGATCTTCGCCATCATTGCCGGGGTTTACTACTGGCTGCCGAAATGGACGGGGCACATGTACAGCGAAACGCTGGGCAAGGCGCACTTCTGGCTGACCACATTCTTCGTCAACTTGACGTTCTTCCCGATGCATTTCCTGGGCCTCGCGGGCATGCCGCGGCGGATTCCGGACTACAACTCACAGTTTGCGGACTTCAACCTGATCGCCACCGTCGGCGCATTCGGCTTCGGACTGTCACAGCTGTTGTTCGTGTGGGTCATCATTAAGAGCGTACGCGGTGGCGAGAAAGCCACGGCGGAAGTTTGGGACAACCCGAAAGGTCTTGAATGGACCGTGCCGTCACCTGCGCCGCATCACACGTTTGATGAAGCGCCGGTCGTCGAATAACAGCGGGACGGCGGTATGTCGGTGACCGAGCAAGATAACAGGCAGCGTCGCGTAAGACGTAATATGTGGTTGCTGGTTGCGGTAGCCATCGGCGTCTATGTGGCCTTTATCGCCGCCGGTGTGGTTCGCAGTCAGGCTGGGCTGTAATGAGCATACGCGAAGACCGTTGGCTGCCGCTTAAGCTGCTGTCAATGTCAGCAGGCACTTTTGCGTTTGCTTTTTTTGTGATGCCTCTGCTGTATGACGCATTTTGCGAGATCACGGGCGTTGGTGGTCGCACTAACGAGGCACCACTGGCCCTGACCGAGCAACAAGGCGAGCAGCGCACTGTCACCGTGCAGTTCACAACGTCGGTCAACGAGTACGCACCGTATTCGTTTGAGGCCGCGGTGACGTCGATGCAGGTCGAAGTGGGCAAGATCTACGATGCCAATTTCATTGCCACCAACCTCACCGACCAACCGCGTGTCGCTCAGGCAATCCCGAGCGTCTACCCCAACAAGGCCGGTGCGCACCTGAAGAAAACCGAGTGCTTCTGCTTCAACAACCAACCGTTTGACGGGCTGGAAGCGAAAGAAATGCCGTTGCGATTCATGATCGATCGCGATTTGCCGATCTATATCGATACAATCACGCTCGACTACACATTCTTCAATATGGATGCGACGGCGAGCAACACACCTTAAAATAGCAAGCGTGCGGTGACGCGCGACAATGGACAACATGGGACAGCCTACTATGGCAACAAACGATAAATACTACGTACCGCACGGCAGTCACTGGCCGGTGGTCGGCTCGATCGGGCTTCTGTTTACTATGGTCGGTGTCAGCGGCTGGCTGAATGGCGGCGATATCGGTCCGTATTTGTTCGCGCTCGGGCTACTGACCGTCGTGGGCATGATGTTCGGCTGGTTCGGGAACGTCATCGACGAAAGCGAAGGCGGTATCTACTCCGGCCAGGTGGACAAGTCATTCCGCATGGGTATGAGCTGGTTCATCTTCTCGGAAGTCATGTTCTTCGCGGCATTTTTCGGCGCCTTGTTCTACACCCGCAACATGGCGTTGCCATGGTTGGAAGGCGGCTCCAACAACTTCTTCACGGGTCTGTTGTTATGGCCCGGCTTCGAAGCCATGTGGCCATCCAGCGGTCCTGCATCGGTGGGCGGCGAGTTCGAGCCGATGGGGCCGTTTGGTCTGCCGCTGATCAACACCGCTATCCTGCTCACCAGCAGCGTCACGATTACGATCGCACACCATGCTTTGCGTGAAGATCACCGTGGCCAGGTGAAGATCTTCCTCGGTCTGACCTTCCTGCTTGGATTCATTTTTGTTTATCTTCAGGCGGTCGAGTACATCCATGCCTACCATGAGCTTAATCTGACGATGGAGTCTGGTATCTACGGATCCACTTTCTTCATGTTGACCGGCTTCCATGGCCTGCATGTCAGTATCGGTGCGCTAATGCTGTTCATCGTCTGGATTCGTGTCATGCGCGGCCACTTTACCGCGCGTCAGCACTTCGCTTTCGAGGCCTCAGCCTGGTATTGGCATTTCGTTGACGTCGTCTGGCTCGGGCTCTACATCTTCGTGTATTGGATGTAAGCCTGCGCGACCAAGCACAAAAAAGCCGGGCAAATGTCCGGCTTTTTTTTCACTGTCAGATGGTGTTGCGATAAAACCGCTAGAGCTCACCCGGTGTGATCCAACCGAGCAGACCGGCGATGATCAAAAACGCAAACAACGCAACGGACAAGCCAATCCGCCAGGTTAACGACTTGGCCAATCGGCCAGAGTCCTGCTGATCATTGGTCAGATAGTACAACCCGGAACCGAGCGAATAGATGATCGCCAGCAGAAACAAGATCAAGACAAATCGCATTACACCGTTACCCCAGGGTTTGTGAACGTCACAACCGAAGTACGATTATACCGTGAACACACCTGCCAAACGTCGCTCAACAGGATGGATTGTCGCCATCTACTGCGTTCTTGCGCCAACGATGCTGTGGCTCGGTAACTGGCAGCTGGATAAATGGGAGCGGCGCAATGCGCAGTTGGCGGCATATGCAGCGCGCGACGGACAAACAACAAAAGCGGTGACCGACCTTCGCGACGGTAATTTGACCCAGTTTGATAAGGTGGCGCTCGAACTGAGTTTTGATGCTAAGCGCCAGATCCTGATCGACAGTATCGTCAAAGACGGAAAGAACGGCTTCTACGTTATTTCGCTGGCTTTCACCGGGGACAATCAGCCGCTGCTAGTCAATCGTGGCTGGATCGCACAGACGCCGACACGAGAGCCCCTCGGTGACCTCGAACTGCCCGATGTGCCCGTGTCTGTCACCGGTCGCGTTGGTGGGATGCCTGTCGGCGGTCTGCGTCTCGGCGACATCGATACGAACGTGTCGGCGTGGCCTGCGGTCATGCATTATCCAACACTCGAAGAAGCCGGTCGGATGCTATCCGTGGAATTGGCCGACTGGGTATTACTGGCCGAAAGCGGACCAGGCCAGACAATGCGGCGCGAGTGGACACCCGCCGGACTGCCGCCCGAGCGACATCTCGGCTACGCCGTTCAGTGGTTTGCACTCACCGCAGCACTGACTCTTTTACTTTTGATTACCTATGTTCGCAGCAGACGACAGGAGCGGTCAGCCCATGACAAATAACGACACACGCAAAGGGCGCTTGCAGCTGATTCTGCTGGCACTGGTCTTCTTTGGCCCGCTGCTCGTCGCTATATTGATGTATTTCGGCGGCGCGCAACCCGACGGCAAACAGGTGAACTACGGCCAGTTCATCGAACCACCGATCAGTCTAGACGCCAAACTGCATTTCGATACCGGGCTGCGCGGGCGCTGGACGTTGATCTACAAGACCGCAGCGCCGTGCGAAGAGACCTGTGAACGCGCATTGATCGACATTCGCCAGATCCGGTTAGCCACTGGTCGCGAGATCGAGCGTATTGAGCGTCTGCTGGTCAGCGAAAGCGCCGTCGATACGGATGCGCTACTCGCCGCGCACCCCGGACTAGCCATCAGTTCTTCGCTTGCGACGGTAAGCGGTGAGCTGCATCGTGCACTCGATCCTTTGCCCGCTGAACAGCTGTACATCATGGACCCACTCGGCAACGTGATTCTGCGTTATGACCTTGAGCCAGACCGCAAGAAGTTCCTCGGAGACCTGAAGAAATTATTGAAGTTTTCAAGAATCGGCTAGACTCTCTGCATGGTTCGATCGAGGCTCTACGTCGGAGCACAAACGCCAGCGGAAGGCGCAGTCCGCACCATTGGGTTCATTATCCTGTTCTCGTTGTGCCTGCTCGCCGAGACTCTGTTCGTCTCGCCGGCGGGGCCGCAGGCGCAGGCGGTTTCATGCGCCGGCGCGCTGATTGGCATGATGACGATCACGCACCCGCGCTGGTGGGGCAATATGATCCTCATGGCGCTGCTGCTAAGGTTCGGATTCGAGCTTGCGACTTCACTCGGTGACGTAGCATTTAGTCTTTGGCGTTCGATGTCGATCGTCTTCTTGAGCGCAGCGACGGCGGCATTGCCTGTGTTGATGATCCGGCGGCGACGCCGGGATTTGCTGACATCCGAACTATTGGGCCCAACGGCGATCGCATTAGCGCTGAGCGCAACGGCCTTTGGGCTCACCAGCGCACTGCTGGACCCGGCCGTTGCACGAGACGGCGTCAGCATTGCCACCAGCGCGATGTCTTTTTTTGTTGGTGGGTCGATTATCGCCGCCTGGTTTGTTTGCTTTGGGCTACCGTTTGGATTGCCGACGGGGCCCAACTTGGTTCAGTGGGTCAGTGTGGTGGTGGCGACGCTGCTCTTCCAGCTCGGCGTCAGTATCGGCTTCAACCACTACCCTCAGATTATCGCTCAGTGGCTTGGCGCTGAATTTGCCGTGGTCTGGCTGGCGATTCCAGCACTTTGTTGGCTCACTATGGTGGCCAGCGGCGGGGTGGTCGCGCTCAATTTGATCGGCATGCTGTTGATGGCGAGTATCAGTTGGTCATTTGAGCTCGGGCACTTTGCTGATAAAGAATCACTATTGTTGCTGCTTGAATGGCAGGGCGCGGTCACGGGCCTAACGTTTGTCGGTCTCGCAGGTGCGGCAGTTGCCGCAAACCTACGGTACAGCCAGCAGAAGCAGCGGATTCAGGCCGATATTGCGGAAAAACTACTCGCCACAGAAAGTCAGGGCGCAGACGACCGTGTTTCAGACACCATGAAGCAGATGCTCGAAAAAGCGGCGCGGTTTTGTGGCGCAGACGAATGTCGCTTGTACGTTTTCGCGAACGACCGGCAGCAACTCAACGAGGTTTACGCATGGGAAAAGCATGAGCCAAGCCAAGCGTCCCCGATCACAGTAGCGACCGCCAATGTAGTCTGGTTCGACAAGCAAATCAGCAGCGGTCGGCCCGTGTTTTATCGCCATACCGTGCATCGGCACGGCGATCGGCCCAAGATTCTTGAAGTGCTTGGCTTACCGAATAACGTTGAAATCTACGCTGTGCCAGTTGGCATGAGTGAAACCGTAGCCTGTGTGATCATGCTGATCTGTTATGAGCAGCGCGGGCTCGCACTTCGCGATGCGCTGCCATTGCTTAGCGGTATCGGCAGCTTCTTCGCGAGGGAGCAGTCTCGGCGCCGTGCTGAACGTGACATGCGAGGCTACGAGCGCCGACTAAGAGACCTGACAACAAGCCTCACCGAGTCCGATGAGCGTGTCAGACGGCATACCTCTGTCGACCTGCATGACGGGCTGATTCAACAACTCGCCGTGGCGCGCATGAAACTCGGCGAGCTACGTTACCGACGAGTCTCCGCGCCAGATACCGTCGAGAAAATTACCGCAATCGTCGATGACACGCTGGCAACGACACGCCGTATCGTGCATGAACTCAGTCCTTCGGTGCTGTACGAACTCGGTCTCGGACCCGGAATTCAGAGCCTGTGCGACGACGCCACCGAGCGCGGTCCGATACCCGCGGAGATGATCGAAGAGGGTGAACGACAGTACATGCCTGAACCACTGATGGTGTCTTTGTATGAGGTCGTTCGTGAGCTAATCGACAATAGCCAACGCCACTCCGGTGGTTCGATGATCTGGGTCAAGGTGGTCTGGGGTGATGTCGCTTTGCGCAATATAACGGTCAGTGATGACGGTATCCACGACCAATGGTGGAGCGCGGCTGAGCAAAATACGGGATCTGGTGGGCTTGGGCTGCTATCTAACAGCGAACGTCTGCGATCGTTTGGGTTTACGACCCTATTCGGACCGCGTGCAGGTGGTGGCACCACCGCTAATGTTATTGCCGAACCCAGCAAGACACGAGCAGGCAGTGCTGCCCTACGAGTCTCGCGCCGCTTCGGCATTTAGAGTAATCGCAGAAGTGATGACAACTACCGACTCTGGCCTAACGCCTGCATACGATGATCGGGAAATTGCACAACGTGGTAATGTAAACCCATGACCACGCGGATCGTAGTAGTTGATGATCATCAGGTAGTCAGAGACGGTATCGTTTCTCTGATCGAGAACCTGGATAGTGGTCTTGAAATTGTTGGGCAAGGGGCGAGCGGCGTTGAGGCCGTATCTTTAGCTACGCAACTGGAGCCAGACCTACTGCTGATCGACGTGGCGATGCCGGATCTGAATGGCATAGAAGCCACCAAGAAGATCCTCGCAGAAAAACCGGACGTCAGGATCATCGCGGTCACGATGCACGCGGAGCGCAGCTTTATCACGGGGATGCTGCAAGCGGGTGCCGTTGGCTATATCCGCAAGGAATCCGCCTTCGAAGAGATTTCCTCGGCGATTACAGCAGTCACCAAGGGCGAAGTGTATCTGGGTGACGGCATCGCCAATATTGTGGCCAGTGAGTTCCGCCACCAATTAAACAACGCGAGAGATGCGAAGCCGCAGCTGTCGGAGCGCGAAACCCAAGTGCTGAAACTGATCGCTGAAGGGTTCAAAACCCGCGAGATCGCGGCCAAATTGTTCGTTAGTGATAAGACGGTCGAGACCCACCGCCGCAAGATCAGCCGAAAGCTAGATCTCTATAGTGTGGCTGAGTTGACCAAATATGCCATTAGGACTGGTCTAACGACCATTGATTAATCAATAACTTAGCTTATTTTACATAATTTTTTCGTAAGATAGCTCGATCAAGCCCTTGATTCCAATAAGGGTTTTCCCTGACCCCTTTTCAGGCTTTTCCCGATATTTTCCTTGCCGCCACCTGACTAGGATTTGAAGCTCGAGATTGGCCAGTCCAAAGGACGGACCAGAAGGATTCAGGGAGTTATTCTTGGCAACGAACGGCGCAATGCTTTTTGTACCGAAAGGTACTCATCGCACGGGGAAGTCCAGACTGAAGCACAGGCACGTGCTGATCTGCGACGAGAACCGTGAGATGTGCAAAACCATTGCGTTGATCGTGAACAGTCTCGGCTACCAAGCGGTTGCAGCCACGGACGGCAGCACCGCGATACGTTTGGGTGAAATGCAGGCCCCGGATTTGATCATCATCTCTGAGAATATGCCTGCCGCCAAAGCGATCGACTTTCTCGACGCTGGCCTCGGGCACCTGCTGACTCGGCGTGTACTTCTTATCGATCATCGGACGGCCAACCGTCCACGATGGTTGCCAACCATCTCGACACCCCTGGAAATTAACAGTTTCAAGAAACAACTGAGCAAACTTATTTGTGATTCGGGAGCTCGCTGACATTCCTCTCCCCTAGCAGCTAGCGAGTTTCACGATATTGCCCCTTTCGAGGGGCATTTTTTTGCACAGGGATGTGCTTATGCCGTGAAGGACAGGATGTCCGAGAACGGCGCGCGAAGGACCGCTTCCCACACCGAAAACTATGCCGTGAAGGACAGGATGTCAGGTCAAAACCACCGCAGAGGTCGCACGACATTCCAGTCAGACAGGGTCAGATCAAGGCCCGCGGCTGTATCGATAGCCTTAGCTATCGGTGCAGTTGCGCAACGAGGAGGTGAGCGTGTCTGAGTCGAAGATCGTCGATCGATGCGGCGGTGATTTGGCCTAAGCGGCGGGCGAAGGTTCACCACCAACATCAGATCTGGGGTCCGGGAGCGACGCGCGAAGGATCTCATCCCACACCGAAATGCATGTCGCTAAGGACAGACCGTTCACCAACACATCACCTGTGACCGCGTGGAAAAATCGCTTCCGCGCTTTACATAACATGATCTCTCTTCATCAGCTTACTCACTGATTTCTCTACGGAATTAACCCACTTCGAAACTATTGTGGGTCACTTCCTGCTGTATCGCTGCTTTCCCTGGTATCCGAACACGGATTCTGGAGAAAACAATGATCACAACCAATTTCGGGCGCAAGCCCACGCGTCTTCTTTCAACTGCGCTCGTTGCCGGGTTCCTGACGGCCTGTGGTGGTGGTGGCGGTGGCGGCGACACCACCGCACCGCCCATACAACCACCCCCCACATCGACGTTTTCGATCGGCGGTAACGCATCCGGCGTCAACGGCACCGGCCTCGTGTTACAAAACAATGGCGGCGACAACCTATCGGTCACCGCCAGCGGCAGCTTCACGTTCGCGACCGCTGTCGATGACGGCGCTACCTATGACGTCACCGTGCTCACTCAGCCGAGCAACCCTGAACAGAGTTGCTCGGTGACGAATGGCTCGGGCACGGCGACGGCCAATGTCACCAACGTCAGTGTCAGTTGCGCCGATGTGTCAGCAGTCGACACCGACGGTGATGGCATCAGCGACGACGACGAACGCACGATCTACGGCACTAACTGGGACGACGACGACACCGATGGCGACGGCTACACCGACGGCGATGAAATCCAGACGTTCGATCCGAGCGTCAATAACTTTCGATTCAACCCGGTGGTCGCAGACGTCCCGGAAATCCGGATCGAGATTCAGGACACGCCAGTGATCGGGGCCAACATCACCGAATCGCAAAGTTCGGCCGTGACTGAGAGCACGACACGCGCGCAATCGACTTCCAACACCAGCTCGACGACATTCGGGGCGAGCACCACGCTCGGCGTAGAGGCCTCGCAGTCAGCAACGGTTGGCGCCAGCACAACGGGGCCCAGCGCAGAAGTGGAGACCAGCGTCAAAGTGACCGCAGAGGCTACCGTCAGCTTCGATGCCACAACCACAAACGAAAACCGCGAAGCTTGGGAGCGGATGCGCGGTCGAAACATCGAATCGTCGAGTACCGTGACGGATGGTTTCATCAACGTCGGTGTGAACATCGTCAACACAGGACACCTGAGCCTCTCGATCGAGGCATTGGACCTGATCGCCGTGCGCGTTAACGATGGTGAAGAGCCCTTCACCGCGTTAGGCACACTGGTCCGCGACACCGCATTTACGCCGATCAGTCTTGCCGCGGGTCAGTCAATCAGCAATCTCTTGTTCCAACGCGACGGTCTCAATTTGCAGGAAGTCCGCAGCCTGTTGACGGACACGCGATCGCTGAAACTGGAGCAAGGCGTTGTGACGGTGGTCGACACCTCCGACGAGTCTGTCAACCTGCAGGCACAGGATATCAACCGCCGTACGGCCAAGATCGTCCTGGACTACGGTCCTTACGCGCAGACTGAGTTCTATCGGACCTCAACCAACATCGTGCCAGGGCAGCCTGGGCGCTCACTTGGCGACATCATGCGCGATTCCCTCCGAGTCCCGTTCAATGAAGACGGTACCGGTCTCATCACAGTGCGCGATCTGTCTTCGTCCGTCGGACGTTGGGTGATCACGCAAAAACGAACAGGCGACACCGAAACGGAAATCACGACGTTCGACCCGCAGGATGGTAACTACTCGCTCGACGACATCGACGTGCGAGCCTTTGATGAAGTACTGCTGGTTTTGCTGGAGGACGAGGACAACGATGGCATCGGCTATCGTGAGGAGTTGCTGCACGGCACCGATCCGACCTCTGCAGATACGGATAGTGATGGCCGCAGTGACTTCGAGGAAATTCGTGAAAGCTGGGTCGTCAATGCGATCAATCAGGAAGACCCACTGCGCTACGAGGGACAGCGCATCAGTTCCTCTCCGACGGTCGCGGACTACGACAACGACGGTCTCAGTGATGCCGAGGAGTTCGCAAGACTGCTCGATCCCTACAACGCGGATACCGATGGCGACGGCACGCCCGATAACATGGACAGAAACAACGGCGGTGAACCATTGTTCACCAGCCTGAAAGTGTTGCTCGGCAGGAATCCAGCGCAGCCAACCGCGACACCATTCGATGTCGAAGTCTCCGGTGTCATTTCAGCCGAAGCCCCGCGTGTCGTCGAAACCGCCAACTTCGACTGGGAATCGGACGGTGGGGTCGACGAGCCCTTCAACACAGCGCCGGGCGGTTCATCGCAAATCAATGTGGCCCAAATACGTAACACCTACCCAGGCGCGGGCACATTCACGATATCACTCGATGCGAACGACGATGACTCTCCCGTGAACACGCTTAATGAGACTGCCACGGTGACGACCACGGTTGCAGAGCCGCGACCCGATGAGGGCTTCGGCTATGCGTTTGGCTACCGGCTCGGGGTCCATCTGAGAAAGACGCTCGACCTGAACCTGGACGGCTACGATGATCTCATTATCATCTCCAACAACCCGACACTGGTCAGCTTTGGCTCACCGAATGGCCTCGTGTCGGCCAGCGGAGAGCCGATGGGCTTCGACGTGTGGGCCAACAACCAGTGGACACCGGCGTCTTATCCTGGACTAGAGACAGACCCGCGTTTGTTCGCAGATCTCGACAACGATGGCGATCTCGATATCGTCGGTGTCGATGCCAGTGAAAATACCGTGAGTTATGGACTGAACAACGGTAGTGGTTTCGATGATCCCGTCGAGTGGATTACCGGTATCGACTGGAACCAGGATCGCGACCAGGCATTCCTGGCCGACGTCGACAATAACGGCTTCATCGATTTCGTGCATGCCAGCGCCGAAGCTGATGGCGTCGTCGCCTACACGCGAAATGGTTCGGCGCTCGACGCACTAACTCGAGGCACGGCAACGCCCTTGGCCGCGATCGACATTGATCGCCAACGCTACCCGGCGCATGTCATCGATATCAACGCCGACGATTGCGCTGATGTGGTGATCTTCGCCGAAACCAACACACTCGCCAGCTTGTCTGAGTGTAACGGTAGCTTTGGCCCGTATCTCGGCTTCAATGCACTGTCCTACAGCCGCGGCTACCGCGTCGGCATCACCAAGCGCTGGATCGAGGACATGACAGGCGATGGCTTGCCTGACTTCGTCGGGGCTGGCGGCAACGTCGTCATCATGTATGTCAATCAGTCCAGTGGCGGCAGCTTCGACTTCAGCGGCCGCGTCACGCTGTCGGATGATTTCGGTAGCGAAACCTGGTCCGACCGGAGGACCGTCGACGGCAGACCCTCATTTGGTGTCTACCCGCGCTATCTTGCCGACGTGAACGGCGACGACTTCCCCGACATCGTTGGCTTCGGCGGTGCCGGCGCCGCCATTGGTATCAACAAGCGAGGTATCGATGGCACCGATGGGTTCGAGGATCTGCGATTTATCACGCCGGCCTTCAATGTCGACGATCCTTCCTGGTACATCGACTACACAGGGCCACGGCCGACGTCAGGTTGCACGGCCTCTATCGCCTGCCGTGACTATGGACCACGAATCGTCGGCGACATCGACGGCGATAGTCGCGCAGACATGCTCGGTTTCGACGACCGACGGATCACGTACCAGTCGATGCCGTACGTCTCGCAATTCGAATAACCGACAAACCACCAAGACGCGTGGCCATTTGTCCGGGTAGCTCAGGCTACCCGGACCTTTTTTTCGATCTAGGATGATCGAATGTCGCGGAGGACAGGAAGTCCGGGAGCGACGCGCAAAGGATCGGCACATACGCCTAAATTTATGCCGTGAAGGACAGGATGTCCGAGACGTCGAAGACAAGCATGACCGAATGCCGTGAAACCCACCCCCTGCACCCACCTCTGCTAAACTGACCCGTCAGCCTATCGACCGACAGTTCCTCACTGTGAATGACACGCATCCGATACTTCAATCGCTGAACGACGCGCAGCGCGAGGCCGTCAGCGCACCCGCTCGACCCGTGCTGGTCATCGCTGGCGCCGGCAGCGGCAAAACCCGCGTGCTGGTGCACCGTGCTGCCTGGCTCATCGAAGTCGAACGCGTACCGCCACAGAGCCTGCTCGCCGTGACCTTCACCAACAAGGCCGCCGCCGAAATGCGGTCGCGCATCGAGCAGCTCCTGCGGATGCCGGCGCAGCATTTGTGGCTTGGCACGTTTCATGGTCTGGCGCATCGCCTGCTACGACGTCATTGGCAAGAGGCCGGCCTGCCGCAGAACTTCCAGATTATCGACAGCGGTGACCAGGATCGGCTGATCAAGCGACTGTTGAAGGAAAGTACCGCAGCTGACGCCGAATGGTCGCCACGCGAAGTGAAATCCTTCATCAACAACAACAAAGACGAGGGCCTGCGTCCGCAGCATCTGGATCACGGTGGCGACCCCAACCGAAAGCGTCTCATTGCGTTCTACGAGGATTATCAGGAAGCCTGCGATCGTGCTGGTCTGATCGATTTCGCGGAAATCCTGCTGCGAGCTCACGAACTGTGGCGCAACAACCCGACCTTGCTAGCCCACTATCAGCGCCGATTCCAGCATGTGCTGGTCGACGAGTTTCAGGACACCAACGCCATCCAATATGGCTGGCTACGCCTGCTCACCGATGGTGGCGCGATTCCGTTCGCAGTCGGTGATGACGACCAGTCGATCTATCGCTGGCGTGGTGCCCGCGTTGAGCACATCGGTAAATTCAGTATCGACTTTCCGGACACGCAAATCGTCAAGCTGGAGCAGAACTATCGCTCGACCGGCAATATTCTGAATGCCGCGAACGCTATCATCGAGAACAACGGCGGTCGAATGGGCAAGAACCTGTGGACCGACGGCATCGATGGTGAGCTCATCAAGCTCTACGCCGCTTTCAACGAGCGCGACGAAGCCGACTTCGTCGTGAATCGCCTGAAAGACTGGATCGCGCAGGGCCAGCGGCGCGACGAAGCCGCCATTCTGTATCGGTCAAATGCGCAGTCGCGCGTGCTCGAAGAGATGCTGCTGAATGCCCGTATTCCCTATCGGGTTTACGGCGGCTTACGCTTCTTCGAACGTGCCGAGATTAAGGACGTGCTCGCCTATATGCGCCTGATCAGCAGCCGCGATGACGATGCAGCATTTGAGCGCATCGTTAACGTGCCAGCGCGCGGCATTGGCGCCCGCAGCATTCAGACGATCCGCCAGTATGCACGCGCGAATGCCTGCACACTGTGGCGCGCCGCCGGCGCTGTGGCAGCCGAACAGATGGCGGCCCGAGCAGCAAATGCGATCAAGAATTTTCTGAATCTGATCGAACAGATGGCGCTCGACTGCGAAGGGCTTGAGCTGCACGAGATTGTGGACCACGTCATCCATCACAGCGGGCTGCTCGACCACTATCGCAAGGAAGGGGAAGAAAAGGCGCAAACGCGCATCGAAAACGTCGAAGAACTGGTCAGCGCTGCTCGCGGCTTTACGCCAGAGCCGGATGCCGAAACAGAAAACATGTCGGAGGTGGATGCGTTTCTGGCACACGCCGCCCTGGAGGCGGGTGAAGGCCAGGCGGATGCCTGGGAGGACTGTGTGCAACTGATGACGCTGCACTCGGCGAAAGGCCTCGAGTTCCCATTGGTGTTCCTGTGCGGTATGGAAGACGGCCTGTTCCCGCACCAGCGGTCGATCAACGACCCCAGCGGTCTCGAGGAAGAACGCCGGCTGTGTTATGTCGGCTGCACACGCGCCATGTCGGCGCTCTACCTGACCTATGCGGAACAACGTCGGCTGCACGGGATGGACAACTATGGCGTGCCATCCCGCTTTATCAGCGAGATTCCCAAGTCACTACTTGAAGAAATTCGGCCGCGCGCCCACTTGTCGCGACCGGTCGCACAACGACCCAGCCCACGGCACGCCAGCGCTGCAATTGAAGCACCAGCCGTGCAACTCGGCAGCCTCGTGCGCCACGGCCGGTTCGGTGAAGGGGTTATCGTCGGCTGCCATGGCCAGGGAGCACATACCCAGGTGACCGTCAATTTTGAGACGGCCGGCACGAAAACACTGGTTCTTAACTACGCGAACCTAGAGTTCATGTAGAATCCAACCGAATGAAGATCCTGATCTTAGGCGCGGGTCAGGTTGGGGCCAGCGCCGCCACACAGCTTTCCAGAGAGGAAGCGAACGAAGTCACGGTCGTTGACTTGAATCCCGAGGTACTTCGGGAACTTCAGGATCGACTCGATATTCGTACGGTGGTCGGCCACGCCGGCTTTCCCGACGTGCTCGAACGCGCTGGCGCGCGCGATGCCGATATCATCATCGCGCTGACCGATTCCGACGAAACCAACATGGTCGCTTGTCAGGTCGGCTACTCACTGTTCCGCACGCCAACCAAGATCGCTCGTATCCGCGCGGCTGAGTACATGACGGCAGATCGGCTGTTCGCGCAGGAGTCGATGCCGGTCGACGTCCGGATCAGCCCAGAGCAGCTCGTCTGCGAATACATTGAGCAACTCATTCTCTATCCCGGGGCGTTGCAGGTGCTCGAGTTCGCTAACGACCGTGCACGACTCGTTGGCGCTCGAGCCGACCGCGATGGTCTGCTGGTCGGGCAACAACTGAAAAACATCAAGGAACATATTCCGAACACCGAGGCGCGGATCGCCGCTATTTATCGCGATGGCAAATCCATTCACCCCGAAGGCGATACCGTGATTCGTGAAGGTGATGAGGTGTTCTTCCTCGCCGCACGCGAAGACATTCGTGTGTTCATGAGTGAGATGCGCAAACTCGAGGACCCGGTGCGTCGCGTCATCATCGCCGGTGGCGGCAACATCGGCCTGCGACTCGCACAAACCCTCGAGCAAACCAATCAGGTCAAGATTATCGAACGCGATCCGGAACGTGCGCGCTATATCTCGGAGCAGTTGTCCAAGGCGATCGTGCTGAACGGCGACGCCGCCAACGAAGACTTACTGCTCGAGGAGAATATCGACAGCGCCGATGTGTTCTGCGCACTGACCAATGCGGAAGAGGCCAACATTCTATCGGCCATGCTGGCGCGACGGCTCGGCGCCCACAAAGTGATGGCCCTGATCAACCGGCCGTCTTACGCCGAGCTGATGGAATCGGGCAGTATTGACGTGGCAATCTCGCCACAGCAGATCACCATCGGCTCGTTGCTTGCCCACGTCCGCCGCGGCGATGTTGTCAAGGTCCACTCGTTACGCCGAGGCGCAGCAGAAGCTATCGAGGCCATCGCGCACGGCACCGAGGGCAACAGCAAGGTGGTCGGCAAAACCATCGAGAGCCTCAAGCTGCCGCGCGGTGCTTCTATCGCGGCACTGGTGCGTGATGAACAAGTTATCATTGCGCATCACGATACAACGATTATGGCTGATGACCACGTCATCATCTTCCTGTCTGATCGACGTCGCATCGAAGAGGTTGAGGCGTTGTTCCAGGTTGGCGTTTCTTTCCTCTGACGAGGAGCACCACGCGTGAATTTTTCTGTCGTCCAACGCGTTCTCGGCATCCTGCTGATGATGTTCAGTGTGACGATGCTGCCGCCAATTCTGGTCTCGTTCCTGTTCGACGATGGTACCTGGCGCGTGTTCGTGTACTCGTTCGTGTTCATTATCGTCGTCGGCGCAGCGTTGTTCTGGCCGGTCCGGCGCGCCAATCGCGATATGCGGTTGCGCGATGGCTTCCTGGTCGTCGCGTCCTTCTGGCTGGTACTCGGCGCCTTCGGGGCAACCCCGCTGTTCCTGTCGCCCACACCCGCACTGACGCTGACCGAAGCGGTCTTCGAATCGATGTCGGGCCTGACGACGACCGGGGCCACAGTGCTGGTCGGTCTGGACAACCTCCCGGAAGCGATTCTGTACTACCGCCAACAACTGCAGTGGCTCGGTGGCATGGGTATCATCGTTTTGGCCGTCGCCGTACTACCGATGCTCGGTGTCGGTGGCATGCAGCTCTATCGCGCCGAGACGCCCGGCCCGGTGAAAGACACCAAGCTGACGCCGCGCATCACCGAGACGGCCAAGGCGCTTTGGTATGTCTATCTGGGCTTTACGATTTGTTGTGCCGTGGCCTATTGGCTCGCGGGCATGAGCGTGTTCGATGCTATCTGCCATAGCTTCTCGACCGTCGCGATCGGCGGTTTCTCGACCTACGACTTGAGCATCGGTCACTTCGACAGCAGCGCGATCGATATCGTCTGTATCGTGTTCATGTTCCTCGCGGGGATCAACTTTTCGCTGCATTTTTTCGCCTGGCGCAACAACAGCATTCGACACTATTTCGAAGACCCTGAGTGTCGTGCCTATGCATTGATCCTGTTTGTATTGACCGTCGTCGTCTTCACGGCATTGCGCCTCAGCGAGACATTTTCAACCGCCGAGAAATCGCTGGTCGATAGCGCGTTCCAGGTGGTGTCCATCGCGTCGACCACCGGCTTTACGACTGCGAACTACGCGAGCTGGCCAGGCGCTATTCCTGTGCTGCTGATTCTTGCGAGCTTTATCGGTGGCTGTGCCGGCTCGACGGCCGGCGGTCTGAAAGTGATGCGCGCGATGTTGTTGTATCGACAGGGCGCGCGAGAAATCGCACGACTGGTACATCCTAGCGCCGAAATTCCGGTCAAGATTGGCAACAAGGCCGTGTCGCGTCGCGTCGTAGAAGCCGTCTGGGGGTTTTTCGCACTCTACATCGTCGTCTTCACGGTGATTCTGCTTGCGTTGCTGAGCACCGGACTGGATCAGGCCAGCGCGTTCGCGGCGACGGCCGCCACACTGAACAATCTCGGCCCGGGGCTTGGCGAGGTCACGAGCGGTTTCATGAACGTCAGTCCCGCCGGTCAATGGGTATCCGTGATCGCGATGGTGCTCGGCCGTCTTGAGATCTTCACGTTGCTCGTGCTCGTCACGCCGACTTTCTGGCGTCGTTGAATGACCGACTGGATCGAAGGACTCAATCGGCGCATAGGCCAACTCGTCGCTTGGCTGACTCTAGCGATGGTGTTAAATACGCTCGCTGTACTGATTGGCCGTGACGTGTTCGGTTTCGGGCGCATCTGGTTGCAGGAGCTCACCACGTGGATGCATGCGACCGTCTTCCTGGTCGCCGCAGCGTATACCTTGCAGGCGGATCAGCACGTGCGGGTCGATGTGTTTTATCGCGGCTTCTCAAAACATCGTAAGGCGCTCGTCGATCTGATCGGCAATCTGCTGCTGCTCACGCCGTTCTGCGTCATTTTGGTGATCCATTCTTGGGGCTACGTCACTGGTAGCTGGGCAGCGCTGGAAGCATCGCGCCAGGCCGGCGGACTGCCATATCCAGCCACACCGCTGCTGAAGACCTTCATGCTCGTGATGCCAACGTTGCTGCTATTGCAGGCATTGGCGCAATCGATCAAAGCCTGGCGGACTGTGAGGCGCTAGCGATGGCCTGGATCGCACTTTCGCTGTTTGCTGTCGTCATCGTCATCTTGATGACCGGCTACCCAGTGGCGTTTGTACTCGCGGGCACTTCGCTCCTGTTCGCGCTCGGTGGCGTCGCCGCCGGCGCGTTCGACGCCGCGTTTCTGACCAGCATGCCCAACCGGTTATTCGGCATTATGAGCAACGAAACGTTGATCGCCGTGCCGCTATTCGTGTTCATGGGCGTCACACTGGAACGCGCCAAGATCGCCGAGTCGCTGCTGACGACCTTATCGGCATTGTTCGGCAAAAAGAGTGGTGGGCTTGGGCTATCCGTGATGTTGGTCGGCATGTTGCTGGCGGCGAGCACGGGCATCGTTGGTGCGACGGTCGTTACCATGGGTTTGTTGTCGTTGCCGACGATGTTACAACGCGGCTATTCGCCCGCTGTTGCCAGCGGTGCCATCTGCGCGTCGGGCACACTCGGCCAGATCATCCCGCCCTCCATCGTATTGGTACTCCTCGGCGACGTGTTGTCCGCTGCTTATCAACAAGCACAACTGCAGCAGGGCATCTTCTCGCCAGAGACGGTGTCGGTCGGCGATTTGTTCGCTGGTGCATTGTTCCCCGGCCTGCTGCTGGTCGGGCTGTATATGCTGTGGCTGCTGCTCGTCGCTTACATCAAACCGGACAGCATGCCGGGATTGTCCGAACAGGAAGCCAGCGAGCGCGTTGGTGCGATCGCAGTCATCAAGGTATTGATCGCACCGCTGACACTGATCATCGCGGTACTCGGCTCTATACTCATTGGCTTCGCGACGCCGACGGAAGCGGCTGGCGTCGGTGCGGGCGGAGCGTTGCTGCTCGCAGCACTGCGTCGCGAACTCGATGGGCGGAAGCTCCGAGACATCGTCGAATCGACGACGCGCGTCACGTGCATGGTATTCATGATTCTGATTGGCGCATCGGTATTCGCGCTCGTATTCCGCGGATACGGCGGCGACGAAGCGGTGCAGCATTTGCTGACGGGCTTACCCGGCGGTGTCGTCGGCGCATTCATCGTGGTCATGTTAATCATGTTCCTGCTGGGTTTTGTACTCGATTTTATCGAGATCACCTTCGTCGT
Organism: Pseudomonadota bacterium; assembly: GCA_039033995.1. GTDB lineage: Bacteria > Pseudomonadota > Gammaproteobacteria > Steroidobacterales > Woeseiaceae > CALBPI01. Next base: position 1,836 of record JBCCBP010000008.1, on the reverse strand, counting down.
CGTGCCGATCGTTGGTCCCATCCTGATGGCGATGGGACTCGATCCGGTCTGGCTCGGTGTAATGATCGCAATCAATCTGCAGACGTCGTTTCTGACCCCGCCGTTCGGGTTTGCGTTGTTCTATTTACGCGGGGTCGCACCCGATAGTGTCCAGACCAGTGATATCTATCGCGGTGTGTTGCCGTTCATTGCGATTCAGATTCTGGCGCTGATCATCATCGCGTTGTTTCCGTCGTTGGCGACCTGGCTACCCGAGCAGATCTACGGCTAGCACATGAGAAAAACCAACGATCATTGGCGCACGCTACTGGGGGAGTATTGGACACTCAGTACCGAGTGGCAGTCACTGGCCGGAGAATTCGACTTAAATTTCTCGGATGGCACGGTCATTTACAAAGTGATGCGCGCTAACTGTCCGCGCGACATCGTTGATCTTCAGATTGCCTGTCTGACCCACCTCGCCAACCGCAACCTTGCGGTGCCGCGTCTGGTACCAACCGCGTCTGGTGGACACCTGATCGAGTTGTCAGACGGATCATCTACTCATCTGTGCTGGGCCATCAGTCGGGTGCCCGGGACGGTACTCGCCGAGACTCGGCCGTTGGCGCTCACGCTGGTCGCCGACATCGCAACGACGCTTGCATCGCTGCACACGGCACTGGCCGATTTTGAACACCCGGCTCTGACACGGACGATGCGTTGGGATCTCCGCGAGGCGCTAAATGTGCGCGATGACGCTGGTGCGTTGTCATCGCATCCGTTGGCAGATACGTTGCACGCGATTTTTTCTAATCTGACGACGCCTGCGCTTGAGCGGTTAGGACAGCTCCCTGCTCAGGCGATCCACAATGATCTGAACGAGCACAACCTGTTCTGTACAACGCCAGCGAACGCGGCGCCGCAACTCGCCGGCATCATCGATTTTGGCGATATGATCGCGGCTCCGCGCGTTGTGGATGTGGCTATCGCAGCCGCCTATCTGATGCTGCAATCCGAACAACCGATCACCGCGCTGAATCGTTTTGTTGCAGCGTACGCCGCACAGCACCCGCTGGATGAATCAGAAATCGCGCTGATCTGGCCGCTGGCACTGACACGCATGGCCGTCAGCGCAGTGCATGCGCATGAGGCCGTGGTCGCCGGCGATGATGATCCTTACCTGCAAACCTCGCAGGCCGCTGTTACTCGCTTTCTTGCCGCTAACGCCGCATCCAACACGGACTTCATCGAAGCGGGGTTGCGGCAAGCGACCGGGCTGCCGTCGCAGCAGCAACCCACGCGCGATTGGATAGCCACGCACGGCAATACCGCCGCGCCACTGTTTGACCGATCATTGGCCAACGCGCCGCAACTCGATCTACACATTGCAGGTATCGATACACCCGACAATCCCATCGCGCCGGATCTGTCACAGGTCGCGAGCCTCATCACAGCACTCGATCCTGACGGTACACGCGGCGTGCTCGGTCGCTATCGCGAAGCACGACTAATCTATGGCGCCGATTTCTTCCTGGCCGGCGATCATCAGGCCAGTGCGCGCAGGACATTCCATATCGCGATCGACGTATTCCTGCCCGCCGGGACGCCCGTGCACGCGCCACTCGACGGTGTCGTCCACAGTGCCGAAGTCTGTGACCGCGAGTTCGACTACGGCGGTCTGATCGTGCTGAAGCACACACCCACGGACGACGTGACGTTTTACACATTGTACGGTCACTTGCAGCACGACTCGGCGGCATCCCTGGCACCCGGGCAACCGATCAAACGCGGCGAAGTGTTTGCCCATCTCGGCGCTGAGCACGAAAACGGCGGCTGGCCGCCACACATCCATTTTCA